>CAZUDM010000005.1:0-109747 GCA_964618635.1 uncultured Spirochaetia bacterium
CGAATAACGGGAGCGATCCTATCAAGCACAATCTGGAAAACGGCATGATTGGATACCTGGTCCAGTTCCAGTTCCGTTCCTCGCCGCTCGATCATTAAATTATGACAAAAGGGGGCTCGAATGAGAGCCCCTTTTTTCCGAGGGGGAATAAAGCATCGTTTCAATTAGATGAGCGTGATTCACAAAATTAAAAAATATCGTTTCATACCCGGAGTTTTATTCAAGCCGGAGCACGAGCGGAAAAGAGGTGTGAGAGCATGAGTAAATATGTCCTGAGGATGTTAATAGCGATCTGTTTCGCTTTTGCGCTTCCATTTTCTTACGGCGGATGCAGCGACGGAGGAGGGGGCGGAAATGGCGGCGGAGGTGGGGGCGGCGGAGACCCCGGGGGGATCGTGATCGATTCCGACGATATAGGCGGAAATGTTTCTTCCAACGGATCTCCCGAGGCAGGTGTATGGGTCATAGCCGAAACCGATGAAGTCATAACCTCCGAGCGAGGGGCCTACACTTATCGCAAAATAGTGGTCACGGACGAAAACGGCGACTTCGTCATTCCAGATCTTCCGGCGGCGACGTATGATGTTTGGGTCCGCGGATACGGTCTGGCGGATTCGAGTCCCGTCCAGGCGTCGCCCGGTGAATTAATCGAGCTCGAGGCTGTCCTTGCTTCGTCGGCCGCCGAAGCGGCGGAAATTTATCCCGCGAACTACTGGTACTCCCTTCTTGAGCCGCCTTCCGAGGACATGTTTCCCGGAACCGGAGTGGAAGGGAACGGGATCCCCGAGACCTTTCTGGAAAGGCGTGCCTGGTACAGCGCGATCAAACGAGACCAGTGCATGGTTTGTCATCAGCTTGGCTCGAAAGTCACGAGGTCTTTGCCCTCTCCCGCTGCATTTGACGCGGGCTGGATGAAAGCCGGAAGAATGAATGCGGGAGCGAATAACCTCGGCAGAGAGGTTGCAATGCAGGTCTTCGGTGATTGGGGCGCGAGAATAGCTTCGGGTGAAATTCCGCAGTCCTCGCCGCCGAGACCTCAGGGTATAGAAACAAACATAGTCATAACGCAGTGGAACTGGGGAGACGGGCTTACCTATGCACACGACGTCGTATCCACAGATAAGCGCGACCCCACACTGTACCCATACGGCAAGATATGGGGAGGCGACATAGCAGGGGAGCGGATATTCGGCCTGGATCCCGTAACGAACGAGATAGTGGAATACACGGTTCCATTTCTTCCGGGGTTCACGGAAACGCCTTGCGACACTGTTAGTCCGCTCGATTGCTTTACGCTGCCCGCATACGGACAGATTTCCGGCCCGCATAATCCGATGCTGGACGATAAGGGTTTACTGTGGCTGACGCCGACCGTCAAGCCCGGGGCTACCGCTGAGGATCAGCCTGACTTTTGTCTCGATATGTCGAGGGGCGATGTAGCTCTTTCCGCGGCTAGTCCGCGTGGGCTGGCATATTTCGATACGGCTACCGAGGAATTTGTCGTCATCCAGCTTTGCCAGGGCACACATCACCTGCAATTCGATAAGAACGGGATAATCTGGCCGAGCGGCGGAGGCGGGTCCTTTGCGCAGCTATGGTTCGATCCCGCTAAATTCGACCCGAGCGATCCGCGCGGCACAGAAGGCATGGCGCAGGAATGGAGAGAAAGTAAAGTGGACTCCGATGGCGACGGTGAAGCGGATACAAGGATTACAGGCTTTCAGTATGGCATCATTCCTAACCTTGCGGACGGAACGGTCTGGACTGCATTACCGGGAACCGGCAAATTCCCCTACCAGATACTGCGTTTTGATCCGGCGACGGAAAAATTCGAAATTTACGAGCCCCCGCCGCCGGGGGCCGACCCGAGGGGTATAGATACGGATACCGAGGGGAACGTATGGACCTGCCTTGCAGGCAGCACGCATGTAGCGAAATTTGAGCGTGACAAATGCGCCCGGACATGGGGTTTGGGGGATCAGTGTCCAGAAGGGTGGACTCTCTGGGAAATCCCCGGCCCCCATTTTCAAACCGTACCGCAGGAAGGCGGCGGCACCGATGCCCCGTATTATACCTGGGTTGACCAGTTCGATACTCTGGGACTCGGAAAAGATACGGTTGTCTGCACCGGGACGAACTCCGATTCGCTCATTGCCTTCAACCCGAATACGGAAGAGTTCTCGGTCTTCCGGACTCCATACCCTCTGGTTATGTATACGCGGGGACTCGACGGCAGAATAGACGATTCCGACGCGGGCTGGAAGGGGAGGGGGTGGTGGGTTGGTAACAACATTGACCCAGTTAAGCATGTTCTTGAAAATGATCAACTCGGATGGGTTCAGCATATCCAGCTTCGCTCGTCCCCGCTTGATCATTGAAGAGAGAGGAAGAGGGGATTCGCAGCCGGATCCCCTCTTCTTTCCATGCGGAGAATGAAATCAGAATACGAGGGTGACAAATGAAAAGATTATTTCCGTGCGCTGCATCCATATTCTTCTTCGCCTGTCTTTCGCACGCCGGGGCTCCGGATCTCGGAAACCCTTATATAACGTCCTATCCCTTCGAGAGCGCCGTCATTCACTACACCATCGAGAACGAACACATTCATGGTAAAACCGGCCGGGGAGAGGAAACTCTTTACGTGAAGGGGGATAAAATGGCGGTTGTGGGGGATGTGAAGCTGGTCGACGCCTGGGGAAAGATTCAGGAGGAAAAGAAGACCCTTTATATTTCGACGCCCGAATACATATATATGATCGATTTAATCGAGAAGAAGGGAATAAAAATCGATAATCCCAGGAAGTATGCAAAGAGCGCCTATAGTGATTTATCTGACAAAGAGAAAAATCTTTTTCATGAAAGGATGGGTAAGAGAGGGGTCGTCTCCCTGGATCTGCCCGGTTTGGGGAAAGAGGTTGGGGAAGAGACGCTGTTGGGAAGGAAGTGTGACATTTATGAATCGGCAGAAAACTCAGAATCCGGCGAGCCGGCCGCCGGTTCTGCGGATTCGGTTTACTCCAGGAATTGGGTATGGGACAAAGCGAATATACGTCTTAAGACCATAAAGGAAGGGCCGGGCGGCTCGACGGAGCTGACCGCCGTGAAAATAGAGGAAGATGTAGAGATCCCGGAGGAGCGCTTTCGAGTTCCTGCCGGTATAGAAGTCAAATACGATGAAATAAAGTCCGAATATGCAAAACAGGAGGAATTATCGAAATTTCACTTGTTCTTAACCGGCAACCCCAAACCGATAAGGATAAAATTGAAGAAGGAAGTCTTTAATCCGGGCTGAGACCCGTCATTGCAAGGCAGGATCGAATTAAGGCCTCGGTTGTTTTGCCTCCTCGTAGGGATGACATTCGCTGAAAGGTGAATATCGGGACAGATTCCCGACCTTTCCCGTCAGATGTACACAACTACGCCTCGTGTTTTTACGCCTTCCAGGTTGATGCATATACATGCAGTCTGCCGCGGCGACTGTGTGATTGCGGGGCATTTTTGTTCCATGACCATATTTTGCGCTACAAAATTGTAGCACATCGTATTACATCCCGATGGCAATTGTTATTACGTGAATATCATTGTTATATGGATAGAAATGAATTACCGGATATTTTAGAATCGACATACGTTACAGCAAAACCTATCGACGATTCGGGAAAAGATTCGGAAAAACGACGATTCGGGAAAGCCGGAAAATTACCCCGAACGGAGAAAATAATCTATAACAAAAGGAGGAGGTAACGAGAATATGCGTAACTGGGTTAAGAGTTTACTCTTGGTTATGGTATTGGCATTAACCCTACCGTTAACCTACGGCGGCTGCGGTGGTAACGGAGGGGGTTCCGGCCCTGGCCCTACCCCCGATCCGGATATAATAATAGATGCTGACGACATCGGCGGATACGTTCTGAACAACGGAGTTCCCGAGGCAGGCGTATGGGTCATAGCCGAGACGCTGCAGGTTCATGAGAAGATTTATGAGGGCGTCACCACGCCGGCTATTTACCAGAAGGTCGTAGTCACCGACGACCAGGGAAGATTCGTGGTGCCGGACCTTCCGGATGCTACTTACGACGTCTGGGTAAGGGGCTACGGTTTAAGAGATTCGGACGCGATACAGGTTACTCCCGGAAACATTGTTGAGCTCGAAGCTGTCTCTGCGGCAAACCCGAGAGAAGCCGCTCTGGTGTATCCGGCTAACTACTGGTTTGCGATGCTCGACATACCGGACGACAGCGAGCTTCCTGGCACTGGGCCCGACGGCAACGGATGGGCGCCGTCCCTTCAGAGCTCGGCTCAGTTCGTCAATTCGTCCAAGCTCGGCTGTCAGCTCTGTCACCAGCTCGGTATTGCCGACACCAGGCTTAGCGGCCCCGAGGCTTACGACTTCGGCTGGAAGAAAGCCAACCAGATGAACAATACTGCTAACGGGCTCGGAAGGACGGCAATGGTAGCGACGTTCGGCGACTGGGGCGCAAGGATATCCGCGGGAGAATATCCGAGCCAGACTCCCCCGAGGCCGTCCGGAAAAGAAAGAAACGCGGTTCTTAATATGTGGGAATGGGGTGATTTCTATACCTACGCGCACGACGAAACTTCGACGGACAAGCGTAATCCGTTCCTTTATCCATACGGTCCCGTATACGGCGTCGACATAGGCCAGGACTACACGCTCATGGTCGATCCGATCAATAACTTCACCACAAGATATACGACGCCGACTCTTGGCGGCTTCGATACCCCGTGGTGTAACCAGACGTTCAAGGGCCTTTTCATGGAAAATCCGGTCCCTGCCGGTTTCGGTACACTCGGCTGCCCGGCCCCTGATGGAACGACTGCGCACGCGGGTGCATATCCGAACGCTGCAAACCCGCACAACCCTATGTTGGACGACACGGGCAAGGTTTGGCTGACGACGCAGGTCAGAAGGGAGTGGCAGGAAGATTATCCTGACTTCTGTCTCGACGACCCGGCTATCATGGGTACGGCGGAATCCCCGAGGTCGCACCATCGTCAGCTCGGATATTTCGACACGGTAACCGAAGAAACGGTTCTTATCGATACCTGCTACGGTACGCACCACCTTCATTTCGATGAAGAAGGTTATCTCTGGACGAGCGGCGACAGCTATGTATTCGGCAGGTTCGATCCGAGCACCTTCAATCCGGACGATCCGAGCACTCTCGGGCCTTCGCAGAGGTGGTGGGAGGTCGTTGTCGATTCCGACGGCGACGGAGCCGCGGATACGCCGATCATCGGATTTAACTACGGTATCATCCCGAACATATTCGACGGTACGATATGGACGGCTATTCCGGGTTATCCGGGCCGTATAGTAAGGTTCGACAAGGCTACGGAAACATTCGAAACCTACATTCCGCCGGCACCAGGAAACGGCGGCAGGGGTATCGACGTCGATACGAACGGCGACGTCTGGGTATGTCTCTCCGGAAGCTCCCACGTCGCAAAATTCGAGCGCGACAAGTGCGCACAGACCTGGGGTACAGGCACGCAGTGCCCCGAAGGCTGGACGCTCTGGGAAATACCGGGCCCTGTATTCGAAGGGACGAACCTCAAATCCGACAACCATTACTACACCTGGGTCGACTGGTTTAACACGGGCGGCCTCGGCGTGAACACGGTTGTCTGCATGGGCACGGGCTCTGACTCGGCCATAGCGTTCATTCCGGAAACGGAAGAGTTTGTCAGGACCTACGTTCCTTACCCGATGGGATTCTACCATAGAGGACAGGACGGCAGGATCGACGATCCGAACGCCGGATGGAAGGGAAGAGGCTGGTGGGTTGACTACGGCAGCGACCCGATGCTTCACACGGAAATCGAGAAAGGGTTCATATTCCAGGTTCAGCATCGTCCGGACCCCCTTGCTCATTAATGACATGACAGGAAATCAGTTCTGAATACAAGGTCAGGGACCCATTCGCATGGGTCCCTGACTTCTTTTTGAAAAGGGTGGGTTCATTTGCAAGTTGGACAAGAAAGAGGCATCTATCTCTTTACGGATACAATCAGGGAGGGCAAATGCGTTTAATTCTTTTATCTTTGGTTTTCAGCTTTTCTCTTTTTGCTTTACATGATTCGAAGGCGGAAACGGAGCTCGAAAACCCCTATGTCAATAACTATCCATTTAAAAGCGTCTTAATAAAATACGAAAACAAAACGAGCTACGGTCACGGGGACGGTGACCCGGGCGCCACCTATACCGGAACGGAAGAGTTATACATAAAGGGAGATAAAACCCTCCGGATCACCACCAAGGAAAGACCCGATGAAGACGGGGAAAAGGTTACGCTCAGAGGGATGAAGATCGTTACCGCCGAGGAAGAAATTGTGATTGACCTCGACGAGAAAGAGGCCGTTAAAATAGAAAACCCGCATAAATACGGCAAGGCTCAGTATGACAAGCTGACCGAGGAAGAAAAGAAAGAGTTTCACAAGAGGATGGAGAAGAGAAAGGTAATATCCATGGATCTTCTCGGCGTCGGGCATAAGATCGGAACCGAGACCATTCTCGGAAAGACGTGCGACGTATACGAAAGCGGACAGAAGCCAGGCGGGGATTACATGAGTAAGGTGGTGGAAGGTGTGCCGCCCCCCGGTTACGCAAAGGTCTGGATATGGAGGGAAGCCCTCATACCGCTTAAGATGATAACGGAAGATATAGGGCTTTCTTCAGAGACCATAGTGACGAGCATAGAAGAAAATGTCGATATACCGGACAGCAGGTTCGAGATACCCGAGGGAGTCGAGGTCGTATTCGACGAAAAAGCCTCGGAATCAGCCAAGAACGAAACCCTTTCGAGGTTCGAGCTCTACAAATACGGCGTCCGTCAAAACCTGAGATTTAAGGCGGGCCCCGGTGAAGTGCGCACTCCTGAAGGGGAGTGGGTGCCTGCAGATTCGCCGGAAGGTAAAAAGATTGTCGAAGAGGCAGAGGCCAGAAGGAAAGCCAAAATGGGGTCGACGCCTTCTCCCCAGAAAACTAATTGAAGGGATGGGGAAAGTCTTTGTGATCCAGCTCGGGATGAGGATAATAAGGGCCGGTTTATTGTGCAAGGCGAGGAGGGCGGCGAGCACTCTGTCTCTTGTGCTTGCCGATATCAGGACACCGTTCGAAAAGCCATTTTGAAAAACATGCTTGCGAGACGAAAGGGAGAAAAAGATGAAGGCTTTATACGCGGGAATTTCGATTCTTTTCTTGATAGCTGTTTTCAGCGTCCCATCTTTCGGCGAAAAGGGGGAAAAGGGGGTTGGTTCTCAAAATCCTTATGTTAAGACGTACCCCTTTAAAAGTGCCGTAATCAAATACACGGGCAAGACGGAATACGGTCACCCCGTTGAAGAAGCTTATACCGGGACGGAAGTCGTATATATAAAGGAAGGCCGCCTGGCGAAGGAAACGAAGCTGAAAGAGCTCGATCAGGATGATATAGAAGTGGAAAGCCTCCAGATTATAGATCCCGAATATGCTTACGTTATAGACGTTACGAAGAAAAGTGGTGTGAAGGTCGATAATCCGTGGAAATATGGGAAAACCGAGTATGAGAAGTTGACGGAAACGGAGAAAGTGACCTTCCGGAAAAGAATGGACGAAAGAGGAATAGTATCCCTCGACCTTCTGGACATCGGAAAAAAAGTCGGCACCGAGAAAGTGCTGGGACGTGATTGCGACGTGTACCAGGTAGGTGAGAGGTTTAAGAACGAGGACATCGCCGCAGCAATGGAGAGCGGCGAGCCCCTGCCGGATTTTAAAAAGACATGGGTCTGGAAGGACGCGATGATTCCTCTTAAAGTAGTAACCTTGAGCATGGATTCATCGTCCGAGTTCACCGCCACGGCTATAGAGGAAAATGTCGAAATACCCGATAAGATATTCGAGGTGCCGTCCGGTGCGGAAATCGAATTCGATGAATATCAATCGGAGACCGCCAGGGTGGATACGCTGAACAAGTTCCATCTCTATAAGACAGGAAAATATAAACCGATGAGAGTGAAGGCTCAGAAAGAAGTTATAACTCCGGAAGGGGAGTGGGTTCCGGCGGACTCGCCTGAAGGCAAGAAGATTCTGGACGCTGTAAAGCCTGAACCCGGAACGGATAAATCCGGCGTCGCCGAGCCGAAATGACGTTTATCCGGTGCCCGGCTGTAAAATCCATATGGTATACAGGTAACAGGAGCGGTGAGCTTTTATTCATGAGCAGAGGGTGAATGCATGAAGAACTTGTGCTCGACAATTCTTTTGGTGTGTCTGATCGTTCTTTCGGGACAGTATTCTTTCGCTGAAAAGGGGGAGAGCGGCTCCGATACTCCCAATCCATACGCTAATCAGTATCCGTTTGACAGCGTCGTAATAAAGTACGAGGGCGACGCCGTTTACAATTATAAGTCCGAAGATAAACAGACATACGAATGGACGGAAACCCTGTATATGAAAGACGGGGTCATGGCGAGAGAAACGAAGGGCGTAACCCCGGGAAGGGAAGTGAATAATCTTCAGATCGTGGACCAGGAGTTTGCTTACGTCGTAAATCTGGCAAATAAGCAGGGCATGAAAATCGACAACGCAAGTAAATACGGCAGGGAAGAATATGAAAAGCTTTCCGCCGATGGAAAAACGGCATTCAGGAAACACATGGCGGAAAAAGGAGTTGTATCCATCGATCTCCCCCCTGTCGGTAAGAAGATAGGGACGGAGAAGGTTCTCGGGCGCGTGTGCGACGTTTACGAGACGGGTGTAAAGCCCACCGAAGAGAACATTAAGCTCGCCGTCGCAAAGGGCGAGCCGCTGCCCGAGCTCAAAAAGACCTGGATATGGAAAGACGCGTCGCTTCCGCTCAGGATGCTCGTTGAATCGGGCAACATACGCATGGAGTTTACGGCGGTTGAAGTAAAGGAAAACACGGCTATTCCCGAAAGCACGTTCGAAGTGCCGGAAGGCGTAAACGTAATCTACAACGAATACGAGTCGAGTATCGCGAAGGCGGATACGCTGAACCAGTTTCAGGTCTATAAAACAGGGCTCGACGAGCCGCTTCGCATAAAGGCCGGCCCGCCGAAAAAGGGTGTTTCTCCCGAAAGCCCCGACGCACCTTCGAAAGACGGCGGAGCTTCGAAGGACGCAGGCGGTAAGGGGGGCAGCTAAGGGGCTCCGGCGCCGGGACATCCCGGATTATGTTGGCATTGTCTTTGAAAGAGACTGAAAAATTTCACAATAACATATATAATCTAAGGTCGCCTCTATGCGCAGGACAGTGTATGCGGGGGCGATAATGGAGGGGCGAGAATGACAAGCAAGCTTAACAGAAGGGATTTTCTTAGAATCATGGGAATGGGCGGAGCCGTGCTCGGCGCAGGGGGAGGCGGGCTTATCCTTAATTCCTGCGACAGCTCGGGAGGAGGCGGTGGAGGCGGCGCCACAGATTTTGACCCCCGCTCCGCGGAAGGATTCGTTCATCCTTTGAACACCCCGGGAGACGACGGCTTCCTCGGAATATTTAATCCCGATTCGCCGTTTCTGATAACGCCAAAGGACGTCAGCGCGGAGTTCCTGCCGGGAAAGCCGGCACCCGCATGGCAGTACGAAGTGGTTGCGGGCGACCGCACGTACTACAACCCGATATTCAGGCTGACCAGGGGGCAATCGCTGAAAGCCACGATGGTGAACGAGCTCGACGAGGAAACCATAATTCACTGGCACGGCCTCGAAGTCGATTCCGCGAACGACGGGCATCCGAACAACGCCGTTCCGGGCGGAGCGTCTTTTAACTATAACTTCGAAGTGATAAACAGGGGCGCCGCATACTGGTATCATCCCCATCCCGATAAGCTCGTAGGAGAACAGGCCTACTACGGGCTCGCGAGCTTCTTCATAGTCGAGGACGAAAACGATACGGCGCTCAGGAGCGCACTCGACCTTTCGCTGGGCACGACGGAGCTGCCGCTCCTGCTTCAGGACAAGAATGTAGACGAAGCCGGCCAGCTTATATTCGAGATGAACCCGATGATACAAACGATCGGCGTTCTCGGAGACAGGATATTCGTCAACCAGACGATAAAACCGTTTCTCGACGTCGAGACAAGAATATACAGGCTGAGGTTCCTTAACGGCTCCAATTCGCGCACGTACAAGCTGGCGTTCCTGAAAGGCTCCGAGAAGGTGCCGTTTAACATCATAGGCAACGACGGCGGCCTCCTCGACGTGCCGTATTCCGCGACGGAAGTGTTCGTAGGCGTCGCCGAGAGGGTCGACATCCTGATAGATTTCAGGGGCTCTCAGGTCGGGGACGAGGTGTTCCTCAAGAGCGTCGCCTTCGACCCCATGGACCCGCTTACGGTTGACATGGATTTCAACCAGCCGTCCACGCTCATGAACGGCGAGGAATTTTATATAATGAAGTTCAATGTCGCTGCCTCGACGAGCTACGACAGGCAGATTCCGTCCACACTTTCGACTATAGAACCGATAGACATAACGGACGCCGGAGAGAGGCTGATCACTCTTGCCAACCCTATAGAAGGTGTATGGTTCATCAACAATGCCAGGTTTAACCCGGACGAAGTGCCGATTACCGTACCGAGGGATTCCACCGAGATCTGGAGCATTTTCAACGGGCCTGCCGCCATGCCGCACCCGATCCACATACACGCCGTGCAGTTCCAGATACTGGAGAGGGTGAACAGCCCGCAGCAGGTAAAAGACCTGGCCATAGACGGCGCTGGAAGGATGCCGACGGACATGGGCTGGAAGGACGTCGTGCTCGTATGGCCGGGCGAGACGGTGAGGTACGCTGTCAGATTTTCCATACCGTTCCCGGGCGAGCAGCTCTATCTCTTCCACTGCCATAACCTCGAGCACGAAGATCAGGGGATGATGATAAATTATTCGATACTGTAATTAAAAAGTGAATACGAAGCGCCCGGGCGGCGGGTATTATTAATATGCTGCAGGGCGCATGTACTGTGTTCGGCGGGAATGAACATGAAGAAAAATTCGATATTCGCAGCCTGCCTACTACTTCTGACCGCGGTATCCTGCGGGGAAAATGAAAGCCGCGCCCCGAAGACCGTCAATCGGGAAGAGCTTCTCCCGGTGGTTCTTAACGGCAAGGTCGGCTATATAAAGTCTTCGGGCGAGATGGAAATACTTCCGAAATACGACATCGCGACATCTTTCGAGGAAGGGCTCGCACGCATACTCGTAGGAACCAAATACGGCTACATAAATCCCGAAGGCGAGATCGTTATCGAGCCTAAGTTCGACGGCGCTTCCGACTTTTCCGAGGGAGTCGCCCTCGTCGTATTCAACGGAAAGAGGGGATATATAGACAAAACCGGCAATATGTTCACGAAACTCGATTTCGACAATACCTGGGGGTTCTCCGAAGGATATGCCGTGGTCAGCATAGAAGGGCGATACGGATTCATAGACAAGAAGGGTGATATTGTAATTGAGCCCATATACGAGATAGCATCTAATTACTCCGAGGGGCTGGCCCTGATTGTAACCGGCGGAAAGAGGGGATTCATAGACTATAACGGCAATATGGTTATAGAACCCGAATTCGACGGCGGCTCGAGCTTTTCGGAAGGGCTCGCACGGGTTCTGGTCAAAGGAAAGCACGGATACATAGACAAGAAGGGTGATATTGTAATCGAGCCCGTATACGAGCAGGCACAGGATTTTACCGAGGGGCTTGCGCTCGTAAAGCTTAACGGGAAATTCGGCTTTATAGACAAGCAGGGAAATTTTGTCATAGGGCCCGAGTACGATAAGGCCTGGAGCTTTTCGAACGGGCTCGCCCGCGTCGCCGTGGGGAATAAAGTCGGATACGTCGATACTGCGGGCAATATGGTGATAAAGCCTCAGTACGACGGCGCTTCGATATTTTCGGAAGGTCTTGCGTTCGTTTCCATCAACGGCAAGGTCGGCTATATAAACGAGAAAGGAAAGGTCGTGATAGAGCCGCGGTATGAAGGCGCTTCAAACTTCGAGAACGGATACGCCAGGATCTACGAAAAGCACAAGATGGGCTATATAGACAGGAAAGGGAATTACATCTGGAATCCTACGGACGCCACGCTGGCGACCGAGCTCTGCGCCCCCCCGTTTTAATCGACTTTATAGCGGTGCTCGATACAGGCCCGTATAGGCCGGCCTCAATCCGTGAGCTCTGCCTTCGCAGTAACTCATGCCTGCCGTCACAAAGCTGCGGACACGGGAAGGGTATAGAGTAAACCTTCTTGGGCAATCTTCTATGAAATGTCGGATCAGTGGGACGCGCCGTTTGTCTGCCGGGCGTATCTTATATCGGAAGCGATTCTATCCGGGTCGAAGCTTTCAAAGGGATAGAGAAGGAGAAGCGTGCCCCTTTTATCTATGAGGAAAAGGGTCTGGGTATGGTTCATGAAGTAAACGCTCCCCTCGTCCCCGCGTTTTTCCCTTTCGTAAAATACCGAATAGGCGTCTGCCGCCTTTTTAATCTCGTCCGGGCTTCCCGTGAGTCCTATGAATGATTCGTTGAAGTAGGGTATGTATTCCTGAAGGCGCTCGGGTGTGTCTCGCTCGGGGTCTATAGTTACGAACACCACCTGAAGGTCTTCGCTTTCTTTCCCTCCGAGCTTTTGAGTTACGGAGTTAAGCTGCATGAGGGTAGTGGGGCATATATCGGGGCAGCTTGTGTAACCGAAGGATAGAAGAACGTCCTTTCCTTTAAAAGAGCCGATGCTGACAGGATTGCCCTCTGTGTCTGAGAGCGTAAAGTCCGGCGCGTCCTTACCGTAATAGATGCCGTAGTAGGGGCCGCCGGCGTCCCTGCTGTCGCCTGATTTTACGAAATATGCCAATCCCGCCGCTGTCAGTACGGCCACGCCAAAGATTACTAAAAGTTTGTGCTTCATTATTTGCCGCCGGGTTTTTATTTGGAAGGACGTGCAGACAACCGTTTAATATTATATCGGATGTTCGGCTCACTATAAAGAAATCCCCCTCCCCGGCGCTGCTTTAGCCAGCTGTGGAGGAGGGGGACTATAGCCTTACTTCTTACTGCAGCCGTTACGGCGAAACCGTTACAGTTCCGGACATACCGATACCGCCCGGTGTTCCGTGCAGTATGCAGTAATACGGGAACGAGCCTTCATTCGTGAAAGTATGCTGATAGGTCGCTCCCGCCGGTATGAACTGCGGGTACTGCCCTGCCGAAGAGAAAGATCCGCCGTCGGCCCTCACGTCGTGCGTCAGGAAATCGTTGTTGACCCACCTGACGGTATCACCCGGTTTAATGGTGATATTCTTGGGCACGAAGACGTTCGGCGACTGCATGCTGACGGTGTGAATCGTGGCCCCCGGCGGTGTAGTCGGTCTGGGCGTAGGCCCGGGCGGCGTTGTAGGTGTAGGTGTCGGAGCCGGCGTCGGTTCAGGCGGCCTTATTCCCGTGTCGAGCGGGGTGGGGCGGTACTGAACCTGGAAGATGAATCCCTGCTCGATTTCGGTGTGAAGCAGCGGATCGCTGCCGTAATCCACCCACCATCCTCTGCCAGGCCAGCCGGCGTTTATGTCGTCGATCCTTCCGTCCTGTCCCCTGTGGTAAAAGCCCATGGGGTAGGGGACGTAAGTCCTGATGAATTCCTCGGTGTCGGGGAGGAACGTAATGATCGAGTCCGATCCCGTGCCGGTGCAGATAACCGCATTCTCTCCCAGCCCGCCGGTGTTGAACTGGTCGACCCAGGTGTAGTAGTGGTTGTCGGACCTCTTGTCCGTTCCCTCGAATACAGGGCCCGGTATTTCCCAGAGCGTCCAGCCTTCGGGGCACTGATCACCCGCGCCCCAGGTCTGTGCGCACTTGTCGCGCTCGAACTTGGCGACGTGGGAGCTTCCGGAGAGGCATATCCATACATTGCCCTCCGTATCGACATCGAGGCCCCTGCCGCCGTTTCCTGGTGGGGGAGGGGTGTAGGTTTCGAACTTCACGGTGTTGTCCGAAGGATCGTCTGCAAGCGACGGATCGAACCTCACTATACGGCCGGGATAGCCCGGCTGGGCCGACCATATGGTGCCGTCATAAAGGTTGGGAATGACTCCGTAGTTGAATCCGTTCCTGTTAGTATCGGCTACTCCGTCTCCGTCGGTATCTATCCTCACGCGCCAGTATTCCTGTGCGGCGGCTTCGGTCCCTTCCGGATCTTCAGGGTCGAGCTCGCTTACGCGCAGGACTCCGAATACGTTCGAGTCCCCGCTCGTCCACAGGTCGCCATTGGCGTCGAAATGGAGGTGATGGGTACCGTAGCAGGTATCTATCAGGACGAATTCCTGGGTAAGCGTGTCGAAATAGCCGAGCTGACGGTGGCCGCCGTTAAACTGAGCATACGCCCCGGGAATAATTTCGGGGTCCCGGCAGTATGCCGGCAGGTTAGCCGCTCCTTCCGCTCTCAACTGGGTCGTTATCCACACTTTACCCGTATCGTCGAACATCGGGTTGTGAGGATTCGCAGGGTTGTGGTACACACCGAGGTGCGCCGAGGTCCCGCCCGCAGCCGGACGGCCCAGTGTGCCGAAAGTCCAGGCTGTGTTGTATCCTCCGCGGGTGGGCACCTTGTACCTCGTGGCTACGTGGTTGATCGGATCGAGCTCCAGGATGTAGTCCTGGCCTATGTCCACACCGTAAACGTTTCCATACGGATAGAGAGTCGGATTCCGCTTGTCCGAAGATGTTTCGTCGTGAGCGTAGGTGTAGTAATCTCCCCATTCCCACATTGTGAGAACGAAGTTCCTCTCTCTGCCCGACGGCCTTGGCGGTGTCTGCGCCGGATATGCGCCTGCGGCGATCTTTTCGCCCCACTCGCCGAAGATTCTTATCATGGCCGGCCTGCCGAGCCCGTTGGCGGTGCTGTTCATCTGGCTGGCCTTCAGCCACCCGGTGTCGAACGCCTCACCGTTGGGAAGCCTCGTATCGGCTATACCGAGCTGGTGGCAGAGCTGACAGCCGAGCTTGGATTCGTTCACGAACTGCGCCTGGCTTCCGAGGTTGGGCGACCATCCGTTGCCGTCAGGTCCAGTGCCGGGAAGCTCGTCGTCGTCCGGTATGTCGAGCATCGCGAACCAGTAGTTCGCGGGATACACGAGCGCGGCCTCGCGCGGCGATGAAGCGAGAACGGCTTCCAGGTCGATAATCTGTCCCGGTTGACCCTGTATCGGCTCGGAATCGGCAAGTCCGTAGCCACGCACCCATAGGTCGTATGTTCCGGGCGGCAGGTCGGGTACGACGTACCGGCCGTCTTCGTCCGTTACGACAATCTTGTGGAACTGGCCCGGCGCACCGAGGTTCCGGTGCACTTCGAACGTCTGCGCTATTACCCAAACCCCTGCTTCAGGGACTCCGTTAATGGATACTGTGCCTCCGATGTCATTGGAGTCGATGAAGTCCGGCTCCTCTGGAGGAGGCGTCGGGCCGGGAGGTCCTGGAGGACCGATAGGCGGAAACCCTGTCGACGGTGGATTGGTCGGTGCCGCCGTCGGCGGGTTAGTCGGTGCCGCTGTCGGCGGGTTGGTCGGTGCCGTCGTCGGCGGCGAAGTCGGTGCCGTCGTCGGCGGTGTTGTCGGTGCCGTCGTCGGCGGGTTGGTAGGCTGTGAGCCTCCTCCTCCTCCGTCGTTGCAGCCTCCATATGTAAACGGAAGCAGCAGGGCCAGGCAAATCAGTACAAATATACTAGAGAGCCTGCTTTTCTTAATACACATCTCTCATACCTCCTTCTTATTGAGATAACTTGCTGTCGATTATGAAAATAAAGCTGTATAAAAAACCGTGGTCAATTGGCCGTTTTTAATACGGAGCAATCGTCGTAAGGACGATTCTATTGGATTGGATGGGCTAATTCTATCGATGAAAGAACCTTTTTAATGTAATAAGAGAATTTGGTGGATGGTAATTATTTGCAATTTGAAACGACGCAATAACTATGGAATTTTGTGGCGCTTTATGTAAAAGAATGTAGTAGTTTCTTATATTTTAATTGAATGCAAAATTGACAGCGGCTTGGCGAAAATGTGGATTCTGCATATTTTGCTTGTAATTTAACAGGGTGGTTTAAGCATCGACCGGTAGCTGAATTTTTACCGATGGTATGACGAAGGGCCTACATTTTTATCAAAAAGGAAGAGAGTCTGGGTGTGATTCATGAAGTAAAACGCTGTCCGAATCTCCGCGTTTTTCCCTTTCGTAGAATACCGAACAGGCGTCTGCCGCCTTTTAATCTCGTCCGGGCTTCCCGTGAGTCCTATGAAGGATTCGTTGAAATATGGGATGTATTTTTCGAGGCGCTCCGGGGTGCAGCGCTATAGTAACGAACAGGACCTGAAGGTCTTCGCCGTCATTCTCTCCGAGCTTCTGAGTGATGGAGTTAAGCTGCGTGAGGGTAGTGGGGTATATATCCGGGCAGCTTGTGTAACCGAAGGATAGAAGAACATCCTTTCCTTTAAAAGAGCCGATGCTGACGGGGTTTCCTTCGGTGTCTGAAAGTGTAAAGTTCGGGGCGTCCTTTCCGTAGTAGATGCCGCCGGCGTCCCTGCCGTCGCCGGATTTTACGAAATATGCCGATCCCGCCGCTGTCAATACGGCCGCGCCATTTCCGGAAGGCTGCCGTTAATTATGTTTCGCCGGGTTTTTTGCAGGTCCGAATTGTAATGTTTCTGCTAAAATAATTATCCCCCTCTGCCGCGTTACGCAGCAGAGGGGGATTGTATTCAGAGAAATTTTACTTCTTACAGCTAACGGTTATTTACGGCTCCACCGTAATAGTTCCGTTCATAAGGTTTCCGCCCGGGACTCCGTGGAGTATGCAGTAGTAAGGAATGACTCCTTCGGAAGTGAACGTGAACTCGAATACGTCACCGGGACCCATGAACGTCGGGCTCGGGTACTCGGATTCGGAGCTGAAGGTCGAACCGTCGTCGCTCCTGGCATCGTGGCTGAAGTTCGGGCTGTTGTTGGTCCACCTAACCGTGTCCCCAATCTTGATCGTGATATCCTTCGGAACGAATTCGTTGTCGATCATGCTGACATCGTGTATTTGCGGGGCCGGCGTCGGTGTGGAAGTCGGCGGCGGTGTAGACGTCGGTGGTGGTGTTGAGGTTGGCGGTGGTGTCGATGTCGGTGGCGTGGTAGGTGGAACCGTCGGGCTGGTAGTCGGCGTAGCCGTCGGAGGAGGCGTCGGGCCGGAGGAGGTTATCCTAAGGGTATAAGTATAATCCGGTCCTCCATCGCCATTGCTGTCTCCCACTACTATGAAATGCCTGCCGAGCGGAAGGCCTACCTCGTCCTCGAGGAAGTTCGTTCCGGTGGCCAGAAGCTCGTGATCCGGTCCTGGTCCGTAAAATTCGATGAACGGGGTTAACAGCGTCGTGTTGCTTACTTCAGCGGTTATAACTGTGCCCTCGGCCTCGACGTCGAAACAGAAATAATCGTCGTCACCTGAAGGGTCCACGACAGCGTTGATCGTTATATTCGGGCTTACAAGGTTACAGGTTTCAAAACTGTTATTCGGTTCCGACTCTCCTCTTTTGCTCTTCTTGTCATCGCAACCGCTCAACATGGTCATGCTGACGAAGTTAAACATGAGTATCAACACGACGATAGCCGGTAAATACAACCTCGATGAATTCACTCTCTTTATTAAGCTCATTACTGTACAAACCTCCTTTTTTTCGTGAACTGGAATTTCCCCTCTTTCACGGTATGAACCATTATAAATAATGGGATTTTTCATTCATATAGTTCTACGGATGAATATTCTGTAGTTAAAAACACTAAGTCGCTATCAGGTTAATTACTACAGCCTGGGCTCGGAGCCTTTGTCGAATCGGTGAGGGTGAATCATGGGAGCTCGCACAGGAAAGAAAAGGAGAGCTGTGTATCGAGGTAATACGCGGACTCTATACTTCTCTCGCGGTCCCGGAAAGAGGTAAGGAAACCCGACCGGAACCGCTGAATTCAGCTATGATACCGGGTTTAGCACCAGCCTTCAAACAGACCCCTCCGCCGCGCGGTCGATTGCAGGCGAAGGGGTTGTTGGTTACTCGTGCGGGTGCTACTGCGGCACTACGGTTATCGTCCCGACCATTCCCGTCGTGCCCCCCGGTACTGCATGCAGCAGGCAGTAGTAAGGAATGACGCCTTCAGTTGTAAACGTGAATTCGAACTCCTCGCCGGGTTTTATCCATTCAGGCGCCGGGAATTCGGTCTCCGAATTAAACGTCGTGCCGTCGTCGCTTCTTACGTCGTGGGCCAGCGTGCCGTCGTTGGTCCATTTAATGGTGTCCCCGACCTTGATCGTAATCTCCTTCGGAATAAATACGTTGTCGACCATGCTGACGGTGTGTATCACCGGGGCCGGCGTCGGGGAAGGTGTAGGGCTCGGCGTCGGCGTCGGGGGGGCTGTGGGAGTAGCCGTCGGCGGCACTGTGGGCGTCGGAGTAGGGGGAGGCGTCGTCGGTGCGGGGGTTGGCGTGGGGGCCGGGCCGGTCGAGGTTATGGTCAGGGTGTATGTGTAGTCCGGTCCTCCGTCTCCTCCGCTGTCTCCGACCACTATGAAGTGCCTGCCGAGCGGTGCACTCACGGTATCGTCTAAAAAGTCCGAGCCTGTTGCCAAGAGCTCGTGGTCGGGACCCGGTCCGTAAAGCTCTACGAACGGGGTCAATAGCGTCGTGTTAGTGACCTCGGCGGTTATCGTCGTGCCGTCGGCTTCGACATCGAAGCAGAAGTAATCGTCGTCGCCGGAGGGATCAACGACGGCGTTAATAGTGATGTTGGAGCTTACGAGATTGCATGTCTCGAAGCTGTTGTTGGGCTCCGATTCCCCCCTTTTGGTCTTCTTGTCGTCACACCCGCTGAGAAGGGAAAGGGTTAGCAAATTAAGCGCGAGAATCATGACTACGGCGGCGGGGAGGTAAAAACCGGACGAGTTTAATCTGTCGAATATCCTCATTAGGTATCTCCTTGTTATGAAAATGATTTCCATTATCAATATTTATACCAGAGTTTTGATGTAAGACCTATAGAGACTGCCCCTTATCATTAAAGTTCACTTAACGAGGCTTTTAGGAGTGTGAGCAGGCTATGTACCCCGGCGTCGGTTATCTCCAAGGGATAGAAAGCACGCCCTTTCTTGCGGGGAGGATTTTGGTTTTTCCATACCGGGCGGACTCAGAGGTTAATCAATACCCGAGTCCCCTGCCTTCGGCCTCTCTATCGCCGAGAGGCATTTCCTGTGCGGGCGATTCTTCCTCTAGGCCGGTTTCTTCGCCCTCCGGGGCTGACGGAAGAATCTCGGAGGCCTGGTCTGCCGTTTCGGAATCGGCGCCTACCTCTTCCGACGCCTGGTCGTCGGTTTCCGAAACCTGATCCAGCTCTTCGGTCGGTGCAATGTCCTGGCCGACTTCTTCCGAAGCCTCGTCGTCGGATTCGGAAACGGCGTCGAGGGGTTCGGTGGGCACGCCCTCAACGGGCTCGGACAGTTCTCCAATGGGCTCGGAGACCTGATCGAGCTGCTCTGTCTCCGGATCGAGCTGGACCGTTGCCCGTCCCGCTTCGTCCGAAAGGCCTGAAACGGCGCCGGCCTGGCCGGCGGCGGGGACGGATGCTCCTGCCGCGAGCAGTAAGCAAAAGATGAATTTTCTGAATGTGTCCTTCATCTCCAATGCCTGATTGGTGTACTTAACACGTTCTTAATATGCATTAACGCTAACGTAATCATAGCGCATAATCGACTAGCACGAAAGGATAATTTTTACAGAGTCTTTTTTAGAACCTCGGTGCCGGTATCATTTTTACAGTATCACCGGCTCCATCCCGCTCATTCTCAAATTGAAAAAATCAGCCTCATTTAATATAATTATCGCGAATTGATGTTGGCCTGCCCGAGTGTAACTCTAATATGTATGAAATGCATTTTACCGGGCTTAAACGGGATAAGACGTGTCCCGGAGGTTTATCCGGATTAGCCGCGCCGACGATACGCAGGATGCCGAAAGGACGCGTTTCGCGTTAAAAATTCAGAGGTGACGACCAATGAAGAAGCTTACGGGAAAGGAAATCACGAAAATAGAAGCACCATACGACGGGATAAGCCTGAAAGACTATTATATCGAGAAAAGGCGCCTTCAGCTGGAGCTTCTGACGATGCAGCAGAACGTTGCCAGGCTGGGGCAGAGGGTGTGCATATGCTTCGACGGCCGCGACGCCGCCGGAAAGGGCTCGACTATAATTCGCTTCACACAAAACCTGATGCCGAAATACTACAGGATCGTCGATCTCGGCGTGCCGACTCCGAAAGAGTCGAAGTACTGGTTTCACCGTTACGAGCAGCACCTCCCCGAGCCGGGGCAGATAGTTTTCTTCGATCGCTCGTGGTATAACCGGGCGCTCATAGAGCCGACGATGGGGTACTGCACGCAGAAGCAGTACGAGTACTTCATACATAAGGTGCTCGACTGGGAGCACAACCTCATAGACGAGGGGCTGATACTCTTTAAATTTTATCTTTCGGTAGACCCCGAGCATCAGCTATACCGCTTTCAGGAGAGGCTCACGGATCCGCTCAAGTTCTGGAAGTTTTCGGAAAACGATTTTCACGCCCGGAAGAAGTGGGAGACGTTCACAAAATATAAGGAGCAGATGTTCGACTATACCGCCTCGGAAAAGTCGCCCTGGATACTGTTAAACGCCAACTCCCGGAAGACGTCGAGGCTCACGTCCATGCTTTACGTAATAAGAACTTACGGGGACGATAAATTCGTTCCGCTTACCGGTGAAGACGTAACCGAGACCCATAGCATAGAGATAAACGGCGTCGCGTTCAGCGGCCTCAACAAGCTCCAGTATTCCGTATTGAAAGAGATGGCGGATGAAAATAAACTAAATGCTCAGGAGGTTTTGACGAACCCATCAAATGAATGAAGAATTTACATTAGCCAAAACACTCAACCTCCCGAGGATAAAATCCGCCGGAGGGCTGGTTTACAACGACAATTATCATATCCTCCTCATATTCAAGCGCGGCAAATGGGACCTTCCAAAGGGTCGTTTCGAACTGGATACGGACCCGGTGGATACGGCCCTCAGAGAGATAAGCGAAGAGACCGGCCTCGACAGGGAGAAGCTCACGGTCAAGGACAAGCTCGTCTCGACGTGGCACACTACGAGATACGACAAGACCAAGTACCTCAAAAAGACCAACTGGTATCTGGTTCATTATCGCGGCGCGGATTCGGACGTCTCGCCCCAGTTTTCCGAAGGGATAATCGAATGCAGGTGGGTGCATCTGCCGGACCTCGACAAATACAGGCCGCTTCTGCTCGCACGGATAGAGTACGTGATAGATTTCTGGCTCCAGAACCTCGCTTACGCTCCGAGATGAATATGCCGGCTATTTGGTAAGTCTTTTAATCCGCTCGGCATATATGCGTTTTACGGCCTGCTCGGAATCCTCGGCTATCTTTATGCCCATATTGCCCGACTGGTTTCCGATGGTTCTCGTCGACCACTTAACTATGCCTTCGATCCTGGCCTCGGGTGCGTTGTCTTCCGTGCCGGGGTCTTCCTGGAAGCTTATCACTATCCTTGTGCCCGGCGGATAAAGGTTCCGCGACTCGATTTCGAGTCCGTTTTCCGAAATGTTAGAGGCGTAGCCCATGTACTTGGGCTCGTCCTTTCCCAGCCTTATCCGCTTACGGTAGGGAAGCCTTCTCGACTGTCTCTTTTCTCCCATTTCCTCACCGTTCGGTAAAGTATAAACCCATTTGCCGTCCACCGGCACGGCAAATATCCCCGGGGCCGCTAATCGACGGATATTTAATGTATGTGCATACATACATAGAAGGAGCGTATTTAGAATGCAGTACCTCTTTTAAAAGTTCCGGCCTCCCTGGCAGTCCCGGGCCTCTCATATTTCGCGGAATTATGTAAATCCTCCGGCAGTATGTGTAAAATTGTGTAGTAAATTAATGATCCCTTTGTTCCTTGTCCTAATGTTCGTTGCCGCTTTCTCTCATGCCGGGGAGGAGCCCTACGACTGGAAGAGCGACTGGACGCTTGAGGAGAATTTCTCGATAGAGATAGATACTGAGGGGTACCATTTCCCTTCCGCCCTCGCGTTCGTTCCCGAGCCTGGCGGCGGGCCCAAAGACCCGCTTTATTTCGTGGCGGAGCTCCGGGGGAAGGTCAAGGTCGTCACCAACGACAGGTCCGTTCATACGTTCGCCGAGAACTTCTTCACTCTCGTCCCGAGGGCCGAGCTGCCGTCATTCGGCGGCGAGATGGGAATGGCCGGTATATGCCTCGACCCGGAGTCGGGCTACGTTTTCGTCACGTTCACATACCAGGACGAAAAGGGAATACTCAGGAATAATATAGCAAGGTTCGAATCAGAGCCGGGGACATTTTCTCTGAAGCCCGTTTCAATAACCGCATTCACGGAGGTTTTCGCCGACGAGCAGTCGGCGCCTTCGCACCAGATAGGGCCGTGTCAGGTCTACGGCAATCACCTTTACGTGAGCGTCGGAGACGCCTTTACGACAGGCGGCGCCAGGATGAACAGCCAGGATATAAATTCCCTTCTGGGAAAGGTGCTGCGCATGACGCTCGACGGAAAGCCCGTAAAGACCAATCCCTATTACGTCGACGAGGACATAAAAAAGGCGAGGAATTATGTATGGGCCTCGGGCTTCAGAAACCCGTTCGGTCTGAGCATTGCGGACGGACGTGTTTTCGTCGGGGACAACGGCAAGGAAGTCGACAGATTCATAGAGGTCGGGGGAGGGGAGAATCATCGCTGGGACGGCTCGGATATGAGTATTACCACGAACGCTCTCGCGGTGTTCGCCCCCGCGCAGGGCCTGGCGCAGATGACTTTTGTGAAGCCCGCGTCGGAGGCTCTGCCGACGGAGTTCGCCGGGAAGTTTTATCTAACGCTCTGCGGCGATCCGGATACAGACCCGAGAGTCGATTCCGGCCGCGGGATAATGATGCTCGATTACGACTTCGCCGAGGGCAGGCTGGCGGCCGTGCCGGAGTACTTCGTAAGGTACAGAGGCTCGTCCTTTCAGGTGCTTGCCGGGCTTGCCTCGGGGCCGGACGGGTTATACATAGCGCCCATACTGCCGTTTAAGGACGGAAGGAGCGCCATACTCAAGGTTAAATATTCAGGCCCTGAAGCACATCCGTACACCTTCGAGAACGAAAGAGACCCGCAGCTCCTTCTGGAATCACGCGGATGCTACGGGTGCCACACGCTCGGCGAAAACGGGTGGGGCACGGCGGGGCCGAATCTCGACAGGAACGAGATGGTGGCGCGGCTCAAAGATAGACTACTCTCATCCGCTTACGTTCAGAATACCGTCAAGCTCGACGAGCTCGACATCGAGCCGTATAAAAGCTATAAGGATGCGCGGAAAGAGGTCCTCGAAAGAGATGGAATGGACAGGGTGAAGCTCTGGGTGAAGTATCACATACTCGAACCGAAGTTCGACAATCCCTATTCCATCATGCCGAATATGGGCCTGACGGATGACGAGGCGGGAGCTATTACGGATTTCCTCATAGGGAAGGACACGAGCTTTCAAAGCGAAATGAGAAGGACTGCCTGGGATTCGGTAACGAGCTACATACCGGAGCTCAGGTACAGGCATCTTATATACAGCTTTCTTGCGGGGCTTGGCTTTGCGCTGCTCATCGCCATCGTTTTATTCGGCCGCTCGAAGAAGGGTTAGATTCCGTACCCTGAAATCTCGTTCTTTGCCCGCGGTGTGGGTAAAATTGTGTGATAAATTCCCCGACCCCTATGAAGCCCCTGATTCTGATTATTCTGCTCATCTGCGCTCTCGCATATGCCGATGAGCCGTACAACTCGAAGGACGACTGGACTCTTCCTGAGAATTTCGCAATCGAGATAGACACCGAGGGTTATAGTTTTCCTACCGCCATTGCATTCGTCACCGAGCCCGGGGCCGGGCCTAAGGACCCGCTTTATTTTGTCACGGAGCTCCGCGGAAAGATTAAGGTCGTAACCAACGACAGAACAGTCCACACTTTCGCGGAAGGATTCTTCGAGCTTAAGCCGCGCGAGGAGCTTCCTGCGCAGTCCGGGGAGGGGGGCCTTGCAGGCATATGCCTCGATCCCCCGAGAGGCTACGTATTCGTGACATTCGCTTACCAGGACGAAAAGGGCATTCTCCGAAACAATGTAATGAGGTTCGATTCCGTGCCCGGCACTTTTTCTCTCGAGCCCGTTTCGAAAACTGCATTCACTCAAATATTTTCGGACGAATACACTAGCCCCTCTCATCAGATAGGCGCATGCCAGGTCGAGGACGGATTTTTATATGCTGGCGTAGGGGACGGGCATATCTGGAGCGATCTCCATAACGACGTGTATAGCGGAAGTCAGAGCATCGACTCCCTTCAGGGGAAGATAATCCGCATGACGACGGACGGCAAGCCTGTGAAGGATAACCCTTATTACGTAGACGACGATACAGGGAAGGCCCGGAACTACGTATGGGCGACGGGGCTCAGGAACCCTTTCGGGGTGAAGGCAGTCGACGGCCGTATATTTGCCGCCGACAACGGGTCCGGCACCATGGACAGGTTCCTCGAAATCCGGCGCGGTGAAAATTACCTCTGGGACGGAACCGAATGGAGCATAGGGGCCGATGCCATACAGATACTGACGCCCTCTGACGGAGTGGCCCAGCTCGATTATATTACCGCGGACGAAGAAGTTTTTCCCGAAGCTTTCAGAGAGAAGTTCTACCTCGCCCGCACGGGCAATCCGGATCATAGAATCCGCATGGCTCAAGACAGGGGGATCGTGATTCTGGATTACGGTCTCGCTGAGGGCAGAATGCGGAGCGCGCCGTGGTATTTTGTCAGGTATTCCGGTGAGGGTATGCAGGTTATATCGGGTGTGGCAATGGGGCCCGACGGGCTTTACTTCGTCCCTGTCATGCCCGATGCTTCGGGACGGAGCGCCGTGCTCAAGGTGCTTTACGGGGAAGGGTACGTAAGCCCGCAGGCGCTCCAGGACAAGGAGGATGTAATTTCACTTCTCAACTCCCGCCAGTGCTATTCCTGCCATGTTATCTACGACTATGGATTCGGCGATATGGGTCCTGCACTGGGCGGCCCGGCAATGGAGCAGAGGATTGGAGAGAGGCTGGCTTCGGTCGATTACAGGAAATCCCTTCTTGAGCTCGACGCGCTGGATACGGAGCCCTATGTCGATTACAGAGAGGCCAGAAAGGAGCTCGGGCTGAAAACCGGGGCCGAACGTGTAAGAACGTGGGTGAAATATCACTTGATGCGGCCCGGGTTCGACAACCCGTTCTCGCAAATGCCGAATCCCGGGCTTACCGAAAGCCAGGCCGTTCTTATTGCAGACTATTTATTGAAACCGAAGGGGGATGCGGATACAGGCATCGACCTGAAGGTCCGCAAGGTCATGAGCCGGTTCATTCCCGACCTTAAATACAGGCACCTGGTTTATTCTTTCATGCTCGGAGGGGCGGCTACATTATTATTTATGGGCGTATACGTAAAATTTATTAGAAATAAATAGACTGGATTACGGAGAACAGTTGAATTGGAGATTCGGGCTATCCTACAAATTTTATACACCAGGTTACATATGAAGATATCGAACAAGCTTCACTTCTTAAAAAGCTGCATCATTTTAGCTCTCGTTTCGCTTACATTCTTTTCTCACGCGATATACGCGGACGATTCGGATGCCTGGATGAAAGAGTGGGCCGTCCAGGATAATTTCAAAATCAGCGTCGACGCAAAAGGCTTTCAATTCCCGAGCGCGATTGCATTCGTGCCGAATCCCGGCGACGGGCCTGACGATCCGCTTTATTTCGTGACGGAGCTTAGGGGAAAGGTGAAGGTCGTCACCAACGACAGAACCGTTCACACGTTCGCCGAGGATTTCTTTAAGCTCAAGCCCGAAGAAGAGCTGCCGGCCTTCAGCGGTGAAACGGGGCTCGCCGGCATATGTCTCGATCCTGAAAACGGATACGTCTTCGTCACCTTCGCATACCAGGACGAGAACAACATCCTTCGTAATAATATGGTGAGGTTCGAAGCGGAGCCGGGAACATTTTCTTTAAAGTCGAAATCGACCATCCACTTCACGGAGATTTTCATCGACGAGCCGACGACGCCTTCTCACCAGATCGGGCCCTGTCAGGTATACGACGGTACGGTTTTTGTGACGCTCGGTGACGGGCATAGCTTTTTGAAAAGCCGGGACGTCGATTCCCTGCTCGGGAAAGTGATACGCATGACTCCGGACGGTAAACCTGTAAGCTCGAACCCGTTCTACGTGGACGACGATATCAAAAAGCCCCGGAACTATGTCTGGGCGTATGGTCTTAGAAACCCGTTCAGCCTTAAGGTAGTTGACGGCAGGGTGTTCGTGGCGGATAACGGACTCAGCACGGACAGGTTTCTCGAAGTCAGAAAGGGCGTGGATTATCTCTGGGACGGCTCTGACTGGAGCATCGGCCTGAATGCGGATTTCGTGATAAATCCTTCCGTCGGCCCGGTTCAGATGGACTATTACCCGGAGAGTCTCGAAGTCTTCCCGGAAGCCTACAGAGGCAAGCTCTACCTGGCCCTGGGGGGGAACCTTTCGATGCCCGGCCCCGGTCAGAGGCAGGATAAAAGCATCGCAATACTCGATTACGGATTTAAGGAAAATAAGATGCTGAGCACTCCCAGGCTCTTCCTGAGATATATCGGCGAGGGAAACCAGATAATCGTAGGGCTCGGGATAGGGCCCGACGGTTTGTACTACGCGCCGATCCTGCCGGACGAAAGCGGATCGAGCTCCATATATAAAGCTACTTACGACGAATCGAACTCTTATCCTTACAAGATCGACAGGGCGGTTTCCGCGGAAGATATGCTGGATACACGCGCGTGTTACGGGTGCCACGTAATAGATTACGACGGCTGGGGGACAGCCGGGCCGAGGCTCGACAGGAACACTCTGGCCGGCAGCATACTGCAGAGGCTGGATTCGCCGGAGTATCTCGAAACGGTAAAAAAGCTCGACGAGCTCGACGTCGAGCCGTATAAAGCATACAGAGACGCCAGGCAGGAAGTACTCCGGAAAAAGGGAATCGACAAGGTCAGAACCTGGGTGAAGTTTCGCCTCCTCGAACCGAAGTTCGACAACCCGTATTCGCAGATGCCTAAGCTCGGCCTTACCGATCACGAAGCGACGCTTTTGGCGGATTATCTCGTGAAAGATAATTTAAGAGAGGCGGCCCCGGAGAATGCCGCAACGACATCTCGGCAAAGCACGGCTCCGAAACCGGAGTCGAGGTATCTTGTCTACTCGTTCATTCTCGGGTTTTTCCTGTGCGGCATTCTTGCGGTTATTTATATTTCTCGCATAAAAAAGTGTTAATCGGCCGTGGCTCGAAACAATGCCGGCGCTGATTATTACCGGGGTTCCCGAGCTTCGCACCGAGACTCCGGTATATTTTAGTCGGCGGCCGCCGATCTCTGGCAGCCGCCGGATTTCTATACTGACGAAGCGGCGGACTTTATGAATGGAATCAGGCGCGGAGGGTTGCCAAGTTAACAATATCGTCCGGAATATCCTTTATATCGTATTGCTCCTCTGTCCGTTTATGCTTTGCGGCAATCGAACGCTGGCGCAGGAAGAGGTTTTAGGCGGTGAGCCAGCGCCTTCTCTCGAACCAGTCGTCGTTACCGGAACACTGAACCCCGCGTCGCTTTCACAGACCCCTGCAAGCATGACAGTCATAACCCGCGAGCAAATCGAGGAGCGGAACGCGAGCAGCGTCGCCGAGATATTGCAGCAAGTCCCCGGGCTTTACGTAGACCAGCCTGCGTCCCGGGGCGGGGTAACGTCCGTGTACATAAGGGGCGGCGACCCGAATTTCACGCTCGTTCTCATAGACGGGGTGAAGGTGAACGACCCCACCAACAGCCGGGGCGGGTCGTTCGATTTTTCCACACTCAGCCCCGACAACATAGAGAGGATAGAGATCGTGCGCGATCCGATGTCGTCCCTTTACGGCTCGGACGCCCTCAGCGGGGTGATAAATATCATTACGAAAAAAGGGGAGGGGAAGCCGGAGGCCTTTGCCGAGGGCTCACTCGGCCGCTACGGGCAGTACAGCTTTCTGGGCGGAGTCTCGGGTGGAGGCGAGCTCTATAATTACTCCCTCTCGGGCTCCTACCTCGACGACGGGGAGCAGGTGGAAGGCAGCAGCTTCAAGAGCCCGTCGTTCACGGGGAGGCTCGGTGTTCTGAGCAACCGGAATTTCGAGATAAGCTCGACTGTCAGGTATTCCCACGTAGAGAGCTCCAGCTTTCCCGACGACAGCGGCGGTCCGGAGTTCGCCGTTATCCGCTCCGTCGACAGGAGAAATATCGATCAGTTTCTTCTGGGAGTCGACCTGACGCACGAGGTCCTGCCGTGGTGGGAGTACAGGCTTGAGCTTGCGTACTACAACAATAAGGAAAAATTCTCGTCTCCCGGCGTCGCCCCCGGTATAAGGGACCCCTTCGGCATCCCCCCGAACAGCTCGGACAGCGACTTTAAAAGGTACGATGCGAATTTCATAAACACCTTTACGATTCGGGATGGCGTGGTGCTCGCAGCCGGGTTCGAGGCCGAGATAGAAGACGGAAAGAGCCGGGGCGAGATGATGCTCGACGCCCCCGTCCCGACCAGCTTCGCGCTTACGAGATACATTCTCTCTCCCTACGCCGAGGTGCAGTTCAGCGCTGTCGAAAACCTCTACGCAGTCCTCGGCGCGAGGCTCGATTTCCCCGAGGGCTTTAACGACGCGTTCAGCCCGAGGGCCGGGCTGACGTATAAGATCGTGTCTACGGATACGACGCTGAGGGCGAACTGGGGGAAGGGGTTCAAGCTTCCGAGCTTCTTCTCGCTTTCGAGCCCCATAGTCGGAAACCCCGACCTCGTTCCGGAAAAGAGCGAGAGCGTGGACGTCGGCGTCTCGCAGAGGGTGTGGGATGGAAAGGCCGGTGCGCAGGTGAATCTTTACTACAACCGCTTCAAAAATCTGATCGATTTCGACGAGGGGCCGCCGCCGATTCTGGTCAACAGGTCACGAGTGACTGTGAAGGGGTTCGAGATCATAGGCGACGTAAATCCGTGGGAGCCGCTCACGGTGAGCGGGAGCGTGACTTACGCCGACAGTAATATAGAGGGGGTCGATCAGGAGCTGAGGAACCGCCCGAAGTGGTTCGGCGGGTTTTCCGTCGAGTTTCGTCCCGACCGGAGTCTCGTTATGGCGCTGGACGCAGTCTTTACAGGGAAGGTCCACGATTCGTCGATTCCGACGGGCGACGTCGTCCTCGATCCTTATACGGTGTTCGACTTCACGGCGACATGGACCCCGAGCCGGAATGTGCGCGTTTTCCTCGCCGTCGAAAATCTTCTGAACGCCGAGTACGAGCAGTTCGTGGGATTCCCCGCGCCGGGAATAAGCCCGCGCGCAGGCCTTCGTCTAACGTACTGAATCACCCGAGAGCTGTCTTGAATCAGGTGAATTGAATTGTTGAAGAGAGGCCCTCTCTTGGGTAGTATTCTTCCTTCCCTGGAGATAATTTACGGGAAGGCCTGTATGAGTAGCAGCGAGTTTTTCGGCAAAACCGGATACGTTAGAGACGCGTGGAGTGGGGCGAAGAAGCTCTACGAAGAGGCGTCAAGGACGGATCTGATCGCCGGCAGCGTGAAAGCCGCGCCGCAGCTGACGGCGTCCGCGCGGCTCGTCGCCGAAACCCTCGACAGGCTGGCCGGGGACGACGATTTCTATCACGGCCTCAAGGCGTATATCGACGACGTTCAGGCCGCGTACCAGGAAGTGACGAGGCAGATAAAGGACCTCGAAGAGTTCTTGAAAACGGAATACGGGATACTGACGGCCGCGGGCTACGAGCCGGCGCATGCTCTCGAGCTGGTGCAGGGTGTGTCGATTACGATCGGGGCTGTTTATGCGCTCACGCATCCCGACCAGATAGAAGAGCTTCGGAAGGGGCTTTCGAGGGCTGGGAAGGCGCTCGGCACCGTTTCCAACAGCGTCGAGAGAAACATAGACAAGGAATCGTTTTTGCCGAGAACCTTGATCAAAACGGCCAGGACACTAGACGCCGGGTTCGGGATACTCGGCGGGGCCGTGCTCGTATACGAGGGCTCGGTTTCGGAATCCGCATCGCCGGTCGTCACGCTGGTGTCGATAGGAAGCGGTATAGTCGGCATCGCGAGAAAGATAGAGCATATCGACAAGGGGTAGGCCGCTTTTGTCGGCCGGCCCGGCGCAGTATAAACTTAAATATCACTCATGCGCCCGTAGCTCAGTTGGATAGAGCAACGGACTTCTAATCCGTAGGTCGGGGGTTCGAATCCCTCCGGGCGCGCCAAAAAATCCAATGATCATTTGATCCTTACTTGTTGTCGTTGACTACTCTTGGCTATTGGTACTGAAAGTGTTACCGACGAATTGTGTTGTATCCTCTTCGGTGCGTAAAACCAAATTGAGGCCGGCTGTTCGAGGTATCCTGGAAAGAGTTATCCGTTTGGCGGAAGGAACTTTCGCTGGCTCTCAAAAATCGCGACGCCTTACTGCGGCCGCGTTCTCTCGACCTTTAATGGGGTAATATATAGTCATGCCTGAGCTGCCCGACGTGGAAGCGATAAAGAATTACGTGGACGCGACTTCGCTCGACAAAAAGATCGCGAGAGTGGAGGCGAAATCGGACCGCATGCTGACCGTCTCCAGTCGGAAGTTTCGGAGCAGGCTCAGGGGGGTCACTCTTAAATCGACGAAACGCCACGGTAAACACCTCTTTGTGAAAACGGACGAGGACCTCTGGATTACAATGCATTTCGGCATGACAGGCGATTTGAAATTCGTCGAAGACGGCAGTGAGGAAGTGGCCCACGACCAGGTCAATATATTCTTCGACGGCGGACAGAAGCTCTCTTATACCAGCTGGCGTAAGCTCGGAAGGATAGGCATCACCGAAGACATCGAGTCTTTCATAAAAGAGAAGAAGCTCGGCCCCGACGCCGATTCGATAAGCTTCGACGAGTTCCGGGATATATTGCAAAAAGGGAAGGGCGGCATAAAGGCCCTTCTCATGAACCAGAAGCTCGTTTCCGGCATAGGCAACCTTTATTCCGACGAAATGTTATTCCAGGCGGGCATACATCCCGAGAGCGTCGCGGCCGCTCTCGGCAAAGCCGACGTTCGAAAGCTCTACAATAAAATGAAGCGCATATTCCGGACTACGATAAAGCACGGCGCCGACTCCGATAAGTATCCGTCCTCCTATCTCCTTAAATCGCGCCGCCAGGGGAAAGAGTGCCCCGGGTGCCGCGGAAAGGTAAAACGGGAAACTATCGCAGGCCGCTCCTCCTACTTTTGTCCCGACTGCCAGAGAAAAATTACCTGAGCATTCTGATGCTCCGAATTTCGGCGAACTTTAGCTCTATTGTCCGCCGTCATCTCTGCCAGAGGATTTCTGCCGCCTCCAGGGGAACCGTGACGCCCGGGCGGTGCGGTATCAGGCGGGGCGTATAGTCGGAAGCCGGCCGCGTCGAAGGCACACGTGCGCTGTAGACACAGGCTTCCTCCGGCTCCTGGTGTTTCACGCGCGTCATAAGCTGCCTTACTGGAGCCCCTCCGCCGACGCCCTCGGCGTAGAGCTCGGCCTGCACAGCGTCGGGGTCGAGCCCGTCTAAAAAGAGCTCGACTTCGAAAACGTGATGGTCTCCGTCCTCTTCTACCTTCAGGGCTCCGAAACGTAGCGACGGCCATTTCTGCTTCAGGGAATCCTGCCAGTTTACAATTTCGAGGCCCGGAGCGCCGTTATCCTCCGCCCGCTCGCGGTAGGCGGCCGCGGCCGGGAGGTAGTGCTCCTCCGTATACTGGCGGACTGTGCGGTCCGCCGAAAAGCGCGGTGTCAGCTGAACCATGCTCTCCCTTATGCGCGCAACCCACGTGGTCGGTATGTCGTTGGTGTCGCGTGTGTAAAATTCTGGTATCACCTCGTATTCGAGGAGGTCGTAAAGGGCCTCGGCGTCGGAATCGTCCCAGGCCGGGTCGTCGCCGTGCTCTTTATCGTCGCCGAACGCCCACCCGACTTCGGGTGAGTAGGCCTCGGCCCACCAGCCGTCACGTATCGAGAGATTGAGTCCCCCGTTTACGAGCACCTTCATTCCGCTCGTCCCGCTCGCCTCCCACGGGCGCCTCGGGGTATTGATCCAGACGTCTATACCCTGCACGAGGCGCTCGGCCAGGAACATGTCGTAATCCCCGAGAAACATCACGCGGTCCCTGACGTCGGGCCGCCTGATGAAATGTATCCATTCCTGAATCATCGCCTGTCCCGGCTGGTCTGCAGGGTGGCTCTTGCCGGCGAGGATGAGCTGGGCTGGCCGGTCCGGGTTAGAGAGAATCCTTATGAGCCGCTCGGGGTCGTGAAGGAGTAGGTTCGGCCTCTTGTACGTGGCGAAGCGCCGCGCGAATCCGAGCGTGAGCACGCCCGGGTCGAATATGTGCTTTACCCTCTCGGCCTTCGGCGCCATGCCGGAGGCTATCAGCTGATGCGTCAACCGCTCCCTCGCATATTCGACAAGCTCCTTCCGCGCCGAGTTGCGGAGATTCCACAGTTTTATATCGGGGAGTGCGCGTATGTCGTGCTCCATGGTTTTCGTCGTCTTCACCCAGCGGTCCTTTCCGCAGGCGCCCGTCCAGAGCTCGTCCGCCGCCGGGGAGTCCCATGTCGGCATGTGAACTCCGTTGGTGATGTATCCGACGGGCACTTCCGCTTCGGGCCAGCGGGGGAAGAGGACTTGAAAAATGCGCCGGCTCACTTCTCCGTGGAGACGGCTCACGCCGTTTATAGCCCCGCTGCCTTTTATCGCGAGATATGCCATGTTGAAAGGCTCGGACGAGTCGTTCGGGTCTTGCCTGCCGAACGCCATAAGATCGTAGAGCGAAATGCCGAGCTCGTTCCTGGCGTAGTCTCCCAGATAGAGCTCTATCAAGTGGGGGTCGAAACGGTCGAATCCGGCCGCGACAGGTGTGTGAGTGGTGAAGAGGTTCCCTGCCCGCGTGACGGCAAGCGCGGCCTGGAAGGGCAGGCCGGTTTCCTTCATGAAGCAGCGGGCACGCTCGAGGACTGCAAAGGCTGCATGGCCTTCGTTCAGGTGGCAGACTTCCGGCCTTAAGCCGAGTGTGCGCAGAAGACGCCAGCCCCCTATGGCGAGCACGAGCTCCTGCTTCAGCCGGAGCTCCGACCCGCCTCCGTAGAGCTCGCTCGTTATACCCCTGTGAGCGGGGAAGTTCGCGGCGTCGTTCGTGTCCAGGAGATAAAGCTTTACCCTCCCGACCTGGACCTGAAATGCCCGCACCCAGACTGAATACCCCGGGAGTGGGATTTCGAGCCTGAGCCATTCGCCGTCAGCTTCGCGAAGGGGTGTCAAGGGAAGCTGCCCGGGATCGTTGTAAGGGAACAGCGCCTCCTGGGCCCCGTTCATATCGATCACCTGCCGGAAATAACCCTGCTGGTAGAGGAGCCCGACGCCGACGACCGGCACGCCGAGGTCGTTGGCGGCCTTGAGTTGGTTGCCGGCCACGTTGCCGAGACCGCCCGAATATATTGGAAGCGCTTCGCTCAGCATGAATTCCATGCTGAAGTAGGCCGCACAGGTGAGAGGAGCCTGCGGATGAACGTGCTGAAACCACGCGGGCTGCTCGGTTTCATTGCGCTTGACCTGCACCAGCTCGCTCAGGTGCCCGCGAAAGTGCGGGTCGGAGAGCACCTCCTTGATCCGGTTACGTGAAACGGTTTGCAGTATGACCCATGGATTGTGCGTGATCTCCCAGAGGGCCGGGTCGATCTCCTTCCACATCTCGTCGGCAGAGTGGTTCCACGACCAGCGGAGATCCAGCGCCAGCTCGGCCAGGAAATCGAATCCTTCGATGTCCGTAGGCAGAAAAGAGTTGATCGGGTTATCGTTAAATGACTGCTCGCTCATGGCTTCTCCTTCACGTTTTCCCGAAAAGTCCGGACGTGTCGCTTATTCTTTATTCAGTCATACTCTATTACCCGCTGCAGCTTTAAGGGCGCTGTCGACGATTGCCTGCGCCTCTTCCTGAATGCGGCGGAGATGATCCTCGCCCTTAAAGCTTTCTGCATAGATTTTATAAATGCTTTCGGTCCCGGAAGGCCTGGCGGCGAACCATCCGTTTTCAGCGATGATCTTGAGCCCGCCAATCGGGCTGCCGTCACCGGGAGCGCTGGTGAGGACCGACTGGATCTTTTCGCCCGCGAGCTCTGTCGACCTCACCTGTTCCGGGGAGAGTTTTGAAAGCGCTTTCTTTTGCTCCGGCGTGGCCGGCGCCTCTATTCTGTCATAAACGGGCTCGCCGAGGCCCTGCGTGAGCTCCCGGTATATCTCGCCCGGGTCGCGGCCCATGCGAGCGGTTATTTCGGCAGAGAGGAGGGCCGGGACGATGCCGTCCTTGTCTGTCGTCCATACTGCGCCGTCCAGGCGAAGGAATGAAGCACCCGCGCTCTCCTCGCCACCGAAGCCGAGCGAGCCGTTCAGAAGGCCCTCGACGAACCATTTGAATCCGACCGGGACCTCGTAGAGCTTTCGTCCTGTCTTGGCCGCGACGCGGTCTATCATGCTGCTGCTTACGACCGTCTTTCCTACCGCCGTTTCCTTCGCCCATCTCGGCCGATGCTGGAAAAGATAAAAGACCATGACGGAGAGATAGTGATTCGGAGGGAGGAGGCCGGCGCTCTTCGTGACGATGCCGTGGCGGTCGTGGTCGGTGTCGCAGGCGAAGGCGATCTCGAAGCTGTCTTTAAGCCTGATAAGGCTCTCCATGGCGTAGGGCGAGGAAGGGTCCATGCGTATCTTCCCGTCCCAGTCGACGGTCATGAAGCGGAACGTCGGATCGACGGTATCGTTTACTACGGTGAGATTGAGCCCGTAGCGCTCGGCGATCGGTTTCCAGTAGTGGACACCCGCGCCGCCGAGGGGATCGACGCCGAGGCTTATGCCCGAGCCGCGTATGGCGTCCATATCGATAATGTTGCCGAGGTCGCTGACGTATGCATCCAGGTAATCATGACGGTGCGTGGTCGGTGCGCGAAGGGCCTTTTCGTATGGAATTCTCTTGATGTCGCTCAGATTATTTTGCAGGAATTCATTGGCCTTCGATTCGATCCAGCCGGTGACCTCGGGTTCGGCCGGGCCGCCGCTCGGCGGATTATACTTTATGCCGCCGTTGTCGGGAGGATTGTGGGAGGGCGTAATTACGATGCCGTCCGCGAGGCCCTTTGTACGCCCCCGGTTGTACTGCAGGATCGCGTGCGAGATTACGGGCGTCGGCGTGTATTCGTCGCGCTCGGATATCATGACGTCGACCCCGTTTGCCGCCAGCACTTCGAGCACGCTGACAAAAGCCGGCGTCGAGACCGCGTGTGTGTCCATACCGAGAAAGAGCGGCCCGTCGATCCCCTGCCGACTGCGGTATAGACAAACGGCCTGAGCCACGGACAGAATATGAAGCTCGTTGAATGTTTTATCGAATGGGGAGCCGCGATGACCCGAGGTGCCGAAGGCGACCCTCTCTCCGGGAACCGAATAATCCGGTATCTCGCTGTAATAAGCAGTTACGAGCCTGGGCACATCGACCAGCATCGAAGGCTCGGCTGGCTTACCTGCAAGTGGACTTACAATCATTTCTGACACCCCCAGCGTGGATTCCTAGAAACAAAATACATCTATTTCACCGGACGTCCAACCGCCGCCGAGTATGTTAAACCATTTTTATTAAGGCTTTATTAATCGGGGAAGAACGGAAACTGCCGATATCGAGGGAGACCGTGGCAAGCCCGTTTATCCCGACGCACCGGGATAGAGCCCGCGGGCGCCGGGTTTTTATTTTTTATAGAGCAAGGCATACCGGGAAACCGGTGTTGCCGGCTTCGGACGCCATATCGGCATTGCCCGGTCGGACACGACGCGTAATACCACTTACCAGCCCTAGAGCACCCCACGCTCTTTCAGATCGGTAATAACGACGACGACATACAATAATACCGAGAGCCCTATCAGCGCGCCGCCTACCGACACGGAGACTATGAGCGTGAGGGGCGTGAAGTTGAATATCGCCAGCATAATCGTGAGAAGGGCTATGATGTCAAGCACCCCGGCTATAAGCACGAGTTTTCTTGTCCAGGTCGGGTTTTTCATTGTTCTTTCCATGCCTCCTCCGGGTGCGGTCTCACATGGCATTCGAGCCCTATACACGACATCTTGCTCGACATTATGTCGTCGGCGTTCTCGATGTGCATGTCCTCCTCCTGAAACGCGGGGGTGGGGGCGTGGCACCTGAGGCAGATGTTGTTATTGTACGTGCTGTAGAGCTTGACCGGCGTCTCGTATCCGGTGTAGTAAGCCCACACGTGACGTATCCCCGTCATCTTCGCCTTCATATTCCCGAAAAGGCCGTAGTCCGAGTGGCAGGTGAAGCACTGGTTCTCGGATATCCAGCGCGACTGGTAATGGGCCGAGGCGAGATACTCGCTGTCGGGGTTCTTGAGGTCGTTTACGTACCCGTGCATGACGTGGCAGGAGTTACAGAAATCGACAGTCTTCGAGTCCTCTATGGCCACGCTGAAGTTGAGGAGGTACGCGGCCGGGGAGAGGATGAAGAAGACGAGGAGAAGCATCCACTTCCCTGAGGGCTCCGACACCTTCTTCGGATCCCTCGCCATCAGGATTATTATGAGGGCTATCGAGACAACGGACAGCCCGATTACTACCCAGGCGACGAGAGAGATTCCTCCCGAGCTCGCCGCCCGCACGCTTTCTTCAAAAGGGTTCATGTGTGGAGAGCCTCTTCTCTTATTCTTCTTTCAGACAGTTCTGAAATCCCGGGTCCTGCATGTCGCCGTATTTCAGCGTGGCGAGCCAGGCTGTAAGGGCCTGCAGGTCTGCGTCCGAGCCCTTGAACTTCTTCCTGTCCTTCTGCTTCGCGAGCTTCTTGCACTCGGGCGTGTCCTGGAAGTAGCCCTCGGGGTCTTTGAGGAACGTGGCGAACCAGGCCGCGTCCTCTTCGGCGCCCACGTTGGAGAGGTCTCCGCCCTTGGCGTCCTTGTCGCCGCTTTCCTCCTTGAGCTCGACGCCCTTTGACTGGGCGAAGGCGGTCTTGGCGGCGTCTACCTGCGCCGCTTCGGCCTTGACCGTGTGGCACGTGTAGCACCTTTTTTCAACGAAGACGGCTATTCCCTTTTCCTGAACGCTTCCCCCCTGGGCGAAGGCCGCCCCGGGAACGGCGAGCAGTAAGGCTAGTACGTAAACATTCTTGAATATTTGTACCATGGTGTGTAAACCTCCTTGAATTTAATGGTTTCGTGGCATGTACTGCACACTTCATTCATCGGTTTTCTGAGATAGACGTTCTTTGCCGTGTCGAGCTCTATCTCCCCGCCGATCTCTTTTTTGAGAGCGGGCAATGTGACGAGCCTCAAAAACTCGGCGCTCCTCTCGCTGAGCTCGGCCCCGTAGACCTCGCGGTCCTTGAGTACGCCGGCAGGGTGGGGGTCGTGACAGGTAAAGCAGGCTATCTTGCCATTCTCGTCGAGAGGAAGCCCGGTCTTTACATCCTTCCCCAGGTGCAGTTTCGAGCCCGGGTGCGTGGCGTCGTCGTGACACCCGAGGCATACCTCGGAAGGGGCGTCGACGAGGAAGTACGTCGGGCTTTTTTCCCCTTCCTTGGGGACCTCGGTGTGGCAGTCGAGGCATACGAACTCGTCGTCCACCATTGTGGAATGGGGATTCTCTTCCTCTTCTTCCTCTTTCTCCTGGGAAACGAGGAGGGTAGGGACGAGCACCGCTATCAGGATGGCGAAAAGAACGTATCTAGTAATCATATGCGCCCTTCGTGTGGCACGTGGTGCAGAACGTCACCTCGTGACAGCTTCCGCACTTGCGCGGGTTGGCCCGCGCCTCAATGCCGTGTATAAACCTGAAATTCCTGTCGTGCACCATCATCGTCGGGAGGTCGCGCCGCTTGTGGCAGTCCTCGCAGAATCTCGGGGAGTGGCAGCTTTCGCACGATTGCTGGTCGGCCTTGGAAAATACGGCGTGCTTCTCCATCCAGCTGAAATTGTGGTTCTTCGGCGTTATGGCCGCCATGTCGAAATGGCATGTGCTGCACTCACCCGGGGCGATGTTGCCGGCCTCCGGGTTGAAATGGCAGAAGTGGCAAGTTTCCTTGCCGGGGTAAAAGGCCTTCTCCGACGCCTTGATAAGCTCCTCGGCGCTCTTTTCGTCCTTGAACTCGACGTTCATCGGATGACAGAGGTAGCAGTCGAACCCCTCCTTCTTCATCACCTTTTCGTGCTTTTCGTGAGAGTAGTTCATTCTCACCCCGAGCGGCACCTGAGACTTGGAGCCCGAGGAGTCGTCCTTTTTATTCTGGGCTCCGCATCCTATGAAAGCGAATAGCGCGGCTGTCAGTATAAGTATCGTTTTTCTATTCATCACATGCTCGTCGAAAAGAAATAACTGAGCCCGAGGTCCACCCTTATATCCCTGTGAAAATCGGGATTCGTGTTGAATTCGACCGCCGTTCGGAGGACGAGATCCTTCATTATCACGTAGTCGCTTCCGAGTATGTAGCTGAAAGCGTTCCCGCTCTGGTTCGTTATCTTGTCGTAATATGCGTAGGCGAAGGCGAACTGGACCTGCCATCCGGTCATTACTTCCTGATAGAGACCCGTGTTGAGGCCTATGGCGTAGTCGGTATCCCCGCCTGCGTCGATATAGTAAAAGCCCTGAAAGGCCCGGAGGCCTATCTCCTTCCAGAAGTCGAAGGTGAATCCGAGCTTTGCTATGTTGCCGTTCGTGCTCTCGTCCTCGGCGTGGTCGTAATGTGAATACGAGTAGCTCCCCTTGATTTCGAGATACGAGACCGGGACGAACGTCAGGCCGACCCTCGCCTGCTGGAGCCTACCGACCGAGAATACGTCGAATATCGGGTCGAGCTTGAACTCATCCCTGTCCTTGTCCATTTCGTAGTTGTCGTATTCGAGGTTGAGATAAAGGGATCTCAGCACCACGATGCCGATACCAGTCGTCAGGAGAGCCAGATTCCCTTCGCCGATGTCTATTTCGGCGAGCCCGTAAACGTCGGCGAAGTCGGTAAAGGGTACGGCCCTGTTGAACGAGGCGTTTATAAACTGCCTCGCCGAGAAATCGTCCGGCGCGTAGAGCTCGTATCCGACGGTTATTATCGAGCCCAGTATGGCGTCGGTCTTCAGCTTGACGCCGAATATCCCGAAGCTGTCTCCCGGCCTTTCCGGCTCGGGCTGAAGGTCGTTCTCCTGGTATCCGCCGTAGGTCGTTATTTCGAGCCCTTTAAGCGGCTTCAGCCTCACGAGGGCCCCGTCCATGAGGACGAAGTTGACCCCCTCGGTCACGGCCTGCCTTCCGAGCCTCACTTCATACGTGCCTGGAGTATTCGAGAACTGGACGAAGGCGTTGTAGACGTCGAGCGATTCCTCGTCTCCGCCCAGAATCTCCCTTCCCCTGAAGAATGTATTGAAGAAGACGTTGTGCTCGGGATATGCCGCGCTGAGGTCGAGGTACTGGTAGAATGGATAGACGTATTTCTTGTCGCCGTCGAGGTTCCGGTAAGGCGTCGGAGCCTGAAAGAGGAGCGAGGCATTTCCATACATGCCGAGGCTCCGGGGGCGCATAATCTCGGTCTGTCCGAAGGCCGCAACTCCCCCGCTTGCCGATATCAGTAACATGGCTGCGGCACAGAAAATCTTTTTCGGCATCTGAAAAGCTACTCCATGAATTCTTCTACGCCGTTATCTCCGTGACATACCGGACAGCTCGCAAGCCCTTCCTGCTTCGTGAATTCGCGGATGTCCTCGAGAAGCAAAACGCCGAGACCGGAACGGTCCTCCTGGTGTATCACTTCGAGAGGGTGGCATACGAAACAGTCCTTCCTTCCCCAGCCGTTGGGGTGGTCCTCCTCGGTCAGCTGGAGTCCTTCGACCCCGTCGAATATGTTCCCCCAGTCCTGTCCCTTGTCTTCCTCGCTCACGCACGAGGCGAGAAGCAGAAGCAAAATCGGCAGGACGAGCTTTTTCATATCGCGTAATGTCCTTTCGTTCAATTCTAGTTTGGCCTGTCAATCCGCTGCGCCGGCGGGAGCGGCGGCAGATGCACCTCGGCCGCACCGAGCGGATCGCCCGCGGCGTGACAATTGACGCAGGCCGTCTCGGGCTGCGGTCCCGCGAGGTGATTCTCGCCTGTAAGCGCGCTGCCGTCGGCCGTTACGCTTAAGTTGTCGTGGCACGACGTGCAGACGGTTATCACCGGCTGCGTCGAGAACGTCTGGAGGACTACATTCACCCCGTCGACTTTAGTGAATTCCCTGTTAACCGTAGCCAGTATTCCCGGCCCGAGTATGCCGTTTCCGGGATCGAGTATGTTCGTGTTCGGAAGGTGGCATGCCCCGCAGTCGCTCGTGTTGCCGGGGTTCAGGACCTCGCTGAAGTCGTGAACGCTGCCGCCGCGCCCGTAGATTATGTAGGGCTTTACAGAAAGGTTGTCGCCCGTGTGTATCTTGTGGATCATCTCCCTGAAATCTATCGAGGCGGTGACGGCCGTTCCTCCCTCCTCGACAGGCCTTACGAGTATGTCGTCGTTCGAGGGGTTGTGGCAGAGGACGCAGTATTCGGTGTCGTTCCGGAGGTTGCCGTGTATGCTGAAGTCCTTGGAGAAGACGCCGTGGCAGGCGCTGCAGTACTCGTCCTCGGTGCTGTTATCCACGACGATCCTCCTCGGGACGGGTACCGGATCGGTGACTGCGAAGTAATAGACCTGGTTCCTTCCGGCCTCCTGCACTTCCTCGAAGAGTATGCGGTTCTCCCCGCCCACCATACGGTTTATACGGCCTTCGATGCCGACGGCGTAAGTCCCCGTGGCGTTATCGGGGATTATCCCCTGGAATATGTAGGTGTAATTCCCGTTTGCGTCGGGCCCCTCGGCGTTCGACGGCACCTCGCGGAGGACGTTGTTCACGCCAGGAATCTCGACGCCTGTCCCATTATAGTCCTGTATGTTGTAGTCCGTCGTCGGGCCGGCGATGACGAGGGCTATGGAGTTCATCTCGCCGATGTCTATGACCTCGCCCGCGTTCGTCTTCAGGCTGAACGTGACCTCGGCGTGCTCTCCGGGACCGACCCGCGTTTCCCCTGTCTCGGCGCTCCTTACGTCGACGAGGGCGAAGTTGAGCCCGGGAAGGCTCGACGCTCTTAAGGGCACAGTGTGCGAGCCGGTGACCGAAATGTCGAACTCCGTGCCCGACTGCGGGATGTGACACCCCGAGCAGTTGTTGTCGTTTAACTGAACCGTCGGGTGATTTATGGCGGCGGCGAAGTCGACGTCGTCGTGACACGAGCCGCACGACGCCCGTGTTGGCTTGTTTTTGTAGTCGTGGGCCTGCGGCGCGAGCGCCTCGTCGTGGCATTTCGTGCAGTTCCTGTTGTCCTGCGGGAATACGACAGTCGAATAATCATGTATGGAGTCGTTGAACCCGACTATATAATATGGGTTCCCGGCTTCGACGCTCGGGAGCATCTCGCCCATGTGTATCTTGTGAACCATTATATTAAAGCCGATGTTGTTTCCGGATTGCGGGTCTATCTGGTCGATGGTCTCGCCCGTCTCGGGGTCGATTATCTTGCTCGTATGGCAAGTGATGCAGACTGCGACCTCTCTCCTCCCGCCGCCGTGGAGCGCGAGCGGATCGTGGCAGGAGTTGCAGGATTCTGTCGCGACTATGTCCCTTACCGTCCTTACCGCGCCGCCGTCGGGAACGAAATCGAACGTCGCATTGGAGACGAAAGTCTGACTCCCTATAGTCTTCGTTGCGTAAAGGGCCACTGTGTGCGTCTGGCTCCTGTCGTAACCTTCGGGAAGGACGGTTGCGAAGGTGTAGCTGTAGAGCCCTGCACCGAGCTCCTCGTAATCGCCACCGTTCTCGGAGGTCGCCTGCACGGCGCCTTCCTGAACGCGCGTGATGTAGTCGATGTACTCCCCGCTCTCGACTATCCTCGCTATAATGAAGCTTATGGAGACCCCGTCCCTGGTTATCGGGCTCCCGTTTTCATCCGTGAGCCTGATGGTGGCGACCGTACGGTTGTCGTCGCCTATGAAAGCTTCGACTATTTCTATGTTGAGCTTGTTGCCGCTCACAGGAGGAGGGGGAGGAGTGGGCTGAATGCCCCCGCCGCCACCGCTACTGCACCCGCCGCTGATGGATATTATCAGGAAGGAAATAGAAAAAGCACGAAACAAAAAAGAGCGGAAAAAACCCCTACAGACGAAACTCACCCTGCCGTTCATACGCACCCTCTCTCTAAGAACGACTTTTTAAACTCTTGTCACTATTATTTTTATCATGAAATGAGAGCTTCTTAAAGAGTTAATTTTCGTAATGAGAATAAAATAGTCTTAATCATAAATTAGCCCGTCGATCCGGGATTTTTTCATGAGGAAACCTTTCTTATGCGGGGCTGTCGGGTTAAGCGGCCGTAGGCGGTCCGCAGTATCCTGCTGGAGAGGGGAATGCGTTTCCGAACAGGCTGAAAAGCGTCCGGATCGTCAGATTGTAAGCTGTACGATAATAGGACGGAGTCTTAATCGAAAAAATGTTAAAGTCGTTAACAATAACAGGAGCTTATATCTGGCATGAATATTGTAATTCCCATATTCATCATGACCAGACGAGAAGATAGGGTTATCACGGAAATCAGGGAGATATTCAGGCCCGGGGCGGAAAAACCGTCCAATATTGCAAAAAAGCATTCCGCGCTTTATCTGAGGGCCTGCAAGGTATTCGGATCGTGGAGGAGCGCCCTCGAGGCGAGCGGTATAGATTACGAGAGCTCGCGGAACAACAAAAAGTGGACTCGGCAGAGAATAATGAGCGAGATAAAGAGGCTGAGCGAGGGGGCCGGTAGCTTGAGGCCTTCGGTCCTCAGGAAGGGCGGTATGACGGCGCTCGTCTCGGCGGCTGACTATCATTTCGGGTCCTGGAAAAAGGCAGTCGAGTCCTCGGGCGTTGAATACGGGTTCGCAAGGCGGAAAAAGGAAAGCCGCGTGAAGGGGGCTGCTGAACCCGAGAGCCTGCGCGCGGAAACATAGCGGAAGAAAAGCAAGGAGCCGCGCTTACCATCCTTCGAAATTTGCAACGTTCTTTCCGTGATTATTACGGTCTCGAGATGGAGAAGCTGAAATTCATCGTGCCGCGGCCGTCGGCCCCGTTTATGTAAGAGACGCCGTAATTCAAATTTGTCCTGTCGAAAAGTTTAATCGGGATTCCGCCGGTTATTCCGACTCCCATATTCTTGAGCTCGGAGATAAGGTCCTGAGGGGGCAGGGTTTCGTCACGCCTCGCGAGGGAGTAGGCTATGGGATCGTCGCCGAGCCACGAGGGGAATGCCGAGGGTGAAAGAAGGGCGCTATTCTGTATCTTTCCTCCTCTCAGGGTTAAGTAATCGTTCACGAAGAAATCCACCTCGCCCGCTCCGATCCCGAACCCCACTTCTTCGTTTACGAGCTTCACTTCGGGCTTGAGGACGAACCGGATGTTCTCCGTGATTCGGTGATTCACCATCGGCGCGAAAACCGCATTCACTCTGTTAGGGTCGTCTTCGCCCCTGAGGCTCACAGTACCGTTGCCGCTCAGGTTGAAAATTGTCCTCGACGTATCCGACTGGCCGAGCCTCCTCATGTTCGCATTGACCGCTGTATTGTAAAATGTGACGTTTGTGGCCTCGGTCGTTCCGATGGCCGGTTTTTGTTTGGCCTTTTGTCCTTCGAGCTCTTCGAGCCGTCTGCTGAGGACTTCGATCTGCTGCTTGACGAGCTTTATCTCGTCGTCCGTTGGAGTCTGGGCACGGATAATATCCTCCGGAAGGAAAAGTAACAGGAAAAAAACGGCAAGCGGGAAATAGAAAAAGCCTTCGGTCCTCAATTGGAGCACACCTTCTTTATATTTCACTCCACCCTTCCTTAATTCTATTCCAATTGCCGGATTATGACAACCGTAATTCGCCGAAAATTTCGAATCTCTATCCGTGAATCATCATCTAGAATATTATCGGGCGCGAATACATTAACCCGGGAGGAATCAGGATATGAAAATAGGACTTCAGATAGTTGAATTCGATTGGCCCGGGAATCCGGGTAACGTCGGCGAAAAGCTTTCCGATATAGGGAGAGCGGCGGACGAAGCGGGCTTCGCCAGCCTCTGGACCATGGACCATCTCTTCCAGATGGATATGCCGGATCTCGGTGTATCGCCCGAAGACCCGATGCTCGAAAGTTACACGACGCTCGGGTACCTCGCGTCGGTCACAAAGCGCGTACGCCTCGGCTCCATGGTCACCGGCGTCATTTACCGGAATCCTGGGCACCTGATAAAAACGGTTACGACGCTCGACGTGCTGTCGGGCGGACGTGCGTATTTCGGCATAGGGGCGGCGTGGTACGAGCGCGAGTCTCTCGGGCTCGGATATCCGTTCCCGAATATGACCGAGCGCATGGAGCGTCTCGAAGAAGCGCTGCAGATAGCGAAGCAGATGTGGTCGGGCGAGGTCAAACCTTATAATGGAAAGCATTATCACCTCGCCGAGCCGATGAACAATCCCTTCCCGCTCTCGAAGCCTCACCCTCCGATACTCGTGGGCGGCATCGGGGAGAAAAAGACACTCAGGCTCGTGGCGGAGTACGCCGACGCCTGTAATATCTACACCCCGCCGTTCATCAGCTGGGAGGATATGACGAGAAAGCTCGACGTGCTCAAGCGCCACTGCGACGAAGTCGGCCGCCCGTACGAAGAGATAGAGCGCACGGCACTGGGCATCGTGAAGCTGGGGGAGGGCGGGATGTCGGTTTCCGAATTCATTGCTCTTTGCCGGAAGCTGGCCGATGAAGGCATACAGCACTTCATCGTCAGCATGCCAGACACGCACGATATAAAGCCTATAGAGCTTATCGGGCGCGAGATTATCCCCGAGGTCGCCGGATTCTAACCGTCACGCAAGGAGGCTCCGGGCGGCAAGCCTGGCTGGGGCTTCGGGGTCGTGAGCAGGGAGGAGGACCGTCGGCTCCTCTTCCGCGAAACGTCTTATAGCCCTCAGAGTCGCGAGCGCCTCGGCAGGGTTATTCGTCACGCCGTCCGTTTTTTCTGCGAGGAGATTGGCCTCGGAGTATGTGGCGTCGCCGGCGAGGAACCAGGTGACGTCGTCCGCGCGCACGATTACGGAAACATGCCCCTTAACATGTCCCGGCGTCGGCACCAGGACGATGCGTCCGTCCTTCGTAACCGGATGCGAGGAAGGGAAGGGGCCGAGCGCGGGCCCGTCCATGTCGACGAGCTCGAGACGGAGCCACACCGGCCAGCGCTGCGGCAGGCAGCCCATCATCATGCCCATTATTCCGGTGGAGACAGCGAAGTTCTCGCGGGGACCGATTATGCGCGTGTGCGGGAAATGGTCGAGTCCGCCCGTGTGGTCGTGGTGGAAATGAGTCAGTATTACCGCGGTGAGGTCTCCGGGGTCGATACCCATTGCCAGGAGGCGCGGGCCTATTTCCTCGTGCGGCGCGACCTTGATGGAGACCTGCTTATAGAACGGGTTCCAGCCGGGGAGGTAGCCCGGGACGGAGTTCCGCCAGGTGTCCCCGGTGTCTACCAGGAATAGTCCTTCAGGGTGCTCTATAAGGAAACAGAGTATGGGAAGGGGCTCGACCCAGCTGCGGTCGAGGAAGATGTCTATCTTCCGCCCGACAGGACCGCGATCGTCGCGGCCTGTGCGCTGGGCGGTTTTCATTCGAGCCTTGCCGGTTTCTATTGCGGTGACTTTAATCACGGTGTTCCCCTTGTTTAAAAAGAATGAATATTCATTTTAAATAATGGCTGCGAACTTGTAAAGAGGGATTATTCGTTTTATTTTTTTAGCATGCCAAAAATCTCCGACGAAAAACGTGCCGCCCGCCGGGCGCAGATACTGGACGCCGCCCGCGCCTGCTTTCAAAAAAACGGCCTCCACGCTACTACCATGGAGGATATAATCCGCGCATCGGGTCTCTCGGCCGGGGCCGTCTATTCCTATTTTTCGAGTAAGGACGAGCTGATACTCGACGCGGTGACCAGCTCTCTCGGCGGCCTGCGGGCGCTTCTCGAGCCGGTTCTGAAGACCGCGCCGCTGCCGCCGCCCGGCGAATTAACTGAGCGGATAATGTCGACCATAGACAGTTTCTCCAAGCGCGAGGGCTACGATCTGAAGCGCATAGCCCTTCTGGGCTGGAGCGAAGCGCAGAGGAACGAAAATCTCCATGTGACGATGAGGGGCTTTTACGTTGCGTTCAGGGATATCCTCGCCGCCGCCGCCGCGCGCTGGAAGGAAGCGGGGCTTCTCCACGAGAGCTCGTCGCCCGACAATGTCGCGAAGGCGCTCCTCGCCGTCATACTCGGGTTCGTAGTCGAGGCCGCTATAATCGGCGACGCCGGCCCGGAGGATATAGCCGCCGGCCTCGGCGGACTTGGCGTCGACAAGAACGGCTTCCGGTGAAAGCGCATCGGTTTTGAATCCGGTGAATCAAATCTCATATTGCGGACGGATGTTCCCGTTCACGTCTATTGATAATTCCGTTTATCCGGTTATATTGCCACGTCTGCAATTGAGTCCTTTATGCGGCAGGCGCGGGGTTCCTCTTCGCGCATGGGGAAAATCGGGTTGGTTCGGGGATTTGGTCAGATAATCTATATTGGAGGAATCCGATATGAGCTGTAAAACGCCGTCCCGGTTCGGGTACAGGTTCGCCGCATCTTCAAAACCGGGCGCAGGAAATGGAATTATTTCGTGGATTGCTCCCTTAATTATTCTCCCGGCAATTATTCTCCCTGGGCTCTTTTTCGCCGGGTGCGGAGGCGGCGACGGCGGAATGCCGGAGTTCCCGCCCGCGAGGGTGACGGTAACTGAAGCGGAGTCGCAGGACGTCCCCGTGTATCTCGACGAGGTTGGGAAGTGCGTCGCGCTCGAATCCGTTTCCATACAGCCTCAGGTGTCGGGCCGGATTACCGGCATACATTTCAAGGACGGGGCCGAGCTCAAGAAGGGCGACCCTCTTTTCACCATAGACCAGAGGCCGTACAAGGCCGCGCTCGACCTCGCCGAGGCGAACCTCGCCAAGGCCAGGGCTGACCTCGATCTCGCGAAGATCCAGTTCGCGCGGGTAGAGGACCTCGCGGATTCGAGGGCTGTCGCGCGGCAGGAATACGATACTCGTAAGAACGCCGTAGCCGTCGCGGCTGCGCTCGTCGAGCAGAGCCAGGCGGAGCTCGATTCAGCGCGGATAGATTACGACTATACGACGATAGACTCTCCCATAGACGGCCGGGCGGGGCACAGGCTCGTAGACGTGGGTAACGTCGTCACGGCGAACACGACCACACTTCTCACCATACAGCGGCTGGACCCGATATACGCAGAGTTCACCGTTACAGAGAGTGACCTCGGAAGGGTAAGGCAGCACATGGAGGACGGGACGCTCAGGGTCGAGGTGCGCATACCCGAGGAGCCGGACACGCCGCTTCAGGGCGAGCTGACGTTCCTCGATAATGCTGTCAGCGACCCTACCGGGACAGTGAAGCTGAGGGCGACCGTGCCCAATCTCGACCGCAAGCTCTGGCCGGGGCAGTTCGTCAAGGTGAGGCTCGTTCTGGATACGAAGGAAAACGCCGTCCTCGTGCCGTCCACTGCCGTTCAGGATTCGGCGCAGGGGAATTTCGTTTACGTGGTGAAAGAAGATTCTACCGCCGAGCTAAGGCCCGTGAGGGTAGGGCAGAGACAGGGCGACCTCGTCGTCCTGGAAGAGGGTGTGAAGGCGGGAGAGCGGGTCGTTCTTACCGGCCAGCTCGCGGTGGCTCCCGGCGCGGGTGTAACGATCGTCGAGGAAGGCGGCCAGGGCGGCGGGGCGGAAGCGGCGCCCGGGGGTGGTATGTGAATTTTTCGGAGCCCTTCATACGCCGTCCGGTAATGACGGCGGTCCTCACGCTTTCGGCTGTTCTCTTCGGCGTCATGAGCTATTTTCAGCTGCCGGTGAACGACCTTCCCGCCGTCGACTATCCCGTCATAAACGTCTTCGTCGGCTACCCGGGCGCGAGTCCCGAAACGATGGCCAACAACATTGCGACGCCGCTCGAGCGCCAGTTCATGCAGATAGACGGGCTCGATCTCGTGACGTCCAAGAGCACGCAGGGATTTACCAGTCTCACGCTCCAGTTCTCGCTCGACAAGAGCCTCGACGCAGCCGCGACGGATGTTCAGACCGCCATATCGCAGTCGACGGGGAATCTCCCGCTCGATCTTCCGTCGCCGCCCACGCTGGTGAAGACCAACCCCAACGACCAGCCTATCCTCTACATAGCGCTCACGACGGATTCGCTGACCCCCGGCACTCTCTACGATTACGCGAGCACGCAGGTCGGCCAGAGGCTGACGATGATTCCGGGCGTGAGCAGCGTCGACGTTTACGGAACGAAGTCCGCCGTGCGCATAAAGGCCGACCCTTCGGCGATGTGGGCGCGGAATATATCCGTCGACGACCTCTACGCCGCTGTATCGAACGCGACGAGCTATACCGGGGCCGGGCAGTTCGACGGCCCGGCGGGCACGTCGATCCTGCGCCCGCAGGGCCAGCTCGATACGGCGGAGTCGTACGCGAACATAATAGTTAAAAGCGTGAACGGCGCACCGGTTTATCTGCGTGACGTTGCCGCGGTTTCGGATACGGTGGAGGACGAGCGCATAGACATGAGGTTCTGGATGAGGGGCCATCCGATACCTTCGTCGACCGTCGTAGTGGCCGTCTTCAGGCAGGCCGGGGCGAACGCCGTAGAGGTAGCGAACAGCGTAAAGGAGCTGCTGCCGATAGTGGACGCCGAGCTCCCGGCGGCCGTTACGGTGACGCCGATTTACGACCGCTCGCGGACGATCGTCGATTCCGTCACGGAAGTTCAGCACACGCTTTTCATAGCGTTCGTGCTCGTCGTGATAGTCATATTTCTTTTCCTCGGAAGGGCGACCGATACGCTGATTCCCGTCGTCGCGCTACCGCTGTCGCTGCTTCTTACGTTCATAGTGATGAACATGCTCGGCTACAGCATAGACAACCTCTCGCTCATGGCGCTTACACTCGCGATCGGATTCCTGGTGGACGACGCGATAGTGTTTCTCGAAAATACCGTGAGGCGTATGGAAGCCGGGGAGGGTGCGCTCCAGGCGTCGCTCGGAAGCGCGAAGGAGATAAGCTTCACTATCGTTTCTATGACCATATCCCTCGCCGCGGTATTCATCCCGCTCGTTTTCATGACGGGGATCGTCGGGAGGATATTCAGGGAATTCGCCATCACTATTGTCGTCGCGATACTTGCCTCCGGGCTTGTTTCACTCACCCTTACGCCGCTCATGTGCGCGAGGTTACTAAAGGACCGCGGCTCGGGCTCGAAGCAGACGTGGGCCGAGCGTGTCGTCGGCGGGCTCGAAAAAAGAGTGCTCGGGGTTTACGGAAAGTCGCTCATGTGGTTTCTCCGCCACAGGTGGGTTTCGGCCCTTATCTGGGTCGTCTGTCTCGCGGGGACGATAGGGCTCTTCATGCTCGTTCCGAAGGCGTTTCTGCCCCTCGGGGACAGCAGCGTCATGCAGGGCGTATTCATCGCGAAGGAGGGCTCCTCGCCGGAGCAGATGAGGGCTATCCAGGACCGCGTGGACGCGGTCATACACAACGATCCCAACGTGCTCATGAACTTCACCATGACCGGCGCCGGGTCGTTCATAGGGGCGAACCAGGGCCTCATGTTCATATTTTTAAAGCCGCGGTCCGAAAGGATGCCTATAGAGATGGAGGCAGGCCAGCTGATGGGAGGCCTGGGGACGATACCGGGAGTCATGGCGTTCCTCCAGCCGCTGCCCGTTCTCGAAATCAGCACGGGAGCTACGGAGCAGTCTCAGGGGCAGTACGCATTTTCGCTCTCGGGCGTAGATCCGGACGAGGTGTACGACGTCGCTTCGAAATTCATGGCGAAGCTCATGGAGTACCCGGGCTTCTCGACAGTGTCGTCCGATTATTACAGCAACACGCCCAACCTCGACATCGAGATCAAGCGTGAGCAGGCGAGGATCTACGGGGTTTCGGAGACGCGCATACTCAACCTTCTCAGGAACGCATATTCTCAGAACTATCTCTACCTTATAAAGAAGCCGACCGACCAGTACCAGGTGATTCTCGAGACAAGCGACACCACGCGCGAAAACCCCGAGGACCTTTCGCTCCTTTATATAAGGTCTGACGACGGGGCTAACCTCGTGCCTTTGAAGTCGCTCGTAACCTGGAAGAAGACGATGGGGCTTCAATCGGTCAATCACCTTAATCAGTTCACGAGCGTGACCATCTTCTTTAACCTTAAGCCCGGTGTGGCTATAGGCGACGCAACGAATTTCATTAACAGCGCCGCCGCAGAAATAGTGCCCCCGACGATAAGGGCGAGCCTTCAGGGCGAGGCCCAGACGTTTCAAAGAACGGTGCGCGACCTCACGATACTGATGGGCATCGCGGTATTCGTGATGTATGTGATACTCGCCATACTTTACGAGAGCTACGTGCATCCTATAACCGTGCTTTCGACGCTCCCGACGGCGCTCGTGGGCGGGCTCCTGGCCCTCGTTTTCTTCGGAGAGCAGGCTTCCCTTTACGCCTTTGTCGGCATGTTCATGCTTATGGGCATCGTGAAGAAAAACGGCATCATGATAGTCGACTTCGCGCGGCAGCACGTCGAATCCGGAAGCCCGGCCCTCGAAGCCATACACCAGGCGAGCCTCGAGCGTTTCAGGCCCATACTCATGACCACGCTGGCGGCGGTCATGGGCGCCGTGCCGATAGCCCTCGGCTACGGGGCCGACGGGGCGTCGCGTCGGCCGCTCGGGCTAGTCATAGTCGGCGGGCTCATAGTTTCGCAGTTCATAACTCTTTACATAACGCCCGTGATCTATCTCTACCTCGAAGACTTCCAGGAGAAAGTGCTCGACAGGATCCCGTTCTTCCGCTCGCAGCACACGCGCCCGGGGGCCGAAGCGTCATGACGAACCCGGTATCTCCGATCTATATACATAAAGGCGGGCTTTCTCTTCTTTTCACCGCGCTTCTGCTTGTGCTCTCAGGGTGCATGGTAGGGCCGGACTATAAAAGGCCCGCCGTGGACGTGCCGGAGGAGTACAGGGGCGGGACGGCCGCCGAAGAATCCGCCGCCTCGCTCGCCGACGAGGAGTGGTGGCAGGTGTTTCAGGACCCGGAGCTCACAAGGCTCATAGAGACGGCCATCGAGCAGAACTATGATGTGCAGATAGCGGCGGCGAGGGTGCTCCAGGCGCGGGCGATACTCGGCATAACCCAGGCCGACCAGTTCCCGACGATCGACGCTTCAGGTGGAATTGCGAACCAGAGGAGCCCGCGCTTCGGCCCGACGCCGGCTTTCGAGCTCACTGACTACCAGGTAAGCCTCGTGGGTCAGTGGACGCTCGATTTCTGGGGGCAGTACCGAAGGGCGACGGAGGCCGCGCGGGCGCGTCTCCTCGCGAGCGAATGGGCCGAGAAGGAAGTCGTCTCTGTGCTCGTAGCGAACGTCGCGGCGGCGTATTTCCAGCTCCGGAAGCTCGACCTCGAGCTCGAGATTTCAAAGAACACGCTCGCTTCGCGGGAGGAGTCGCTCGACCTGACGAATATACGCGAAGAGCGCGGGCTGAGCTCGCTGCTGGACGTCCGGCAGGCGGAGCAGCTCGTATACACTGCGTCGACAGAGATACCGGCGCTCGAAAGGGATATAGCCCGGCAGGAGAATTTCCTCAGCACACTTCTCGGGCATAACCCCGGCCCGATCGCGCGTGGTCTCTCATTGACGGAACAGCCTCATCCCCCGGATATTCCCGCCGGTCTTCCGTCCTCACTCCTCGAAAGACGGCCCGACATAAGGCGCGCCGAAGAGGAGCTTGTCGCCGCTAACGCCGACATCGGCGTCGCGAAGGCCGCATGGTTTCCGCAGATAAACCTCACCGGGAGGGCGGGCTATCAGAGCGACGAGCTCTCGAACCTCTTCACGGGCCCGGCGGGTATATGGAGCGCGGCGGCATCTTTAGTGCAGCCGATATTCGAGGCCGGGAGGATTAGCTCGAACGTCCGTCTCTCGGAAGCCGAGTATGAGGAGATGATTCTCACCTATCAGCGGACTATACAGGGGGCGTTCAGGGACGTCTCCGACGCGCTCATAGCCTACAGGAAAAACAGGGAGTTCCGCGTGGAGCAGGAAAAGCTCGTCGAGGCTGCGAGGGACTCGGCGCGTCTCTCCGAGCTCAGGTTCGGAAAAGGAGAAACGGACTATCTTGAAGTCCTCACAAACGAAACGAATTACTTCTCCGCACAGCTCGAGCTCGCGGAGGCTTATCTCGGCGAGCTCACGGCGCTCGTGGAGGTTTACAGGGCGCTCGGCGGCGGCTGGCAGGAGGACGGCGCTTGAGGCCGGACGGAAAATCCCTTCTTCTTGCCGAATTCTTCATACTCTTTACCGCCGTCCCCGTCCTCATAGTTTTCCTGAGGGAGCGCTGGCTCATGATCGCCCTTCTCTGGGGCGGGAGCGTCCTTGCATACGTCTATCTCAGAACGGCGCGCCGTCCGGACGAAGGGCCCCGCGTTTCTTTCGGGGATATGATGAAGCGTATATTCGTGAGGTTCGCCGTTATCGCGCCCCTCGTAACGATCCTCGTATGGGCCGCTTCTCCGGAGGATTTTCTTTCCTTTCCGCGCGAGAACCCGCGCATATGGATAATGGTTATAGTGCTCTATCCTCTCCTTTCGGTATGGCCGCAGGAGGTTCTGTACAGGGCTCTTATATACAAGAGGTATGCGCCAGTTTTCGGCGAGGGCAGGGGATATTTAATCGCCTCGGCCCTCGCGTTCGGATATATGCATATTATATTTCTCAACTGGATTGCCGTGGCCATGACGCTTATAGGCGGGTTTATCTTCGCCGATAATTACAGGAAGGGGCGCTCTCTCGCGCTGGTTTCCATAGAGCACGGCCTCTACGGATGCCTTATTTTCACGGTCGGGCTCGGGAGATTTTTTTACGTCGGGGCAGCGTGGGGTTAGCAGTTGTCACCTCTTATATATATGGTACTATTTCTGTTCTCTTAATTCCTTTAAATCTGTGGTGGGTGTAGCTCAGACCGGTTAGAGCACTGGGTTGTGGCCCCAGAGGTCGCGGGTTCAAATCCCGTCACTCACCCCACCTTTTTCCGGATAATCTGCGAAAACGAGACGGAGTGTCCTCCCGGGCGAGGCGGCGGGTACGCAATGCGTCCGCTCTTTTCACTCTACTCGTGCTTGCGTGGGAGAGGCCGCCTTCGGCAGCGTCAATACAATCGCATTGTCTAACTACCTACAATATTGTTTGTGTGCTGACAATATTGACAGCGTTACCCGCGGCATTTCTTCCGCGTGGGTCCTATTGTTATTTAATCCATGAATTGTCCAAATGTCCGAGTGATATGGTTTCGAGAAAAGAAAAGCCCTGCTTTGGAAAAATAATCTGACCAAAATATAGGCAGTCGTGTTTTTTTATCGGGCATCCAGCCCCGCATACGGACTTTTATCGTGCGAATCCGGCATCCCGATATATGCCTTTAAAAATGCTTCGGCTTGAATGGTCATGCTGTACATGACTGGCACAGCTATTGCAAAACATACACCACACGACTCGACTTTTGACATCGTTACCGGGGAACATGGTGAAAGAGAATTTAATAATAGTTGGGAATGGGATGGCCGGCATGAAGGCTCTGGAAGAGCTTCTTGCGCGAGCGCCGGATAGATACGATATAACGGTTTTCGGGGACGAGCCGCATGTAAATTACAACAGGATAATGCTGTCCCCGGTATTGGCGGGAGAAAAGAGCTTTGAAGATATTATTATAAACGACCGTAAGTGGTACGAAGATAACGACATTACACTTTATACCTCCGAGAAAATCATAGGCATTCGCCGATCCGAAAAAATCGTAGTGAGCGAAAAGGGGAGGGAGCTTCCATACGACGTGCTCTGGCTGGCCACCGGCTCCAAACCGATTCTCCTGCCGCTTCCCGGAAACGATCTGCCCGGGGTTCTCACGTTCCGGGACATGGGCGACGTCGATCAAATGCTCGCCGCGTCGAGAAAGTATCGCAATGCCGTCGTGATCGGCGGAGGGCTCCTCGGGCTCGAGGCCGCTCACGGACTGAATCTGAACGGAATGAACGTCACGATCCTTCATAAGGCCGACTGGCTCATGGAGCGTCAGCTGGATGAATCGGCGGGATACCTGCTGAAGTCAGAGCTGGAAGAACGCGGCATGACGATATTTACGGGGGCCGACACCAGATCGATACACGGCAGCGGGCGCGTGGAATCGGTCAGGCTGGCGGACGGCACGGAAATAAAAGCCGATCTCGTAGTTATGGCTGTCGGTATTTATCCGAATACCGAGCTGGCGCAAAGGGCGGAGCTCGAATGCGGCAGGGGTATAAAAGTGAACGACATGCTCCAGACGTCGGACCCGTCCATATACGCGATCGGAGAATGCGCCGAGCACAGGGGCGTTACATACGGCCTTGTCTCGCCTCTTTATGAAATGGGAAGGGTGCTCGCCGCGAACATGAGCGGCGCAGAAAATAGATACAAGGGCTCCGTTACGTTCACGAAGCTCAAGGTGAGCGGCGTCGACGTCTTTTCCGCGGGCAGCATCGAAGAAGGGCCCGAAGTGGAAGACCTCGTTTTCAGGGACGCGAGAAAGGGCCGGTACAAGCGCCTCGTTATATCGGAAGGGAAGCTCGCAGGGGCTGTTTTGTACGGGGACGTGGACGATGGACCGTGGTACTTTCAGTTAATCAAGGACCAGAACAAGATAGACGATATAAGGGAGCATATAATTTTCGGACAATCGCTCGCAGTCGGAGCCGATTCCACGGACCACCTTGCAGCCGTTTCCGCGCTTTCCGAAGATGCGGAGATCTGCGGGTGTAACGGCGTTTGCAAAGGGGAGATAGTTAACAGCATTAAAAAAAATGGCCTTACTTCCGTGGACGACGTCCGCTCTTATACCAAGGCGTCCGCATCCTGCGGGTCGTGCACGGGACTGGTTCGGCAGATTTTAAAGCTTACCCTCGGGGATTCGTTCGAAGCTCCGGAATCGACGCCTATGTGCGGCTGTACGGATTACAGCCACGAAGACGTGCGCCATTTGATACTGCTCAAGGAGCTCAAGGTGATCCCTCAGGTAATGCAGGAGCTGGAGTGGAAAACGCCGAACGGCTGCTCCAAGTGCAGACCTGCGCTGAATTATTATTTACTCTGCGCTTTGCCGGGTGAATACGTCGACGACAACCAGTCGCGTTTCATAAACGAACGGGTACACGCAAATATCCAGAAGGACGGCACGTATTCCGTTGTGCCGAGAATGTGGGGCGGGCTTACAACCGCAAAACAGTTAAGGGCTATAGCCGACGTGGTCGAGAAGTTCAAAATCCCGACGGTGAAGATAACGGGGGGGCAGAGGATAGACATGCTGGGGGTAAAAAAGGAGGACCTCCCGGCCGTCTGGAAGGATTTGAACGACGCCGGGATGGTTTCGGGGCACGCCTACGGCAAGGCGCTTCGAACCGTTAAAACCTGTGTGGGCTCGGAGTGGTGCAGGTTCGGAACACAGGCCTCGATGTCCATGGGAATCGACCTCGAAAAGCTCACCTGGGGCTCCTGGATGCCCCATAAATTCAAAATGGCCGTTTCCGGATGTCCGCGAAACTGCGCCGAGGCCACGATCAAGGATTTTGGAATCGTAGCCGTCGATTCCGGATGGGAGATTTACGTCGGAGGCAACGGAGGCATGAAGGTGCGGGCAAGTGATTTTCTCTGCAAAGTGGAAACGGAAGAGGAAGTAGAGGAGTACTGCCAGGCATTCATACAGCTCTACCGCGAGGAGGCTCATTATCTCGAGCGTACGGCCCCGTGGATCGAGAGGGTAGGGCTCAAGCACATAATCGATCAGGTAGTAAACGACAAGGATAAAAGAGAACGGCTGGCCGGGAAATTCAGATTTTCGCAGCAATTCGTGCAAAAAGACCCCTGGAGCGAGCGGGCGTCCGGCGGAGTGGACACCCACGAGTACAGGGAGCTGGCCAAAATAGGATAGACATATGAGCAAGAGCTGGGTTTCCGTAGGACACGTCGACGACATACCGTTTCTGGGGGCCAGGGTGGTTAAAACGAGCCGCGACGACATTGCGGTTTTCAAAACATCGAACGGCTCCATATTCGCCCTGATCGATAAATGCCCTCATAAAGGCGGTCCGCTGTCGCAGGGGATCGTACATGGAAGCTGCGTGAGCTGCCCGCTCCATAACTGGAATATTTCTCTCGAGAGCGGAGAGGCCGTCGGGCCGGACGAGGGTTATACCCGTACGATCCGGACCGAGGTCCGTAAGGGACTCATATATATCGAGCTCGATTCGGAATTAACGGGGTGCGGAGTCGAGAGACGCCGGGCAAGTGTATAGCGATTGTTTTTATACCAACCTTTATCTGAGCTGGATTTACCGGATCGCTGAATATGAATGAGACGCTTCACAGACTCGTCGTAATAGGCAACGGCATGGCCGGGCAGGCTGCTGTCGAGGAGATTCTCCGGATTCGGAACGACGGCTATGAAATCGTGGTATTCGGGGCCGAGCCCTCCCACAGCTACAACAGAATCATGCTGTCCGACGTTCTCTCCGGCAAGAGGAGCTTCTCCCAGCTCAATACGAAAAACAGGGCATGGTATGAGGCTAACCGGATCAGGCTGTTCACGGGATCTCCCGTCACGAGAATCGACACCGAAAGGAAAATGATATTTACGGAGAACGGATATTTTTCGCACTACGACAAGCTCCTGCTGGCTACCGGGAGCGTGCCTTTCATACCGCCTATAAGAGGCGCGGAAAAAAAAGGCATTTATCCATACAGAACCATCGAGGATGTATGGTCGATGTCCGAGATTTCGCGTTACCGGAAAAAGGCGGTCGTTATAGGCGGGGGCCTCCTCGGGCTCGAGGCGGCAAAGGCTCTTAAAGATAACGGGATGGACGTTACGGTGATTCACCTGACGGAGCACCTCATGGAGCAGCAGCTCGACTACGATTCCGGGATTATGCTCCAGATGCTCCTGGAAAAGGCAGGCCTCGAATTCAGAATGAACGCCGTTACGCAGGAGGTACTCGGAAAAGATTCGGTTACGGGGATAAAACTCCAGTCAGGGGAAGTAATTGAAGCGGACATGCTCCTCATTTGCACGGGAATCAGGCCCAATACCGAGCTTGCCAGGAATGCCGAAATAATGGTCAGGCGGGGCATAGTCGTGAACGATTTTCTGGAAACGAGCCGCGAAGATATCTATGCAATAGGGGAATGCGTCGAGCACAGGGGAATGGTTTACGGACTTTTCGAGCCCCTTGCCGAACAGGCGCGTGTCGTCGCGGATTCGCTTGTCGGAAGCGGTTTGAGAACCTTCGAGGAATCGCCCCTCAGCGCCGTACTGAAAATCGCCGGCATCAACCTCGTTTCTATCGGCAACTATGCGGGCGGGGATGAGTGCGAAGAGCTGATATATTCCGACCCTGCGGCCGGCATATACAAAAAAGTCGTTCTGAAGGAGAACAGGATAGAGGGAGCGATATTCCTCGGCGATACGACTCAGTCCCGGGACATTTACGATCTCCTGAGGAGTGGCGCGGTAATCAACGGGAAGAGGCAAAACCTCCTACTCGGCGGTTAGCCCGGTGAGCAAGAGGACGATAAAACTCGGAGCCAATATAATTGAACCTGACGGATTTGAGTGAGCACAAAACGGTATGTCCCTATTGCGGGGTCGGCTGCGGCGTCGTACTGCAAACGGAAAAGGGCAGGGTGACGGGAGTCAGGGGAGACCCCGCTCATCCATCCAACCGCGGGAAGCTTTGCTCCAAAGGCCTTAATCTGCACAACACGATCCACCTCCGGGACCGCATCAGGCATCCGCTCATAAGGGATTCCAAGGAATCCGCCTTCACCTCTACGACATGGGACAACGCGCTCGGAACGATAGCGGATAAATTCGACTCCCTCCTCGAAGAATACGGCCCGGAGTCGATTGCGTTCTATGTGTCCGGGCAGCTTCTGACAGAGGATTACTACGTCGTAAATAAGCTCTCCAAGGGTTTTCTCAAGGTTAACAATATAGATTCCAATTCGAGGCTTTGCATGTCGTCCGCAGTCATGGGTTACAGAAGGGCCTTCGGCGTGGACGCGCCGCCCTGCTCTTACGAAGACCTCCGGCATACAGACTGCGTTTTCATCATCGGCTCGAACATGGCTTATTGCCACCCGGTCGTTTTCATGCAGCTCGCGGAGGAAAAGGAAAAGAAAGGAGATGCTCTCAAGATAATAGTGGCCGACCCGCGAAAAACATCGACGGCCGGTATAGCGGATATTTTCATCCCGCTCGAGCCCGGGACGGACGTGGCCCTTCTGAATTCAATGGCGCATGTGCTGATCGAGCATGGCTTGGTCGATCATGAGTACATAAACTCGTACACCGAAGGATTCGACGCATTGAAGGAATGCGTCGAATCCTATCCCCCCGAAAAAGTATCCGGCATCTGCGGAGTACCGGCCGGGCTCATTATCGAATCCGCGCTTACGTTCGGAAGGTCCCGGGCGGCCATGACTTTCTGGGCCATGGGACTTAACCAGAGCAGCTCGGGGACGGATAAGAACAACGCTCTTCTGAACCTGTCCATAATGACGGGGAATATAGGCAAACCGGGGGCCGGCCCGTTCTCTCTCACGGGACAGGCCAACGCGATGGGCGGCAGGGAGACGGGCGGACTCGCGAATATACTTCCGGGCCACAGGTACATGGCGAACGAGAAGCACCGGAGGGAGGTCGCCGGCGCGTGGGGAGTCGAAGAGCTGTCTCCGGCCGTGGGGCTTACGGCGGTCGATATATACGACGAAATGGAGAAAGGTGTCGTCAAGGCCGTATGGATAATATGCACGAATCCCGTCGTGTCGCTTCCCAACGGCTCGAAGGTCGAGAAGGCGCTCAAGAAAGCCGAGCTCGTAGTCGTACAGGATATTTTTCATCCGACCGATACATCCGTTTATGCCGATATCGTGCTGCCGGCCGCGGGGTTCGGTGAGAAAGAAGGGACGATGACGAATCAGGAGAGGAGGATCGCTTATATATCGAAAGCCGTGGATCCGCCCGGAGAAGCTCTCCCGGACTGGCGGATTTTCACGATGTTCGCTCGAAAAATCGGGCTCGGGGAATATTTCGACTACGAAAAGGCCGAGGACGTTTTCGAGGAATATAAAAAGCTGAGCAAGGGACAGGACGTCGATATCTCGGGCGTCACTTACGAAGGGCTTCGGAATCGCGGGCCGATTCAGTGGCCCTGTCCCGAAGCCGGACATCCCGGTACGCCGAGATTATATACGGACGGAATTTTTCATACGGATTCCGGGAAGGCCCGGTTGATATCCGCCGAGTATGTCTCCCAGAAGGAGACGACGGACGGTGAATATCCGCTCGTTTTAACGACGGGACGCATCAGGGATCAGTGGCATACAATGACAAAGACAGGCAAGGTGGAAAGCCTTATGAAGAGCGAGCCCGAGCCTGTTCTGGATATAAACCCGGCGGATGCGGAGCGATACGGGCTGAAAGACGGCGAGCTCACGCTGCTCGAATCGAGAAGGGGAAAAGCGGTGCTGAAATGCAGCCTGACGGACAAGATAAAACGGGGAAGCGTTTTTCTGCCCTTTCACTGGGGGAGACTCATGGGTGAGAGCGGCAGAGCCAACCTGTTGACGGTCGAAGAGACGGATCGCCTGTCGCATCAGCCCGAGTTCAAGGCGTGTGCCGTAAGAGTCAGCAAAAAGCTCTTCGACGATGAGCTCGATATCGTAATTATCGGAGACGATTCGTGCTCGAACGAGCTCGCGCGCAGGATATCCGGCTTAAACGCCAATGCGAACGTTGCCATTCTCGGCATGCCCGGCAATGCCGCAAACGGCAGCGTCAAACAGCATCCTGTAAATATAGATATTAAAGAGAGAAAAATCAGGCTTGCCGACGGCTCGTTTCTATATTACGACAAGCTCGTGTTCGCGCCCGGCAACAAAACGTATCTACCCTCGATCAAAGGGCTTTCGTGCCCGGGTATCAGGGTGTTCGATTCCTTTAACGATGCGAAGATGCATATCGCGCGGGAGCATATTCTGGGGAAGGCGGTCGTCATCGGAACGAGACCCTTCTCTCTGGAAACGGCGGAATTTCTGAAAATGCGCGGCGCGGAAGAGGTCAGCTTTATAAGCTCGAAAAAGATACTGCTCGACAAATACGTGGACTATCCTGGCTCTAGGCTGCTTTATAAAAAATTGAGAAAAAAGGGGATTAACATCATACTCGGCGCTGAAATCGGGGAAATAACCGAGTCTGACGCCAATAAGTTTCTCGTTACGGCAAACGGTGTGAAGATCGATGCGGACCTTGTCTTCATCGAGTCCGTAACCCGGCCCGACCTCGATACTGCCCTCAGGACAGGGCTCCTCGTGAATAGAGGCGTATGCGCAGGGGAGCACCTGGAGACCAATCTGCCGGACGTATATACGATGGGCAGGGCCGCCGAGGTGAAGGGGGTTATTGCAGAAGACAGTGAGCTTCTCGATCTTCAGTCGGAGGTGCTGTCGAGGCGTCTCTGCGGCGATCCTACCGCGCGCTACGACCAGACGATGGACGCGAACCGGTTCACCCTTCTCGGGCTCGATATTGTGACCTTCGGGCAATTCAACGCCGACGACGAAAGGACTAACGTCATCAGCTACCAGGATAAATCGCAGGCCATTTATAAAAAAATAGTAGTGCGGGATAACAGAATAGCCGGCGGCCTCTACATGGGTGATGTAACAGGGGCCGAGGAAGTGCTAAGGCTCGCGAGAGAAAAATCGGATATAAGCAAATACAGGGACACACTGCTCTCGGGAAAATTCAAGGAGAAGCTCCCGACCGGGAGAGTGGTTTGCTCGTGCATGTCCGTCACTGAGTTTGAAATAAAACAGGCTGTAAAAAACGGCGCTCCCAGCGTGGAAGCCCTGAAAGAGAAGCTCAAGGTCGCGGTCACGTGCGGCTCCTGTCTCGAAGAGGTAAAGGAGCTGTTTGCAGAGAACAGGGCGGCGCAGTAAGGAGATTCGGAATTGCTTAAAGATTCGTTCGGAAGAGTTATCGATAACCTGAGAGTATCCGTTACGGACCGCTGCAATTTCAGATGCGTTTACTGCATGCCGGCCCACGGTATGAAGTGGCTCGATAAAAAAAACATACTGAGCTTCGAGGAGATATTCAGGATCGCCGGGATTTTCTCCGGGCTTGGAATAACGAGGCTCCGTCTCACGGGCGGAGAGCCGTTAATGAGAAAGGAGTTGAGCAGCTTGATCCGTATGCTCAAGGATATTGAAAAGATCGAAGACATCTCGCTCACGACGAATGGTTATTTCCTTAACGATCAGGCGGACGCTTTATACGGGGCAGGTTTAAAGAGGATCAATATAAGCCTCGACTCGCTTTACTCGGGAAGCTTCAGCTCGGTAACCAGGAGGGACTATTACGAAGATGTCAGAAGGGGTATAGCGAGGGCGGTCGAAGTGGGCATGGATCCCGTGAAAATCAATGTCGTGCTGATAAGAGGGTTTAACGATAACGAAATTCTCGATTTCGCCGGGCTCGGAAGAAAGAACAACTTCGTCATACGATTCATAGAGTTTATGCCGCTAGGAAGTGACGACAAGTGGAATGTGCAGAAAGTCGTCAGGTCGGACGAGATCAGAAGCACTATCGAGAGCGGATTCGGGATGAGGCTCATACCCGATGCAGAAGGAAAGAAAAACCAGCCCGCCGATGTTTTCAGATTCGAAGACGGAATCGGGCGCATAGGGTTTATAAGCTCGGTGTCAGAGCCTTTCTGCGAGCATTGCAACCGCGTGAGAATCACTTCCGACGGAAAGTTGAGGACCTGTCTCTTCTCGCATACGGAAACAGACCTGATGAAGCTGTTAAGAGGCGGGGCGGCGGACAGCGAGATCAGGGAGATTATTATCGAAGCGGTATCGAATAAGGAAAGAGGACACATGATTAACCGGCCCGGTTTTCAGCGTCCCGAAAGAACCATGTCGCAGATAGGTGGGTAAAGAAGGCTTGTTTATATTCGGAACCATTCGTAAGGAGGTTTTTCGCATATGGAAATGACGATCAATGTTCTCCTGTTCGGCAGACTGGCTTCCGTCGCGGCGAATAAAGTTATATCGGCCGTCATTGATGATGGAGAATGTAGTGTCGGGCGTCTACTGGACATCATATATTCAAATCATCCCGCTCTCAGGTATGAGAAATTCAGGGTCGTCAGGAACCATGATATAGCCAATGATAACGACACTATAAGCGCATCCGATGAAATCGCTCTCCTCCCTCCTGTGTCGGGAGGCGGTTACTCCTACTTGACATGGGAGCCGATCGACACCGCTTTCCTCGAAAGCCTTTCGAAGGGCAGGCTTACCGGCACGGGCTCGGTAATTACATTCAAGGGGGTAGTGAGAAACGACCGGTTCATCGCCCGTACGGATAATGAAGTCAGAGTAAAAAGAGTGTCGTCAATATACTATTCCGCGTACGAGAGCCTGGCAGAGAAAGAGATAAATCAGATTGTCGTATCTGCCGTCGGGCAGTTCGGACTGAATGACGTCATTATCAAACACAGGCTGGGGGATGTGAAGGTCGGCGAGACTGCCTTCTTTGTCAGCGTGGAGTCCAGTCATAGAAAAGAGGGCTTGAGCGGCATAGATTTCATCATCGACGAGGTCAAGTCCAGGGCGTCTATCTGGAAGCTTGAAAAATTCGAAGATGGGTCCGAGAGCTGGAAAGAAGGGCAGCTGATCGAGATTCCTTCCCCGGATCGGAAACCCGAAAAGGCCTTCGGATCATATAGGCCGGGGCGGGATGATTCAACGAAACAGCGCGGTAGCGAATATACGAGAAGAACATCTTATCGTGAAGGGGAGATTGAAAATGTCGAGGCACTCGAAACTAAACAGGATTGAGAAAATAAAACGGGAGAAGGACGGACTCGATATCGGCGCCGAGATCGAAAGGTTCGCCCGGAATGGATTTGATTCGATTACACAGGACGACCTCGAGAGGCTGAAGTGGATAGGGGTATTTTTCAGAAAACAAACCCCCGGATTTTTCATGATAAGGATCAGGATACCGAACGGCATCCTGAACTCGGACCAGTTCAAAACAATTTCCTGGATCGTGAACAATATGGGCCGCGGCACGACCGACATCACGACCAGGCAGCAGATTCAGCTGAGATGGATAAAGACTGACGACATCCCTCAGGTTCTGAAGCTTCTCAATAACGCCGATCTCCTTACTTTGCAGACCGGAATGGACAATATAAGGAATGTCGTGGGGTGCCCCGTGTCGGGAATCTCGAGGACCGAGCTGTTTGAAGCCTCTGCAGTCGTAAGGCGGTTCAACGAGCTCTTTGTCGGCAACAGGGAGTATACGAACCTCCCGAGGAAAATAAATGTGACTATCACGGCGTGCATGGAAAATTGCGCGAATACCGGGACACAGGACATAGCGCTCGTTCCGGCCGAGAAAATAATAAACGGCTCTGTAAAATACGGTTTCAATATACTGGCAGGGGGCAAAAACGGATCGGGGGGCTTGAGCACGGCCCGGGCCCTGGACGTGTTCGTAACGCCCGAAGAAGCCCCGGAGGTATGTAAAACAATCGTAATAATATATCGCGACAACGGAAGCAGAGACGCGAGGAACAGGGCGAGACTGTTCTTCCTTCTCGAAGAATGGGGAATAGATAAATTCAGGGAGGCGCTGGAAACGAGCCTCGGCAGGACCCTCATGAGCGCCGGTACGGACAGGCGTTACGACTCCGATACGGACCACATCGGCGTTTTTCCCCAGAGCGGCAGCGCGGAGCTTAATTATGTAGGTCTTAAAGTGCCCGTCGGGAGATTGACGGGCGAGCAAATGTACGAGCTTGCCCACCTGGCCGATATTTACGGCAACGGTGAAATACGGTTGACCGCTCAACAGAATGTCGTCATCCCGAATGTCCCTGACCGGAACGTGAACCGTATGCTGTCGGAGAAATTACTCCAGGAGCTGACGCCCTATCCTTCCCCGATAATGCGGGGCATAACGAGCTGCTCCGGGATCGAGTTCTGCAACATGGCGCTCATCGAAACCAAGAACAGGGCGCTTCGGATCGGAAAGGAGCTCGAAGAAAGATTGCCCGGTTTTCATCCGAAGAGCATTAACTGGTCGGGATGCCCGTCGGGCTGCGGGAACCATACCGTAGCCGAGATCGGCCTCCTGGGTAAAAAGGTGAAAGTGGACGGGGAGCTGGTGGATGCCGTCGACATATTCATAGGGGGCGAATCCGGGGCCAGGGCCAAGCCCAGCATAAAGATCATGGAAGACGTCCCCTGTAACGAGCTGACGTTTATACTGGAGAGCCTCGTTCAATTCGGTGCGTTCGATAAATTCAGGAAGCAGATAGACAAGCTGATTTACCCCGACGCCAAACCGTCTGTTATCGAGACGGCGGAGAAAAAGGCAGTGAATCTTATATACGAAGATGAGATCGTCGAGGGGACAGGCAAGCCGATCGTCATAGAAGGAAGAGAAATAGCAGTCTTCAAGCTGAAGGGCGAGCTCTATGCTACGGACAACCAGTGCCCTCATCAGGGCAACCGATTATCGGCGGGGGCATTGCTCGGCGACGATATAATCTGCCCGGGACATGGGAACAGGTTCAATATAAAAACCGGAAAATGCCATACCGACTCTTCTCTCAGCATTAAAACCTACAGGCTGGTTCCCAATGGAAAGGGATATACGGTCTCCGAGTAGGTCGGCTCCGGGGTGTTAACACTTACAACTTTGTAAATACTGTTACATATTTGAGAGTCTTCCCGGAAGGAATTCCGGGGTTCGTCCTCCACGTCGATATTGTGCAGCAATATCAGCTGCTTACAACTCTCACCTCCCCATTGCCGAGTTGGCACGGTCCTTGCGCATATAACCTCGAACTCATATGCACATCCCCAGGGAGGTCAGCTAAGTGGAGATTAAAAATCAGGCAACCCGCATAAAATTATTCAGCTTCAGCACGCCGCAAATGAGGGCATTTCACATGACCTGGTTTGCGTTCTTCATGTGTTTTCTCGGATGGTTCGGAATTGCGCCGCTCATCGCGATCGTCAGGGAAGACTTCGGTCTTACCAAAACTCAGATCGGAAATACGATCATCGCATCGGTGGCCATGACGATACTGTTTCGTCTAATCGTGGGCAGGCTTTGCGACAGGTTCGGCCCGCGCCTGACGTACACGTGGCTTCTGATCCTGGGCTCGTTTCCGGTTATGGGCATCGGGCTTGCGCATAATTATGAAACTTTTCTTCTGTTCCGTCTCGCCATAGGAATGATTGGAGCTTCTTTCGTAATCACTCAATATCATACGTCGATAATGTTCGCTCCGAGCGTCGTCGGCACCGCCAACGCAACCACGGCCGGATGGGGGAACCTCGGAGGCGGAGTTACCCAGCTGGTAATGCCGTTGATATTCGCCATTATGGTATCGTTCGGCGCCAGTCAGTTCCTCGGCTGGCGTCTGGCGATGGTAGTCCCGGGCGTGATTTTATTTCTGACCGGCATTGCATACTACTATCTGACCCAGGACGCCCCGAACGGTAACTTCAAGGAGCTAAGGGAAAAGGGGGAGCTCCCGCCCGTGACGGACAAGGTGGAGGGTTCTTTTTTACTCGCCGTCAGGGATGTGCGTGTATGGGCATTGTTCGTTATTTATGCGGCATGCTTTGGTGTGGAGCTGACCATTAAAAATGTGGCCGCGTTGTATTTTTTCGACAGATTCGAGCTAAACCTCGCCACGGCTGGTTTTATCGCGAGTCTCTACGGGCTCATGAATATATTCGCAAGGACCCTGGGCGGCATATTCTCGGACAAGTTCGCGAAAAGTTACGGCCTTTCGGGGCGCGTCAAGCTTCTGATGTTCATACTGCTCCTCGAAGGCATCGCCCTGATTATATTCTCACAAATGTCGGTGCTGATACTCGCGGTAATTTCCATGGTTATATTCGCAATATTTGTTCAGATGGCCTCGGGGGCGACTTTCGGAGTGGTGCCTTTCGTAAATAAAAAAGCGCTGGGCTCTGTGGCCGGAATTGTCGGAGCGGGAGGGAATGCCGGGGCCGTAGCTGCGGGATTCCTGTTCAGGTCCGAAGGGCTGGCCACACAGGAAGCCCTGATGTATCTCGGCATTTTTGTCCTGATTGCTTCCTCGTTCGCTTTTTTGGTAAAATTCTCTCCTGAGACGAAGGCCATTGAGGATAAGGCTTTTAAAGAAGCGCAGGCGGATAAAACGGCGCTTCTGGAGTCTTAGTCTCCCGGGCTCGATTCGATCTGGTTTCGCCCGGGGTCGAGAGGTCCTCGGCCGATCTCCGTGCGGCCCTCGATACACCGGTTCCACATCTTGCCGCGAATATCGCGCATCGTCGAGGATATGAATGAGAAGCATCAGAAATTTGATTCATCTGGTAATCCTTGTAACCGTCTTCCTGCATGCCGATACCGGTTTGGGTCAAGATTCTTCGGGGAGCCTGAAGGATCACGTAAGCGGCGGTGTTAACGTACTTCTCAGGAACGAGCTCTGGAGCACTTTTCAGGCCGAAGGAACCGACACCCAAAGAACTTACGATTTCTTTCTCATAAGGGCCAGGGCGTACATCAATTTCGAGTGGGAGAATTTGTCCGTGTACGTAATGGGGCAGGGAGTCAAGGCCTTCAATCTTCCTGAAAACGCCGCTTTCGGCCCGGGTATGACTTATTACGATGCCAGCGATCAGAAAACGAGCCCGGGTAATTTTCAATTCGTCGAGGCGTATATTCATCTGAAAAATCTCAAGGGATTTTTTCTCAAGGGCGGACGGATAGGGTTTAAGGACGGAGGCCAGGTGCTTTACAGCGACGCTCGGAAACTGAACTGGATTATCAACGAGAGGCTCTCCGAAAGGCTCATAGGAAACTGGGACTGGACGCTCGTAGGAAGAAGATTCGACGGAGGGAGCGCGGGGTACGAAAATAACGATTTCAACTTTAATGTTATGGGAGCCAAGGTGACTTACGGAGGCTTCGATATCGATGACGGCTTGTGGAAAGATCTGGATGACGTTGTAGTCCTGGGCGGCGCTTTCACACTGAAAAAGGATGTGCTTCTGCCGAACACCCAGCTTCAGATATTCAACTATTATTACTTTGACGACAGGGCTCCCGCAAGAAACCTGGCCGGCGGAAACCTCAATATAAATACGACGGGTATGAGCATGGCGGGGGCATATCGGGCCGGGCCGGGCGAGCTCGACGCGATGCTCTGGTTTGCGTTTCAGCTCGGCGATTTCGGGGCCCGCGACCAGAGGGCGTTCGCTTTTATTGCCGAGGGCGGGTATCAGTTCACCGAAACCCCGTGGAGCCCGTGGATAAGAGCGGGGCTGGCTTACGCATCGGGAGACGGCAACCCCGACGACTCCGATTCCGGCACGTTTTTTAACATGGTGCCTACCAACCACAAATGGTACGGGTATGCGGACGCGAGTGCTTTCAGTAACCTTATCGATATCTATACCCAGCTGTTTTTGAAACCCCATAACAGAGTCAATTTCAACCTGGCCGGGCATCTCTTCTGGCTCGCGTCGGACGACGAGGTCTGGATGGGGGGCTCGGGTCCGTTCAACGATGCGGCCTTCGGTTACCAGTTCAGAAACCCGCAGGAAGGAAACGATATCGAGAGCTTTCTGGGCGGCGAAATCGACATTACCCTTTCCCTGAAAGCGCTTAACCATCTGGACTTCCAGATCGGTTATTCACATTTCTTCGGAGGCGGAGGGGTAGAAGCGGTGTATAACGGCGAGGACCAGCTCGACTGGTTCTACGCTCAGGCCATGTTTGCGTTCGATCTCGGAAAGTGACGCCCGGCGAAATACAGCGCAGCCGGCCGCATGCCGGCGTTTAGGTATAATGCTACGAAACATGAATGAACGGGTCTCGGGCATCCTGCTTGCCGGCGGGAGTTCACGGAGAATGGGCAGAGACAAGAGGTTTATCGAGTCGGGCGGGAAAAGCTTTCTGGAAATCTCCGTAAAACGGCTGAGCAGCGTAGCGGACGAGGTAATAGTCGTAACCGCCGGGGCCGGGCGGCTGGAGCTGGAAGGAGTCAAATTCGTGGCCGATATGGAGGCGGGACTCGGCCCGATGATGGGTATTTATACAGGTCTTATGGCAATGAGCTCGGAGCGGGCGGTCGTGAACCCGGTGGATACGCCGCATATTACGGATGAACTGCTGAGACGTATGATCGAATGCTCGGAAGACTTCGATATCGTGATGCCGGAGCGCGGGGGCAGGCTCGAGCCGCTCGTAGCCGTTTATTCGAGAAACGTGCTGCCGGTCATGCGCGGGCTGTTTAAGGGCGGAGAGAGAGCCGCGCCCCACGTTATGGCGTCTCCTGAATACGGTCTCAGGGTGAACATACTCTCCGAGAAGGAATTATCGGATTTCGGTGATCCGGACCTGTTGTTCAAAAATTATAATTCGCCCGGGGACTTCAATCTCACTTGAACGTTCGGATAAAAACGCATGAAAGATATCAGCGGTAAGATAGATACGCTCAGGATCGCCAGGGCCAGTGGGAAGGTGAAAGCGGGCGCGGAGACCATACAGCTCGTCGAGTCGGGGTCTGTCGCCAAGGGCAACGTGCTCGAAATGGCGCGCACCGCCGGGATTATGGCGGCGAAAAAAACACCGGAGCTCATTCCTCTCTGCCACCAGCTGCCTATAGATACCGTCACCGTGGACTTCGACATATCGGAGAACGAAATAGTAGTGGAAGCATCGGTTAAGGCTATATGGAAGACTGGCGTCGAGATGGAGGCGTTAACCGCGGTATCGGTGGCTTGCCTCACCATTTACGATATGCTGAAGCCGCACGACAAGGGGCTCGAGATCAGCGGGGTGAAACTGATCGAGAAAAGGGGAGGGAAGACCGACTTCCGGGAGAATTATAAGGAGCCGCTGAAGATTGCCGTGCTTGTTCTGTCGGACAGTGTCGCGGCGGGTAAAAAGGAAGACAGGTCGGGAAAGATAATCGTAGACAAGCTGAAAGACCTCCCTGTCGATGTCGTAATATATGAGATTCTGCCCGACGAGATCGGCGTTATTAAGAAGAGGCTCCTCGAGCTCGCGGATAACGTGTCGATAGACCTGATACTCACTACCGGAGGGACAGGTCTCAGCCCGAGGGATGTTACCGTCGAAGCGACGGTGGAAATAATAGAAAGAGAAGTGCCGGGCATTTCGGAGGCTGTAAGAAGCCACGGATTCAGGAGGACTCCATATGCGATGCTGTCCCGCGGCGTAGCCGGGGTCAGGGGCGGGACGATTATCATAAACCTGCCGGGGAGCTCACGAGGCGCGGCGGAGTCCATGGACGCTCTCTTCCCGTGGGTTCTCCATTCTTTCCACATCCTCAGGAGCGGCGGTCACACGCAGAAGGGTCTAGGCGGCTAGATTGGTATCCACGGACGAAGCGATAGAGCTGATATTGAATGAAGTGCGCCTGCCGGGTTCGGTTGTCGTCCCTGTAGAAGAATCGGCCGGGCTCGTGCTGTGCCGCGAAATAAGGAGCCCCGTAAACCTGCCTCTTTTCACCAACTCTGCCATGGACGGATATGCGCTGAGGTCCGCCGATACGGCGGGGGCTTCCGGCGCCGGCCCTGTTTTACTGGATGTGGTTGCCACGATCAGAGCCGGGGAACGCGCGGCGCTCCGTATCGGGAGCGGGCAGGCGGCAAAGATTATGACGGGCGCGCCTGTTCCCGAAGGGGCCGATTCGGTCGTGAGGATAGAAGACGCCGCGGAGATTGGCGGGCGGTTGAGCATAAGCTCCGAAATAGAAAAAAACGCGAACGTAAGATTTGAAGGGGAAGAAATAAAGAAGGGAGAAACCGCGCTCCCGGCCGGTGTATCGATTTCCCCTGCCGTTACGGGTTTCCTGAAAGAGCTCGGTATAGAGTCTGTAGAAGCATACGGGCCTCCCCGCGTCTCGCTGGTCGTTACAGGCGAGGAGCTTGCACGCCGGGATGAAGACGTGGAGCGGGGTAAAATAAGGGACTCCAACTCGGCGATGCTGAGGGCGGCTCTTTTTAGGGACGCCGCCGATATTATATCCGCGGTTACCGTTTCCGATAACAAAGCCGAAATCGAGGCCGCCGTAAATTCGGCTGTCGAATCGTCGGACCTCTTGATTACGACGGGCGGGGTATCCGTGGGGGATTATGATTATGTCAAAGAGGTGTTCTCTTCACTGGGAGTCAGGCAAATATTCTGGGGGATAGCTCAAAGGCCGGGCGGACCGATGTTCTTCGGCAAAAAAGGAGAGACGCTCGTTTTCGGCCTGCCGGGTAACCCTGCATCGTCACTAGTCTGCTATTACGAGTATGTCAGGCCCGCAGTACGTTCGATGATGGGGAGAAAAGATATATTTCTCAGAGAGGAAAGCGCTCGTTTGTTGAATCCGGTCAGCAAAAAGGCCGGAAAGAAGTTCTTTTTAAGAGGGCATGTCGGAACGGAGAACGGGAAAAGATTCGTAAGCACGACGGGCGGGCAGGGGTCTCACATGCTTAAATCTTTTGCGCTTTCAAACTGCCTGATCGTGCTCTCCGAGGAAGATACCGACAAGCCCGAGAATTCCCTGGTAAAAATTCATAATTTGCCGGATATTTAGTCAGCCGTCCTGCCACGGTTTCTCAACCGATATACCGTATTTGTTGATTCTATAGTCAAGCTGCCTTGTCGTTATACCGATAAGCCTGGCCGCCCTCGACTTCACCCAGCCGCATTTCTTCAGGGCATTGAGAATCTGCTCGACTTCCATGACTTCGATGCTTTTAGCGAGCGATTTATCCCCGGAATCTTTGCGCGAGGGCTCGCCCGGCGTTTCGTGCTGCGCAGGCGCCGGTTTGCCCGGGAATTTGCGGGCCCTGATTATTTCATATGGAAGGTCATCTTTGGTAGCCAGATTGTTATCGCTCATGATAACCATTCTTTCGACGCAGTTCTCGAGCTCCCTGACATTGCCCGGCCAGTCGTATTTGAGAAGGTATTCCATGACCTCCGGCGATAATTTAACCCTGGTCGAATTCTCCTTATTATATTTGAGTAAAAAATGATCGATCAGTGGCGGGACATCTTCTTTACGCTCGCGAAGCGGCGGGAGCACTATCGGAACGACATTGATGCGGTAATATAAATCTTCCCTGAAATTTCCTTTACTTATCTCGAGCTCCAGATCGCGGTTCGTAGCGGTGATTATTCTCACATCGACCGATAACGGTTTCGAGCCGCCGACTTTGTCCAGGCTTTTTTCCTGAAGCACCCTCAAGAGCTTGAGCTGCGTGGATACCGGCAGATCGCCTATCTCGTCGAGGAATATGGTCCCTTTATGAGCGAGCTCGAACTTGCCTTTTTTCTCCCCGTATGCCCCCGTGAACGATCCTTTCACGTGGCCGAAGAGCTCCGATTCCAGGAGCGACTCCGGGATCGCCGTGCAGTTTAACATGATAAAGGGTCCGTTCGACCTGCTGCTGTTGTAATGTATCGCCTTTGCGACGAGCTCCTTCCCCGTCCCGCTCTCGCCCCTGATAAGCACCGTGGCGCTGCTTGCCGCAACGCGCTTGATCGTTTGATACGTCTGGATCATTACGTCGCTCTGACCCACGATATTGAACATCTTGTGCTTGCTTGTAAGGGCTTGCTGCAGGTGCGCCCTCTCTTCACGCAGCTTTTGTTTCTCTTCAGTTATCTTATTGCTGATTTCTATGGTCTGTCCTATTAAAGAGCCGGCCATCATCAGGAAAGAAATCGCGTCGTTTATCGATATTGAGTCTTTCTCTCTTTTGTATATTACGCTCAGGGTTCCCGTTATATTCTCGTGACCTTTAATCGGAACGCAGAGCAGGGAGAACCTGGTGATTACGTCATTGTCGAATTTCATTCCTTTCCACAATAACGGCTCGTCCCTGATATCCGGTATGACTATCGGAGAGCCGGTCTTGAAAACTTTTCCTATGATACCCTCGCCGGATCTGAACCTGGTCTGGTTTTTTACATCCACACCCAGAGACGCCGCCGTGTAGAGCTCGTTCGAATGCTTGTCGTAAAGAACGATAGTGCCGTTCCTCATGCCCAGAAATTTATCCAATACGTTGATGACGGAGTTCAGTGAATGATGCAGATTCAGGGTAGAGGTCAGTATCTTGCTGATTTCGTATATCGTTATTAGCTCAAGTGACGCCTTTGTCTTTTCGACCATCAGCTCCGCCTGTGAAATAAAGAATTCCCTGCATACAAATAGAGCAATTTGCATGCCAGAATATCGGGTTGTAAACGGCTGTGATTAAAGTAAGAAATATATTCCAGGAAGGCCGTGGTGCTCACATATTAAGCACCTGAAAAATATTATAAGCATTTTAGAAATAAGCCGGGGATCGCCCTGAGGATTTATTAACAAAATACCCCTACCTCGATAGTGCGTGGACGGCGGAGAGATTCCCGCCTGCCTAGGGCGAATGCGGAAACTACGATAAGAACAGTTTCTCCGGACGATTCCTTCTCCGGTTATCCATTTCTATCAATCAGGCATACTAAACGGAAAATAAGGCTGCGGCAGGCTGAATGGCCGCTGCGGAGGATCATATGTCACAGGAAAAGAAGCCGGTCGCAATCGATGCTTCGGAAGCGCCGCTCCGGACAAAGCCGACCAACTATCCGGAGCCGTTCGCTTCGCGCATGGCGGGCAGGGAGAAGCGTCCTTTGGGCGATCTCTTTGGGCTTACCAACTTCGGCGTTAACCTGACCAAGCTGAAGCCGGGGGCGATGTCCTCCATACGGCACTGCCATTCGAAGCAGGACGAGTTCATATATATAATCAGCGGAAACCCGACGCTGCATACCGACGAGGGCCGCACTGTCCTCTCCCCGGGAATGTGCGCCGGATTCAAAGCAGGGGACGGGAACGGCCACCATCTTATCAACGAAACCGGTGAGGACGTCCTGTACCTCGAAATCGGCGACAGGACTCCGGAAGACGAGGCCAGCTATCCGGACGACGATCTTGAGGCGCTGCTCGTGGAGGGCAAATGGAGATTCGTTCATAAAGACGGAACGCCTTACTGATGTAACAGCGTCGAGGCGACCAGGCCCGGGTTAAAAACTGATGCCGCGCCTTTTTGTCGGGTAGGCCGGAAGGATTATCCCGATACCCGCGTAGCCGTCCGGTTACTTCACCCTCTCGGAAAGCGCGGTAGTAAGGCGCTTGTGGGCCTCGGACCTGTCCGCCTTGTCGAGATGGACGTCCAGAATGTAGTAATTTCTGGTGTCCTTTATTGCTGTGGCGAGCGCCTCCTGGAGCTCGTCCTCAGTATTAATGTCGAAGCCGACGCCGCGGTTCAGAACGCCTGGTATACGGCTGTGACTCCAGGGGTGTATGTCGTTGAACGTGCCGTCGATCATGGGCCGCTCGGTGCCGTAGCCTTCGTTGTTGAACACGACCACAATCGGATTCTGGCCGAACCTCGCGATCGTCGAAAGCTCCATCCCGGTCATCTGGAATGCCCCGTCGCCGACCAGGACGAGCGGGCGAAGGTCGGGCCGCGCAGCCTGTACACCGAGGCTTGCCGGCACGGCGAAACCGAGCGAGCAGTAATACGCCGGGCACAGAAACTCCGTTTCCATCTGAATCACCATGTCGAGCGCCCCGAGCATGGCGTCGCCCGGATCGGCGATTACGACCGTTTTCTCGCCGAGATATGAGTTCAGTGTCTTGAATACATAGCCCACGCTGATCTTCTTTCCCTTCACGGGCTTCGGACGTTTCGGTATCGGTGGATGCGGTATCCTTACATTTCTCCTGCGCTTGATGCCTGCATTTAAAAGGCCGTCCATGAAGTCGTGGATGCCGATGTCTTCATACGTATGATGCCTGATCGCTATCCCTTCGCTCGTGGCGCAGATCGAATGGGCCCTGTTTATATTCGCGGTATAGATCCCGAGATTGACGTCGGTCATGAAAGTGCCGAGAAGGATCAGGCAGTCGCTCGACTCCACATACTTCCTGACTGCTTCCCTGCCCATCGCCCCTTCGTATACCCCCATGCAAAGCGGGTGCGTTTCGCTGATAACGGACTTGCCCAGGATCGTCGTCGCGAGAGGAATGTTCGTTTTGCCGAGGAGCCGGAGGAGCTTGTCCTGAAGGCCGAACCTGTGTATTTCGACCCCCGCCATTATTACGGGTTTCCTCGATTTATTTATAATCGCGACCGCTTCCCCGAGGGCTTCTTCGAGGGCATCGGCCTCGCTTGCAAGCGGCCCCGGCCGCGCGGCCTTATGAGACTTAACCGGAAGTGATACTATGTCGCGCGGAAGCTCGATGTACACGGGCCTTTTATATTTTATCGCGGAGCTGAGCACCCTGTCGATTTCAGGTGCCGCGGTTTCGGGGTCGTCTATAAGAACGGAATCCACTGTCAGCTCACGGAAGACTTTAAGCTGTGTATCGAATTCCCTGACCTTATGATGTAGCAGAGGATTCCTGATGCGCTCCTTCATTCCCGGAGCACCGCTGATGACAACTACAGGCGATTTTTCCGCGAATGCCTGGGCTGTCGTGTTCGCTACCTTGAGCCCCCCGACGCCGTACGTAATGCAGACGACGCCGAGCCCCTTTACCCTGGCGTAGGCGTCGGCCGCAAACCCCGCGCCCTGCTCGTCGCAGGTGTTTATCAATTCGAGCCTGCTTTTTTCGAGCTCCTTGAAGAAGCTGAGGGCGTAATCGCCCGGAACCCCGAACACGTGGCGGACGCCGAGCTCGTAGAGTCTGTTGATAAGATATTCACCGACTTTTGTTTGCTTCGGCATCTGAGCCTCCTTTATGAGTTTATATGGGCTAAATTTAATGCCATATCGATCTAAATCAAAATACCGGTTGCGACTTTCTGCCGGGCTCGTCGTCCAAGCGTGAAAATAAAGCACATAATTTCTGAAAAGGGAATATATTTAACGGACAAATGAACTTAGACCGGTTTTACAAAGACCGGGTATAAAGGAGCGGGTGGAGTCATGAGCACGAAGAATATCCTCTTTATTTTTGTATGTCTGTTAGTGGCGGCGCTGTCCGGCATCGGCGCCGCGTTTGCAGCTAACCCCGACAAGTGCGAGCCTGCGGGAGATTTCCTCATCTTAAGGAACCAGCAATACGCGCTCTGCGCCAACGCGACATGCCTTACATTTAACCAGGTGGCATATTGCGAATGTGATCTGCTCAGGGGCGACAGCATAAGCCTTCCCTTCGATTTCGGTGACGGCGAGAACGTGTGCACCGTGAATCAGGACGGCAGGGGAAACGGCTACAGGGTGAGCACTTACAGCGTCCCGAAGAGAAGCGTATATCCGGAAGGCGACTATGCCCTCTACACATGCCCCGGGGAGCTCAACAAGGGTAAATACGGGGGCGTTGCGGCTTCGTCCGGGTCTTACGCCCAATGCGACGGCGGCCTCTGCTTCACGAGCACGAAGGGCAGGAATTTCCCGGGCTTCGAGAAGCTCGGCAAGAAAGAGCTTATGTGCTCGTGTCCGATAACCACGAACTGCGAAAATTCGAACGACAATCCGGAAGGGCACCAGCTGGGCGGTCCGTACGACAGCGTAACGGGGTGCGACCCGAATGCGTGTCTCAAATGCGACGCGGCCAGCCTGACCGATGCCCAGTGCCAAACATCGAACCCTGCAGGCTTTATCGGCATACAGGAAAATGTTCCTGTAGGATCCTCCGCCGGGACACCCGCCCTACTGTCCTGCCTTCTCCTGGACGGCGACGTGCCCGAGCTCAACAGCTGCTTCTGTTCCTGCGACGCAGTTGACGAGGACGGCACATGCGCAGAGTGGAGCGTCCATAACGAATCGCCTCTGGTAGTCGACTGCGGCGGTTTATAAAGTAGGGCGGCGTTGTAAATCCGGATAGATAGGGGAATCCTTTCCGATTATAATCTGAACAGGCTTACGTTCAGTCAGGTCGGAGAAAAGGTTGTCCGAAGTGAGAAATTCGAAAATCGTTAAATCCAAATTGCGAAAATAAATTCGGAGTGAGGTCATATGAAAAAACTGTTTCGTTTCTCTGTTGCTGTATCGTTTGCCATGCTTGTGGCCTTTGTTTATGCGCTTTCATCCCCGGCTCAGGACATCACCTCGGACAGCATAGTCGGAAAGTGGAAAGAGCCGGACGAGGGCGCTGTGGTGCAGATCGAAAATAAAGGCGCCTATTACGAAGGTGTTCTGGTTGAATCTCCGGCTCATCCCGAGGGCGTTTCGACCGTTATATTCAAGAACCTCGTATACGACGGCACGGATGGGGTTTGGAAAGGCCAGGTGTACTCCGTCGAAAAGAAGAAGGACTACAACGTCGAAATTAAAATGAGCGATCCCGCCGCGTTCACGATGAAGGCAAAAGCGGGTATCGTCTCGAAGACTGTCGTGTGGACGCGGGTTCAGTGAGCGTCGGGCGCGTCGTCGAATAATCCCCCGGAATATTCCGGCGGCCCTATGAATACGTCCCGGCGGGCGATAGATTCCTTCGCTTTTCCGGACGTCGACCGGTATTTGCAGGCATCGGATAGATAAAAGTTTTCCCCCGGTTTAAAATAACATTTCCGAGGTTGTCCCCGGCAGTCAAAATACACTCGAAGGAGATGTGAAATGAAGATTTCGAAAGTTTTGATTTTAGCGGTTGTCGTGTGTCTGACTTATGCGGGCCCGGCCCTCGCCGATAACGTTCCCTCGGGCACTATATCGATAGACGAAACGCAGTTCGGGCTGATAATCGGCGGGAGCGAGGGAAGCGGTATTCTTAACTACCAGGGCTCGGAGTACATTTTCAAGACGAGCGGGATAAAGGTCGGCGGGGTGGGCGTCGCAAAGATATCTGCCGTTGGAGAGGTTTATAACCTTTTCAACCTCGGCCAGTTTCCCGGAACATACGTCGCGGGCGATTACGGTATCGCGCTCGGCGGCGGCGCGGGCGGGGTCGTTCTGAAAAACGAGAACGGCGTCCTCCTGAAGCTCCATTCGACGATGGAAGGGGTCGATCTCAATATCGGCGTATCGGGCATAACGATTAAGCTCGAAGCCGCTGTGCCCCCTGCCGACGAAGATTAGGTAAAGGGCGGCAAGGTGAGCGGTCTTCGCTCCGGTATTGCTCCCATACAAAAGGCGAGGCCATCTTTTATCAATAGCGGGCTTTGCTCAGCGTTGCGGAAGGTGACTCACCGTAAAGGCTTTTGTATTCGACGGAGAACCTTCCGAAATGCCAGAAATGCCATTTGGCGGCGATGTCGGTCACGGTCGTTCTTTTAGGGTCTGCAGTCAGCAGGTCTCTCCGGACTCTTGCATATCTCACCAGACGGAGATATTTGATCGGGCTTATACCGTAGTATTCCTGAAAGGCGTAGTATAGTGTTCGCATCTTTACGCCGAGCGCGGCGCAGAGATCCGTTACGTGCACCGGCTCGTAAGAGTTGGCCTTCAGGAAATCGATCGAGCGCTTGATAATACCGGAGCGGGAGGTCCTGCCCCTTCCGTTGCCGCCGGCCGGCGAGTCGAGTGTGCTGCTGAAGACGGCCGCCTGGGCCTCGATCAGCGAGTATTCCATTCCGGCTCTCAGGTGCCTGTTCGCGAAGAACGAGGGGTTCTTTTCCGCGATGCCCGCAATCTCGTTTATAACGGTAATGAGCATCCCGACAGCGGCGCCGTCCCGGCAGCGAAGGCAGGAAACGGCTCCTCTCCCGGTATCCATACTGCCGTTCACGGCTTCGAGCAGATTCTCTTCGAGAAAAGAATAGTCGAGCGTCACATAAGCCCATTCACAGGGGCCGTCGTTGTATGCGATATGCTCGGCGTTGCGCCCGTAGGCGATGAACTTGTCGTTCTCCATTATGTGTCCGTTGCACCTCGTGCTGCACGTGTTGTCGATTTTATACAGGAGCCCGAACCTTTCCTTGTCGGAGGTGGCGTTGGATATGGCCGCCGAGCCGTAGGCGCCTACCTGGAGGTGCACCTTGTCGAAGCCGAGCATTATCAGGTTCGAATGCGATAAGGTCTTGCCCGCCTGGTGCAGCTCGATGTCCGCTTCCTTGATATGCTGGGAGAGCTCTTCCAGCTCTTTGGTTTCGATAGTGACGAGAAAACTCGGGGCCGCCGACGAATTACGGTCTTCCATGGGGATCGCCTAAGCTGCTATTTCCGCCAGTTGCAATATTCGGATAGCAATCAATTATAAATAATTATAGAATAAACTTCCAGAATCGGATATTCGGTTTCGAGAATGTCGTGTGTGGGAAATTATCAAGTATTACGAGGCTGATACGGTTCACTTAAATGTGTTTTGGGTTTTGAATGATGCCTTCGGAACAGCTGCCCGGGGCTGCTTGCGACGGATGGGGAAACGGCCGGCTCTGCACCGCGCTCGATTCGGGGGGTACGAGAGCCTTAAGTCTAAGGTGTTTTTGTAATTGACTGCATCAGGGAAATCAAAATCGGGTGGGAGAGATTATGAAAATTCATTCGAGAATTGCGGGTTTTGTAATAGTAATTTTTTTAGCGGCCGTGGGCTCACTCATGGCTCAAGAGATCACAGGTACGCCGGGCTCGCCCGCCGCAACCATGACAATCGACGGCAAAGTGCTGCCGGCCCCCGAATTGCCGTTTGGCGGCGTTATAAAGGACGACGCGCTGCAGTCGACCCCGTGGTGGTGGCCGCGAATCGTACCGCCCGCGGGCGCACCGAACGTGCTATTGATCATTACCGACGACGCCGGGTTCGGTGTGCCGAGCACATTCGGCGGCGTCATTCCAACCCCTACGATGGACAGGGTCGCGAATGAGGGACTCCGTTATAGCAGGGTCTTCTCCACCGCACTGTGCTCGCCGACGCGCGCCGCGCTCATAACCGGGCGCAATCACCACTCGGCCGGATTCGGCGTTATATCCGAGCAGTCCACCGGATTCCCCGGCTACAACAGCATCATAGAACCGGACAGGGCCACCATAGGGCGCGTCCTGCTCGATAACGGCTACGCGACTTCCTGGTTCGGCAAGAACCACAACACGCCGGCCTTCGAGGCCAGCCAGGTGGGGCCATTCGACCAGTGGCCTGCAGGCATGGGCTTCGAATACTTCTACGGGTTTGTCGGCGGGGACGCCAACCAGTGGGAGCCGAATCTCTTCAGGAACACGACGCAAATCTATCCTTTCAAGGGACAGGAGGGGAGTTGGAACCTCGTCACGGCAATGGCTGACGATGCGATTGACTGGATGACGCGTATGCACCAGATCGACCCTTCGAAACCTCTCTTCATCAAGTACGCTCCCGGCGCCACGCACGCGCCGCACCATCCAACACAGGAGTGGGTAGACAGGATACACGAGATGCATCTTTTCGACGACGGCTACGAGAAACTCCGCGAGCGCATCTTCGAGAACCAGAAGCGGCTCGGCGTGATTCCGCAGGATGCGAGGCTGACGCCCTGGCCGAAGGAAATCCTTAAGCCCTGGGACGAGCTCACCCCGGAGGAAAAAAAGCTCTTCATCCGCCAGGTCGAAGTCTTCGCCGCCTACGCTGCCTATAACGACCACGAGATAGGGCGCGTTATACAGTCCTTCGAAGATCTCGGGCGGCTCGACAACACACTTATCATCTACATAAACGGCGACAACGGCACCAGCGCCGAGGGTGGGCCGCTCGGCACGCCCAACGAAGTCGCGTTCTTTAACGGCGTCACCGTGCCGGTCGACGTGCAGATGAAGTTCTACGACGTATGGGGAACGGAAAAGACCTATAACCACATGTCCGCGGGCTGGTCGTGGGCCTTCGACACGCCGTTCGACTGGTTCAAGCAGAACGCGTCCAGACTCGGCGGCGTCAACCAAAACATGGCGGTGTCGTGGCCGGCGCGCATCAAGGACAAGGGGGCGCTCCGCGAACAGTTCATTCACGTGATCGACGTCATGCCCACCATACTGGAGGCGGCCGGAATCCAGGCGCCGGAGGTAGTGGATGGAGTCAGGCAGGCGCCTATCGAAGGCACGAGCTTCCTCTACACCTTCGACGCGAAGAACGCCAAGTCGCCCTCCAGGCACCGTACCCAGTATTTCGAGATGATGGGCCAGTGGGCGCTTTACCACGACGGCTGGCTCCTTAGCACCAAGGTTAACCGCGCGCCGTGGGAGGCTTTCGGCCCGGCGAATCCCGACCCCTTGAATAACCAGGTGTTCCAGCTCTACGATTTGACCAGGGACTTCAGTCAGGCCAACGACATAGCAGCGGAGCACCCGGACAAGGTGGAGGAGATGCGGAAGATGTTCGTCGAGGAAGCGAAGAAATATCAGGTCTTCCCGCTGGATGCGTCGGTGGCGGCCCGAATCGTCGCCCCGCGCCCGAACATAACGGCCGGGCGTACGGAGTTCGTTTACACGCGGCCGATGACGGGTTTGCCGCAAGGCGACTCGCCGTTTCTGCTGAACAGCTCGTACACCATCACCGCCGATATCGACGTGCCGGAGGGCGGGGCCGAGGGGATGATTCTGACCTCGGGCGGACGATTCGCCGGATACGGCTTTTACCTGCTCGAAGGCAGGCCGGTATTCCTCTGGAACCTTCTCGACCTGAAGCGGATAAAGTGGGAGGGACCGGAAGCCCTCGCACCGGGCAAACACACGCTCGAATTCGATTTCAAGTACGACGGCAGCGGCAGCGGCACGCTTGCCTATAACAGCTTCAGCGGCGTCGGCAGTTCCGGCACAGGCACGCTGAAGGTCGACGGAAAGGAAGTGCAAACGATAAAGATGGAGCACACGCTGCCGATGATACTGCAGTGGGACGAGAGCTTCGACGTAGGCTCCGACACGCTCACCGGCGTGAACGACGAGGACTATCAGCCGCCTTTCGCGCTTACTGCGAAGCTCGACAGGCTGACGATCAGGATCGATCGCCCGCAGCTGTCGCCCGAAGATATCAGGAAGCTGGAGAAAGCGGAGGCCGAGGCACGCGACGGCGCGGCCCCGCATCGTGCGGACCCTGTGCAGCGGTAGTCAGGCGTCGACGAGTCGTATAAAGAGAATTGCCGCCGTTTCGGCTGTGTGTCTCGCGGGGTAAACGAAGGGGCTATTCGGGAATGCACGGGCGAAACGGTCTGGAGATCGTACGCGCTCCGAGATTTAGGAGTATATCGAGATTACATTTTTACCGCGGGGTTCTCGTCGGACATATCCATATCCTGGAATATCGCAGGATATATCGGTTACGAGCTTCCATGGTACCGGATAACCCCTGTAATCGGCTACAGGGCCCTCTACGATAAATATAAGGACGAGAGCGGCGACGATCGCTTCGTATGGGACGTGGATATCCGGTCCGCAGATAGGCGTAGCATTCCAGTTCTAATAATTTTATCGGTCGAGCGAAATTTCTTCCGAAGGGTTTCGTACGATTGTGCGCCGGCGCCCGGAGAGGATGGAAGCTCCTGTTTTCAGTCATATTATCGGAGACGGACCTCGTTCGAAGGGCGGCGCTTTTCAAGGCTCGCGAACTTTCGTGTCGGAACTGTATTGAATAATTTTCCTTAAAGCAATAAAATTACCGGCAAATAAACACAGCGGGATATTGTAAAAGGCTCGCCGGAACCTTGCAGCCTTTGTCTGCATCGCGGCGAGCCGGTATCGTATCGCCGCTGCGATAATTTCGCCTCTATCATGCCGAATGCTTTCCGTGCTGCTTTCGTATTTATAATGCTGCTCGTTCTTTCCGGGTGCGCCGCGTCATACGATCCCAAGCCGCTCGGGGAATCCGGTTTCCTCGAAAGGGCGCAGACCCAGAGCAGGGACGGGCTGACCGTAACCGTGGCTGTTTTGAGCCGGGACGAAAGCGAGGAAATATTCGGAGTCGACCTCGAAGCCAAGGGCGTGCAGCCGGTCTGGATCGATATAGAGAACAATTCCGACGTTCCTTACATGTTCATGCCGGTGGCGCTCGACCCGGGATATTTTTCACCGAACGAGGTTTCGTGGATGAATCATTTCAGGTTCAGCAAGTCGGTGAACAAGAGAATGGACGCTGTGTTCGACGAAAACGCAATCGCGCTCGAGTTCATACTGCCGGGCTATAGCAGAAAGGGCTTCGTGTATACCAACCTCGACCCGGGAATGAAATTCGTCAACGTTACGCTTTTTGAAGTAGAGGACACCGAAAATTTCCTGTTTTATTTCGAGGTCCCAGGGATAACGCCCGACGACGAGCAGGTGGATTTCACAACCCTCTACACGAGCGAAGAGCTTATACACGTAGACTCGGAGGAAGAGCTCCGTAAAGCGCTCGCCGCGCTTCCCTGCTGCACGACGGGGGAGGACGGCACCGGGCAGGGCGACCCCATAAACGTGATCTTCGTCGGGAAGCCGAGCGACATATCGGCCGCCGTTATCAGGCGGAGGTGGGACGTCGCGGAGGTCGAGACGAAGAAGTTCAACGTGGACTTTAAGAGGATGTTCTCGACAGCCCAGTACAGGACTTTTCCGATGTCGAGCCTCTATACATACGGGCGGCGGCAGGATGTGAGCCTTCAGAAAACGAGGCTGAAAAGGGCCTCCACGTACCGCCAGCGCAACACGCTCAGGCTGTGGCTGACGCCTATACGCTACCAGGATATGACCGTATGGGCCGGCTCTGTCAGCCGTGACATAGGCTCTGATCTGAGGGTGAGAAAATACTGGTTCGTCGCGCAGGAGATAGACCCCAACATCGACGAGACCCGGGACTACATCGTGGAAGACCTCATACTTTCGAATAACGTTTCGAAGCTCGGATTCGTGAAGGGAGTCCCGCCCGCGACGAGTGATAATCCTCACCGTAATCTTTCGCGTCTCCCGTGGTGGTCGGACGGACGAAGGGCGGTGTTCTTTTTCACTGACGAGCAGGTTCAGCTGGATGATTTGGTGATACTCCCCTGGGAGGAGACTGATTATTGAGCCGGGGGCAAGCCGATCGGCCTGTTGCGGATAGGTTTCATGCGATGAAGGCTATGAAAATACTATTAACTATTCTTGTGCTTTCGATCCCGGCGGTGATCGCGGGGTGCTCGCCTTACTGCGGCACCCAGTCGGAGGACGAAGCGGCTTTCGGAGCGCCTCCGGCCAGGGGCTGCAAGGTATATTCGCCCTCGAAAGACCCGCTTAAAGACGTGCCCTTTATGACGAGGAGCGAAACGCAGTCGGAAGACGGCATCACCGTTACCGCCGCGGTTCCGAGCGATCAGGAGAGCGAGCAGATTTTCGGCTTCAATCTCGCCTCGAAAGGGATTCAGCCGGTATGGCTCGAAGTCGAAAACAATACCGGGAGGCCCGTTACGCTGGTTTACGTGGCGATGGACCCGGGATATTACTCGCCTAACGAGGCCGCCTATACGAATCACGGCTTCGCGAACCCGGCAAATGAAGAAATCACGGAATATTTCAACGAGCAGAGCGTAAGAAGGGACATCCCGCCCGGCGGTGAAATCTCGGGCTTTTTCTACGCCGACTGGGACCCGGGGATGAAGTACCTGAACGTCAGCGTTTACGGCGAAAACCGCCAGCATAATTTCATGTTCTATTTCGTTATTCCCGGAATAAAGCTCGATTATCAGCGCGTCGACTGGGACACCATTTACAAAAAAGACGAGTATATAAATTACGAGACGGAAGAGGAGCTCCGCCAGGCGCTCGAAAGCTTTCCGTGCTGCGCAACCAGAAAAGACGGCACGGGCGAGAACGACGCTCTTAACTTCTTCGTCGTCGGCGATACGGACAATATCGTAGCCTCCTTCATAAGGCGCGGCTGGGACGTTACCGAGCCCATAACTCCGGGCTCGGGCTGGAGGGCGTTCAAGGCGTATTTCACAGGGGCGAGGTACAGGACTTCCCCCATGAGCAGCGTGTTCGTCTTCAAGCGAGCCCAGGATATAGGGCTCCAGAAGGCGCGCTCCAGCATACACGAGCGGAACCACCTCCGCCTGTGGCTCATGCCCGTAACATACAAGGGACTCGACGTGTGGGTCGGTTCCGTAAGCAGGGACGTCGGCTCTTACATGACGTTCAGAACCCCGTGGCTCTCGGCCCACGCCATAGACCCCGACCTCGACGAGGCGAGGACCTATCTCGAGCAGGACCTTCTCTTTTCGGGCGGCGTCCGGAAGTTCGGATACGTGAAGGGGATAAGACCCTCCACGCCGGACGACCCGCACTGGAATTTCATGAAGCAGCCATGGTGGACGGACGGCTACCGCACTGTCTTTCTCTTCGGCGACGACCTCACGAGCCTGAACGAAATAGAAATCTTCGACTGGGAGTGGGCGGGCGAGAACAGTGTCGAGGTCATCGAGTTCCTGAAGAGCGCCGGCGCAGCGAAAAAAGCCGCCGAGTGATATTGTCCCCGGATTCCGAAACAATCCCGGGCCGTACTTCACCGCCCTTTAACCAGCTTATTGTCGTGTGTCTTATTTTAAGACACTAACCTGTCGCATGCCCGGTGCTCGGCGGGACTTGCGCTTTGGCATACGGGTCGTCCGGTATAGTACGTTTCCTTCTAAAATCATGGCACAGGCAGGAGCTGTATCGATGAAATTACCTCAATTACTTAATTTTATGCAGAAAAGCGCAACTGGTACGGCTCTTGCAAGATTAATTAAAAGAATGAAAGGATACCCGAGAGAGCTCGTTTTGAGGGACAAGACGACGATAGTCGTGAGGCAGCTTCGGCAGGAGGATTTGGCCGCTGTGAGGAGGTTTTTCTCGAGGATACCCAAATCCGACCTGCTCATATATAAAGACGACGTATCGGGCCGCGAGCCTTTAGAGAACTGGTTCCTGAGCCCGAGCTACAAGAAGGTCGAGGACCTTGTCGCGATCAAGGACGGCGAGATCGTCGCCAAGGGCACCCTCAGCACCGAGGGGCTTTTCTGGCCGCACGCCGCCGAAGTGAAGCTCGTAGTGGACCCCGAATGCCGGGGAAACGGGCTCGGTTCTCTAATGTTCAACCTGCTTCTTTTCGAAGGTCTCAAGAGGCACTTTCAAAAAATAATAGTGAGATATCTCAACGATAATCTGAGCTTCATAAGAATCCTGAACCACTACGGGTTTGAGCCCGAATCCATCCTCAACTATTATGTGGTCGACGAAGACACGAGGGATCAGAAGGACCTCGTCGTCGCGTCATACGACCTTCAGACGTGGGAGAGGAGATTCGAATACTACTCTTATATCTGACCGCATCTCTCGCATGTCTGCTTGAACGGACAGGCGATTGTAACAGGGGTGCCGTAGTGCTATTCTGTAAAAATCGGCGGTTTCTCGGATGCCATATATATGCGTGTGTGTTTTGTGACGAAGGAAGACGCGAAAAAGAGAAAAAAAGAGCGGGTTTCGAAAATCGTGGAGCATACGGAAAAGGTGCAGCCCGAGGGGAAGGACTTTGAGTCCGACGAAGAACTGCTTGGAAAGAATTACAGCCTTATCGTGGAATCGGTGCCGAGCGGGATAGTCATGACGGACCACAGGGGCAAGATACTTTTCGTTAATTCGCTCGTGAACAGGATGTTCGGGTACGAGCCCGGCGAGCTGGTCGGGAAAACCGTCGAAGTGCTCGTTCCCAGGCGTTTCAGAACTATACACACCGAGTTCAGATATTCGTACCTCGCTTCTCCGAGCGCGCGCCCCATGGGGAAGGGCAGGGAGCTTTACGCCCTTAAAAAGGACGGTACGGAGCTCGCCGTCGAGATTGGGCTCAATCCCGTGCAGACGAAAAAGGGGATGGTGGTTCTCAGCACCATCGTCGATATCACGGAAAGGAGAGTTGCCGAGCGGCTTGTACGGGAAGGGGATGAAAAGTTCCGCCGCGTGCTGGACAATACGTCGGACGCCGTCCTCGTGTTCGATTCGTCGGGGAGAGTGGAGACCGTAAACAGGGCAGGTCTCGATCTCTTTGCCGGCGACGGCGGACACATAAACGAAATCTGGGAAATAATCACCCCCGAGAGGAGGCAGAGTTTTTCATCTCTCCTCGAGCGTGTGAGGGAAGGCGCTTCAGTATTGGACCACGAAACGGAGATGATGAACAAGGGCGGGAGGCGCATACCGGTCAGCATAAGCCTCGTGTACATGGATCAGGGCGGCGGACGGTTTATCGAGACGGTGAGGGATATATCGGCCAGGATCACGATGAGGAATAAAATCGTGGAGCTCGAAAAGGCGCAGATAGTAGGAAGGATGGCGGAGGGATTCGCTCATCACATGGGCACTCCGCTCGCGTCGATGCTGCTCCGGGTGCAGATGCTGAAAGACGACATCGGAGACGTTCCCGAATACATCGAAATGGGTGAAAAGCTCGATTCGATCGAAAGACAGATACTCTACGGCCAGAAGGTCATACAGAGGCTGCTCAGGTTCGTAAGCAACCCCCGGAGCGAAAAAGCGCCGCAGAATCTTTCCGAAATCCTCTCGGAATCGCTCGAAATGATGCGGCCGCTTCTGCGGAAGCACGAAATAACCGCGGAAACGGATATGGACCCGGACCTCGTCATCCTCTCCGACCCGAACCTTCTCCACCTCGTTTTCAGCGACGCCGTAATGAACGCCATCGACGCCATGCCGGAAGGCGGGAATCTTACCATCACGGCAAAGGGCGGCGACGTTCCGGGATTCGCTGTGGTGCGGATCGCCGACACGGGCACGGGCATACCGAGAGAAGTTATCCCGTTTATCTTCGACCCGTTTTTCACGACCAAGCCGACGGGCGTCGGGACGGGACTCGGTCTCTCGGTCGCGAAGCGTGTCGTAGCGGATCACGGGGGAGACGTCACGATCAGCAGCAAGGAAGGGAAGGGAACCACGTTATCGATAAAATTGCCTATAGACACGGGAAAGGGTGCATAGTGGATAAACGAAGATTCAAAGTGTTGCTAGTGGACGACGACACGGAATTCGTCGGCATATTGAGTGAGCTGCTCGAACGGAGCGGGTATGCGGTCGTGCAGTCCTATTCCGGGAAGGAGGCCCTCGAAAAGGCGCGGGAAGACCAGGATATCGACCTCGCCCTCGTAGACCTCGTAATGCCGCTCATGGACGGCTATACGCTTTTAGAAAAGCTGAGGGACCTCATGCCGGAGCTTCCGGTGATAATGGTGACGGGACAGGGGACTGTCCAGAACGTCGTCGAGGCGATAAAGCTCGGGGCGAAGGATTTCGTCACGAAGCCCTTCGACAAGGATGTTCTTCTAAACAAGATAGATGCTATAAGGAATACGCGCGAACTCGAAGACAGGGTGGATAACCTTAAGGACCTCCTGTCGGACAAGTACGGCTTCGACAATATAGTGAGCAGCTCGAAGGCCATGAGGCTCGTTTTCGAGAAGGCCTCGGCCGGCGCGGGCAGCAACGCTCCCGTTTTCATCGTGGGCGAGACGGGCACCGGAAAGGAGCTCATGGCGAAGGCCATTCACCTTAAGAGCGAGAGGGCCGAGAAGCCGTTCATCGCCGTTAACTGCGGCGCGATACCGAAGGAGCTTCTGGAATCCGAGCTCTTCGGGTATCGAAAAGGGGCATTCACGGGGGCGGTCAGGGACCACGAGGGACTTTTTCTCGCCGCGGACAAGGGGACGATATTCCTCGACGAGATAGGCGAGATGCCGAAGGACCTTCAGGTGAGGATGCTGAGGGTGCTCGAAGAGTATAAGGTGAGGCCCATAGGCTATACGAACGAGATACCCCTCGACGTGAGGGTTATTGCAGCAAGCAATCACTCTATAGAAGACCTCAAGACGAAATATCTCCGGGAAGACCTTTTCTTCAGGCTCGCGGTTATCGTGATCGAGCTCCCGCCCTTGAGGGAGAGGAGAACCGACATTCCGCTTCTGCTGGATTATTTCCTTAAGAGGTTCAATGCGAAATACGGCAAGAAGGTCGGCGGATTCTCGGAGGAGGCGTATTCTGCGCTTTATTCCTACGATTTCCCCGGGAACATCAGGGAGCTCGAGAATCTCATCGAGAGCATCGTCGCCGTTATACCGCCCGGAAAGACTCTGATAACGGAAAAGGACCTCAAGAATCATCTCCTCTGGAGCCAGCCGCGGGCGTCGGAGCATCAGCTGCTCTCGCTCGACAAGCTGGAGAAGTTCGCCCTGGAGCAGGCACTCCGGGAATCCGGCGGAAATAAATCCAAGGCCGCCGACATGCTCGGTATTTCGAGGGACACGCTTTACAGGAAGCTGAAGCTCTTTTCGCTCGAATGACGGTCGTCAGGATGTAACCCAACTTACTACGTGCCCGCGAGTGGGCTGTCAGTGGTGGTGTATGTGCCCTTGCTCTTCGGGCGTATGGCTCCGGCCATGGCTGTGCACGTGACGCCCGCCTTCCGAGGGCACGATGTGGGCGGCGAAGTTAAATAGACCCACCGCTATCAGTATCATACCCGCTACCATTCCTGCCTTCACCGGCACCATGCTCACCCCTTTTTTGTATGCGTAGGAGAGGGCCGTAAGCGCGGGCAGCGTTCCGAGCCAGAATACGAACAGGAGCGCCGCTCCATAAAGCGGGCTTTTCGCGGCGGCCGCCCCGATGACGAATATGTACACCCATCCGCAGGGCACGAAGCCGTTTACAATTCCCATGGTCAATGAGGCGACGGGCTTTCTCTGCGTGAGGGACCACCTTGCCGGATACCTGAGGATGGAAGAGACGAGCCTTCCGGGTATGACGTCGAGCGACTTTCCCCTGACGAGCCTCCAGCCCGTATACACGAGGAAGAGAGATACGGCGGCGAGCGAGACGGTCGAAACGACCGGCAGGCTTCGTGACAAAACAGTCTCGCCCAAAAGCCCGGCCAGCGCGCCGAGGGTAAGGTAGCTCACGAGTCTTCCAATGTGATAGAGGGGCAGGTATCCGTTCCTTCCGTGCACCATTGCGGCGACAGGGCCGCACATCGAGGCGCAGTGCGTCGAGCCCAGGAGGCTCGCGATGAAAACCCCGAGCGGCACAGATACGAACGACCACTTCGCTATGAGCTCGTTAAATTGCGCCGGGTCCGACAAGCTGGAGGTCCTCCGTCGTTTCTATTTTGCCGCTTTCGGGATCGATAAAGTCGAGCCGCGCGGCTCCCTCTCCGCCTTTGGCTGTGAAGCTCCGGGGGAACTTGACGAAGAAGTGAACCGTCAGATTTTTTCCCGGCCCGATATCGAGCGTGTCGCTCTGCGTGACTATCTCGACCCCCTTTTCGGTCAGCTCGCCCGGAAGCGCAACCTTTACCGAGATGTCGCTGAAGGTCTGGTTCTTTACGCTCATCTTGAAGTGATTTATGACCTGCTCCGAGCCGTCGGGGTTTTGTATAACCTGAAAAGGAGTGTCCTTTCCCCTGAGAACCGTTACTGTCAGGTCCTGTCTTCTCGAAACGGAGAATACGAGCGCCGCGACGACGGCTACCAGAAGGACGGAATAGATGGCGACGCGCGGCCTGAAGAGACGCGTGGCAAGGCCCTTGAGCGCATTGCCCGTCGCGTATCTTATGAGCCCGTGAGGCTTTTCTATCTTGTCCATCACCTCGTCGCAGGCGTCGATACAGGCCGCGCAGCCTATGCATTCGAGCTGAAGGCCGTTTCTTATGTCTATGCCCGTCGGGCACACAGCGACGCACTTGTAGCAGTTAATGCAGTCGCCTTCGGTTTCTCCGGGCTTTACGAGGCCCTTTCTGGGCTCCCCGCGCACGCTGTCGTAGGAGACTGTGATCGAGTCGTCGTCCATGAGGACCGACTGGAATTTTCCGTAGGGGCACATGATTATGCAGAACTGCTCCCTGAACCACCCGAAGTCGAAGAGAATTACGGCGGTTATGAAGGCCATGGCGACGAAGATCGTCCAGTTCTCCTGCGGGTTGTGTTGAGTCATATCGACGAGCTTTTCGGCGCCTACGAAATAGGCCAGGAAGCTGTGCGTTATTATCAGGCTCGCGATCAGGAAGAGCGTCCAGAGAAACCCGAGCCTGAGGAACTTTTTTATGTCCCACGGGGCTTTGGCGAGGTTACGCTGCTGTATGTGACTCCCTATTATGAGGTATTCGAGTCGCCTGAAGACGCCGTCGATGAATACCGTCTGCGGGCACGCCCAGCCGCACCAAACCCTTCCCCAGACGGCCGTTATGAAAGCGAGGCCGATTGTGAGGAACGCGAGTATGAAGAATACGAGCGGGGCGTCGTGGGCCCAGAAGGTGAGGCCGAATACGGAGAACCTCCTCTCGGCTATGTCCAGGAGGAGCGCCTGGTGGCCGCCGATCTTAACCCAGGGGAGGACGAGGAAAAATATCACGAGGAAGATTTCCGATACTGTCCTCCACCGCCTCCAGACCCCCGTTACCTGGGCCGGGAATATGAAGACCCTCTTGCCCGTCTCGTCCATGGAGGCCGGGCGTTCCTGGGGGAGATTTCTCTGGTCTACTACCTTCATTGCCGCTCTACTTTTTCTCCCTGAGGCGCCTTGGCCCCGGGCGGGTTAGAGCCGTGGAGGCTGTAGACGTAGACGGCGACGTCTTCCTGGAGCTCGGGAGCTATGAGCCCCTTCCACGGCGGCATGCCCTTGTCGGGGACTCCGTCGTTCATGACCTTGAGAATCGCGGGCACGGTGCCGTCGCCGTGTATCCAGTAGTCGTCGGTGAAGTTCGGGCCGATGAGCCCCTGGCCCTTGTCGCCGTGGCACGCCATGCACTTGACCATGTACTCGGCCTTACCCCTGCCTAAGACTTCCTGGTTAGACGCGAGGGCGACGTAGTCCTTTGTCGCCATTTCTTCCTTTGCGGCCTCGGCGACCTTCTCCTGCTCGGCCCTGATGTGACTCATTTCGGCTGCAAGCCGCTGGTCGGAATCGGGCCCGCCGAGGAACTCGTAATAGGCGAAGTAGACGACCGCGAACACGATTGTTATGTAAAACGTCATGAGCCACCAGCGGGGCAGGGGGTTGTCGAGCTCCTTTATGCCGTCGTACTCGTGATCCTGAATGAGTTTATCTTTTTCAGTCATTTATAATCCTCCTTCTGAAGCAGGCTGTCCTCTTCGAGAGACAGCCGTTCCATCTCCTCGATTTCGCTCCTGGGCGTGGTCATGGCGCGGATAAAGATCGCCGCGAAGACCGAAACGAAAATAATCAGACCGACCACCGTCATCCATATATCCTGAAAGTAGGAAAGGGCTATTTGTTTGATGATGCCACCCCCTCAGTGCTTTTTTTGCCGAGGCTCTGGAGATATGCTATGAGCGCAATCATCTCGGTATCCTTTATGTTCTTGAGCGACGGGTCCTGCTCCAGGAGGCCCTCGTAAATCTGCGCCGCCTGCTTTTCGGCGTTTATGTCGGCATTGGCCACCTCTTCGTTGCCGTACGGGACGCCGAGCATCCTCATGACGCTGAACTTCTTTCTCAGGATGGTGTAGTCGACCTTGTTCGAGGCGAGCCACGGGTAGGCCGGCATGATGGATTTCGGGGTGATGGCCCTCGGGTCTATCATGTGCCGGACGTGCCACATGTCGGGGTATTTACCTCCGACGCGGGCGAGGTCGGGCCCGGTTCTCTTGGACCCCCACTGGAACGGCCTGTCGTACATCGATTCGCCGAGCGTCGAGCTGTCGCCGTATCTGAGCACGTCGAAGGGGAGCTTCCTTATCATCTGGGAATGGCAGACGTAGCAGCCCTCTTTTACGTAAATATCCCTTCCCGCGAGCTCTAGAGGCGTGTAGGGCTCTGTCTTCTCGGCGGTCGGTAAATACTTGTACAGCGAGAGCGTCGGCAGTATCTCGATAACAGAGCCGACGGCTATCGCTATGAACATGAGCACGGTGAATATCGCGCTCATCGCTTCGAGCTTCCTGTGGCCCTTGCCCATTTCGCTCGGGTCCATCGAGCCGACGCTTACTGCTGCCGCTGCCTTTTCCGTCTTCGGCGCGGTTTTGACTGTCATCCATACGTTGTAGATGAGGAGGATGAATCCCGCGAGGTAAAGGGTTCCGCCCACGAACCTTACGTAATAGAGCGGCACTATCCGCATCACTGTTTCGACGAAGTCGGGGTATACGAGCTGGCCGTTTTCGCCGATGGCCATCCACATGAGGCCTTGTGTGATGCCGCTGGCCCACATCGAGATGTAGTAGAGAAGGATGCCGAAGAGGCCTATCCAGAAATGCCAGTTCATGAGACGAAGGCTGTACATCTCCCTGTGCCAGAGCCTGGGCACTAGGTAGTAGATGACGCCGAACGTCAGGAACCCGTTCCAGCCGAGGGTGCCGCCGTGCACGTGGCCGATTATCCAGTCGGTATAGTGCGCGAGCGAGCTCACGGATTTTATCGAAAGGAGAGGGCCCTCGAACGTCGACATTCCGTAGAAGGTGACGGCGACGGCCAGGAATTTCAGTATCGGATCGGTCCTCAGCTTGTCCCACGCGCCCCTGAGCGTCAGGAGACCGTTGATCATGCCGCCCCAGCTCGGCGCCCAGAGCATGAGACTGAATATCATGCCGAGTGTCTGCGCCCAGTCGGGGAGCGACGTGTTAAGAAGATGATGCGGCCCGGCCCAGATGTATATGAAGACGAGGGACCAGAAGTGAATTACCGAGAGCTTGTAGCTGTAAATGGGCCTGTTGGCGGCCTTGGGCACGTAGTAGTACATGAGCCCGAGGAAGGGGGTCGTCAGGAAGAACGCGACGGCGTTATGACCGTACCACCACTGAACCAGCGCGTCCTGCGCCCCGGCGTAGACAGGGTAGCTCTTGAGCATGGCGACCGGTATCTCGATGGAGTTCACGATGTGGAGAACCGCGACCGTGATGATCGTCGCGATGTAAAACCATATCGCGACGTAGAGGTGCTTAACCCGCCTTATCGCTATCGTGCCGAAGAAGTTCACGGCGAAGATGACCCAGACGACCGCTATGGCGACGTCGAGCGGCCATTCGAGCTCGGCGTATTCCTTGCCGTGCGAGTATCCGAGCGGGAGCGTGATGAGAGCGCCGACGATTATGAGCTGCCAGCCCCAGAAATGAATCTTGCTGAGGACGTCGGAGTACATCCGTGTTTTCAGCAGCCTCTGCGTCGAGTGGTACATACCGGCGAAAATGATATTGCCCCCGAACGCGAATATCGCGGCGTTCGTATGAAGGGGCCGTATCCTGCCGAACGTAAGCCACGAGGTGTCCATGTTTGCCGGCCAGTATGCAAGCTGGAGCGCGGCCAGAAGGCCAACTACAAACGCGGCCGCACCCCAGAATACAGTGGCCAAAAGAAATTTTTTGACTATATCGTCGTCGTAAAATATTTTTTCCATCGTAGCGGAGACGCCCGCCGTCGCTGTACTCATTTATCCGTGCCCTCCTTTGGTCTCGGATTAGTGTTTTCGGATTCGTAGTCGTCGAGAAGCATTCTGTGACTCGGGGTTTCGAGGTCGTCGTACTGCCCCCTTCCGGTCGCCCACACGAACGCGGCGAGGAAGACGACGGCGATGGCTATGGAAACTCCGAGCGTGAGAAAAATGATGTTCATGCCCCGGCCCTCCTTTTACTCCCGGCGCGTGAAGGCCTGCCCAGGAGCGCGGAGCCGAGGAGCATGAGAGACACCGCCGGCATTAAAACGGCGGCCGCCAGCGGGGTAATGTATCCGGCCAGGGCGAAGGCACCCGCGATAGAGTTGTATGAGATCGAGAGCGCCATGTTGCGTTTCGCTGTCGCCCTGGCCGAGGCTCCGTGGCTTAAGAGGTCTAAAATCGTAAAAAGGTCGTTGTTGAGTATGTAGGCGTCGGATACCTTCATGCTTTCCCCGACGCTTCCCTGTATCGCGACGCCGACGTCGGCCGAGGCGAGGGCGGGGGCGTCGTTGAGCCCGTCGCCTATCATCATCGATCGGCCGTAACGGGCGATTATTCCGGACTTGCCCTCCGGTGTTTCCCCGAAGAAGATGTTTTCGCGCGGGATATGTATCCTGTCCGCGACCTGCCTTACGTTTTCTTCCTTGTCCCCGGATACTATGAACACGCTGTAACCCATGGAAGAAAGCTCGCTCACGGCGAACTTCGCGTCTTCCTTGAGCGAATCGCCGAGCATGATTTCGGATATAATTTCTCCGTCCTTACGGACCGTTATGGTCGACGCTATGAGCTCGTTGATTTCGTTCGCCGGCGTAGCGGAAGATCCTTCGGACGTGATCGTGTAAACGCTGCCTCGGGCTTCGGCCCTGACGCCCTTCGTGTATACGTGCTCGAAGCTTGTGACCTCCGGGAGGGGGAGGTTTCTTCCCGCGAGGCGGCTTACTATAGCCCTCGCAACTGGATGGTCCGACTTTTTTTCTATGGCCAGAATTGCCCCGAGGTCCTCGTCGCCGAGGTTTTCGGTGTCCCACTTCAAAATCCTGAAGACGCCGTTCGTGAGCGTGCCGGTTTTGTCGAAGAATATGTTTTTCACGCCGGGCAGCTTGTCGAAAATGCCCGGGTCCCTGATCAGGATTCCCTTCCCGGCGGCGGACTTCAGGGACATGCTGTGGAAGAGCGGGAGGACGAAGACGAACGCGCACGGACAGGCTATGAGTATGAAGGCCATGACCCTTTCCATGCCTTGCTGCGTTCCATATATATAAGAAATTGCGAAGAATGCGGTTATCGAAACTATCCCTACAACCAAAGTGAAAACGGCGGCGTACCTGTCGCTGCCCCCGGAGAGGCCGACCTTGCCGGCATAGTTCCGCTCGACCTCGTCGAGTATCTTGCCGATGCGGGTCGCTTTACCCGTGCTTCCGACCTTGAGCACCGCTTCGCCCGATTCGAGTATCGAGCCGGCGTAGACGGCGTCTCCCTTTTCTATCGTTCGGGGGATGTTCTCGCCTGTGAGCACGGCGAGGTTGATCTCCGCCGTTCGTGAAACGAGCTCGCCGTCGGCGGGTATGCGCTCGCCCTTCGAGAGCTTTATTTTGCTGCCGGGCTTAAGGCTTTCGAGGGGCTCGTAGAAGAACTGGCGCGCCCCGGCGTCCCAGACAAGCACGCGGTTTAAAGAAAAGAATGTCTTCCCCGGCTGCTCCTTTTCGGAGAGCCGTCCCCTGACGGACTTTAAGAAGTATCTGCTTCCGAGGAGGAGGAAAACGAACGCCGTTATCGAATCGAAATATACGGCGCGGCTCCCGGCGAAAAAGTTATATGCGCTGAGGCCGAACCCCGCGAGTATGACGAAGACGACCGGGATGTCTACCGTAACCCGGCCTGACCTCACGGCTCCGATGACGCTTCTGTAAAACGGCAGCGAGCAGTAGGTGACGACGGGGATCGAGAGGAGGAAGCTTACGAGCGTGAAATATTTCTCGAAAACCCCGCCCGCGCCGGAATAAACCGCGGCGGAGAGGAGCATAATATTCCCCGCGCATACGGCGGCGACGCCGAGCCGGATGAGCGACCGCCTGTTTTCCCTCTTCCTGAGCTCGTCGGTGTCTTCGCCCGGTTTTACGGGATGGGCCCTGTATCCGAACCGCTTTACCGCATCGGGGAAGGAGGAAAACTTCTTCTCCGGGGTGAACGTTACTAAAGCCGTATTGTCCGACATGTTGAGCGAGACGGATTCCACGCCTTCCGCGCAGGACGGAATCTTCTCGATGAGCCAGAGGCAGGCGGCGCACTCTATGCCCTCGACGTAGAAGCTCATGGTGAGAGGCTTTTCTTCTGTCGTATATATATCTGCGAAGCTCTTCTGGTCGAGGTAGGAATAATCCTCACCGGAGGCAGGGTCACGCGCGGGGGCTGTTCCCGTTATGTTCTGGGCGGCGCGGATTTTATAGTAGTCGTCGAGGCCGAGGCTGTTCAGTATCTCGTAAACTGCGCTGCAGCCCGTGCAGCAAAAACGGAGGCCGGCCGACTCGACGGCCGTCTCTATATCGGTGGGCTCGCCGCAGTGAGCGCAGCTCCCATATCCGGGCAGCTCACCCCCGTCGCCTTCTTTCGCGGTAGTGATATTCGTCATCGCCTCGATCTCAACTCTTATGTCGATTCAGAAGCAATAACCATGCCATGCGGCGGCTAAGTGATTACGGGCGGCGCGGGTTATGTAGGATGTCGAGTGTCAGATATTTGGACAACAGAGGGGAGGGGGATATGTGAGAATATACAACTCTCCCTTTAACCTTTGTCCGGTTTTAAGGCAGTTTGAATCCTGCGGCACAGAGGCGGGAATCGAGCTCAGCTGAGCCAGAGATAAATGGCGAGAACGAAGAAAAGCGCTATTGCGGTTACGAAAAGAAATGCGCCAAGGTTCTGGTCTGAAGTGTTGTTCTTCATGATCTGTCTCCTCTTTAAGCCTATTTATTATAGAGTGCCCTGCGGGAGAATCAACCCGTTTCAGAATTACGACCGAAAATTACGCCTCATGGGTGTAAAGCGGAGGGATAGCGGAAAGGTTAGGGATTTACGGGGAGAGCTCTTTTTTCATGGAGAAGCACTCGATCTTCACGCCCTTTCGCTCCTCGATCACAGCCTCGACGAGGAAAAAGCCCATCTTCTCGAAAAGGGGCCTCGACATCCTGCTCGCGTCCGTGTGAAGAACCTTCGCCCCGGAGGCGATCGCTGCATCTTCCAGGCGCCTGTAAATCGCGGTGGCTATTCCCATCCTGGCAAAATCCTTAAGCGTATAGAGAAACTCGACGTGGTCGGCGGGCTTCAGCTGTCCGAACGCCGCCATCCTGTTTCCGCATTCCGCTATCAGCGTCAAACCCCCGGCGAGCCTGTGGCGAAGCTCCTCGATCTCGTCCGCGTAGGAGGCCCACGCGTCAACCTCGGCTTTGGAGTAGCGCTCGATTCCTATCTCCGTCACGGACTTTCTGTATAGCTCCGAGATGGCCTCGGCGTCTTCGGGTTTGTACCGTCTTATGGTTATTCCGTTTGCGGCGATCGGCTGGGCGGACCCGGCTGACATCCGCTTTGCAGGGTCACTCATTCCATACCTCTTTTATCATCCGGAGGACCGGCCTCGAAAACTCTTCGTTGAGTATGAAGTCGTAAAAACCTACGACTACGAACTGGACGCCGACGCATATGAGTATGAAGCCGAGTATGCGGGTGAGTACGTTGACGCCGTATTCGCCGAGGAGGTTCTTCACGCTGCCCGCCACCCGGAGGCAGACGTACGTGACGGCGGCGACGACCAGTATGCCGAGGGACTCGGCCGCGTAGTCGAGCCTCGAGCCCGCGGTGGCCGCCATGCCGATCGTTACGGCTATGGCCCCCGGCCCGCTCAGCATCGGGACGGCGAGGGGTGTGAAGGCGATGTCTTCGTCGCTACGTGTCCTCGTCTCGGCGTTTATCGCGCGGAGGTCCCTGTATTCGGGGTTCAGCATCTTGAATCCTATATTCAGGATGATAAGACCCCCGGCTATTTTGATGCCGGGAAGGGATATGCCGAAAAACTTCATTATGAGGACGCCGGCCACGAGGAATATGACGAGTATGATCGTCATGTAAACGGAGGCGAGGAGGGCTTCACGGTTTCTCTTCGAGTCGTCCATGTCCTTCGAGAGGGAGATGAACGTGATGGCGACGGAGAAGGGGTTTACTATCGGAAGGAGCGCGACGATCGTGCCCAGGAGCACCTGTATGAAGTCCGTCATGGCTATATTCTACATTAAACGGCGCGCAGGTTTTTATGCAACCGGAAGGTCGTTCCAGAACCTCGACTGGCCCGTGAATATGCGCTCGGTTACGAAGGGGTCGGGTGAGAGGTCCCAGTCGCCGTATTGATGAGAGCCGCCGAGCATTATGCCGTCGGAGCGGGGCATCATGTAGAGACCCCCGTTCCTGACGAGGGTTATGTAGTCCACCTCCGGCTGTGGCTCCAGCACTATGAGCTGGCCCTTTACGGGCTCGAGCTCGCGGTCTTTAAAGAGGAAGTACGATCCGAGGCCCGTGCAGTTCATTATGAGCGGCTCGTCCAGCGAGAGGAGCTCTGTGATGTCCCTGAAATCCCTGACTATAATCCTCCCGCCATTCTCCCTGAAATCGCTCATTACGGCGTTAAGATAGATCGGGGTGTCGATGAGCATCGTCTTTACGGTTGCGCACGAGGGCTCGTCGAAGGGGTATTCGCCGGGGACGAGTATTCTGGGCTTGCCGTAGATCTCGGAGAGGTCGTAAATGACGTCGGGAAGCTTTACGGGGTAGTCGCCGAAATAGAAGTTGTCGGCGACACTGACGCCGTAACGGCTCCCGATCATCTTCCTGAAATAACCGAACGAAAGAATGGACGCGCGGAGGAACTCCCGGTAAAACCCGGGCGTTATCATCTCCTTGTCGAATACCGTGAACGGCGACCATTGCCCGGCGGCGACGTTGGACGTCGTATGAGGGGGGAGGTCCTTCGCGTATATGGTGACCCTGTATCCCTCTATCTGCATGAGCCTTGCGGTGGCGAGTCCGACGGCCCCGCATCCTATGACGGCGCAGGTCCTGTGACCGAGGGGAGCGGCCTCTTTCGCCGCGATGTGAGCGGTTCCCCATGATAGTGTGAGGCCACCGCCTCCGTGGCCGTAGTTGTGGACGATGTCCTTATAGCCGATGCGCTCGCGGCGTAGGGCGAACCCCGAGGGCCTGTAAGGGCGGAGGCCCACAGCCTGTCTTAAGATCCTGTCCTCCGACACCTCCACCATGGGGAAGTGCCGGTAGGGGCGTACGGGGGGCTTAGTGACTTTGGGAGCGCACGCGCCGGCTGCGGCTGACAGAAGGCCGAGGCCCGCTATCCCGACGAACTCTCTTCTGCTGAAAAGATTCCTTTCACCCATGCATGCCTCCCTCGAAAATCGCCAGACTTTTCAATATACACGAGGATGCGCCTGCCTGTGCTATTTAATCCCGGCGTAGGCGGCGAAGCAGGCGTTCTTGTGGAGGACGTCCGTTTCCTTAAAGCCGCATCTCTTCATGAGATCGAGCTGATAGGAGACGCTCCTCGGGGAGTCTTCCTTTTCGATGTAGGTAAATACCTTGTCTCTGTATTCGGCGCCTCCGAGGGCTTCGAGGTAGCTTCCATAACGCTCCCATTCGAGAGAGTGAAGGGCGGGGCTGCCGCTCCATACCATATCGCTCACGAGGAATACTCCTCCCGGTTTCATGAGGCTGTAAATCTTGCGGAAGCAGCTCTCCCAGTCGACGTCGTCCCTGAGATGATGAAGCACGGCCGCGGCGACTATTATGTCGTAATGCGAGGCGGGGAGGGCAGCGTCCCTGAAATCGCCGTGGAATATCCTGACCTCGCCGGCGCTTTCCCGGGCCAGCCTCTCGCGGGCGCGCTCGAGCATCGGGAGGCTGAGATCGACGAGGTCGCAGCTGAGGCCGGGCAGGAGCCGGAGAATCGCGATGGTGTTGTTGCCAGCGCCCGAGCCTATGTCGAGCAGATTCTCTGCCTCGGGTTTTACGCGCGCAGCCGCCCGGGATATGAGCTCGAGCATCAGCGGGGCATCGATTACAGCCTGCTGGCCGGTTTCGAGGTTCGAAAACCTTTCGACGTCGGCGTCGAAACGGGTTCTTATTTCTTCTATTGTAGATTTCTTATCGGGCGGGGTCTTCACGCCGTAATATTTTACCCTCGGGTCGGGCCAGCGCCATAGGGATGTAAACGAAGCCGTTTATGATTTTCTCTTCGGAGGTTTTGAGGAAACCGAGCCTTTCGTAAAACGGGACGGCGAAGCGGGAGGAATTGACCGTGATCTCTTCAGGTGGCGAGCTCTCCGACTTTACACGTTCGAGCGCTAATCGGACGAGCTCCCTGCCTATGCCTTTCCCATGACGAGCCTTGTCGACGAAGAGCATGGAGATGTGGCTCATCTCCCTGATTTCTATCATGCCGGCTATCTCGCCATCGATTTCGGCGACGAGAACGAAGTGAGCATCTTTCGAGCGCTTCGCGAGGGAGCGGGGATTGGCGTATTTGAAGAATTCCTCTATCCCTTCTTCTGAAAAATACGGCGCGATGAATTCGTTGAACGACCGGGCGACAAGGTTGGAGACGGCCGTTTCCTCACCGGGGCGGGCGGGTCTATAGACAGTGTTCTGCTTCGTGGAGGTGTAGTGGGCTGCTCCAGAGCTTAAGCGGTCAGGATATGCTATTCCTTTATCCACTCCTTTGCCTCTTCCTTTTCGTCAAAGGTGAAGTGCCGGACCTCGACGCCGGGGACTATGCTCCCGGCGATCCCGACCCATGTTCTGAGCCAGCCCTTGTCGGAGACGACGGCCTCCTTGTCGAAGCTCCACCAGTATCTAAGGCTGTAGTGGATGTCCTTCATGAAGGTGTTGACGGACATCCCCTTGAACTCTTCTATCTCGGCGTAGACCCTGAGCTTTTCATGGAGCTTCAGCTTCTCCTCGATAAGCCGGATCGTCTCGTCGAATTCACTATCTTCGAGCTTACCTTTAAGGCGGAAGCCTATGATATTCCCTTCCTCAAAGGGGATTATCTCGAGCATGTTGTTTTCCTCTAAGCCAAATCCGTCAGTTCGTGCCGAGCTGGTTGTTTACGCAGAATACCGTCATGCGGTAATCGTAAATCTCGCCCTTTTTCCATACGGCGCTGCAGCTCTGTATGATCTTCCTCTCGGGGGAGCCGGCGGGATACATCTGTAGCATCTGGTTCAGGGTCGCGAGGGATTCGGTCTGATTCTTGACGCAATATTCCTGCATGCGCTGATCGGCCGGCCAGCTCGCGGTGCACATGCGCTGTATCTTCTGGGCGGAGGTTTCCTTTACCGGAACAGGTGCTGGAGCCGCGGCTACGGACGGGCTGGCTATAAGGCTGTTCACCTGCCTTATCTTGTTGTCTGCAGAAACGAGATTCTGCCAGGCGCGCTCTGCGTATTCGGACTTTATGTTGTTGTCCGTTTCTACGCACGCCGCCGCGTACTGCGTGAGGCCGCTCGAATAATCCCCTATGGCCTGGAGCGCGGTCGCGTGGACTTCGCCCATCCTCGGGGGCGGGGGGATCGTCGTGAGCCTCGTCTTCAGTGATTCGACTATCCCCTGGTAGTATCCGAACTCGTAGGAGCACCTGTCGGGGCTTCCGTGAACGAGGCTGACGGCGTTCGCGCTTACGGACTTTCCTACCTCGGAAAGCTCGTAGAGTATCGGGGTTATGTCCTTTAAATATATCTTTTCGCGGTTGTCGAACGTGTCCGCCCCGGCGGGCTCACTTACCCCCAGCGGCAGAATCGACACGGCGAGCAGTAAAAGCGCCGGAAATAAAATTCCGCTTATCTCTCCATTCGTGCGGTTCATGGGCAATCCTCCCTCGTCTTCGTTGCGCCCGGATACCGGTGCGCATGGTTTTTCCTAATAAATGTAAATTACATGATTGTAACGCAGTTTCTAAGCTATTTTTTTATTTACTCCAATCGCCTTTTTCCTTTTATCCTCGGGATTTCCCGGATTTCCGCGGTTTCTCGAAGCCTGAAGCCGCTATTTTTCGCGCCAGCCGTTCTCGACGGCCCGTTGCTATTGCTTGAATGTTTTCGTCAGCGGGGCGTCGAACTCGACGGTTATCTTCGGCCCGGATGCGGCCGAGGCGTCTACGCTCATCTTGCCGGCCTTTTTCTCGGGTGTGTCTGTCGTCAGAGTTAGCGCGGAGGTGTCGGTATTGCCTGAATACTGAGTCATTCCGTCGTTCGTTACTACCCAGTAAACGACCCTGACGGTGCCGCCGAAGTCCTCCGTGGAAAGCGTCATTCCTTCCGTGAGCCCGCCCGCGCAGCTTTGATTGTCGCACGAGGCTATTTTGTCTCCGAGGTCAGTCGGCGAGAGGATTATCGTCGTTTCGGTCTGGTCCGGATCGAACATATCGGGGCCCGTGATGACGTACGCATATTTGAGCTCTATGGTTTTATCCTTGTACTCTATCTGCCCCCTGGCCGTTCCGCCCGCGGCGTTTGCGGCCGGGGACAGGGCAGGTGCGGCGCTTAAAACGGTCGCCACTGTCAAACAGAACAAGGCCGAAAAGATAAATCCAGGATTCAAAATATTAAGCTTCATCTGCTTCTCCTTTACCTCGGATTTTATGACGCGCCGTCCGTTCTAGGGCCCCTCATTTCCGAGATTATGCTGCAGGCTGTAATCGCCGTCAATGGGCATTATAAAATGCCCGGAGCGCCTGACCCGCGTCGGCCGTGTCCGGGGGAAAAAGCGTGTTATAGCCCTATTTCCCGACAAGCCGTTTTATTGTTCCACCCGGGCATTTAAACCGGGTAAAGTATATTCAGCGGGAGGATAGGGGGAAGTTGGCACCGTGCAGACCCGATCTTTGGCCCAAGGCGTAAGGTATTGTGGGACATGCTTTTTAAAACGCTTCCGGAGGTCGGATTGTGAAATATCTATACGTGGCTATCTTATTTGTGCCGGTGTTCTTCGTGGGCTGTGTGGAAATCGGGGACTCGGACTCTGACCCCATCGGGGGAGAGGTCGTCGAGCAAAGGCCCCTTACCGACGAAGAGACGGTGGTCTGGATCGATCAGGCCGAGTGCATGGAGACGGAGAGCAAGTCGAGAGACGATATACCGGACCTCGATGCGACCGAGGTTCCGATAGTAAGCGAGATTACGGTAAGGAACGATCTCACATGCGGCGACGCCCCGCCAGACACGCTCGTCGCCTGCCAGTCGAGGGACGAAATAGCGTTTCGGAACGGGCTCGATCGCGATACATTCCTGATGGCTTTAAGACACGAGGAGATACATTATATTTTATTTTTTCTGACGGGCAGCGGCGACGGCAACCACCGGAGCGTATGGTTCGACCTCGAGGAAAGCCCCTGTCCCGAAACCGGCATACGGTAATAGCCGGCGTATATAACATTCCCCAACAGTTCCTCCCCCTCTACGGCAGCCGTGCTCCGCGAAAATCCGGGAGCCGGCCGTTTCAAACGACGGCGTACAACGTGCGCGTGAAACCGACATAGCCCATGGGAGATTCAAGACACCGGATATGGCCGACGGTTGAAGCACATACCTCGCTGCATAAATTGCCTACGGAGGCTGTCGGCTAGCGGGCGGCCGGTCTGTTCCTGTACCACCAGCTGAGCTTGTGTATCTCCATCGTTATGAATATAGTAAGCGCGATCGCGGCCACTATTCCCCAGGTCTCGAGGGATACGGGCTCTGTCCCGAGTATCCTTTGTCCGATCGGCAGATACATCGCTCCTATGTGCACCAGGAGAGCCGTCACGGCGCCGGTCAGAAGAATCGGGCTTTTAAAAGGCGAGAGTATCAGCGCTGACTTCGTTTCCGAGCGGCAGTTACCTATGTGAACGTTCTCGAAAAGGACCATCAGCAGGAGGAGCGCGTTCCGGGCGGCCTCCTCGCTCCATCCGCTGTGAATGAGGACGTAGAAAAAGCCGAAGCCCAGAATGCCTATGGTAAGCGTCGCCACGAGCGTCCGCTCTACCATTATCTTGTTGAAGATGCGCTCTTTCGGCGGTCTCGGCTTCTTCTGAAGCGAGTCGCCCTCGCCGGGCTCGAAGGCGAGCGCTATGTCCTGTATGCCGTTCGTGACGAGGTTGAGCCATAGTATCTGAACGGGCAGGAGAGGGAGCGGGAGGCCCGCCACGAGGCTCAGGATTATGAGCACAAGCTCTGCGGCGTTCGTCGAGATGAGGAGGTAAATCACCTTTCGAACGTTGTCGTAAGCCACGCGCCCTTCCTCGACCCCGGCCACGATCGTCGCGAAATTGTCGTCGCTGATGACGAGCTCTGATACCTCTTTCGCGACGTCCGTTCCCTCCTTCCCCATGGCTATGCCTATGTTGGCCGTTCTGAGCGCGGGGGCGTCGTTGACGCCGTCCCCGGTTACCGCGACGAAATGCCCCGCGCCCTGCGCCGCCTCCACGATCTGGTATTTCTGGTTGGGGCTTACCCTTGCGAAGACGTTGGTATGGCCGACGAGCCTTTGAAGCTCTTCGGGCGACTTTTTCGTGAGCTCCGTGCCAGTCACCACCTGAGAGAAATCGGAGGCCATGCCGAGGTCGCGCGCTATGGCGAGGGCTGTAACGGGGTGGTCGCCTGTCACCATCGATACCTCTATACCGGCTTCCCGGCAGCTGTTTACGGCCTCCCGCACGCCGTGCCGGAGCGGGTCGATCATTCCCGCGAATCCCAGCAGCTCGAGACGGGAGGGCTCGGGAGGGAACTCCGAGGGGTGGAGATCGTCTGCGATGTCCCCCTCGGCGAGGGCGAGCACGCGGTAGCCCCTGCCGGCCATGTCTTCCGCTATTGCGAGGAGGGCGGTTTTGTCTTCTTCTTTTTCAATCCCGCACATCTCGATGACCCTCTCGGGGGCGCCCTTCACGAAAACCGTTATAGAGCCTTCGCCTGTCTTGTGATAGGAAGCGGAAAACTGCCTCTCGGGCTCGAAGGGTATCTCGTTCACCTGGGGATACGATTCCAGAAGCGGCTCGCGGTCGTAACCCAGCTTGTGGCCGAACGAGAGGAGCGATATGTCCACCGTGTCCCCGCGCCAGGCCCAGCCGTGATCCCTGTGGTGGAGGTCGGCTTCGTTGCAGAGAACGGCGGCCAGGGCCAGGCGCTCGAGCGCGGGGCGGCTTCCCGGCGTCACCGGTTTCCCGTCCGAAAGCACCTCTCCTTCCGGGGCGAAGCCGACTCCGCTCACCTCGAACGACGCGCCTTCGGGCAGGCTCACCTCTTTTACGGTGAGCTCGTTCCGCGTGAGGGTTCCCGTTTTATCTGTCGCTATATACGTACAGCTCCCGAGCCCCTCGACCGCGGCCAGCCTGCGGACGATAACCCCTCTCCGGGCCATTCTCGTCGTCGCGACCGCCAGGGCTACAGTCATCGCCACGGGCAGGCCTTCCGGTATCGCCGAGACGGCGAGGGCCACTATAAATCGCAGCGATTCCGCAAAGTCGTATCTTCCGAGCGCGAAGCCGAGAATTCCTATCGCGACGGCGGATATGAGCGCCACGAAGCCGATTATGTGCGTGAACGTCTTCATCCTCGCTATGAGGGGCGGCTCGCCCTGGGCCCCCGACATCACGTCGAGGGCGAGCTGGCCCACGACTGTCGCCTGCCCCGTGGCCACTACTATGCCCTTGGCGCGGCCCCGTGTGACGATCGATCCAGCGTAGGCCATGTTGAGCGTGTCGCCCAGGGGCGTATCAGGTTTTCCCGTCCACGACTGGTCTTTCAGCACGGGCAGGGATTCTCCGGTCAGTAGGGATTCGTCTATCTCGAGCCCGTTGGCCATAATGAGCCTTATGTCCGCCGGGACCCTGTTCCCCGATTCGAGCCAGACGATGTCTCCCGGGACTACGTTCTCGGCGTTCATATCAACGATCTCGCCCTCTCTCTGGACTGTGGCCTTTATCTGGAGGAGTCTTTGCAGGGCCTTGGCGCTCTGCTCCGCCTTCCACTCCTGGTAGCCGCCGATTACGGCGTTCAGGAGGAGCGCTATGATTATGAAGCCTGCGTCCGTCGGCTCTTTTATGGCGAAGGCTATGACCGCGGCGAAGACGAGTATGTACATGAGCGGGCTTCGGAACTGATATATAAAGGTTTTCCAGAAAGGGGGGGGCGGCTTCTGCGGGAGCGTGTTGGTTCCGTATCGAGCTAATCGCTCGGCGGCCTCTATATCGCCGAGCCCGCTTTCGACGGCGTTAAGGGCCTTCATTACCGAGCCGATGTCCATTGCATGCCAGGCGTGTGTCGGCGCTTGTTTATCGTTCATAGCTCAGGGCCTGTTTTGATTGACAAACGTATCTTGCGGGGAGCCGTCTCCCCGGAGATATCGGGAATATAATTTGCTGCCTAAATCGAATTAAAGCTTCACGTGTGAAACAATCCGGCCGGTATGGAGCGTTTCACCTTGTTTACGTCGGATTCCGCTGCGTTAAGGAATTTCGTCCCACCTGTCTCTCCGGTGATTTTTACGAGCCGACGGTTGTATCAACGTTTATCGGATAATACAGGAAGGGATAGTTTACTTCTCACGGCAATCATTTGCAAATTGTTCTGGATATGAATGACCCGGAAACCGGCGGATGCGTTTCTTGACTGCTCTTTCCGTTGAGGTACGTTATCTCCTGACATTTCTTGCAGATAAAAATTCAATATTAAAGGTATAAAGAAGAATAATGGGACTCAGATGCGGACTGGTAGGGCTTCCCAACGTGGGGAAGTCTACGCTTTTTAACGCCCTTACGAGCGCGGGGGCGGAGGTCGGAAACTTCCCCTTTACGACTATAGACGATAACGTCGGCGTAGTGGCCGTCGCGGACGACAGGCTCCACAAGCTGGCGGAGCTGGTGAAGCCCCAGAAGCTGACCCCGACTTATCTCGAAGTGGTCGACATAGCGGGCCTCGTGAAGGGTGCATCGGAAGGCAAGGGCAGGGGGAACGCCTTTCTCGCCAGCATAAGGGAGGTCGATCTTATACTCCACACCGTCCGCTGCTTCGAGAACGATAACGTAATACACGTCGAGGGCTTTCCGGACGCGATGCGCGACATACACATCATAGAGGACGAGCTCCTGCTGAAGGACCTCGAAACCCTCGAAAAGCGGCAGGACAAGCTCCAGTCGCAGGCCAAGGGCGGCGACAAGAAGATAAAAGATGCGCTCGAAGTTGTGACCCGCCTGAGGGAGTTCGTCGAGAATGGAAACAAGGTCAGGAATTTCGAGGTGGATGAGGAAGCGGCGAAAGTCGTGAAGGAAATGTATCTCCTGACCGACATCCCGATGCTCTACGTTTGCAACGTGAGCGAGGACGATATCCCCGACGCATCTTCGAACGAAGAGGTTAGGAAGGTGAGGGAGTACGCGGAAAAGGAGGGCTCTGAGGTCATAGTCCTTTCGGCGAAGATAGAGGCCGAGATCGCAGAGCTTCCGTACGACGAAAAGAAGCTCTTTTTAAACGAGCTCGGACTCGAAAATTCCGGGCTCGACAGGCTCGTCAGGATTGCATATGATAAGCTTGGGATTATCACGTATTTCACGCAGGGACCGAAGGAGGTTCGCGCGTGGACTATAAGAAAGGGGTGGAAGGCCCCGCAGGCGGCGGGTGTCATACATACCGACTTCGAGCGCGGCTTCATTCGTGCCGAGACCGCCTCCTACGACGATTTTATAGCCGCGGGCTCGGAGGCTGCCCTCAAGGAAGCCGGGAAGATGCGCTCCGAGGGCAAGGAATATGTCGTCAAGGACGGGGACATAATGCTCTTCAGGTTCAATGTATAAAGAGATAATAAGGCCTGTGCTCGACAGGCTCGACTCAGAAAGATTTCACGACCTGGCGCGGGAATCCCTTCACCTCGCCGAATTGACCCCCCTTACTTTAAAGCTCGTAGAATTATTCGCCGACGGCGGAAAGCGTTTTTCGGACGAGCGGCTCCGCGTGAATCTCGGCGGAATAGAGCTCGAAAATCCGCTCATCGTCGGCGCGGGGTGGGACAAGGCGGGCAGGGCCGCTTTGGCGCTCTGGAAGCTCGGGTTCGCTGGCGTCGAGGTCGGCTCCGTTCTCGAATACCGCCAGCCGGGGAATCCGAAGCCGAGGCAGTTCATGGTCGCTCCGGGCACCGCGATAAACTGGCTCGGGTTCAACAGCCTGGGGATGGACGTCGTCGCGAAAAACCTCTCCCGCTATAAAAATCCGCCGTTCAAGCTCGGGATTAGCATCGGGATGAACAGGGACGTTCCGCACGACGACTCGCCGCGGGCGCACGCCGTCGTCGCCGAGAGGCTCTACGGGTACGCCGACTACTTCGCGATTAACGTGAGCTCGCCCAATACGCCGGGGCTTCGGAAGCTTCACGAAAAGGGGCGGAAGAGGGATATTGTCCAGGCCGTTATAGACGCGATGGAGCGGAAGGGCGGCCGGAAGCCGCTTTTCGTGAAGGTCGCGCCCGAGCTCGGTCACAAGGAGCTCGACGATATACTGGAGGTCGCGATAGACCATGGCGTGACGGGAATAATCGCGGCGAACACGGCCGACGTCCCGGAGATGAAGGCGAAGTACGGGGAGAGGTGGAGGACGCAGCCCGGCGGGCTAAGTGGGGACGACCCGGACTACAGACGCATGACGACGGAGAAGGTCTCCTACATTTACAAACACGCGGGTGACAGGCTCGACGTCATCGGCGTCGGCGGAGTGAAGGACGCCGAGACGGCGCTCGAAAAGATAAAGGCCGGGGCGAAGGCGCTTCAGATCGTTACGGCGATAAGGGGCGAGGGGACTGCAGTCGCCGGGAAGATAAACAAGGGCATCGTGGAGTTCATCGAGAGGGAAGGGGTGAAGTCGATCGGGGAGATTGTGGGGGTGGAGGCGGGGAAGTGAAGTCCTGTTATAACCCGCATTCGAAGGGGAGTGCCCCGAGACGGGATTGAAGGCATCCCGGTAGTGTTCCGGTGCCGACATTGAGGGCGAGGGCGGCTCGGCCTCTACCCCTCCGTCCCGCCCGCATATATCCTCAAGCAATTGTCCAAAGATAGATCTCTCACTGTTTTAATTTGAGGTATTTCCGAGCAGTACCGGATATGCTTTCCTGCAATCGGCTCGGGGCTCTCGCACACGTAGTGTGTCTTTCGGGCGAAGCGGGGAGGAGATTTAAATGCAGCGAACGCGCGAAGGATAATGATAGCGGAAGAGGTGCGTCCGTCGGATATGAGCGGACACGTCCGCCTCGCTCGCTCGAAATCGTTGTTCGAGATGACAAAGTAAAAGACGAGATCCTGAATCAAGTTCAGGATGACGACAACGACAAACTCAAATCCCCCTGTATCCCTCCGGCTACGCGCTGCTTCGCCGCGACAGGCCTTTTCCTAAGGGGGATGAAAGATTAAAGCGAAAGATAAAACGAGATCCTGAATGTTTTGGTTTATGTTGCTCCTGAGCTGTACTGGATAAGCTTCGGTGCAGCTAACCAAGTGCTCTCGATTCCTCGCTCGCTCGAAATCGTAGTTTCCGTCTTCGCTGAAAGCTACGCCGGACAGGCAGGATGACGACAACGATAAACTCAAATCCCCCTGTATCCCCCTTTTCCTAAGGGGGATGAAAGATTAAAGCGAAAGATAAAACGAGATCCTGAATCAAGTTCAGGATGACGGAAGTGTGGGGTCGCGGCGAAGTGCCGCGACGTCGGATTCG
>CAZUDM010000005.1:109847-112792 GCA_964618635.1 uncultured Spirochaetia bacterium
AGTTCAGGATGACGGAAGTGTGGGGTCGCGGCGAAGTGCCGCGACGTCGGATTCGTGCACGCGTGGCGTGCTGGATTCCCGACCCAGCTTCGCTTCGGACTCCGCTCAAGCTTCCGACTTCGCTAAAGCTACGTCGGACAAGCCGACCGATAAAAAAGCTTCGCCGCGGCAGGTAAAGCGTTCGGGAATGACAATATGTAGTATATAATATATATACTCTCAATATAGGCTATCTGAATTTATCACGCCGAAATAAGGGCTCTCAGGTTCTGTAATGCGCGTTTATTTTGAGGTAGTCGAAAGTGATGTCGCTCGTTACGACGAAGGAGCTTTTCTTCCCCGATTTCAGGTCGAGGGTGATGGAGAAGCTAGGGGTCTTCATGACTTCGAGCGCCTTTTCTTCGTCCATGACCGCCTTCGAGTTGCTTAATACCTTGTGCCCGGCGAAGAAGAGGTCGAGCCTGTCGGGGTTGAAATCCACGCCGGCGCGACCGGCGGCGGCGACTATTCTCCCCCAGTTCGGGTCTTCGCCGAAGAGGGCGCTCTTCACCAGTAGCGAGGTTCCGATAGTGCGCGCGACGGCCTCGGCATCTTTCTCCGTCTTCGCGCCCTTGACGATTATCTTCACCACCTTCGTCGCCCCTTCGCCGTCCTTGACTATCAGGTGGGCGACTTCGGAGGCGGCTTCTGTTACGGCGTCGAGGAGCTTCTTGTAATCCTTTCCGCCATCGACCGCCCTGTTGCCGAGCCTGCCGTTCGCGAGCAGGAGAACGGTGTCGTTCGTGGACGTGTCGCCGTCGACTATGATCTTGTTGAACGAGTTCCCGTTCGAGTCGGAGAGGAGTTTCGAAAGAGCCCTTTTGCCGACGTTTACGTCGGTCATTATGTAGGCCAGCATCGTCGCCATGTTCGGCATTATCATCCCTGCCCCTTTTCCGATTACGCCGACCGTCCCTTTGCTGCCGCCGATTGTGACGCTCACGGACGCATATTTTGGGAACGCGTCCGTCGTCATGATAGCCTCGGCGGCGTCGGCGATGCCGTCTTCCCTCAGCTCCGAAACGAGCTGGGGAACGGCCTTTTTAATTTTGTCCGTCGGGAGCGGGCCGCCGATGAGCCCCGTCGAGGACGGTATGACGAGGTCTTCGGTGATCCCGAGCCCTTCGGCGAGGTAGCGGGACGTGAGCACCGCCGCCTTCATGCCGGCCGTGCCTGTGAACGCGTTCGCTATACCGCTGTTAATGAGCACTGCCTGGCAGTATCCGCTCTTTATCCTCTCCATTCCGAGGACGACGGGAGGGGCCTTCACGATGTTCGTCGTGAATACACCGGCCGCCTTCGCGGGGGCTTCCGAGAATAAAAGCGCGAGGTCTTTTTTACCCCTCTTTTTAATTCCGCAGGATATACCGCTCCCCTTAAAACCGGGAATGTTTATCATACTGTCAGCTCCTCTATGAACCTGGACGAATTCAACTTTTTCTCGGTGTGGTACTCGGTGAACCTTAGAAACAGTTTTACGTATTTTAAAACTTTCTCAAGATGGAGCTCCATCAAATCCCTCCGGCGGAGGAACTCCCTCGAAATGAGCCCGCCGTTTTCGGCCCTTGTGCCGCAGTCGGTGCAAATTACGCCGCCCCTTCTTATGCTGAAATGCGCCCTGTCGCCGGCGGGCTTCCCGCACTCGGCGCAGGTTTCGAGGTTGGGCTCGTATCCCGAAAGGGCGAGCGTACGGAGCTGGAATTCCAGTATGGCGGGGAGGGCACTTTTGCCCTCGTCGAGCTCGGTGAATAGCACCGTAAGGGCTTCGAACATCTCCTCGTTGGGGGCGTCCCTGGGGGTGAGGACGTCTACCGTTTCGAGGGCGAGGCTTCCCCAGAGGAAGAGCTCGACGTCTTCCATAAGGCGGCGGAAGACCTTTACCGTTTCGGCGTCGTCCACGAGCCTGAGTCCTCCGGCTCTCTCCTTATACCGTGCGCGGAAGAGGACGAACGGCTCTATCCTCCCCCCGAAGCGCTTCCCGCTCGTTTTGGCGTTCTTCGCGAACCCGCTTATCTTCCCCGACTCTCTCGTGAAAAGTATGAGAACATAGTCCCTTTCTCCATGCGGCGTCTTCCTTAGAAGGTATGCCTCCTGCCCGTTCATCATACCGTTATTATCACTAAAAAACCGCCTCTCCGCGAGTGGGTCAGGGGTGCATCTTCCGCGGTCTGGTGAAAAGGGGGCGGGTATTTTATAATAGAGCCAGTACAGAAATTGGATACGTCAGTCCGTCATTGGGGGATGATGGAATACGGCGGTCCGGAGTGAGCCATGAATGAAATATTATTAATTCCGAAGAGAATATTAATTTCCATTTTACCGGCAGCGTTTCTTGCCGTGATATTTTTACAGGTCTACGGAACGCCTGCCGGTGCAGCCGGTACTTACAGCGCGGAGGAAAAGGTATATCTGAAGGCGGTGACGCCTATACTCTTCGAGTATTCGCAGGTGGCCTCGCAGGTGAGCGCGAACGTTCTTCCGCTTCAGTCGGCACCTGCCGAGAGATGCTCGAGCCAGTTCTCGTATTACTACGGCATAATGAGCTCTCTCGGAAAGCACCTGGGGACTATAACGCCGCCCGCCAGGTTCGAGTCGGTTCAGGCGAGCTCGGCTTCGGCCATATCGGAATACGAAACCTCTCTCAACCTCTACAGCGCCGCCTGCACACAGGAGGACTTCGGGACGAAGGAAGAGCTGGTAAGCCGCGCCGGAGCGGGCGTTAACAGGTCGGTGGCTACCATAGGCAGGGTCTACAAGGAGATCGAGGACCTCGGCGCAGTCGCGGCCGCTCCTCCCCCTGCAAGTGGGACGGCATCCGAAAATCTCTCCGAGTCGGCGATAGAAACCGCGCCTTCGGGAGAGGCTGTAGAGGATGTATACGTAGAGGAGCAGGAGGTCGAAGTGAA
>CAZUDM010000006.1:0-110425 GCA_964618635.1 uncultured Spirochaetia bacterium
TTATGGAAATCAGTATTTTGAACAGAATGGTTCACTTAATTTTACATTATGGAGAGAGGGGAAGGCAAGACTTATTTAGATATAATCAAGCAGAATTGCCGGACGCCGGCATAAGCCGCCCGTTACGTGTTGCGGCACGGCAGCAAATCCCGGATGCTGCGCTCCCCGAACCGATAACTTTACCGATAAATATTGACACCATCGGCCCGGGCGTCAATACTGATAGTGATTATCATTATCATGTCCATTGCACGTCCGCCCGTATGAACTTATCCGTTTCCGACAGCCCGAAAGATATGGCCCCGGAACGACTAAATAGCCGGAAGTTATATACGGCCCGCGAGCCAGGGCTCTCGGGCTGTGCACGGCCCCGGAAAGTTAAGTCCGGTTCCCGGGAGTGAGACAAAATACGAATAACGGGAGACAACGATAATGAACGACGCCGACATCATTGCCCGCCTCATGCGCGCGCTGTTACTCACGGCGATCTTTTGCGCTCTACCTCTTTCTGTTCTCTCCTGCCGTAACAAGGAAGAGCCGCCGCCTGACCACGAATCCGGAGGAAAGAAAATCGGCGTCCTTCTTGTCAACCACGGCTCACGGTCGGAAGCGTGGAGACAAACCCTTCTGGACCTCGAAGCCGGCGTAAGGGAGGACGTTCTCGGCGGCGGTACGGTAGAGGGAATCAAAACCGCTTTTATGGAGTACAATGAGCCCTCCATAGCCACGCGTCTCAAGGAATACGATGCCGGGGGATTCACGGACATAGTGATTATTCCGATATTCCTTACGGTAAGCCCGCACTCGTTCGACGACATCCCCACCATTATCGGAGAAAAGGAAGACCCCGCGTCGATGGAGATGTTGAAAATAGAGAAAATAGAAAGATACGCTCCGAAGGCAAGAACCCACATCGCTCCGCTTCTCGACTTCACCGACATCCTGCAGAAGAACGTCCTGAGACGAGTGGAAGCCCTTTCCAGGGATGCCGGGAACGAGGGGCTCGTCCTTATCGGATACGGCGACGAATCGTATGAAAAAGAATGGGGCGAGCTGTTCGACGAAGTCGCCGAATACGTGAAGACAGAGAAAGGTATTACCGAGCACACCTACGGCTGGTGCGGGCATATCGCGCGTTACGACCCGGGCGTAACGACGGACGCGATCAACAGGGTGCTCGAGAAAAAGCGGACGGCGGTTGTAATTCCCGTCCTCGTAGCTTTCGATGAAACGTTTCAGGTGAAAATTATCGGCGGCGGGGTTTCAAATGTCCGCGACCCGGAAAAGAGGGTCGTATATAAACCCGACGCGATACTGCCGGACAAAAACATAGAGCGGTGGGTGATAGACGTTTCCCGTGAATACGCGAGCAAGATCAGGGGCGGGGCCGCCGAAGATATCTGACGACGGGGAAAGATGTGACGATAAAAATAAGGAAGCTCAACATTGCAGTCCACCGCGACCTCGGCTATTTTCTTTCGTCTCTCGTCATCGTCTACTGTATATCCGGCATCGCTCTCAATCATATAAACGACTGGAATCCGGATTTCGTAATACATAAAGAAGCGGTGAAGATATCAGGGGAGCACTCCGTAGCGGAGCTGAACGACGAGCTGATCCACGGCTTCGGCAAGCTGGTCGGCGAAGAATCGTTTAAGGTTTACGACATGCCGACGGCTGATCAGCTCAAGATATATTACGATAACGGCTCGCTCCATCTGAATCTAAGCACCGGTACCGGGGTATACGAGAAGCTCTACAGGCGGCCCCTGTTTTATCATGCGAACGTCCTCCACCGGAACAGCGCCAAAGGCTGGAGATGGGCTTCAGACGTGTTCGCCGTCATGCTCATTACAATCAACGTAACGGGTCTTTTTATCCTGAAAGGAAAATACGGAATAACGGGGAGGGGCAAGTGGCTGATAGGATTCGGGGTGCTGCCGCCCCTGATAGCGCTCATCGTTTACGAGATTATGTAGCGAGGTCCGGGCGCCGTAATGAGCATAAAAACGCCGGAGGGCCCGCGCGGCCGGACTGATAGCCCGAGAATATCACTCCATTCTCCGGGCCCCGGACGCCAGACTACGCTTCCCAACGGGCTAAAATGTAATAACACGCAGCCGTTCCAAAGCGGAATGCCCGGAGACGGAACCGAACCGCCGGCGCGATAATTTTCAGTCCTCTCCGGTTATTTTTGCAGCTATTCGGGATTACCGAATATGTCCCGTCTTATGTCGAACCCGTCGACGTAAAACGATCTTCATCCGTTTCGTCCGGTCTCTCGATCCCACACGGGAACATAAATTACTGTAGACCCTTATCGTCTATCGTCTCAACGCGCTTTACCCGGGCTTGACACAAAAACCCGCCGATAGATAATTTATATTCAGTCCAAAAAATATTTTCGGGAAGCAGATGGAAAGGGAAACGGCTCCGGAATCGCAGAACGTTACGGATTATCCCAATAACAACACCATATTTTCAGTTTGGAAATTCAAGGATGGAGCGGCCGTCAGGCCTGTTTTCGAGAGGCTTTGCGCGCTCGTGGACAATCTCAATCACTCCTTTACGATACGCGTTGCCGACGGCAGGACCAGCTGCGTAATGGGTGTGGGGCATGATGCGTGGATAAAGCTGGGGCTGCCCGCCCCCCTGCCGAAGGAGCTGAAGAATTTCGAGCCCATTTCCGGCTCTAGACATACTGCCGTATCCACGCCGGGCGATCTGCATTTTCACCTGAGGGCTGTCAACATGGCTATTTGTTTCGACATGGCCTCGGACATAGCCGCCGTCTTAAGCCCGGCTGCCGACTGCCTCGATGAAGTGCACGGCTTCCGGTATTGGGACGGGCGCTCGATTCTCGGTTTTGTGGACGGCACCGAAAACCCTATCGGAAAGGAAAGACGGTTCTTTGCCGAAGTGGGGGACGAAGATCCGGTTTATAAAGGCGGGAGCTACCTGTTCGTTCAAAAATATCTTCACGACATGAAAAGCTGGGAAGCCCTGACGACGGAAGAGCAGGAGAAGGTGTTCGGGCGTTATAAGATGAGCGACGTCGAAATGACGGACGACGTAAAGCCCGACAATTCGCACAGCGCGCTGGCCGGAGTGGAAGACGAGAACGGCAACGACCTCAAGATCGTGAGGGACAACATGCCTTTCGGGCAGCCCTCAAAAGGCGTGGCGGGGACCTACTTTATTTCTTACGCCAACACCTTCAGCACCACGCGTAAAATGCTGGAGCGCATGTTTATCGGGGTGCCGCCGGGCAATCACGACAGGATACTCGATTTCAGCACGGCGCAGACCGGAACGCTTTTCTTCGTTCCCACGATGGATATGCTGAAACAATACTCCGCTGAATCCGGGTGAGGGGCTCACCACGTGAAAGCCTCGGACGAAAATACGATCTATACCATCGGGCACTCCACGCACAGCCTGGAAGAGCTCACCCGAATGCTGAAGTCCTTCGGCGTTCTCGTCCTGGTGGACATCAGGCAGTTTCCCGGCTCGCGAAAATATCCTCACTTCAATAAAGAGAACCTGGCCCCGGCGTTGAAAGAGGCCGGGATAGGCTACGTTCATTTACTGGACCTGGGCGGACGGAGAAAAGTGCGGAAGGATTCGAAGAACAGCCGCTGGCGGAACGACGCTTTCCGGGGTTACGCGGATTACATGGAAACGGAAGATTTCGAGAAGGCGGCAGAAGCGCTCGAGGCTATAGCCTTAAAGCAGCCGACTGCATACATGTGCTCGGAGGCGGTCTGGTGGCGCTGCCACCGCTCCATGGTGTCGGATTATTTGAAAGCGAGGGGCTGGCGAGTGCTGCATATCATGGCGGTCGGCAAGGCGGAAGAGCACACCTACACCTCGCCCGCGCGCGTCGAAGGCGGCCGCGTCTTTTATTCGGACGGAGATTTGTTCGATCCATAGAGATTCGGCGGCGGAAAAAAATTTAACACGGGGGCGATAACCATGGCTGCAAAGTTTAAGGTGGGTGATAACGTAAGCTGGAACTCGGAGGCGGGACGAGTTTCAGGGACGATCGTTAAAATACACACGAAAGATTTCGACTATAAAGGCTACACGCATCACGCTACTGAAGAAGAGCCGCAGTATGAAATTAAGAGTCATAAAACAGACCATATAGCGGCGCACAAGGGCTCGGCGCTCACGAAGATCGAAGGTTAAGGAAGATAATCTCCAGGAACCGACGCTGCGTCGTTGATAAAGAGCGCACCAATTGAGCACGCCTCATTGGGAACCGATGCAGTCCCCTATACTATCTCCCGATATAGCGGAGCGCTTCCGCAAGCGGCGCACCGGGCGTGCGGTGTATCCCCCCGTATGGCAGGTTCAAGTCAATGATCACGAACAACGCAATTGCAATCGATAGAGAACGGGACCGGCACGAAGGCGACGGTCGCGCTCGAAGGTGGCTGGAGAAAACCCAAACCGTGTGCGGAACGTGAGACCGCAGGAGTTTCAGGGCGAAATGCGCCTGGCCCAGACCGGGTAGTCCACACCGGCAATCCGGTTCACTACTATAGCCTGTATCGCCAGCACAACTACTGCGAGCTCTATGATGAGCAAGTGAACGGGCGCTGTGATTATGCCGAGTGAGATGATCAATGTAGTGGCCGCCGCCGGAGGATGCACGACATTGAACAGAATCATGAACGCCCCGGTAGCCGCGAGGGAGACCGCTGCCGCGACGATGCGGGGATCGTGCACGCCTGTCACGGTCGCAGGCGCGGCATCTACGAGACCGGTCATCCAAAGAGCGCCGTAGCCGCACAAAATACCTATGGCATGACCAAGGATAGCGTTACGGGGACTTGCTGCGGCGGAAGCCGGATTGAAGAAAACCATAAACGCTGTCGGACCGAGAGAGGGGAATATGAAAGTGGTTTTCCACGCCATCGCCATCCAGGCAAGAATCGCACATGTGACGAATCCGTTGACGAATACGAAAACAGCCCAGACAATTCGCGCCGGGAAACGCTCGATCAATCCCGGGAGACGCAATCGTCCGAAAAGTTCCATTATCACTCTGCCAGATTTCTCTTCCATTAAAGGAGCCCTCCGCCTCAAAGCCGATACGAAATTCTATGCCAGAATAGAATCAACGGCAATGACCACGATCACTGCGGAAGAGAAAGCCCGGAACCCTGCTGCCGGAACGTCTTTCGATTATGAAAGCGGGACCTGAATAGATCCCGGATCGGCGTTCGACCCTGTTTTACTTACCTCGCCGGTCGGCGCCGACTCCACGTACGCCAGCCGAGATAGACGGCCCCAAGGACAGCGAGCACCATGAGCGGCCCGGTGAAAATCATGAAGAGCGTCCTGTTCCTGGTCGCCTTCGCGTCCCGGAGGCTCCAAGCCTCGTCACGTATCCTCGCCAGGTGGCCGAGCACATCGGCGTAGCCGTACCACCACGCATAATCGGGGCTCATGTGGAAAGCTCCCTTGTAGGATTTCAGGTTCGAGAAGAAGAACATGTCGAAATATTCGCGCTCGATCGCGGCTACGTTGAAATAAAGGCCCGCGGGCCAGTGCTGGGCGAACCCGCCCGGTATGTCGATCGCGGTGAACCGCGGACCGGGCAGGAGGCCCGCGGCCATCTGACCGTGGCTCGGCTTGATGAGCCCGTCGTCGTAGAGGCCCTCGAGTATGTCCCTCGCCTCGACGACGAGGGCGTCGCCCGCGAGCTTGTGTGCGTCGGCCGATTCGAGATAGTACCGCGCCTTGTCCTCGGAGTGGCACGTCAGGCAGACCTTTATCATTTCGTTCCGTTTCGTCTGGTTCCCGGGCTCGAGCGTTATGTCGACGAGCTCGCCGGCGGCAGCCTGCGTGCCCATGCCCCAGATGATCTTCCGGGTCATGTTGTGGCTCGTGTACCTCTTGCCGTCCTCGTCCACGTAGAGCATGTGACAGTAAGAGCACGTGGGCGTGTCGTACTCGGCCTCGGCGAGAGGAACTGTCCAGTCCCATGCGCTTCCGCGGGCAGTGTATATCGAGCCGTGCTTCGAGCTCATGTACGCCTCGTAGTTCGGATGGTCGGGGCCCATGTGGCAGGTGTAGCACGCCTCGGGCTTCCGCGCCTCTTCGAGGTTGAAGGAGTGGCGCGTATGACAGGCGATGCAGCCGTTACGGTAATCGAGGCTGCTCGTGTCTATGTATTTCATCTGCTCCTCGCTCCAGTATTCGGCGTCCGTCGCTCCGGCCTGGGCGTGGCACGGGTCGCAGCCCATCTGCATGACCTTTCTCGGCATCTGCTTGTAGTTGGGCACTCCTATGTTGCGCTCCCAGTTTATTCCGAGGCCGCCGGGGCCGGGACCGTAAGAGTGTCCTGCGTCGAGGACGTGCTCCTTGTAAATCTGCGCGTGGCACGCCGCGCACATGGTTTCGGGGACCCTCCCTCTCGACGCCATTATGACGTCGTGGTCGGTCCCGTGGCAGTTGGCGCATGTCAGCTGCTTGAGTGGGAAATCGACGAGCGGATTCTGCGTGCCCTCCATCCCCATCGCGCTCGACTCGAACTGGCTCACGAGCTCGGGGTGGAGCGTCTTGTGGCACGGAGCGCACGATTCGGGGTCGAGCACGCCCTGCGGGATGTCCTTTTGCAGCCTCTCAGGCGGTGGGGGGACCGCCTTAAGGTACGCGTAGATTTCGCGTGCGTCTTCGTCGCTGACCGCCTGCGCGGGGAACGGCGGCATTATGTCCCTCGGCTTTCGGATCTGGCTCAGGAATGCGTCGAACGTGAGCGTCGTGTGAGCAAGCGACGGCCCCACGCCGCCGCGGCCGCTTACGCCGTGGCAGCCCAGGCATCCCCTGGATATGAAAAGCGTATTACCGTCCGTCGCGTCATCGTCGGCTCCCGAGGGGATAGTGAGCAGAATTACGAGCAGGAGAAGAGAAAGGAGCGGGCCGGTCACGCCTGACGGGGCTCGTTTCCCAAGCATTGTTTCCATCTTAACAAAATTTTTGGCGAATTTGAAGATAAAAATTTCCTTTTCCAGGCGGGCGGAGTATGTACATCGCCGTTTGGACAGGGACGCTTTTTAAAGCTCACCTTGGACAGAGCAGAACCGGTGTCTCCAAGCGCTGAGCGCTGTCTCAATACAGATCGAACGAAGCACCAACTCCGACTAATTTCCGCCAATATTCGGCGAGAGAAAGCCTTCGCTGATTTAAAGTGAAAATTAATACCGGCGAATAGTAGACGGGTATCGCTTAGAGAGGTTAAATCTCTGTAACCGTGGTCGAACAGGTATGCCCGGAGACGGAATTGAACCGCCGACACGAGGATTTTCAGTCCTCTGCTCTACCGACTGAGCTATCCGGGCATAGATGTTTTACTGGAATTGGGCCTTGGATTAAAACCATCAAAGTTTATCCATAAAGCGGATTCTATTTTACCTAACGATAAAATTCCAGGCAAGGGCAAGAAAAACTCCTTTGTGTGAAGCAAAAAGGGGAGAACAGCATGAAGCCCGTTGCCGTTCTCCCCCCGCCCACACAAAGGAGATATTGAGAGATGAGAATTTTAAATCCCGTCTCGGGTTTTTTCAGATTAAATTACAGCTCGATCCAGTAGAGGAGCTGTCCCATAACGCCGTACTGATCCTTCTTGAGACCGTCGTCTTTCGTGATGAAGTAACGCTCGTCCGAATGGTCCCACCTGAACTCCGCCCTGGCCTCGAAATTGTCGAGGTACTTGTTGTTGGCGATGAGCCCCTTGAAGGGTTTTAAGGCTAAAGTCGGCGTGAATTCGAAGAGCTTCTGCTCGAGCCCCGTCCTGTAGCCGTCGGGGTCGTCGAAATATTCACCCCTCAGCGCGAGCCTTACTGCCGGGTGCGGGTCGACTATGACGTAGCCCGCGATACCCCACCAGGAGACGCCCTCTTCGTTTCCGAACTCGTCGAAGACCACGTCCTGCTGCCAGCCGAAGTCTGCATCGGCGACGAGGGTGAGCTTTTCAAAGAGCGTTACGCTGGCCACGGCCGTTATGAGCTCGCGCCATCCCTCTCCCCCGAACCCGAGGCCGCTCGGCTCCTTGCCGAAGATGCCCGTTACGCCTACCCATGCGCTGGTTACCGTGCTGCCCTCGTAGCTGAAGGCTATCTGGCTTTCTATAGTCGGAGAGTCGTTCAGCTCCTCGACCTGGTCCCAACCGTTGTTAAGACCCGCGGTGAGAGAAAGCATTCCCGCGGCGTAGTTGAACCTGATACCGGTGTGGGTGAACGGAAGCGCGTAGCCGAAGAGGATACCGCGCGAGATGTTGACGTTCTTGTAGCCTTCGATGACTTCGTAGCCCGCGAGCGTTACGAAGCGTCCTGCGTAGATGTTAAGCCCGGTACCTATCGGCGCTAGCACCTGGAGGTATGCCTGGTACGGGTCTACGACGTCGCTGTCGAAGCCTTCACCGCCGAGCTCGGCCGCCTGCTCGCCGAAGAGAATGTCTGCCCGGAAGCCGAGAAGATCCATGAGGCCTCCCTCCATAGTCGGAGTTTTAGAGACCGTTACGGTGAAAGCGTTCAGGGCGAACTGCTGGTTGTCGGGGTAAAGCGCTCTTAACTGGAGGCTGTCCGTTACGCCGCGGTTGAACACGTACTGATAGGTCGTGTCTACGGCAAAGCCAAGGTTTATAGAATCGAAGAAGGTCATGATACCGTCGTACTTGAGGTCCTTGGCCTCCTGTGCGCTGATGAACTTCTCGAATTCCGCATCCTTGGCGGCATTGTCGGACTCAAGCTGTTGAATCCTCCTCATGAGCTCCTCATTCTGCTTACTGTTCTGCTCTATCATCTGCTTGAGCTGCTGGATCTCCATCTCGCTGCTCTGCGCAAATGATTTGTCCGAACAAAGGTACGATATGGCTGTTAAAATCAGAAACATTATCGTGAACCTTTTCATATCTCACATGCCCTCCTTTAAGTTATTTTATTCACCTTTAATATCGCGAAGCCCGATGGCCCGTGATAAGCCCGTCCCGGCCGTGCATGCGACTATCGTCCGTCTATCCGGCACCCTCCCGCATATGGTTAGTAAGCCAGCCACCCTCCGACGGAGCGCTTAAGACATCCGTGCCATTCCCTTTCATCTTCGATTGAGCCTGTACCTCGCATCTTCCAATCGGGACGTCTGTGTCGCATCGCCTTTAATTTTTGCAATTGCTATGCCATTTAAGCCGTGAGAAATCACGAAGAGCCACAATCCGTTATCCGGCTGTTATCACTCGAATAATTCCCGGAAACGAATTTCCCCGGCTGGAAAACGGGTGCATTTGCAGCCTAGTTATTGAGCACGCGGGTTTGATTTATGGGCATGTCGTTCCCGATCAATCCGCGGCGGAGGCGGCATCGGCTCTTCGCAGCCATAGGTGCATACGCCGTGCCGGCTCATTACGGGAGAGTTGTTAAGTGTTTGAAGCAGGATACGGAAATATATACATTGCATAAGGCAAGACGGGGCCGCGGCGGGATTGCATAGCGCACGGACGGCTGCCGTTTACATACGGGGCGGAGAGGTCGCTGCCCGAAGCCGCCAAGGAATTCCCGGCTCTGGAATGGATGTGGCCGGGTGCGGCTCGGCTGCCGGGTTAGAGGCGAAAGGACGCGGCATTGCCGGGGCTTTTGTCAGCCGATGCTTCCTTGAAAGAAACGGGGATTGCCTGAGAAAAACCGTGCGGACGGAGCGGGGTTAATCGAGCGCCTTGCCCTTCGTTTCGGGAAGTGTAAGAACGACCAGGGCCGCCGCCACGGCGAAAACGGATACTGCCGTGAGGCCTGTGGCGAAGCCGTACGCCCCGACGAGGTAGCCTATGAGCGGGGGAGCTATTGCGGATACGCCCCTTCCGACGTTGTAGCAAAAGCCCTGCGCCGTACCGCGCGCGCGAGTCGGGAATATCTCGGAGAATATGGCTCCGAAGCCGGAATAAAAGCCGGTGCCGAAAAAGCCGATCAACGGGCCGAGCACGATAACGGCCTCTATGCTCCTTGCATGGCCGAAGAACCAGACGAGGACCGCCATTACGAGGAGATACGTGACGAAGACCGGCCTTCTCCCGTATCTGTCGCTGAAAAATCCGAACGTGTTACAGCCTATGAACGCGCCTATATTAATAGGGATAATCCATAAAAAGCCTTTCGTATCGAGGCCGATTCCCTTGTCGCTCGCCAGGAACTGCGGCAGCCAGAAATAAAGGCCCCAGTACGCGATCATGCAGAGGCTCGTCAGGAGACAGGCCGTGATCGTATAGCGGATGAGATCGGGGGCGAATATCTGCCCGAGCGTAAACCCGTGCCCCTGCTCGCTCAGCCTGCCTTCGTCCCTGTGGGCTTTGTTTTCCTTCCAGACCTCCGGCTCGTCGAGGTGTCTCCTTATATAAAAGACGAGAAACGCAGGCGCGACTCCGATGAAGAAAAGTACTCTCCATCCGAGATCGAGCCCGTCGAGGGTTACGTTCAGGACAGGGATAGTGTAGGAGACGCCTTCCTTGAAAGTGGGAATTATCAGCGTTGCCAGTATGGCGGCCAGGATGTAGCCGATGCCCCAGCCGCTCTGAACCATGCCGATGACCTTTCCCCTGTGCTCTTTGGGCCACTTCTCGGCGACGAGCACTTCTCCCGAGGCCCACTCGCCGCCCATGCCGAGGCCGAGTATGGCGCGGCATACGAGGAGGAACGCGACGTTCGGAGAGAAAGCGCTAATGCCTGTGAAGAGCGAATATAATATTATGGTGTATGTTAGCGCCCTGACCCTGCCGACGTAGTCGGATATTATGCCGAAGAGCGCGCCTCCGAATGCGGACGCGAAGAGAGTGACGGAGAAAAGCGCGCCGACCTGCGCTTCGGAGAGGTTGAACACCTTGCCGACGGACGCGACAGCGAAGGCGAAGAGCAGAAGGTCCATCGCGTCGAGCGTCCAGCCCATGAACGCGGCGATGAATGCGCGCCACTGGTCCTTGTTTATGTCCTTACGCCACGCGAATAACCCGCCATTAGCCGGGGCGGCTCCGGACCGGCTGTCGCTCATATGGGTTCTCCAAGCATCCTATGCCTATCGGGTGTTTCACCATCGTACTAAATTTCTTAAAAAGTGTCAATCCTTTACGAACGCAGCTAAACCGTTCTATATATAGATTATAAAATACATCACTGTCCGCGATTTCTCACCTCCATTATTTTCTTGACTTGCCCCGGGGTGAACGTTAAATTTCAGGCACATGCAGAGGAAGCTGGTATATATAGAGACTTACGGCTGCCAGATGAACGAGTACGACTCGGACAGGATAAGGAATGCCGTGGGCGGGACGCCCGTCGACAGCCCCGAAGAGGCCGACATCGTTATCGTGAATACCTGCGCCATAAGGGACAAGGCCGACCAGAAGGCCTTCAGCGGGCTCGGGAAGTATAAGCACTTGAAGGCGAGAAAGCCGGACATGATACTCGGGGTCGCGGGGTGCGTGGCGCAGCTCTACGGGGACAGGCTCCTTCACAAGATACCGCACCTCGATTTCGTGCTCGGCCCGAGGGCGATACCGAGGCTCCCCGAGCTTATATCGAGGATAGAGCAGGCGAAGGAGAGGCCCGTCGAGACTTCCTACGACGTCGAGGAGCTGTTCGAGGTCGAGCCCTATCATAAGGAAGGGAAGGTTACGGCGTTCGTGTCCGTCCAGCAGGGCTGCAACAAGAAGTGCTCTTACTGCATCGTGCCGTACGTCAGGGGGGACGAGGTGAACAGACCGCTCGCGGAGATATTGAGGGAGGCTGAGAACCTCGTCGGCAAGGGCGTACGTGAGATCACGTTCGTAGGGCAGACAGTGAATTCGTGGAAGGAGAACGGGCATAAGTTCGGGGACCTCCTCCGGGCCGCATCCGATATAGACGGCCTCGAAAGGATAAGGTTTACGACCTCCTATCCGAGGGACATAACGAAGAAGATGATAGACGCCATGAAGGACGTGGACAAGGTTTGCCGGCACATACATCTCCCTGTGCAGTCGGGCTCGAACATGGTGCTGGCGCTCATGAAGAGGACTTACACGAGGGAATGGTTTTCGGATACCGTGAAGCGGCTCAAGGATGCTGTGCCGGACCTGGCGATATCGACGGACATTATAGTTGGATACCCGGGGGAGACGGACCGCGACTTCGAGGACACGATGGACCTCATGAGGGAGGTGGAGTTCGAGAGCTCGTTCTCATTCAAGTTTTCTCCCCGCCCGGGCACCCCGGCGGCGGCGTTGCCGAAAGAGGAGACGGTGCCGGACGAAATTGCCGGGGCGAGGCTCTCGGAGCTTCAGGCGTTTCAGAAGGACGTTACGCTAAGAAAAAACGCGGAGAGGGTTGGAAAGACGGAGGAAGTGCTGGTCGAAGGTATAAGCAGGAACGACCCGGAATCCGTCAGCGGGAGGACGAGCCACAACAGGATAGTCAACTTCAAGGGACCGGCCTCTCTCGTCGGGAGCGTGGTCAGAGTTAAGATCAGCGAAGGGCTTTCCAATTCCATTCGGGGGGAACTATCGGTATAATTTATAAAGGAGGCGCCGAATGTTTCTTCTGATGAAAGTATCTGGGATAGCGCTTGACCCTTTTACGAACACACCGATAGTCATCCTGAAGGACACGAGTAACGAAAGGACCCTTCCCATATGGATAGGCTTCATGGAGGCGAGCTCCATAGCGATGGAGCTCGAAAAGACCCCGCGAATAAGGCCTATCACTCACGACCTCGTAAAGAATCTCCTCGAAAAGCTGAAGTTCGCCGTGACCAAGATAGAGGTGACCGACCTCAGGGACGACACCTTCTATGCACGGATTTATCTCAAGAGAGACGACGAAGAGTATTCGCTGGACTCGCGCCCGAGCGACGCGATAGCCATAGCCCTCAGAACCGACTCGCCTATATTCGTTAACGAGGAAGTCCTCGAGAAGTCGAAGAAGATCGAGATAGACGAGGACAAGGAAAAGCTTAACGAGCTTTTGGAAAAGATTCCCGAAGGAAACTTCGGGAAGTACAAGATGTAGTCCGATTTTACCGCCGGTTTATAAATCAGCCGCCTAAAGCTCGCTCGCTTCGTCTACCAGGGATTCGACTTCTCCATCGTCGTCGTCGAGCTCGTGCTTGGCGAGCCTGTAGCGGAGCGACCGGAGCGTGATTCCGAGGAGCCTCGCGGCTTCCGTTTTGTTGCCGTTCGTCGTCCGGAGGGCCTTTTCTATCATCTTCTTCTCGACGTCGCCGAGGAGTGTGTCGAGGCTGGAATTCGAGGCGAAGCTCGTATCGAGGTCGAGGTAGTCTTTCCCCGTGACGAGCTGGGGGAGGGTTTCCTGCCGGATGACGTTTGAGGATTCGAGCGCGACGCAGCGGGCTATGATGTTTTCGAGCTCGCGGACGTTGCCGGGGTAGTGGTAGTTTTCGAGGACTTCGAGCGCCTTGGGAGATATACCCCTTATATCCTTACCCATGTCGACAGAGTATTTATTTATGAAATGTATCGCAAGCGGGGAGACGTCTATCCTTCTTTCCCTGAGCGCAGGCAGAACTATTTTTATCACGTTCAGTCGGTAGAAAAGGTCTTCCCTGAACCTTCCAGCCGTTACCTCTTCTTCGAGCTTTTTATTCGTCGCCGCGATTACCCTGACGTCGACGGTTACGGCGTCGGTGCCGCCGAGCGGCCGTACTTTTTTATCTTCGAGGACGCGGAGGAGCTTTACCTGGAGATGAAGCGGGAGGTCGCCTATTTCGTCGAGGAATATCGTTCCCGTATGCGCCTCCTCGAAGAGGCCCTTTTTGTCCCTGAGGGCGCCCGTGAACGCGCCTTTCTTGTATCCGAAGAGCTCGCTCTCCATGAGGGCCTCGGGTATGGCCCCGCAGTTTACGGGGACGAAGGGCTTATCGTGGCGGGAGCCGCTGTAGTGAACGGCCCTCGCGACGAGCTCCTTGCCCGTTCCGCTTTCGCCCGTAATGAGAACGCTGACGTTGAGCTCGGCTACTCTTTTTATAAGCTCGAAGACTTTTACTATCGCCGGGCTCCTGCCGATTATGTTGCCGAAGCCGTACTGGGTTTCGAGCTCTTTACGGAGGCGCGTGTTCTCGCGCTCGAGCTTTTTCTTGTCGAGGGCTTTTTTGATGACGAGCTTTATTTCGTCTATTTTGAAGGGCTTGGTGATGTAATCGTAGGCGCCCAGCTTCATCGCCTCGATGGCCGTTTCGTGGGAGGCGTAGGCTGTGACCATTATTACCGTTGTGTCGGGGCTCTTCTCGCTGACTTTCTTCAGAACCTCTATGCCGTTCAGTATCGGCATCTGGATGTCGACTATGGCGAGGTCGAAAAGGCTCTCTTCTATTTTGTCTATGGCTTCGGGACCGTCGGCCGCGGTATCGACGTCGTAACCGTCCTTCTGGAGCATGATTTCGAGAAATTCGCGCATACCCGGCTCGTCGTCGACGACCAGGATTCTGCTCTCACTCTGCGCCATTTAAAACCTCCGGTTCAGGGTCAATGGATAACATCAGCAGGCACCTCTTCAAAACGGGGCAAAGTAATAACGAAAGTAGCCCCTTTTCCCTGGGAGCTTACTACGTTTATCTTTCCATTATAACCTTCTATAACCTTTTGTACAATTGCCAGCCCGAGCCCGGTGCCGACTTCTTTTGTAGTGAAAAAAGGATCGAAAATCCTGGATATCAGGCGCTCGTCTATGCCCTTCCCTTCGTCGGTGATTTCGATTACCACGCTCTGGTCCTCGATGCGGGATTTGATTACGATAACGCCGCCCACGGGCATGGCGTCGACCGAGTTCGAAAGGAGGTTCCAGAGCGCCTGCTTGAGCTTGTAGGAGTCGGCCTGGACGTAGATGCCCGTCTGGACTTTGTTGACCACCTCGATGTTGCTCCGTCTTATGGTTTTGACGAAGGACTCGGCCGTGTCGGCGACTATGAGGCCGAGGTCGACGGAGGTCGTGAGCCTCTGTATCGGCATTGTGAGAATGAGGAAGTCTTCTACCAGGAGATTGAGTCTTTCGACCTCCTGCGTGGCCATCCTAGAAAGGCGGAGGTTTTCTTCCGTGGGCTTCACGTCGGCGCTCAGTATTTCGACCGCGCCGCTTATGGCAGAGAGCGGGTTCCGGAGCTCGTGCGCCAGGCCCGCGGCGAGCTGGCCGAGAAGGGCCATTTTCTCGGACGTCCTGAGCCTGTCTTCGAGCTCTTTTACCTCGGTGAGGTCCTGGAAGATTATGATGTAGCCCTGTGTGCGGCCCTCGGGGTCTTTGAGGTCTGACGAGGAGAAGCCGAGTGTGAGCTTCCCGCCGTTGGGAGTTGTATAAAGCATCTGCTCCCTCTTCCTCGCCATGAGGTCTTCGAAGTAGAGCCCGGACATGTAATCGCTTAGATATTTCCCGTAAACCTCGCTCTCGCTGCCGATACCGAGTATCTCGAGCCCTGTTTTATTGACGGATATGATCTTTCCCTGAAGGTCGAGTGTTATTACGCCGCTCGTCAGGCTCTGGAGTATGTATTCGTGAAGGTTCCGGAGCATCTCGAGGCTGCGCTCGCTTTCGCCGAGCTCCCTTCCGGCGGCGCTGAACCGCTCGGACAGGTAGCCCGCGAGTATGGCTATAAGGAGAAAGCCGGTGAGGTGGAAATAGGTCGAAACGAGCCCTACTTCGCCCCATATCGTGAGCGAGTCCCAGAATGTATGCCCTGCCTGTGGGGGCATGTCGATGCGTATCTTCGTGAATACTATGAGGACGTAGATTATTCCCGACGCAAGGGCCGTGATGTAGCTGGCCATCTTGTTAAGGAGTATGCTCGAATAGATTATTATGAGGACGTAGAGGAATATGAACGGGCTCGTCCTGCCGCTGGTGACGTAAACGACCACGGACGCAAGGGCCATGTCGAATACTATCTGCGTTACCTTGAAGAACCCCTGGTAGCGCGAGAAGAGCGGCTGGAAGATGAGGTATACGAGGCTCAGGAAATAAATGGCCGCCACGACGACGGCGAGGTAAAACGCCTCCTGCCTCGCCCCTTTGCCGTAGTAGATCGCCGCCCCCGAGCCGAGGAGGATCGTGGTCACTATGACCCTTAGAACTACAGCGCTTTTAAGCCCGGCTTCCGGGCCCTTTAGTACTTTCATGTTTACCCTGACACCTTTGTCCCGGACTACCGAAATCAGGAAACGCCGCCCGGATACCTCTAACACCTTTCATTCGATGCATGATCCGACCTGCCCTGAAAACGGTGCGCTCATCCGGCCATCGCCGATATGAGCTTGAACATCGGCAGGTACATGGAAACGACTATGACGCCGACGGTGGCGCCGAGGAAAGTTATCATAAGGGGCTCGAGCGCCGAAAGCAGGGACGCGACGGCGATATCCACCTCCTCCTCGTAAAAATCCGCGATCTTGTTCAGCATGTCTTCGAGGGCTCCCGTCTGCTCGCCGACCGAAATCATCTGAACCACCATCGGGGGGAAAAGCTTCGGACGGGCCATGAGAGGCTCGGCCAAGGTCTGGCCCTCGCTGACGGCCTTCCTGGCGTCCATTATGGCCTCTTCTGTGATGATGTTCCCCGAGGCCTTCGCCGTTATCTCGAGGCCGTCGAGTATGGCGATGCCGCCGGCCGTCAGAGTGGCCAGAGTACGGCAGAACCTCGATACTATAGTTTTCAGCATGAGGGGCCCGACGAGCCATAACTTGAGGAGAAACGCGTCGAACATCTTTCTCACCCTGTAGGATTTACTGTACAGGAATCCTATAAGGAAAAATATGGTTGCAAATGCAATCAGTATGTAGAGTATGTTGTGCCTTATGAAAAAGCTGAGGTCGACGACGGCCTGCGTCAGCGCCGGAAGGGAGGTGCCCATGTCCTTGAACATCTCCGCGAAGACGGGAACGACGAATATTATGACTATGGCAAGGACGAGTATCGCGACGCCTATGACGATGGAGGGGTATATCATCGCGCCCTTTATCTTCCGCTTGATGGAATCCATCTTTTCGAGATAGGTGGCTAGCCTCTGGAGAATGACGTCGAGAACGCCGCCTGTCTCGCCCGCCCTTATGAGCTGTGTGTAGAGGTTGCTGAAAACCTTGGGATGCTTTGCGAGGGCCTCGGCGAACGTGGAGCCGCCTTCAACATCCTCCTTTACCCTGGTTACGATCTCCTTGAATTTTTTATTCGGATTCTGGGCGGCTATGATGTCGAGCCCCCTGACGAGCGGGAGACCGGCGTCTATCATCGTCGAGAGCTGGCGCGTGAAGACTACGAGCTCCCTCGTAGACACGCCGCCGAGCGCGAGCGCGAAATCGAAGAGCTTCCCCTTTTCCTTTATGCGGTTCGGGATCGGCTGAATCTGCATCTGCCGCAGACGCGCCAGCACGGCGGACTTGCTGGGGGCCTCCATCTCGCCTTTCTTGAGGACGCCCGCCGCCCTTCCCTGCCATACGAATACGGGCATCAGCGCACGCTCCCCGTGCATTTCTGGAAATTACAATGGAAATTCATGACACCCGCGCGGAGCATAGTATCCCTCACCTCGCCGCCCTTTCCTTTCCCTCCCCGGAAGAGCGTTCGGTAATCATTCGTTTGATCTCCTCCGGCTCCTGGGACTTGCCCATGGCGTCGTCGAGGGTTATGAGCCTTCTCATGTAGAGGTCGGTAAGCGACTGGTTCAAGGTCTGCATCTTCCATTTTTCCTGGCCTATCTGCTGCTGCGAGTATATCTGGTGAACCTTGTCTTCGCGGATGAGGTTTCTTATCGCGGGATTGGGCACGAGCACTTCGACCGCGAGCACCCTGCCGCCGCCTATCTTCGGAATGAGGGTCTGGCAGAGTATGCCTTCGAGAACGAAGGAGAGCTGCGCCCTTACCTGCGACTGCTCGTGCGGCGGGAAGACGTCTATGACGCGGTTAATAGTCTGGACCGCCGTGTTCGTGTGAAGCGTGGCGAGGGTGAGGTGCCCCGTTTCGGAGAGTGTGAGCGCTATCTTTATCGTTTCGAGGTCGCGGAGCTCGCCTATGAGGACGACGTCCGGGTCTTCACGAAGGACGCTCTTAAGGGCGTTCGCAAAGCTCTTCGTATCGCTTCCGACTTCGCGCTGGTTGACTATGCAGTTCTTGTGCTCGAATACGTATTCTATAGGATCTTCGATAGTTACTATGTGCTCGTGGCGCTCTTTATTTACCTGGTCTACGACGCTCGCGAGCGTCGTCGTTTTACCCGAGCCTGTCGGCCCAGTTATGAGGATGAGGCCCCTCGGTTTTCTTGCGAGCTCGGCGAGAACCGGCGGAAGGCCGAGGTCCTGATAGCTTTTCAGAACGAACGGGAGGAGCCTGAACGCACCGGCGACCGCGCCCTTTTGTGTGAAGATGTTGCCGCGGAAACGCCCGAGGTTCTCCATGCCGAAGGAGAAGTCGAGCTCCCAGTTCTCCTCGAACCTGTGCTTCTGCATGTCCGTCAGCACGCTGTAGCATATGTCCTTCGTTTCCGTCGGGGTTAGAGGGGGGTGCTTCACGGGCACGAGCTTGCCGTCGATCCTCAGCATAGGCGGGACGCCCGCCGTTATGTGGAGGTCCGACGCTCCGTTTTCGACTACGAGCTTTAAAAGCTTATCTATCGCCAGTCCCATTCAGTTCTCCGATCAATCGTCGGCGGCCGTGTTCCTCACGACCTCTTCTATGGTGGTTATGCCCTGTTTCAATTTTACGAGGGCGCTTTGTCTTAAGGTCATCATCCCCTGCCTTATGGCCTCGCGCTTTATTTCGAGCGCCGACGCGCCGCTCAGTATGAATTCCTTGAGCTCTTCGTTTATCTCCATCACTTCGAATACGGCGAGCCTGCCCTTGTATCCCGTGCCGGAGCACAATCTGCATCCCTCGCCGACTCCTTTATAGACGACGAAATCGGAGACTTCCTTCGGGGAGACGCCGAGGTCGATGAGGACCTGCGGCGGCACGTCGACCTGCTGCTTGCATTCGGGGCACGCGACCCTGACGAGCCTCTGGGCGACGATGGAGTTGAGGGACGCCGTTACGAGGAAAGGCTCTACGCCCATGTTGAGGAGCCTCGTTATTGTGGAAGGGGCGTCGTTCGTGTGGAGCGTCGAAAGGACGAGGTGCCCGGTGAGCGCCGATTTTATCGCGATCTCCGCCGTTTCGTAGTCCCTTATTTCGCCGACGAGTATGACGTCCGGGTCCTGTCTTAAAAAAGACCTCAAGCAGGACGCGAATGTGAGGCCTATTTCTTCGTGTACCTGGACCTGGTTTACGCCGGGAAGGCTGTACTCGACCGGGTCTTCGGCGGTGGAGATGTTGACGTCGGTGCGGTTTAAGTCCATGAGAGAGGAGTAGAGAGTCGTCGTCTTACCGCTTCCCGTGGGGCCCGTTATCAGCACCATGCCGTAGGGCTGGTATATGGATTTCTTGAATACTTCGAGCTGCTGCTCGTAAAACCCGAGCTTCGTGAGGTCGAGCTTTAAGGACTCTTTATCGAGAATCCTCATGACGACCTTTTCGCCGAAGAGGGTCGGGACGACGGAGACCCTGTATTCCATGGTCTTGCTCTGGCCGAGCTTCACCTTTATTCGGCCGTCCTGTGGGAGCCTTCTTTCGGCGATGTCGAGGTTGGACATGACTTTTATTCTGGACGTGACCGCGTTCTTCAGCTTGAGCGGCGGGTGCATTATGTCGTAGAGGACGCCGTCTATCCTGTATCTTACGCGGAGCTGCTTTTCGTAGGGCTCTATGTGTATGTCGCTCGCGCCCTTTCTTATGGAATCCATGAGAAGGTGGTTTACGAGCTTTATGACCGGGGCTTCTTCGGAAGCCTTTTCGAGGTCGTTTATGTCTATGTTTTCCTCGCCGCTTATCTCGATCATAAAATCGTCGAGGTCGCCGAGGAGCCTGTCTACCGCCGCCGTGCTCTCGCGGGCTTTTTGTGCGTCTTCCCATTCCTGCTGGGAGCCGTAGAACCTTTCTATTGCGTTACGTATCGACCTTTCGGACGTGACGACGACTTCGATGTTGTTCCCGGTGGCGAATTTGAGGTCGTCGACGGCGAAGATGTTGGAAGGGTCCGACATGGCGACGACGAGCGTCGAGCCCGATCTGCTTATCGGGATGAGCTTGTGCTTTATAGCCGTTTCCCTCGTGACCGACTTTAGTATTTCGTGAGCTATGTCGAACTGGTCGAGGTTAATCGCGGGAACGCCGTACTGCTTGCTGAGATAAGCGACGAGCTGGTGCTCGTCTATATAGCCGAGATTGAGGAGGGTTTCGCCGAGTCTCTTCCCGGTTTCCCTCTGCTCCTGTATGGCCGTTTTTAACTGATCGAGGTTTATAACGTCTTCCTTGATCAGTATGTCTCCCATCTGTGCGCTTACTCTTTGTTCCTTCATAGGAATCCTGTAATTCCCTTACATTCGTTTGTATGCTTGCGCCGGGGCCGCCAGCAAAGCATGGCCCGAGCCAGTCCGATTAATCAGCGGGATGATGAGAATTGTTCTGACGGGGAATAAACGGCGGTGCGGCTGAGCGGTTTCGGCATGCCCCGGAAGCCCTTTGCAAGCTTTGAGAGAATCCGCTGCTATAACCTCGACTTCGCCCATTGTTTATAAGTCACCCTTCAATTCACCATCCCTATGACATTGTATACTGTTATTACATTTTAATGTCAATCCGTGCTGAAAGTGCAATATATTATGATATTTTAGCAAATTGCATGCCAAAGTTCGCCACTCTGCCTTAAAAATACAAGTTTCTATAATAACAATACTTTACCATGGCTTTCCCCTGCCATACGGTTGCGTCAGGTGTTTCATATGACAAATATTGGGGAAAACAGTCCTCAAATTGTCATAAGCGCCGCGCTTCAATCGAGGCCGGGGCCGCTTTTGGGAGGGGCCAGGGACAAAATTTAAACCGCCAGCACTCACATAAAACCCAATGATAGCCCCGGCGATTAATGTAATCCGGGTCAGGTAGAATAAACGCCATGTCGGAAGCGAAGATCGTGATAGCCGGCGGCGGGCTCGCCGGAGTGGAGGCTGCGCACCGGGCCGCCGGGGCGGGGATGAGCGTCAGGCTCTACGAGATGAGGCCGGGGACAATGTCGCCCGCCCACAGCACGGGGGATCTCGGGGAGCTCGTGTGCAGCAACTCCCTTAAATCAGACTCCATGGAGAACGCGAGCGGCATATTGAAGGAGGAGATGAGGAGGTTAGGCTCGCTCGTCATCGAGGCCGCCGACAGGACGCGCGTGCCGGCGGGGAAGGCGCTGGCGGTGGACAGGGTGAAATTCGCCGCATATATAACGGAGAAGATTGAAGCTAACCCGCTGATAGAGCTTGTGAGGGAGGAGTTCACCGAGATACCGGAGAATCTCGCGCGGCCGCATATCATAGCCACGGGGCCGCTCACCTCGGAGGCCCTCTCGGAAAGAATCAAGGGCATTTCGGACGGCTCCGATCTGTATTTTTACGACGCCATATCGCCGATAGTGGACGCCGAGTCCATAGATTATTCGAAGGTCTTCAGGGCGTCGCGGTACGAGGACGGGGAGACGGAAGAAGGGGATTACCTCAATTGTCCACTCGACAGCGAGGAATACTACAGGCTCGTCGAAGAGCTTACGAACGCCGAGAAGATTGAGACGCGGGATTTCGAAAAGGGGATTTATTTCGAGAGCTGCCTTCCTGTGGAGGTTATTGTCGAGAGGGGAAGGGATACGCTCAGATACGGGCCCGCGAAGCCCGTCGGGCTCAAGGACCCCCGGACCGGGAGGACGCCGTTTGCAGTGATCCAGCTCAGGGCCGAGAACGCCGAGGGAACGATGTTCAACATCGTCGGGTTTCAGACGAAGCTCAGGTATCCCGAGCAGAGACGTATATTCAGGATGATCCCCGGGCTCGAGAATGCGGAGTTCATGAGATACGGGAGCGTTCACAGGAACACCTATATTAATTCACCGGCGCTTCTCCAGCCGACGCTTCAGACGAAGGCGGACCCGATGCTCTTTTTCGCGGGGCAGATCGTGGGCGTCGAGGGGTACGCCGAATCGGCGGCGATGGGGATAATCGCCGGGATAAACGCTGTCAGAATCGCAGACGGGAAGGAACCGGCCGTGCCGCCGAGAGAGACGGCGATAGGGTCGCTGCTTAGTTACATTACGGACGCCGGCGTAAAGAAATTCCAGCCCATGAATATAAATTTCGGGCTCTTTCCCGCCCTTCCGGGGAAGGTCAGGAAGGCGGAGAGGAAGGGGGCTGTGGCCGAGAGGGCACTCTCCGCGATAGGCGGTTTCGGGCTCGCCTGAGAGAGCGAATTAAGTCAGTCGCCAGCGGGGCTTATGAGCGGAAGGCAAGGCTGAAAAAGCCCGGCCCGGAGGGGTTTTAAGGCCTTCAGGGAATTCATAAACTTTACTTGACATTTATAATAAAGTGGTCTAATTTTTACATTATGCTTCAGAACAGGGCAGAAGTCAGTCTTCCGGATAAAATATACTTCCGGATAGGTGAAGTAAGCGATTTCACGGGCATAAAACCGTACGTGTTAAGGTACTGGGAGAGTGAATTCGAGGAGATCGCGCCTATCAGGAGGAAGTCCCAGAGGCTATACGACAGGGAAGCGATTCACACGATCGTGAAGATCAAGAACATGCTTTACGATCAGAACTTCACCATAGCAGGGGCCAAGAAGAAGCTCAAGGAAGAGGCCAGCCAGAAGCGCGTGAGCACTAAGGTCAACGTTCTCCTGCACGAAATCCTGGGCGAGCTCAAATCCATAAAGCAGAATCTTGGATGAAGCTCCGGTTTCCCCTTTATAACTCACAGTATACAGCTTAATCAGGCGGGGTGTAGCGCAGCTTGGTAGCGCATCGGCATGGGGTGCCGAGGGTCGCCGGTTCGATTCCGGCCACCCCGACCACGATATAATTTCAGTGAAATTCAAACGGCTTACGTCCCCCGCACTTGTGCCGGTAAGGTAATTGTGTATTTTCTATTGCTCAAGGCCGACCTCTTTCATCGGAAACAGTCATGCCGCCCACAATACTCATATCGAACGACGACGGAATAAATTCGGAAGGGCTTCACAAGCTCCACGAAACGCTGAAGGACCTGGGAGAGGTGTTCGTCGTAGCGCCGGACAGGGACCAGAGCGCGGTCAGCCATTCGCTGAGCCTCTACCGTCCTCTCAGGATAGAGAGGATTTCGGATAACGTCTATACCGTGGACGGAACCCCGACGGACTGCGTTAACATAGCGGTGAACGGCATACTCAAGGACAGGAAGATCGATATAGTCGTCTCGGGGATAAACAAGGGCGAGAACCTTGGGGACGACATAACGTATTCCGGGACAGTGAGCGCGGCGATGGAGGGGGCGCTTTTGGGCGTGCCCTCGATGGCGGTGTCGCTCGCGACGAAGGTGGACTTCAATTTCGAGGCCGCGGCATATTATTCGAAGCTGATAGCGGAGTACGTTCTTCATGCGAAGCTCCCGCCGTCTACGATACTTAACGTGAACGTGCCTCACATGCCGCAGGGCGACATAAGGGGAATACTCGTGACGAGGCAGGGGAAGCGCGTCTACGGCGAGCCCATAGTCGAGAAGGTGGACCCGCGCGGAAAGAAGTATTACTGGATCGGGGGGTACGAGCTCGGATCCATCGACATAGAAAACTCTGACATAGCGGCTGTGAAGGGGGGATACGTGTCGGTTACGCCGATAAGCCTCGACCTTACGGACTACGGATTTCTGGACAAGCTGAGGGGAGACCTCCCCGAAAGGCCCTGAGCGATCATTTCGGCACAGGCATCGGGATTTTCACGGACAAGCATTTCGATTTACCTGTCGCCTCTTCTTCGTTTTCTCGTTCCCGGTTTCATGTCTGTTTTGACAAATCCGCCCATCGCGGGGATTTTAATTTCCCCCGTTTCCGCCCGGGCATAAAAATGTTACGGTGGGCATAACGTATATGTTATTCTTGTACCTCCGGAGGCAACGCCTATGAGTGACTTTTACCAGACAGAGACGATTTCGACACTTCACAGACTCAACAGGAACAATGTTTCGCAGCTCGAAGAGGAGCTCGAAGAATTCTGCGAGACGAGGCCCATCGCGCTCGTTCTCCCGTGCCTTTACTCGGAGCTCAAGCGAAAGGCGCTCAGGGACATTCTAAAAAAGCTGAAGGACGTGAAGTACCTGAACGAGATAGTAATAACGCTCGGAAGGGCGAACGAAGAGGAGTTCAGGCACGCGCAGGAGTATTTCTCCATACTGCCGCAGAATTACAAAATTATATGGGACGACGGGGAAAGGATGACCTCCGTGTTCAATCTCCTGAAAGAGAACCGGCTCCAGGTGGGGGACCCCGGGAAAGGAAGGGCCGCGTGGATAGCGTACGGCTATGTTCTCGCAGGGGAGAAGAGCGAGGTCATCGCACTTCACGACTGCGACATACTGACATATTCGCGGGAGCTTCTGGCGAGGCTCTGTTATCCGCTCGCGAACCCGAACATGGACTACGAGTTCTGTAAGGGCTACTATTCGAGGGTTACGGACAGGATGTACGGGAGGGTGACGCGTCTTTTCATATCGCCTGTCATAAGGGCGCTTAAAAAGATATTCGGGCACCTGCCGTTCCTCCAGTATCTCGACAGCTTCAGGTATCCGCTCGCGGGCGAGTTTTCTATGAAGACCGACCTCGTGAGGGTGAACAGAATCCCGGCCGACTGGGGGCTCGAAGTGGGCTCGCTTGCGGAGGTGTTCAGGAACGTCTCCCTGAAGAGGGTGTGCCAGGTCGATCTCGCGGACAATTACGATCACAAGCACCAGGAAGTGTCGCCCGACGACCAGACGGGCGGGCTTCTCAAGATGTGCGCCGACATATCGCAGTCGCTTTTCAGGACGCTTTCGTCCGAGGGAGCGGTATTCTCCGACAACATATTCAACACGCTTCTCGTCACATATCTCAAGATCGCACAGGATACGATAAAGATGTACGAAGACGACGCCGCGATAAACGGCCTCTTCTTCGACAGGCACGACGAGGGGCTTGCGGTGGAGACCTTCGCCAAGGGAATAAGGATCGCGAGCCACCAGTTCCTCCAGGACCCGCTCGGCTCGCCGCTGATTCCGAACTGGAGCAGGGTGACGTCGGCCATCCCCGACATACTCGATCAGCTGAAGGACGCGGTTGAAAAGGACAATGCCTAGGCTCGTTCTTTTTACCGATCTCGACGGCACGCTGCTCGACCACGATACGTATTCGTTCGAACCTGCCCGGGAGGCATTGACCGCCCTCGAATCAGAAGACATTCCCGTCGTATTCACGACGAGCAAAACCCGCGCCGAGATAGAGAAGTGGAGGAGGCTTACGGGAAACGCGCACCCTTTCATATCCGAAAACGGCGGCGCCGTATTCGTGCCGGAGGGGTATTTCGGCGGGGGTTTCGCTTACGACAGAAAAGAAGACGGCTACCTCGTGATCGAGCTCGGGGCTCCGCACGTAGAGCTGGCCGGGGCGCTCGCGGATATACAGCGCGAAACAGGTATCGATATAAAAGGCGTCTCGGAGATGGAAGCAGGGGAGATCGTGCGGCTCACGGGACTCGACGAAGAGGCGGCGGCCCTCGTAAAGAAGAGGGAATACGGCGAGCCGTTTGTCGTTTATGGCGACGGCGGGGCGGAAGAGACAGTAATCCGTGAAATCGAAAAGCGCGGATACAGCCATACGCAGGGCGGGAGATTCCATCATATACTCGGCGGCAGTGACAAGGGGAAAGCGGTTTCGATACTTAAGGGGCTTTACGTGAAGGAGTGGGGAGTTGTTGTTACTGCAGGCATAGGCGACAGCCTGAACGACATTCCGATGCTGAAGGCGGTCGACATTCCGATACTCGTCAGAAAGCCGGGCGGAGGATACGACGAGAGGGTGAAGTTAGCGGGGATGGCCGTCGCCGACGCCCCGGGGCCATACGGGTGGAACTCTGCGGTATTAAAGCTGATTGTCAGCTTTGGTGAAAAAGAGCCCGAAGAATAATAGAATCGGCAAAGACGCAGTGGTATCATTATAATCCGTGAGGCAGATACACATAAGGCATAAGCGGCGGAAGAAGAAAGGCGACCTTCTGCCTTTCATAATCGGCTCCGTCCTGTTTCACCTCCTTTTACTGATATTTTTCGTTATATATCAGCTCGATTTCGCCCCGAAGGTTGCCAAGCAGGAAAAGAAGCAGCCCGAATTCATCGAGATAACAGACATACCCGTACCCAAAGAGAAAGAGACAAAGCCGCCAAAGGAAACGAAGCGTCTCGCGGAGAGGTCTCACGACGCGCCCGAAGAAAAGACGCGCGACCAGTTTACGAGGAGGGGCTCTCCGCCCGTGCCGCCTGCCCCGCAGCAGCCGCCTGCGCCTCCTGTACCCCCGCAGCCGAAACCCAAGCAGGAGGTTAAAAAGCAGCAGCCCAAGCCCGCCGAGAAGAAGGCGGAAAAGAAGACCGAGACCAAGGTCGCCAAGCGCGAAGAGGTAAGAAAGCAGGTTCAGAGAGAAGAGGTCATGAGAAAGGAGGCCCTGGCGGCTCTCCCGAAAGAAGAGCTGAAGAAGGAGACGGGCAAACAGGAGGCGCAGGAACAGACGCCGACGAAGGACCTTTCGAAGATAACGAGGGAGGACCTCTTCAGCGGCGTGCCTTCCTCGTTTTCGCAGCCGTCGAACAGCTCGCCCGATTATCTCGGGGCCAGAGACGTTAACAAGAAAGAGGATACTGTCGAGCTCAGCACGACGGAGTATAAATACTTCTCTTACTTTGCCAAGCTCAAAAGGCAGATAGAGGGTGTCTGGGGCTATCCGCAGGAATCGCGCATGCGCGGGGAGCAGGGCCAGCTTTACTTAGTTTTTACTATAAAGAGGAACGGGGAGCTGGCGAATATAGAGCTACTTAGGTCTTCGGGTTATGCGCGGCTCGACGAGGAGGCCATGAGAGCGATAAGGACAGCCGCGCCGTTCGCTCCATTCCCCGAAGGATGGGGAGCGCTCGAAACCCTTAACATAAAGGCCACGTTCATATACGAGTTCGGCGGGTTTATAAGGTAGGCGTAAGGCGGCAAGGACTAAGACACAACTACGCCCGCAGCACCGGGGCGTTTCTTTACTATCTCTCCTATGACTGCGGCCTTCTCCTTCATGCCGCGGAGCTTCCGGAGTACAGCGCCTGCCGTTTCGGAAGGCACTACAATTATCATCCCGACGCCGCAGTTAAACGTTCTCAGCATCTCGTCGCGGTCGACCCGCCCTTCCCTTTCTATGAGCTCCATGACGGGCGGCATTTTCCATTTGGAGGAATCGAGCGAAGCCGCGCACCCTTTCGGAAGCACGCGGGGAATATTTTCGAGGAGGCCGCCGCCTGTAATGTGGGCGACGGCGTTAATTTGAAATTCCCGCCTCAGCCTTAGTATCGTTTTGACGTAGATGCGGGTCGGCTCCAGGAGCTCTTCGCCGAGGGGGCGCGGGAGCGGCGTGATTTTCGCATTGAGCTTGTACTTTTTCTTGTCGAGGAGGACCTTTCTTGCGAGCGAGTAGCCGTTCGAGTGAAGCCCGCTCGACGGGAGGCCTATTACGGCGTCGCCGGCTTTTACGCGGGAGCCGTCGATTATGTCGTCCTTGTCGATAACGCCTACCGCGAAGCCGGCAAGGTCGAACTCGCCGTTTTTATAGAACCCCGGCATCTCCGCCGTTTCGCCGCCTAAAAGGGCGCAGCCTGCGGCCTTGCAGCCCGCGACTATGCCCTTTATGATCTCGGCGGCCTCTTTGGGCTTTAGATTCGAGGTTGCCAGGTAATCCAGAAAGAATAGGGGCTCGGCGCCGCAGGCGACGAGGTCGTTCACGTTCATTGCGACGAGGTCTATGCCGACGGTGTCGAGCTTCCCCGTCATGAAGGCGATCTTGAGCTTCGTGCCGACGCCGTCCGTCGCCGAAACGAGGACGGGTTTTTTATATTTCCCAGCAGGTAATTCATAAGCCCCTGAAAAACCGCCTATTTTTCCCAGGACGTTTTTGTTGGCTGTGGATTTTGCGAGCGGTTTTATCAGCTCGACGAAGAGATTGCCGGCGTCTATATCGACTCCGGAGCTCTTGTACGTTGTCTTCGCCATGACGGGTTTGAAAGATACCTGAGGGGCGGGGTTTGTCTACGAGGGCCTGGGGCAGAGGCGGACGCGGCGTCTCGCGATCCGCGTCTAATTAATGAAATGCCGCCTTTTAAAACCCGTGACGAAGATTGTTCCCGCTATGGATTTCCAAAAAATTTATATAATGGTATTATTTTCCGTCGAATTTTTCGGGACGGAAGGATTTTATCCGATAAGGGTCTATAGATGACTTTTCAGGAACTGATACTTTCGCTCCAGAGCTACTGGGCGAAAAAAGGGTGCATCATAGTGCAGCCCTACGACACGGAGAAGGGAGCGGGGACGTTTCATCCCGCGACGTTTTTAAGGTGCCTCGGCCCTGAGCCGTGGTACGTCGCATACGTGGAGCCTTCGAGGCGCCCGACGGACGGACGATACGGAGAGAATCCGAACAGGCTTCAGCACTACTACCAGTTCCAGGTGCTGATAAAGCCCTCGCCCGAGAATATACAGGAGCTGTATCTCGACAGCCTCCGGCACCTGGGCATCGACCCGCTCGCGCACGATATAAGGTTTGTCGAGGACGACTGGGAGTCGCCGACTCTGGGCGCGTGGGGGCTCGGGTGGGAAGTGTGGCTCGACGGTATGGAGATAACGCAGTTCACTTATTTTCAGCAGGCGGGGGGCATAGATTTAAAACCCGTTTCCGCCGAGCTTACGTACGGGACGGAAAGGATCGCCATGTACCTCCAGGGGGTCGAGAGCGTATACGACCTCGAATGGACGAAGGGGGTTACGTACGGAGAGATACACCACAGGGACGAATACGAATTTTCGACTTACAACTTTCAGGAATCGGACCCGGAGATGCTCCGGGACCTTTTCGATAAATTCGAGGCCGAGTGCAGGAAGCTGGCGCAAAAAGAGCTGCCCCTTCCGGCTTACGATTACTGCCTCAAATGCTCGCATACATTTAATCTGCTGGACGCCAGGGGCGCTATAGGCGTCGCCGAGAGGGCGTCTTACATAGGAAAGGTGAGGGCACTCGCAAAGATGTGCGCCGAGGGATACCTGAGACAAAGGGAGGCGATGGGATATCCCCTGGCATTGAAAGATCCATGGGCAAAGAGCTGATACTAGAGATAGGCACAGAAGAGATTCCGGCGGGATTCATGAACGACGCGGTAAAGAGCCTGGCTTCCATAGCGACGAGGAAGCTCGGCGAGAGCGCCGTTCCGTTCGATGCGGCCGAGGCATTCGGCACGCCGAGGAGGCTCGTCCTCAGGATAACCGGGCTCGCGGAGAAGCAGGAGGACAGGGCCGTCGAGTCTTACGGCCCGCCTGTGAGAATAGCGTTCGACGCGGAAGGGAACCCGACGAAGGCGACCCTCGGATTCGCGAAGTCACAGGGCGTGGACGTGGGGGACCTCGTCCGAGTGAGAAGGGACAAGGGCGAGCTTCTGGCTGTAATCCGGCAGGTCAAAGGACAAAAAACCCAGGCATTACTCAAACAGCTGTTACCTGAAATAATCACATCAATACCTTTTAGAAAATCGATGAAGTGGGGAGACGGGGACGTAACCTTCGCAAGGCCGATAAGGTGGATTCTCGCCATATACGACGGGAAGACGGTTCCTTTTACGGTTGCCGACGTGAAGAGCGGGAATAAAAGCCGCGGGCACAGGTTCATGAGCCCGAAGCCCTTCAAGGCCGACGGGTGGGAGGACTATTCGCGCGGGCTCGAGGAAGGGTTCGTTGTTCTCGATCAGGAAAAGAGGAAGGGCATAATCCGGGAGGATGTGAGAAAGCTCGCGGAGTCTATAGGCGGGAGCGTCGAGGACGACACGGAGCTGCTCGAAACGGTGAATTACCTCGTCGAATATCCTGTCGTGCTCAAGGGGGATTTCGAGAGCGATTTCCTCGAGCTCCCGAAAGAGGTTCTCATAAGCGTCATGAAGAACCATCAAAAATACTTCGCAGTATTCTCGAAGGCGGAGCCGGAGAAGCTTTTGCCCCACTTCATATTCGTTTCGGGGACTAGGGTGAAGGACAGCCGAGTTGTTTCGAAGGGAAACGAAAGGGTCATAAGGGCGAGGTTCACGGACGCGAGATTTTTTTATGACGAAGACAGGAACGCAGGGCTCGAGTCGCGTATCGAAAAGCTTAAGGGGATGGTTTTCCTTTCGGAGATAGGGAGCTACTACGACAAGACCGAAAGGCTTAAGGAGCTTGCGGGCGGTATAGCGAAGTCGCTCGGGTTTGACGGGCTTGCCGCCGACGCGGAGCGCGCGGCCTGGCTCTCGAAGGCGGACCTCGGGACGCAGATGGTCTTCGAGTTCCCCGAGCTCCAGGGGATAATGGGGAAATATTACGCGAGGCTGGCCGGGGAGAAGGAGGAAGTCGCGAGGGCGATAGAGGAGCAGTACATGCCGAACTCGCGCGCCGGGGACCTCCCGGAGACGGTTACGGGATCGATACTCAGCATAGCCGACAAGGCGGATACGATATCGGCGTGCTTCATGGCCGGGCTCATACCGACCGGGGCTTCGGACCCGTATGCACTCAGACGGCAGGCCATAGGAATAATAAACATAGTTCTGGAAAAGGGATTCGCACTCGACCCCGAGGCGCTGTTCAGGGCCGGGATAAGGGCCATAGAGAGCCGTGCCGGAGGGAAGTTCGGCGGCAGGGAAGAGGAAACCCTCGGCGCGATAATGGATTTCGTCAGGGAAAGGTTCAGGAACCTCATGATCGCGGACGGATTCCCGCAGGATGTCGTCGACGCTGTCCTGAGCGCGGGATTCGGCGATATAGTCGAGACCAGGAGGAAGATCGAGGCGCTCGCAGAGCTCAGGAGCGCTCCCGATTTCGAATCGCTCGGTATTGCATTCAAGCGGGTCGTGAATATCGTTAAGGGGCAGGAGGGGGGCGAAGTGAATGAGTCGCTCTTCGCGGAGCCGGTCGAGAAGGAGCTCTTTTCGTCTCTGGAATCCGCGCGGCGGGGGGCCGGGGAAAAGATTTCGAATAAAGATTACAAGGGGGCTCTGGACGTTATGAAGAATTTAAAGGAGCCCGTCGACAGGTTTTTCGATAACGTTATGGTCATGGACAAAAATGAAGATTTGAAACGGAACAGGCTTTCGATGCTTCGGGAAATCAGGGAGCTCTTTTTCACTATCGCCGATTTCTCGAAGCTGAGCACCTGAAAATGAAAACAATGGACTTAGCCACAGGTCTTTAAATCAAACTCAATATCAGAAGGAAGCGGCAATGAAGAAATTCGTATATCTGTTCGGAAACGGAAAGGCGGAAGGTAAGGGGGACATGAAAGACCTCCTCGGCGGAAAGGGCGCCGGCCTCGCCGAGATGACCAGGATAGGAATACCCGTGCCTCCGGGATTCACGATAAGCACCGAAGCGTGCAAGGAATTCTACGATAACGGCGGGCATCTGCCGGCGGGGATCAACAAGGAGATAGAGCAGAACCTCGGGAAGCTCGAAAAGCTGATAGGCAAGAAATTCGGCGACCCGGACAATCCTCTTCTCGTATCCGTCCGCTCGGGGGCGAAGTTCTCCATGCCTGGGATGATGGACACGATCCTCAACCTCGGCCTCAACGACGAGACGGCCGAGAGGCTTTCGCAGAAGACGGACAATCCCATATTCGTATGGGATGCCTACAGGAGGCTCGTCCAGATGTTCTCGGACGTCGTCCTGGGGATAGACAAGGAGGAGTTCGAGCACATATTCGCCGAGATTAAGAAAAAGGAGCGCGTAAATGACGGCGAGCTTACTCCGGCAATATTGAAGGAAGTGATAAAGAAATCGAAGCAGCTCGTGAAGTCGAAGACCAAAAAGGACTTCCCGCAGAAGCCGCTCGATCAGCTCTACATGGCGATAAACGCCGTGTTCCTTTCGTGGAATAACCAGAGGGCGATCTTCTACAGGAAGCAGTACGGCATACCGGACGACATAGGCACGGCGGCCAACGTGCAGGCAATGGTGTTCGGCAACATGAGCGACGATTCGGGAACTGGGGTCGGCTTCACGAGGGACCCTGCGACAGGCGAGAAGCACCTCTACGCCGAGTGTCTCATGAACGCCCAGGGCGAGGACCTCGTCGCGGGAATAAGGACGCCCAAGCACATAGAGGAGCTGGCGCGCGAGCTTCCGAACGTTTACAAGGAACTCTTAAAAATTGCGAAGATACTCGAAAACCACTTCAAGGACATGCAGGACTTCGAGTTTACGATAGAGAAGGGAAAGCTTTATTTCCTCCAGACGCGTAACGGAAAGAGGACCGGCCTCGCGGCTCTCCGAATCGCATACGACATGGTGAAGGAAAAGCTCATATCCAAGGAAGAGGCCATCACGAGAATAGAGCCCGAGCACCTAGAGCAGTTCCTCTTCCCCATATTTGACCCCGTTGCCAAGGAGCAGCAGAGCGAGATAGCGAGCGGGCTTGCGGCTTCGCCGGGCGCCGTATCCGGAAAGGTGGCGCTCGACGCCGAGACAGCCGTCAGGATGAGGGGCGAAGGGTTTAAGGTGATACTCGTCAGGAAGGAGACGAGCGCCGACGACATAAAGGGAATGGCGGCGTCGGAGGGAGTCCTCACCGCCAGGGGCGGAAGGACGAGCCACGCGGCTGTCGTCGGAAGGCAGATGGGGAAGGTTTGTATCGTCGGAGCGGAGGACATATCCATCGACGAGAAGAAGAAGTGCTTCCACTCGGGCGAGTTCAAGGTGAAGGAAGGGGACTACATATCCCTCGACGGGTTCGAGGGGAAGGTTTATTCCGGCCACGTTCCCGTTATACCTTCTGACATAATACAGGTCGTCGAGGGCAAGCTGAGGCCCGAGGAATCGAAAAATTACCAGATATTTTCCGCAATACTTAGCTGGGCGGACAAGATAAGAACGATAGGCATCCGGACGAACGCCGACACGCCCGAGGATACGAAGATAGCGTACAGGTTCGGGGCCGAGGGAATCGGGCTCTGCAGAACGGAGCACATGTTCTTCGCCAAGGACAGGATAGGGATAATGCAGGACATGATCCTTTCCCAGACGCCCGAGGAGAGGAGCAAATATCTCTCGAAGCTCCTGCCCATGCAGAAGAAGGACTTCAAGGAGCTCTTCAGGAACATGAAGGGATACCCGGTTACGATAAGGCTCCTCGATCCTCCCCTTCACGAGTTTCTGCCCAAGCCCGAAGAGCTCAAGCTCGAGATAAAGGAGCTCGAGCACAAGAAGGGCTCTTTAAAGGCCATCGAAAGGAAAAAGCTCCTGCTCGAAAGGGTGGAGGAGCTTCACGAATTCAACCCGATGCTCGGCCTCAGGGGATGCAGGCTCGGCATACTCATCCCCGACATCACGAGGATGCAGGCAAGGGCCATAATGGAAGCCGCGCGCGAGGTGGCCGAGGAGGGCGGGAAGGTGCTGCCCGAGATAATGGTGCCTCTCGTGTCTATGGTTACGGAGATGAAATCGCAGAAGGACGTCATCGAAGAAGTGGCGAAGGAAGTACTCGCAGGCTCGAAGAAAAAGATCGACTACAAGATAGGGACGATGATAGAGGTGCCCCGCGCTGCCGTCACCGCCGATCAGATAGCTGTCGAAGCCGAGTTCTTCTCCTTCGGAACGAACGACCTCACGCAGATGCTGTTCGGGCTTTCGAGGGACGACTCGGGGAAGATCATAAAGACCTACATGAACAACAAGGTTGCGCTTAACGGGAAAGAGATCACGATAATGGAAAAGGACCCGTTCCTTACGCTCGACATGGGCGTCGTAGAGCTCATGAAGCTCGCGATACAGAAGGGAAGGAGCGTCAGGCCGGGGCTCAAGGTCGGCATATGCGGCGAGCATGGGGGCGACCCGCAGTCTATCGAATATTCGAACGCGGTCGGCGTCGATTACGTGAGCTGCTCGCCCTACAGGGTGCCGATAGCGAGGCTTGCCGCCGCGAAAGGCGCGCTCAACAAGAAACGGGCGTAGGCGCGCCGCCGACTCGAATCATTAATTGCAAACGTCTGGTATCGACTTCCCGTAACGGCGATACCGGACGTTCGTATCCGTCTCGACGCCATGTTTTCACTGCGTCGAAGAAAGGAGTCGTATCCAGTCCGGGATGCGCTCTCTCCAAAACTATCCGCGGTCGAAAGAGACTGCATCTCGATGCAGCGGCGCAGCGCTTCGGAAAAGCGGCGAAATAATTCGCCGGAAAAAAGGGGCGTTTCGCGAATTTAAAAAAATTGTAGAATCGACCTACCCCATATGTTATACCTAGGAAAAATCCCAACATTAAGGAGGTGTCACATGAAGTTAGTTATGGCGTTGGTATTTGCAGTAGCTTTATTTGCATCACCCCTTGCTATGGCGGGTGATCTGGAAACTGCGGATTCGCAGTTCCTTTTCAGTAGTACTCAGGCAGATGCCTCAACCCTTTCCGCCGGTGAGATGGCGGATACAGAAGGCCAGCTTGCAGTCGGTGTTGCCGCGGGCGTAAACGTCGATCTCAGCCAGGAATTAGCAGCTGCAGGCGGCGTGCTCGGCCTTCTCCTTGGGGCGGTCGGAGGGCTTACAGGCGGTCTACTGTAAGCGGTGCTGGTAGAAAATTTATAGCACTCCTTCAAGAAACCCCGGGTATGAAACCCCGGGGTTTCTCCTTTTAACATCTGTTCGCTTTACTCTCGGAGATTCCTCTACAGACGGACTTGGAACGTAACGGGGAGACGATGATTAAAGTAGAGAGAAAGGTGTACGAAAAAGTAATCCGCCGGATCGTAAGCGCGAACGATGCGGAAGAGCTGGCAAGAGAGTTTTTACGAAACCCGGAATTATTCTTTCCCATACTTAAAGACATATCCAGAGGAAAAAAATCTCCCAACTACAGGATATTGAAGAAGGCGGCCGGAAAGGAAAGCAGGGAAGAGTTTATTACGGGGAGGGCGAAGTCGATTCTTTCCCTCTCGGCCCCCGACGACGATTACGACAAGGTTCTTTCCGAGCTCAGAAGGCACTGGCTGAATCTTTTAAACATACACCATCCAGATAAAACGGGGGAGAAGTGGCTCAGCGTAAAGGAGCGGATAGAGGAAGTTTACGAAGCGCTGAAAGACCCTATCGAAGAAAGAAAGCGCGATCCGCTTTCAGCGCCTGTAGTGGTGCTGGAAGAGCCGTTGTGGAAGAGAGCCGCTTCGAACAGATTCGTTTCCCTTATACTTTTTATGTCGATTATAGGTATTTGCTCGCTGTTTTTCTACGCGAAAAAATCAGGCTCGATACTGGGCGGAGCCGACGACGAGACGGTCTTCGTGAAAGCGGCGGACGAGATCGACCGGCCGCCGGATACCGCGCCGCCCAAAGACCCGGACGCATCTCCCCCCTCGGGGCGTAGGCAGGGAGCGAAGAGCTCTTCTCCAAAAGGGCTTAGCGACAATAAGGACCGGGCTGTTTCTCACGGCGAGAAGCCGGAAGCCGCGCCGCCGCGGGACACGGTTACGAGAACTAAAATCGACGACGCCGTTGCCGGGGCGGACGATACGGGGAGCGGAGAGGACGGACGCGGGAACGAAGTCCGCAGGCCCGAAAAAATAATGACGGCCCAGGAAGGTCCGAAAGAGGCGACGCAGGCCGAGCAGAAGGACCAGTCGGAAAGGGGGCCGGTAAGGGTGGAAGAGCTGATCACGGCCAGGGGAAAATGGATGCTCGACTTTAACATCCTCTACTCCAATATAGACACCGCGTCGGGAAGAACGGAGATATTGACGCTCGACGGCCCCGGCGGACAGCCGATACTTATTCCGGTCTACGTGGGTGAGCAGGTGACGGACCAGGATTTTATCTCCTACGTGTTGAACGTGAGATACGGCTTAACCAACAATCTCGAAATATTCGCATTCTCCGGCTTCTTTTCGGATTTTCTGAGAACCTCACTCAACGGGGAGAATCACAGCGATTCGGATTTTAACTTCAATTTCGGAGGCGTGGGAGCGACCTACCAGATCCGCCGGGAAGACGAGTATCCCGCCCTCCTGGCGTCGGCGTCCGTGAACATAGTGGACAACACGAACTTCGGGGACGACGATTACGAGCTGAGCTTCTTCAAGACCTTTACCGGGTCCCTGGTTTCATATTACACTGTCGACCCTATAGTCTTCTTCCTCCAGGGTGTTTACCAGCAGAATTTCGAAAGAAAAAACGGAATCAGCATCGACCCCGGCGAGTTCTTCTCGCTCTCGCCGCAGATATTCTTCATAGTAAACCCGTTCATAAACCTGACGGGGGGATTCAGGTGGAGGATACAGGGAGCGGACGAAATAAACAACATACAGGTAAATTCGACGCGCACGAGCATCTCGCCCCTGTTCGGAGTCACTTACGGAGTCACCGACGATTTGATCATATCACTCGATACGGAGTACAGGAGTGAAGCGAGGATAGACCAGGCGATAGCGAGCCTCAGATTCACGTATATGTTCTGACGAAGATGACAAGAATATTAATCGTTCCGGCAATGATACTGATACTGTTCGCTCAGGAGGCGCGTTCGAGCGACATCGCGATCATCAAGGACGGAATAGGGATAAGGAAATCCGTAAAAAGCTGGAAGGAGCAAAGGGATGAAAACGTTATGAAGCAGAAATACGACTTTTCATGCGGGACGTCTTCCCTGGCGACTATACTGAAATACTTCTTTAACGAGAACGTAACGGAGAAGGAGATACTGGACTTTCTCCTCGAGGAAAGGGGGCTCGAAGGAAAGAGGAAGCTGAAAAAAGAGGACTTCGCACTCTCCTTTCAGGATTTAAAGGAGTATGCGGATAAAATAGGATACAAGGCTGTCGGTCTGGCCCTGACGCTGGAATCGCTCGGGGAGCTCCAGGTTCCGGCCGTGGTTTATCTGGAAATAAGGCAGTACCAGCATTTCTCTGTGTACAGGGGAATGAGCGACAGGTTCGTCTACCTGGCCGATCCTTCGTTCGGGAACATGAAAATACGTATCGACAAGTTTAAGGAAGAATTCTACACGAGGGAAGATTCGCCGTATCCGGGCAAGGTGCTCGTGCTGATTCCGCGGGACGAAGAAAAGAAAAAGAGTGTGAACAAGGATTTTATGGCAGCCGGGGAGGAGTCGGAACTTGTATACAGGGTAATTAGAGACAGAGCTGCCGCTGTAGATGACGGGGGCCCCTAGACACGCCTGTGTGTCGAAAGGCCCCCTCGCTGTCTAAGCTGGGAAACGACTAACTATATAAAATAATAAACCGCTTCAGCCCTGCCATTCCCATACCGAACGAGCCTGCCGGGAAGCCCGGCTAATCAGCTCGCGTAGGCCGTGGACCTCACTTCCCTTATTACAGTTATCTTTATCTGGCCGGGGTAGGCGACCTCGCGCTCTATCTTCTTCGCTATCTCGTGCGAAAGGAGCGCGCCCTCTTCGTCGTTCACCTTCGAGCTCTCGACTATCACCCTGACCTCGCGGCCCGCCTGTATGGCGTAGCACTTCTCGACGCCGCGGAACGAGCCCGCGATGCTCTCGATGTCGTTGATGCGCTTGACGTAGGCCTCGTAGGTTTCTCTCCTCGCACCGGGACGGGCTGCCGAAATGGCGTCAGCCGCCTGGACGAGTATCGCCAGGAGAAGCTGCGGGTGAGGGTCGTGCGCCATGGCGACGGCCTCTATTATCTCCTTCGGCTCGCCGTACTTACGGACGAGGTCTTCACCTATATCGACGTGAGAGCCTTCGATCTCGTGGTCTACGGCCTTTCCTATATCGTGAAGGAGCCCTCCCCTCTTGGCGAGCTTGACGTCGTATCCGATCTCCGCCGCCAAGATGCCGCATATGAACGCGACCTCGATGGAGTGGTTGAGTATGTTCTGGGAATAGCTGGTTCTATACTTGAGCCTTCCGACGAGCTTTATGAGCTCGGGGTGCATCGAGGGGATTCCGAGGTCGAAGAGCGCCGCTTCGCCGGCCTTCTGTATCTCGCGCTCAATTTCCTTTTCGACGTCGGATACGATCTCTTCTATGCGTGCGGGGTGAATCCTGCCGTCGTTTATCAGCCTTTCGAGGGAGACCCTCGCCACTTCCCTTCGTATGGGGTTCAGCGACGAGACGACTACGGTTTCGGGGGTGTCGTCGATTATGATGTCGACCCCCGTCCTCGCCTCTATCGACCTTATGTTCCTTCCTTCGCGGCCGATAATCCTCCCCTTCATGTCGTCGTTAGGGAGATTGACGACCGATATCGTCTTCTCGCTCGTGTACTCGCCGGAATATTTCTGTATGGCGAGGGCGATTATGTCCTTGGCCTTCCGCTCGGCTTCCTCGTGGAGCTGCTCTTCTATCTGTTTTAACTTCTTCGCTGCCTCGTGGCGGGCCTCGTCTTCTATGATATTGACGAGCTCGTTCTTGGCTGCCTCCTGAGTCATGCCGGCTATGTCTTCAATCTTCTTCCTGGCTTCGTCGATAACGGAATCGAGCTCCTTCTGTTTGTTGGTAAGCGCCTGGTCTTTCGAGGCGAGGTCGCGCTCCTTCCTCCCGGCGTCGGATTCCCTCTTTTCTACAGCCTCGTACTTCTTGTCGAGCACTTCCTCCCGCTTCTGAAGCCTCTTTTCGGCCTTGAACAGCTCTTTCTGCTTCTCTCTTACTTCGAATTCTATCTCCGACGTTCTCTTTTCTACTATCTCCTTCGCCTTGAGCTCACCTTGAATTCTTACCTTTTCCGCTTCCTTCCTGGCATTCTCGATGATAACTTCGGCTTCGTCTTTCTTTAAAGCGATCTTCTTTTTAAGCTCCATCTGTCTGTAAAGATGATGAACCAAATAACCCAGCACGAAAGCTACGGCCGCCACCAGGGCCGATATTATCCATGCAGACATTATAGATACCTCCTGTTATTCTCTTGCAATAAACACCCCCGACTCCGTTATGACCATACCGCAACCGAGGTCGTGCATCCCGCGCGGCACGGATTTCAGCACCTGAAAGCCGTACGCGAGGGCAATTCTCTTTTCGCGCGGGACTTTCGCCGTCCCGCGGTCGTAATATCCTTTTCCGTATCCGATTCTGTTTCCAGAGACGTCGAAAGCTATGCCCGGAACAAGTATGAGGTCGAGCTCGTGGGCCTGGGCCGCTTCGGCGGAGGCCCGGGGCTCCGGTATGCCGTAAGCGCCCGGGGAAAGCTCCGAGAGATCGCGCACTCTCCTGAATACGAGCGAGCCACCGAGGACCAGGGGGAAATAAGCTTCCCTGCCCGTGGCAACGATGTCACCGAAGATTTCGGACGTGTCTACTTCGTTTTTTACCGGGGAATAGAGTGCTACCCTGGCCGCGTTTTTATAGCAATCGAGCGCGGCGAGCGCCCTGAAGATCGCACTGCTTTTAAGCCGCAGATCTTCCGGGCTGCTGTTTATCCTCAGATCGAGAATAAAAGAGCGAACGGATTCTTTTTCGTTGGAAAGATTTAAACCCCCTGCCTCGGCAATGGAATGGAGCTCTTCAGCATTTTCAAAATCATCTGTATTTATACGAGTCTTCCAATTCTTCTCTTCCGAGTCCTTCTCTAAGAACGCCTTCGTCAAAACCGAATGTTTCTTTGTCGTTGAGGGAGTTATCCAATATTTTGACCAACCTGTTAGATCTCTCTTCGGCACTTTCTTTAAATTCCTTGAAGTCCTTCAATAGCTTGAAGTAATCGTCCGTAATTTTCAGCATGGCAAGCAATACCGGCCTGGGCACGGCTGCGCCGCTCTCCTGGCCGGAGATTTCCTTTATCTTCTGTTCAAGATACGTAGCTATCTCCTGAACGTAATTCTCTTCAGCATCGGTTTTAATAAAATATTCGATGTCGAAAAATTTGATTTTAAGACGCTTCAACCTATGCCTCTGACCTGCTCAAATATATCTCGACCTTCTCTATAACCCTGTCGAGCTTCTGCCTGATTTCATCTCTTTCTTTTTCCAGTTTCTTGACACTATCCCTGAGTTTGGACACTTCCTCAAGGAGGTTTTTATGCTCCACCTCGAGCTTTGTTTTCCTCGACAAAGCCTCTTTGATTTTGCCTTCTAGAATATCCATTGTTTCCATTGTCTTACACATCACAAGTTTAATCTTATCTTGAAATTTATGCAAGATGTGTGATGATATTAGGCTGAAATGCCCGAAACAGGTATGCTGAAGAGGCTCGAGGAAGTCGAGAAAAAGTACCTCGAAATAGAGCGGAATTTAAACAGACCGGACATCAGTCCGCCCGAAATTCATAAGTATTCTAAGGAGCTTTCGGACCTCGACGAGCTTGTCGAGACCTGGAGGAGCTATAAGAAAACGCTCGAAAGGATAGAGGAAAACAGGGCCTTGCTCAAGGACAAGGACCTCGGGGAGCTTGCGCGCGAGGAGCTGGAGGAGCTGGAGGTAGAGCTCGCCCGTCTGGAAAATGAGCTCCGGACGCTCCTTCTGCCGAAGGACCCGAACGACGCCAAAAACGTCTTCCTCGAGATAAGGGCGGGGACAGGCGGCGACGAGGCCGCCCTCTTCGCGGCCGACCTCTTCAGGATGTATTCGAAGTACGCCGAGGCCAGGAGATGGAAGGTCGAGATAATAAGCCTGAGCGAGACGGGCATAGGCGGCCTGAAGGAAGTCGTGGCCGCCATTGAAGGCAAGGACGTGTTCAGCCGCATGAAATATGAAAGCGGTGTTCACAGGGTGCAGAGGGTGCCTTCGACGGAGACAAGCGGACGTATACATACCTCGACCGCCACCGTGGCAATTCTGGCCGAGCCGGACGAGGTCGAAGTCGAGATAGACGAGAAGGAGCTCAAGATAGATACGTACAGGGCGTCCGGGCCGGGCGGACAGCACGTCAACAAGACGGACTCGGCGATAAGGATAACGCACCTGCCGACGGGCATAGTCGTACAGTGCCAGGACGAGAGGTCTCAGCACAAGAACAGGGCGCACGCCATGAGGATGCTCCGGGCCAAGCTCTACGAGATAGAAGAGGAAAAGCGGAGAAGCGAGATAGCGAGCGCGAGGAAGAGCCTCGTCGGGACGGGGGACAGGAGCGAAAAGATACGAACCTATAACTACAGGGACGGAAGGATAACGGACCACAGGATCGGGCTTACATTATATAAGATAGAGGCCATACTTAACGGCGAGCTCGACGAGCTGGTCGACGCCCTGACGGCTTATTACCAGACCGAAATCCTGAAACAGTCGGCGTATTCCTGACCGGCTTGTGTTAAACTACACCCGCCATTCCGGGCAGCCACGCCCCGATGCCGGACAGACCTGACAAGTTTTATAATTCAGAAGCTTTTATTGTATTTAAAGACGGCGCTTAATAGAATATAGACATGGACTTTTACTGGATTCCTGTTCTCTGCTACTTCGTGGCCACTTTATTTTACATGGGCTACCTTTTCATGAATCAGAAAAGCGGCCTCAGGATAGGGTTTTACATTGTCGTCCTGGGAACCCTGTTCCAGGCTGCGAGCCTCGCCGCGCTTTATATAAGGGGTATACCCATCGCCGGCGGGCTCGATACTACGCTTTACCTCTTCGCGCTCTTCATCACGATTGCATTCATAGGCTCTCAGCTGAAGTTCAACGCCCCCATAATCGGGACCTTCGTATCGCCGCTGGCGTTTATCATGACGCTGCCGCACGTGATACTCCCCAAGGGGATGATAGAGCACGATCCTTCGCTGACGAATCCGTGGGTGCTCGTGCATATAGTGCTCATACTCCTGGGCGAAGCGCTTTTTACCGTGGCGTTCATATCCGGTGTCATATACATATTCGAGGAGAGGAAGATAAAGTCGAAGCACGTTGGCAGCTTCCTTCAGAAATTACCCTCGCTTACGACACTCGACAGGATAAACCACATATGCCTTCTCGTGGGATTCCCGCTTCTCACATTGGGGCTTGCGCTGGGGCTCCTCCTGGCTAAGGAGATATGGGGGGAGGCGTGGGTGTGGGGACAGAAGGAGACGTGGTCGATGGTGACCTGGCTTTTATACGCTATCCTCCTCCACGGAAGGCTGTCGTCGGGATGGAAGGGGAAGAAGGCCGCGTTTGGAGCCGTGCTCGGCTTCGGGATTATCCTGTTCACGCTTTTCGTAATCGGCTACATATCGCCGGGCCAGCACGATTTCCTGGAATATTAAACGGAACGGATTCTCACTTTACCTTCATTATATCTATAATCTCTCCCCTGCTTACGGAGAGGATTCGCGGGCGGGGGGATATCTGAAGACTCCCGGTCTTGTCCCTTTTCGACGTATACTCAGGCGATGAGGCAAGCACATTCAGCGCTCTTAAAAGGGCTTCGCCGTCTCCGCCCTCACCCGCCGCTCTCAGCATCAGCGAGACTCCGCTATACACCTGGTATTCGAACGAGCCGGGCTTCTCTCCGTGACGGGTTTCGAAATCCTCGCTGAAGCGGGCCCAGCCGCCGTCGCCGAAGTGAAAGAAGTCGGTATAGACGGCCCTGTAGACGAAGCCGTCTATCTGGCCGCCGGCGAGCTTTAGAAAAGAGAGGCTGTTCCACGTGGCCGGGCCTAAAAAGAGGACATCTGAGAGGCGCGGGTTTTGCTTGAGGCGGAGTATGAGCTCGGCCGAGGCCGCCGCGCCGTCGGGTATAAATATGGAATCGGGGTTTATGGAGGCTATCCACTCAGTTTCTCCGGAGAGATCCCGATTGCCCGGCGGGTAACCCTTTTCGTAGACTATTTTGCCGCCGGAGCCTGTGGCGGCCTCCTTGAACAGCTTCGCAAGCTCCCTGCCTGCCCGGGTTTCGGGATAGAGGACGCCGAACGTACGCGCGCCGAGCTCGCGTGCCGCATACGACGAGAGTGCTTTCGTCTGCTCTTCGAGTGAATAGAAGAATTTCACGACGTAGGGGCCGCCGTATGATTCGCTTTCCGAGACCGGGAATACGATCACAGGGACTTTCATCCGGCCAGCCTGCCCGGCGGCGGCGCTTGCGTATCCTGATGGAATTGGACCGATTACGAACGAGAGACCGTTTACGGCGAGGAGCTCGCCGAGCGCGGCCGGGAGGTTTTGCCCGTCGCTTCCTATATCCTTTACTATGATTTTATATCCGCCCGGAGAGGGGCCCTGCCCTGCCGCGGAGAGTATCGCCTTAAGGGCCTTGTCGCCGACGTGCTTGTATTTGCCGCTCAGGGGGAGGAGGCATCCCACGGGAATTTCGCCGCCGGGCCGAGGCGTCGCGACGTCGTCCGCTACGGGCGGGGACGGCGGCTGGGCGTGAAGCGGCGCGAAGTATGCCGAAAGCCCGAGAAGGAGAACGAGGGCTGTATAGAGCGGCCTTTTCATAGGTATATAGTTACCGTTTTGAAGCCGTATTTACAGAGGGACGCGGCAAATAATCCCCCTTTCAAAAAGCCCGTCGAGAGGAGGTTTCCGGAATGTCGAGGGAAATCCCGGAAATTTACGCTAATGCTATGAATCTCAGGATTCTCGCTATGCATCTTCTTTTGATTATTAGAAAATATTATTGTGCAACTGCTAACTAACACCTTGACAAAAGGCCCTGCCGGATTATATTTGTAATGAAAGGAGAGGTTAACGACATGCCAGCAAAAAAAGCTTACAAGAGGGCCGCTCCGGAAGCTGTCCCGAGCGGGAATTCCGGTGAGGCGTTAAAAGAGATAAGCGGGATAGTCAGAGAGAATTATCTGATCGGGCTCGACGCCGCTCATTCCCTCATCGAGGAGAACAAGCGGTTCGTGGACTCACAGCTGGACAATTTAAACAGGATTCAGCGAGAATATGCATCGCAGGTCAAGTCAGCCATCGGCGCCGTACCGGGCGAATATGCCGGGTGGGGCATCGGAGGGGGAATCGACCTCCTGCTGGAGCTCCAGAACAGCTGCTTCGCGGCCATTAAAAAGACCTCGGACAACTATACGAAGGAGTTTCTGGACCTGAATGAAAAGTCGGCGGAGAGGGCCTTTTCCGCCATGGACAGGTTCGTGAGCTCGCTTGCGTCGTAGGGGCGGCCGGGGGGGCAGGGCTCCTTCCCGGGGCGGATATATATAGTATAATATTCGTAGTGAGTCTATAAATTCGGATGGCAAGTCGAGCCGGAGGACCGGAAGTGAGCAAACAGAAAGAGTACGCCGAAATGTATTATTTCGGATACTTCAAGAAGCTTTACGAATCGTGGGAGGAATCCACGAACAAGATGATGGACGTCTGGATGAACAGCCCGCTTATGGACAGGGCCGTCGAAAAGTCCTCAGAGTTCAAGGATTACATACACGACTTCATAGAGCAGACGCTCGAAACCAGATGCACACCCCGGAAAAAAGAGATGGACCGGCTCAACGACACCATAGACTCGCTCGAAGCGAAAATAGCCGAGCTCGAACAGAAGATAGCCGGCCTCGAAGCGAGGCCGCTAAAGACCGCAGCGGCGACACAGAGAACCGCGGCGAAGAAACCGGCGAAGAAAGCCAAGGAGAAGAAATAATGAGCAGCGAAAGCTTCGATTATACCGAGCAGTACAAGAAACTTTACGAGGCATGGGAAAAGACCATGTCCGAAGCCATGGACGTGTGGAAGAGAAACCCGCTCGTGAAATCGGGTGTTGAAGAGGCCGAAGAATACGACCCTGTGGAGCAGTATAAGAAGTTCTACGAGGCATGGGAGAAATCATCCTCTGAAATACTGGAGAAGTGGGTGAACAGCCCGCTCTTCGCAGCCAACATAGGAAAGGCCGTCGAGAAATCGTCCGACCTTAAAAAGCACTTCGACGAAGGGTTGGAGAAGGTTCTCAAGAACATGCGCTTTCCGACGAAGACCGACATAGACAGGGTGCTCGCTTCGATAAACAACCTCGAGGAAAAGATAAACGACCTGGCGGACAAGATAGAGGAAGCGAACACGCCGCCGCCCGCCCCGCGTGCGCAGAAGAAGAAGTAATCGGGGCGCTACCGCAATTTAATAAAAGCAGCAGGGCGAAGTGTCCGCACTAAAAAGCCCAGGGCCAGGAGGCCGCAAATAATGGCGACAAAACCGAAATCCATTCCGATTATAGACGAAGCCGAAAAAGCCAAGGAAAAATTTTTAAAGGCGCTCGACATAACGCTTCTCAATCCGCCGGACGTCGAGGTGGGCACGAGCCCGCACGAGGTGATATTCACAGAGAACAAGCTCAGGCTCCTTCATTATTATCCCCAGACCGAGGAGAGCTGCTCTACGCCGCTCATACTCGTATTCGCTCTCGTCAACCGCCCCTACATACTCGACCTCATGCCAGGAAGGAGCGTCGTAGAGGTGCTCCTTAAAAAGGGCATACCGGTTTACCTCATAGACTGGGGCTCGCCCGGGGACGAGGACAAGAACCTCGACCTCAATCATTACATAAACAGGTACATCCACAAGGTAGTGCAGAAGGTGAAGAGGCATTCGGGCTCGGACAAGGTGAACCTCCTCGGATACTGCATGGGCGGGACGATGTCGGCCATCTACACCGCTCTTCACCCGGAAGAGGTGAGGAACCTGATACTGATGACCGCCGGAATAGATTTTAAGGTGGAAGGCACTCTCAACCTCTGGGGGGATAAGCCGAACTTTAACGTGGACAAGTTCATCGACGCCTACGGCAACGTGCCCGCGGAATTCCTGCAGTCGGGCTTTCTCATGATGAAGCCCGTGCAGAACCTGGTTTCGAAGTACGTGAACTTCTACGAAAACGTGGACAACGAGACGTTCCTCGAGAGCTTCCTCGCGATGGAAAAGTGGCTTAACGACAACATACCCCTCGCGGGCGAAGCGTACAGGGAGTTCATAAAGTACTTTTACCAGGAGAACCGGCTCGTAGAGGACAAGCTCAAGATAAACGGGAAGCCGGTTCACCTGAAGGATATAAAGTGCCCGGTTCTGAACCTGATAGCCGAAAACGACCACCTGGTGCCGCCTGCGTCGAGCATAGTCTTTAACGATCTTATTTCCAGTAAGGACAAGAAGACCGTCGTATTCCCTGCCGGGCACATCGGGCTTTCGGTTAGCGGAAAGTCTCTCAAGGCGCTCTGGCCCGAAGCCGCCGACTGGATCATAGAAAGGTCTCAGTAAAGAATCCAGAAAGCCGGACGAGTTAAGAGAAACCGTACACATCTCCGCCGGAAAGTTTCGGCGGAGAAGTTTTATCGTATCGGCATCTTTCGAATGGACGTAACCGAGTCGGCTTCGTTACCGGCTACTTACCGCCAGTGAATATTCCCGCCGCGTTTAGATGTAGTGCCCACCGTTTATGCGGAGGGTGACGCCCGTTATCCAGCTCGACGCCGGAGAGCAGAGGTAGACGACCGCCATCGCTATTTCCTCCGGGGTGCCGAACCTGCCGAGGGCGATTTCCTTTTTAATCTGATCGCGTATGTCTTCGGGGACTGTCCCGAGCATGTCGGTTTCGACGAAGCCCGGTGCGACGGCGTTTACGCGAATATTACTCTTCGCGAGCTCCCTCGCCATGGTTTTCGTGAACCCTATCATGCCCGCCTTAGTGGCCGCGTAGTTACACTGCCCGAGGTTACCCATTTCGCCTATGATAGAGGAGATGGAGACGATGACGCCGCCGTGCTCGGACATGGGATCGATTACGGCCTTGGTGCAGTTAAAGACGCTTGAAAGGTTGGTTTGTATGACCTCGTTCCACTGCTCGAATGTCATTCTCTTGAGAGTCCTGTCGCGGTTGATGCCCGCGTTGTTGACGAGTACGTCGACCCTGCCGAAATGATTTACGGCGGCCTTTCCGAGATTCTGGGCCTGCTGGAAATTCCCGACGTTCGCCCTTACGGTGACGCATTTCCGGCCGAGCTTTTCTATCTCTTTCTTGACCTTGTCCGCCTCTTTGTCGTTCCTGGAATAGTTAAGGACTATGTCGGCGCCGGCTTCGGCGAGAGCGAGAGAAATGGCCCTTCCTATACCCCTTGAGCCGCCGGTAACTACGGCGACCTTGCCGCTCAAATCGTGCATCTGTTCAAGCATCGAAAACCTCCGGGACTCTTTGAATTTTCCGCCTGTGAAAACCGAGGATTATAGATTTTATTCCTAATCGATTTTTTGTCAACCTGAGCAAGGGGGGCCGACGCCGGGGGCAAAATCGAGCTCTCAAACAACGAGCCGGATCGTACTATATGCTGCTGTAAGAGAGTTTGAACGGCTTAAGTGTGACCGGCCCGGGCGAGCCCGGACCGGTGAAGTAATTATCGTTGGTTAAAAAGGAATTATCTGCCTGTGAAGGCGGGCTCTCTCTTTTCGAGAAAGGCGTTCATGCCCTCTATCCTGTCCTCGGAATCGAAGCAGAGGGAGACGAGAGTCTTTTCGAGTAGGAGCGCCTTCTGGAGGTCCATCTCGGAGCCGGCGTTGATGGCGGTCTTGGACATCCTGACCGCGATGGGGCCTCTCTTGGCGATAGCACCGGCGAGGTCTCTCGCTGCGCTCATAACTTCTTCGTGAGGGACGACCTTTTCGACGAGCCCTATCCTGAGGGCCTCGTTGGCGTCGATCATTTCGCCCGTGAATACGAGCTCCTTGGTTTTTCCGAGCCCGAGAATCCTCGTTACACGCTGTGTGCCGCCCCAGCCCGGGAATATGCCGAGCTTTACCTCGGGGAAGCCGAGCCTGGCCTTTTCGGATGCTATCCTGATATCGCACGCAAGGGCGAGCTCGCATCCTCCTCCGAGGGCGTAGCCGTTTATCGCGGCGATGGAAGGACACGAGCTGTTTTCGATGAGCTCGTAGACTCTGTGCGCCGTATCGACGTAATCCTGGAAATCCCTTTCCTTCATCTCGTTCATCTGGGCGATGTCGGCCCCTGCGACGAAGGCCTTCTCACCCGCGCCGGTAACGATGAGGGCTTTAAGCTCCTCTCCGGGAAGTATGTCTTCGAGGAATACCTTCAGCTCGCTGAGAGTGTCCCAGTTAAGGGCGTTGAGAACGTTCGGCCTGTTGACAGTCAGGATACCGATGCCGTTAGGCTCTTTTTGATACTGTATGTACTTGAATCCCATAAGACTCCTCCTCATCGTGGTTTACAGGGCTCTAAGCAAAGGGCTCTATCTAAATTGATATTAATACAGGGGAAAACGGGCTTGTCAATGCTTTTCTTCGCAAAAGCGAAGAAAATATGCGGGAAATTTGAGGGATTTTTGTGCTGCGAAGAGACTTTCCGCGCGTAGATGAATGTTAACAAAAAGGCTGCATGCTATCAGGAAATACGCAGAAAGCCTAAATTATACGATTAGGTTCCAATGCCGGCCGCGACAATCGGAGAGCGGGTTTCACAGAATCTTAAGATCATATCCTTATATAGCCGGGTTGAGAATAGTCACTGGATGTTGGAGATGCGTCGCTCCAGGCCGCGGAGGAAGATTGTTTGGCCCGGCAGGGGTTAATCAGGTAGAGTTTCTGAATCGGGGGGGTCAACAAAAGAAATACGTCCCCGCCGCCAAAGGAGGCTTAGATGTTTGAGATAAAGAAGGGACGGTTTACCGCATTTGCAATATTCGCCGTCATGGCGCTCTACCTTATGACCGCATACGCGAATGCAGACCAGCAGCAGAATACAGATCAGCAGAAAAGCGAGGGCAAGGTTATGAAGACGGATTCGGGACTCGAATACATAATAGTAGAGGAAGGACAGGGAGAGAAGCCGAAGACGGGGCAGAAGGTGAAGGTTCACTACACGGGGAAGCTCCAGGACGGCACGGTTTTCGATAGCTCCGTTAAGAGGGGCGAGCCCATAGAGTTTACGCTCGGAGTGGGACAGGTGATAAAGGGATGGGACGAGGGCATCGCCGACATGAAGGAAGGCGGGAAGCGCCAGCTCATTATTCCACCGGACCTCGCCTACGGTGAGAGAGGATTCCCTCCTGTAATTCCGCCGAGCTCGACGCTCATATTCGATGTCGAGCTGGTAGAGATAGTAGACTGACGGCCCCGGAAGCCCAAGGACTGACGCGGGATTCCAGCCGGAGCGCGGCCGGGGGGACGCGATGAATTACCTTGCGCACATGTACCTGGCCGGGGATTCCGAGGAGTCTGTCGTCGGCAATATGCTGGGGGATTTTGTGAAGGGACGTATAGGCAGCGAATTCCCGCCGGGGATAGCCGAGGGGATCAGGGCCCACAGGAAGATAGACGCCTATACGGATTCTCACGAAAGGGTCCTTCGCTGCAAGAGGCTCGTAAGCCCGGAGAGGAGAAGGTTTTCCGGGATCATAACGGACCTTGCCTTCGACCACATGCTCGCCGTGAACTGGGATGATTACTCGGAAGCTCCGCTCGGCGAATTTATACAGAAAACCTACGGCATACTGGACAGGAACTCGAACCTCATGCCCCCGAGACCGAGGCAAATCCTTCAGGTCATGATAGAAGAGGATTGGTTGGGGTCGTACAGGGAGCTCGAAGGAATCGGGCTGGCGCTCGACAGGATAGCCATCAGGCTGAAGAGAAAATTCGGGAGGGAGAACAGCCTCCCGGGAGCGGCGGAAGAAATAGCCCGGAACTACGGCGCGCTCGAAGATAATTTCAGGGTGTTTTTTCCGGAGCTGATTTCGTTCGCCCTGGACCTGAGAAAAGAAGGTTAGACCCTATGCAGAAGATAGTTCCTTTTTTGTGGTTCGACAGCGAGGCCGAGGAGGCTGCCGGTTTTTATACCTCTATTTTCGCGGCTTCGAGCATTGGCAATGTGGCCCGTTACGGGAAAGAAGGGGCGCGTATTTCCGGAAGGCCGGAGGGTTCGTTGATGACCGTGGAATTCGAGCTCGAGGGGGAAGAGTTCGTTGCGCTCAACGGAGGACCCTACTTCAAATTCTCTCCGGCGATATCCTTTTTCGTCAGCTGCGGAACGGAGGAAGAGGTGGACGAGCTTTTTGGAAGGCTGTCCGAAGGTGGAAGCGTGCTCATGGAGCTCGGAGAGTATCCCTTCAGCAAAAGGTTCGGATGGGCGGAGGATAGATACGGAGTATCGTGGCAGATAAATCTCGGGAGCAGGCGGCGGAAAATCGCCCCGTTTTTAATGTTCTTCGGGGAGCAGTACGGAAAGGCGGAAGAGGCGATAGATTTCTATGTTTCGCTCATAGAGAATTCGTCCGTTACTGCAATGAACCGCTACGGCGCGGGAGAGGAAGGCCGGGAAGGGACGGTCAGGCATGCGGTGTTCTCGCTCGGCGGCGTGGAATTCATGGCCATAGACAGCTGGTTCGAGCATTCCTTTACATTCACGCCCGCGATATCGTTCGTCGTCAACTGCGAGACGCAGGAGGAGATAGACAGACTGTGGGAGGGACTCTCGGAAGGCGGCGCAAAGCAGCAGTGCGGATGGCTCCAGGACCGCTACGGGATATCGTGGCAGATAACGCCCGCGGCGCTGGGGGAGATGATGCAGGACCCTTCGAAAGCGGAGAAGGTTATGGAAGCCCTTCTCAAGATGAAGAAGCTGGATATAGCCGAGCTCAGGCGGGCATACGAAGCATAGACATTCAGGCGATTGTTTTCCTTATTGCAGCCCCTGCCCTTTTCCCCGGATTGAAAGATTCCGGTTCTTATTATAATCTTACTGGGTACTTAAATCGCACAAGTAAACCAAACCGACTTTGAAAAGACAAAGATTCGAGCAGCTCGTAGAAGAGGCCTACGAAAGAATCCCCGAGGAATTCCGGAAGAAGATCGATAACGTCGTTATCAAGGTGGAGGACTATCCCACGCGGGAGGACCTCGAAAAACTGGAGATAAGGGGGGAGGGCCTCCTGCTCGGCCTCTACCGGGGAACGCCGCTTCACCTGAGGAGTGTTTGGGAGGGGATAAGGCTCCCGGACGAAATCGTCCTCTACCAGAAAGATATAGAAAAGATATGCCGGACGGACGAGGAGATAGCCGACAGGGTGGAAGAGGTGCTTCAGCACGAGATAGCGCACTACTTCGGCCTCAACGACGACGAGATATACGCGCTAATGGGAAGGGATTGACCAGCCGCTCAACTCACGGCAAAGGATAAACAGACATGGCCGAACAGAACGGGAAGGATGTACGCTCCGCGATATTACTCATACACTGCCCCGACAGAAAGGGGCTCGTATCCGCGATCACCGAGTTCATATTCAAGAACGACGGGAATATAATCTACCTCGATCAGCACGTGGACACACAGGAGAAGGTGTTCTTCATGCGTGTCGAGTGGGACCTTTCGAATTTCAGCATTCCTTCGGAAAAGATCGGGGAGTATTTTCAGACGCTCATAGCGGAAAGGTTCGGCATGAAGTGGAGCCTTTATTTTTCGGACTACGTGCCGAAGATGGCGATATTCGTGTCGAAGATGCCGCACTGCCTTCACGACATACTGTCGCGGTGCCAGTCTGACCAGTGGAACGTGGAGGTGCCGCTCATCATAAGCAACCACGAGGACCTGGAGCCTGTCGCGCGCGCGTTCGGCATTAATTTTCATGTGACGCCGAACGTGAAAGAAGACAAGTCGGCCGCGGAGAGAAAGCAGATTGAGCTCTTGAAGGAATACGACATAGATTTCGTCGTCCTGGCGAGATATATGCAGATATTGAGCGGGGATTTCGTGTCGCAGTATCCGCACAGGATAATAAACATCCACCACTCGTTCCTTCCGGCGTTTCCCGGGGCGAGACCGTATCATTCTGCATATGAGCGCGGCGTAAAGATCATCGGGGCGACGAGCCATTACGTTACTGCAGAGCTAGACGCGGGGCCGATAATAGAGCAGAACGTCGTCCGCATCACGCACAAGGACAGCGTCGAGGACCTTATACGAAAAGGTCGGGACCTGGAGAAGGTGGTACTGTCGCAGGCGGTGTGGTATCACCTGAAGAGGAAGATATTGGTTTACGGGAATAGGACGCTGATTTTTGATTGATGAGATTGCCGCGCTTCGTTTCACTCCACTCGCAATGACATATAAAAGCAAAAGACTGAGATCCTGAATCAAGTTCAGGATGACGTATTAAAGAATGGATTCCCGATAAAGACATTCGGGAATGACAATCCTGAAAAGACTAAATCCCCCCTGTTTACTATGATTGAAGTAATACGCAGTACTGGATGGGCTCTGAGGATTTAAGTAAGGGCGTCCGGTTCTTGCACTCGCTCAGAACCGTCCCCTTTTTCTAAGGGGGGATAAAAGATTAAAGATAGCTATCTGGAATCATTTATACTCGGTGATTTCGAGGAGGATGCCGTCTGGGTCGTGGAAGTAGCAGAGCATCTTGTGGCCGGCGTCGTGCGTGACGACCGTTTCGGGGACTATGACGGGGTCGCCGAGGAGCTTTACTCCGGCGTCTCTCAGCTTCTTTGCCGATGCGTGAATGTCGTCGACCCTGAATGCGATATGCCTTATGCCGACGGTGTTGGCGAGTGAGTTCGCGGGTATCGATTCACCTTCCGGGGTTTTATAGCAGAGTAGCTCGATGCGCGGCTCACCCGAGGGCGCGACGATGAAGACGACGTCGGCGACGACACCTTTCAGACCTACTATTTTTTCAATCCAGTCGCCTTCCAAATGTGCGCGTTTCGATTCGCGGAATCCGAGGAGCTCGGTATAGAACCTGACCGATTTTTCGAGGTCCGAAACTACGAAGTTAATGTGGTCGATTGAGTGGATCATGGCCTGTCAGCCTTAACGTCTATGATTCTGACTCTCTTCTCAGTAACGACCAAAAAGTTGTTCGACAATTTGTCACTGTAATTTTGAATCAAATTATTCAGGATTTTAATCTTGGAACTCGCCCTTTCATCGTCGAGGCGGAGGAAAATGACCCCATTATGAGGCCGCTGTTCGCGAAATATCATTTCCCCAAAATCTTTGTCGTTGGTAATGAGTATCCAGTTTTCCCGGTAAGCCTTCTTCAATATAGAATCGTCGTCGACACCGCGCGCTTCTTCGTAAACCGAGAAGACTTCGTGATTATGCTCGCGTAACCAGTGAGCTACTACGGAACCCGTGCATTCATCCACCAGAAACCGCATCAATCAATTCTCAATTTCGAGAGGCATAAAGGTGGTATTTTCTAGAGATTTTTTTGCGAACAGGATACAGGCTTGAATATCCTGTTTGGAAAGTCCCTCGTACTCTTTCAAAATCTCGTCGATGGCGGCACCATTGGCCAGCAAATTCAGAACAAATTCGACGGTCAGACGTGTGCCGCGGATAACGGGTTTACCGACCATTACCTTGGGATTTACGGTGATTCTCTGAAGAAGCTGATTTTCACTCATGACCTTCCCCATGATTTATAGTACAGCGGAGTAAGACCGGAGGCAACTGGCCCCGGAGACCGGCGGAGACTTTGTTAGTGTCCCTCGAATTTTATTTTTCTGTCCTTGAGGGCGCGGATGGCTTTCTGGAGGCCGGAGAGCGTGAGAGGGAACATGCGGTCGTTCATGAACTGCTTGACCATGCCTATGGATTCGGTGTATTTCCACTGCGGAACGGGTACGGGGTTCAGCCAGACGATGTCCGGGTAGCGGGTCTTCAGGCGGTCGAGCCATACGAAGCCTGCCTCGTCGTTATTGTGCTCGACGCTCCCGTTCTGATAGAGAAGCTCGTAGGGGGACATGGAGGCGTCACCCACGACTATGACCTTGTAGTCGCTGTTGTACTTGTTGAAGACATCGAAGGTCGGTATCGCTTCCTGCCACCTTCTCTTATTGTTCCTCCAGACGAATTCGTAGAGGCAGTTGTGAAAGTAGTAGTATTCGAGGTGCTTGAACTCGTATCTGGCGGCGGAGAAGAGGCGCGAGCATAGCTCGATGTGATCGTCCATAGAGCCGCCGATGTCGAGGAAGAGTAGAACTTTTACGTTGTTCTTTTTCGCCGGGACCATCTCTAATTCCAGAAAGCCGGCGTTGCGGGAGGTTTTGTCTATCGTCTTGTCGAGATCGAGCTCTTCGGACATGCCCTCGCGTGTGAGTATGCGGAGGCGGCGGAGGGCCATTTTCATGTTCCTCGTCTGGAGCTCGACTCCGTCGTCGAGGTCTTTGAACTCGCGCTTGTCCCACACCTTGACTGCCCTTCTGTGACGGCTCTCGTCCTGCCCTATCCTTATGCCCTCGGGATTGTAGCCGTAGGCCCCGAACGGTGACGTGCCGCCCGTGCCTATCCATTTGTTGCCCCCCTCGTGGCGTTTCTTCTGCTCCTTCATTAATTCCTTCAATCTTTCGAGGAGCTTGTCGAGGCCGCCCATCCCTTTTATGAGCTCTTTTTCTTCGTCGGTGAGGGCGTTGACGAAGCTCTTCCGGAGCCAATTTTCCGGTATCTTCATGAACTCCTCGGTGTCTATTTTTTCGACGCCTTCGAAGAAATAACCGAAGAGGAGATCGAACCTGTCGAGGTGATGCTCGTGCTTGATAAGGGATGTGCGGGAGAGGTAGTAGAAGTCGTCGACGCTGTACTCGGCTATGCCTTCGTCGAGGGCTTCGAGGAGTGTGAGGTACTCCCTTATCGTCACCGGTATGCCGTCGTTTTTAAGAAGCAGAAAAAAGTCGAGAAACATTTCTCACCTTCGTAATCGTATTACGCCCGCGCAGGCCGCGGCCTGAATCAGCGCCTGAACCTGAGCCTGATGCGGGAAAGGAGGTCGTGGTCCTGCTCGTTCTTGAGGAGCGCGCCCGCATATGGCGGGAGGCTTTCGGACAGGTCGACCGCGCCGAGCTCGGATTCCGTAATCTTTCCGACCATGAGGAGCTTGAGCCAGTCGATGAGCTCGCTCGTCGAGGGCTTCTTCTTGAGGCCGTCGATCTCGCGGAGGTCGTAGAAGATGCTCATGGCGTTCTCGATGAGCTTCCCTTCGAGCTTCGGATAGTGAACCTTTACTATGGCCTTTAGCGTTTCCCTGTCGGGGAAGCTGATGTAGTGAAAGAAGCATCTTCTCAAAAACGCGTCCGGAAGCTCCTTTTCGTTGTTCGACGTGATGATGATTATCGGGCGCTCCTTGGCCTTTATGGTCTTTCTTAATTCGTAGCAGTAAAACTCCATGCGGTCGAGCTCTAAGAGGAGGTCGTTAGGGAATTCGATGTCGGCCTTGTCGATTTCGTCGATGAGGAGCACTATCTGCTCTTCGGATTCGAAGGCCTCCCAGAGCTTTCCTTTCTTTATATAGTTAGCTATGTCGTTAACCCTTTCGTCTCCGAGCTGGGAGTCGCGGAGGCGTGAGACGGCGTCGTACTCGTAAAGTCCCTGCTGCGCCGTCGTCGAGGATTTTACGTGCCACGTGATGAGCTCCTTCCCGAGGGCTTCCGCCACCTCGAACGCGAGCATCGTCTTTCCCGTGCCCGGCTCGCCCTTTATTAGCAGCGGCCTCTGGAGGGTTATGGAAGCGTTTACGGCGAGGTTAAGGTCTCTCGTCGAGATATAATTTTCCGTGCCTTCGAATTTCATGCTTTAAGCCTCGTTATTGTCCTAGATTTTTATGCGGTTTTACGGTTTGAACAGACACTTCCCCGACCAGCTCTAAACCCCTTAAGTAACAAGAATTATACTTTTTATGGGCAGGTTAAGCAAATACTGCCCATGGCGCGGATGCGTGCCCGGTCCCGGACGGGCTTCATATTTTGCCCGACGGGTTTTCGTCGTCCGCATGAAACGGCGGCGCGCTTATTACGCAGAGGCGGTTCTTCTCCGTGGCCCTTAAGACTTTGTGGTGGATGCCCTTAGAGACGATAGTGAGCTCGTTAGCGGATAAAGACTCCGTCCATGTCTTATCCGATTCGGGATCGTAGAATTCGAGCTCAAGCTCGCCGTCGAGGACGAAGTATATTTCGTCGAAGGTTCTGTGAAAGTGAGCAGTCGTGGGTTTTATGTCTATCGCGACGGCAACGCCGAGCTTGGCGTAATCGCTCCCGGCCAAGATTTCACGAATCTCTCCGCAGAAAGGAGAATGGACAATAATGTGATCGGCGAGCTTCTTCGTCAGCATGTTATTCCTCCGTTAGTTATCGGCAAGACAAATTAAACGGAAACGGCGGGCATGACAAGCTATCTTTCCGTCACGCGCTCCAGAATGCGGTAGACGCGGCCGACCATTTCGCGGGCGTCTTCCATGAACCCGGCTGCGACGAGGGAGTTGTCGAAAATCTGCTCGGCGACGAGCTTTGCAGTTTCCGGGTCTTTGTCCCTGAGAGCCGAGAGGCCCGCTATGAGCTTGTGCGCGGGGTTGAGCTCGAGGTTTATCGAATTCTCGATTTTGCCGTCCCGCTGTATCGCCCTCATCATGCGGCGCATGGACGGGGTCATGAACTTGTCGGCGTTGAGCGCTACCGCCGGGCTGTCGACGAGGCGCTTGCTCATGACGACCTCGTTCACCCTGTCCCCGAGAACGTCCTTGAACCATGAGGTCAAGGCCTTCGCGTCGTCTTCGGAGACCGCGCTCCCGGAAGTGGCCGCCGTATCGTCACCGAAGTCGATCGACGCGTTGTCGGCGGAGACGAGCTCCTTATCGCCGTACTTCCCGAGGCTCGTCATCACGAATTCGTCGACGGGGTCGTAGAGGTATATGACTTCGAGGCCGCGCGCCCTGAAGGCCTCGATGTGAGGCCCGGCTTCGATGATTTCGCGGCTGGGGGCGTAGAGATAATAAATCTCTTTCTGGCCGTCCTTCATGCGGGAGACGTATTCCCCGAGCGTCGTGAGCTTTCCCTTTTCGGTCGCGGAGGATTCGTAGCGGAGGAGCTTCGCGAGCTGCTCGCGGTTTTTTGGGTCCGCCGCAATTCCTTCCTTGAGATATATGGAAAATTTTCGATAGAAGTCCTCGAATTTGGCGGCGTCTTTTCCCGCCTCGTCTTCGAGGAATTTTATGAATCTTCCTGTGATGACCTGCCCTATCCTTTTCGTAAGCGCACTGTCCTGCATGCTCTCGCGGGAGATGTTGAGCGGGATGTCGGAGCTGTCGACGACGCCCCTCAGAAACCTGAGCCAGTCGGGAAGGAGGCCGTCGGGCCTGGGATCTATCAGTATCTTTTTTGAATAGAGAGCGACGCCGGGATCGACCTTGCCGAAGCCCCACCTTTCGGGGTTTTCGCCGGGGACGAATACGAGGGCGCTGATTTCGAGCGGGGCGTCGGAGCTGAAGTGGAGCCTGTAGAGCGGGTCGTCGAAGGCGTTAGCCTGGAACTTGTAGAACTCGTTGTATTCTTCGTCCGTGATGCCGGATCTGTTTCTCGTCCATATGGGCTGGACAGTGTTTACCTGCTCGCCGTTGAGCTTTATCGGGAACTGAACGAAGCTGGAGTAGTGAGTCAGCACGTCGCGGACGCGGTCGGCATTGGCAAATTCTTTGGCGTCGTCCTTCAAATGAGCGACTATCTTCGTGCCGCGCCTTTCACCGGTCACGGTTTCGATCTCGTACGAGCCCGAGCCGTCGCTTTTCCAGACGAGGCTCTTTCCGTCCTTCCGCCAGTCGTGTGTGTGGACCTCGACGGAATTGGCGACCATGAAGACGCTGTAGAACCCGACGCCGAACTGGCCTATGAGATTAGGGTCCGCATCGCCGGCTTCCTTTACAGCTTTTAAAAACGCTTTCGAGCCGGAGTGGGCTATCGTGCCGAGATTTTGAACAAGCTCTTCCTCGCTCATGCCGACGCCGTGGTCTTCTATGGTTATGGTGTTTTGCTCTTCGTCCGTTCTGATATTTATTTCGAGGGGAAGCTCGTCGTCGTATATGTCTTTTTCGGTGAGCTGGGTGTGCCTCAGTTTTTCGAGGGCGTCGGATGCGTTGGAGACGAGCTCGCGTATGAAGACTTCTTTATCCTTGTAGAGGGAGTTTATTACGATGTCGAGGACCTGCCTGACCTCGGCCTGGAACTCGTGCTTTCTCGGCGACTGCTCTGGCATTTCAGATTATTCCTCCCGGTAATTTACTAAACAATAACTAAACGATACAGGTATAAAATCCAAGTAAAAAATATTCACGGCTGGCGGAATTTCAAGGGGTCTAAATCGGGATCATGCGGCTGCGGCAGAGTGATGCGGGGCGGCTATTATTACTCGCGGGGCGGGTTCGTATCCGTAAAAAGCGTGACTTCGCCCGTGATAAGATCGTATTTTCCGCCTATAACTTTGACTGTGCCGCTTTTAATGAGCGGGGTAAGGACGGGGGAGGCCGTTTCGATCTTCTCGACGCTCAGTCTGACGTTCTCCCTGACCGAATTCAGAAGGAGGTCGCCCGGCATCTTTTGAGCGTTCTTCACGGCCGGGGTTATGGTGTCGATTATGGAGGCTATGGAGCCCGGGAATTCCATGCCCGTCTCGACCGCCTGGACCGCGGCGGTGACCGCACCGCACCTGCTGTGCCCAAGGACGATTACGAGATTCGCGCCGAGAGCGGCGACGCCGTACTCGATGCTGCCGAGTATGCCGTAGTGGGGCGGGTTGACGATGTTGCCGGCGATCCTGACGACGAAGAGGTCGCCGATCCACTGGTCGAAGATTATCTCCGGGGAGACGCGCGAATCAGCGCAGGAGAGTATGACGGCGAAGGGGGTCTGCTCGTCCGCAACTTCCATACGGCGCTCGGGGGTTCTTTCGACCGTGCTCTCGTTCATGGAGCCTATGAAGCGCCTGTTGCCGGCCATGAGCTCCGAGAGCGCGTCCTGCCACGACATGGGACGCTTCAGCCGCCTGGCTTCAGGGTCGCGCGGGCGGGGAAGGCCTTGCCAGAGCTTGAAGGATTCGTCCTTGATGCGGCCTGACTCGCCCTTCCCTTTCTTCTCGTCTTCGGCCATGCCGTCTCCTTTTCTTATTCTACTCGCGGGGCTGCCACCGGAGAAGGTGCAGATGCACGCCTCCGGCCGCTCTATTTATTAACCTGAATATTGTATAATGTCCACTCGTACGAAATCCCGGATAAAGAGATGAAAAAGACAAGGAGCGTGACGCAGTACGTCTGCCAGGAGTGCGGTAACCCGTCGCCGAGGTGGCTCGGGAAGTGCCCCGAGTGCGGGAGCTGGAATTCCTACGTCGAGGAGACTGTCGAGAAAGCGACGAAAACGGCGAAGCGCGCCAGGACCGAAGGGCCGCAGCCGATCGCTGTCATATCGAGCGACCGGGAGGAGAGGATACTCACCGGGAATGAAGAGCTCGACAGGGTGCTCGGCGGAGGATTCGTTCCGGGCTCGGTGATACTCGTGGGCGGGGACCCGGGTATAGGGAAATCGACGCTAGCGCTCCAGATGCTGAATTACGTGAGCGAGAGGGCCGGCCGCGGAGAATCTGGCGATCACAGGTTCCTCTACGTTACCGGGGAGGAATCCCCCGTGCAGGTGAAGATGAGGGCGGAGAGGACAGGCGTGTCGTCGGGGAATGTGTACGTGCTTACCGAGACGTCCGTCGAGGCGATACTCGAAGAAATGGGGAAGCTCGCTCCCGAGATAGTCGTGATCGATTCCATTCAGACGATGTTCACGGAGACTTTCGCGTCGGCTCCGGGGAGCGTCGGGCAGATAAGGGAGTCGACGGCGCGGCTCATGCAGTACGCGAAGTCGAGCGGGACGGCTGTGTTTTTAATCGGGCACGTGACGAAGGAAGGGACGATAGCGGGGCCGAAGGTTTTGGAGCATCTCGTGGATACCGTCCTTTATTTCGAGGGCGGGAAGGACCATCCCTACAGGATTCTCCGGGCCGTGAAGAACAGGTTCGGCTCGACGAACGAGATAGGGGTTTTCGAGATGCTGGACTCGGGGCTGAGAGAGGTTACGAATCCGTCGGAGATATTCCTCTCGGAGAGGCCTTACAACGCGTCTGGCTCCGTCGTTACTCCGAGCATGGAGGGGACGAGGCCGATACTCGTCGAGATACAGGCGCTCGTGTCGCCCTGCGGGTTCGGTGTGCCGAGGAGGACTACCATTGGGCTCGACAACAGCAGGGTGTCGCTCCTTCTGGCAGTTCTCGAAAAGAGGGCCGGGCTCCAGATACTCGGGCAGGACGTGTTCATGAACGTCGCCGGAGGCGTGAAGATAGAAGAGCCGGCCATAGACCTCGCGATATGTCTCGCGCTGGTGTCGAGCTTTCTGAATAAGCCGCTCGACCCGGGCGTCGCCGCGTTCGGAGAGATAGGACTCGCCGGGGAGGTGAGAGGCGTATCCCACGCCGACATGAGGATAAACGAGGCCCGGAAGCTCGGGTTTAAAAAATGTGTCCTCCCGCGCATAAATCTTGACAGACTCAAGCCCGGAGACGATTCTATTGCCCTTATCGGGGTCGATTCCATAGAAGGCGCGGTAGAGGTATTCTTCTAATCCTAGTAGAGACAGACCTTAAGGATAATCCATGACAAACAACAGCGGGACAGCGCCGATTGGCGTATTCGATTCGGGCATAGGCGGGCTCACCGTCGTTAGAGAGATAGCGGGGAGGCTCCCCGGCGAGGACATCATATACCTCGGGGACACGGCGAGGGTTCCGTACGGTACCAAATCGGGGAGGACAGTCGTCGCGTATTCGCGTAATAACGCCGCGTTCCTCGTATCGAAGGGAGTGAAGATGGTCGTCGTCGCGTGCAATACTTCGTCGGCGGTGTCGCTCCCGAGCCTTAACGGGGACTTCGACGTGCCTGTCGTAGGCGTTATAGAGCCGGGGGCGAGGAAGGCCGCCGCCTCGACGAAGACCGGGCGCGTGGGCGTCATCGGGACGCCTTCGACGATAAACAGCTCCGCCTACAGGAAAGCCCTCGAAGCGATATCGCCCGGGATTACCGTATACACGCAGGCGTGCCCGCTCTTCGTGCCTCTGGCCGAGGAGGGGTGGACGGAAGGGGAAATAACGGAGCTCGCCGCGGAGAGATACCTCGCGCCGCTGAGAGAATCGGGTATAGACGTACTCGTCCTCGGGTGCACGCATTACCCGCTACTCAAGCACACCATAAAAAAGATAATGGGAGACGGGATAACGCTCGTCGATTCCGCCGAAGAGACGGCGAGGGAGATAGGGAAGGTTCTCGAAGAGAGAGGCTTACTCAACCCGCAAACCGGACAGTCTTCGAAGCAGTACTATCTGACGGACGTATCGGATACGTTCGTTTCTGTCGCCGGAAGGTTCCTCGGTGAAAAAATAGAGAAAATCGAGATGGTGGATATAACGGGGGCGGCCGTTTAACCGCCCCTGTTATTTATTTTCAGCTTTGGGACATAAGGCTTTTTACTTTCGCCGTGAACGGCGGGAGCACGTCGAAGAGGTCCCCGACTATGCCGTAGTCGCACTTCTGGAATATCGGCGCTTCGGGGTCCTTGTTTATAGCTACGATGACCTTCGAGGAGCCCATACCGGCGAAGTGCTGAACCGAGCCGGAGATCGCGATGGCGATGTAGAGGTTGGGCGACACGGCCTTACCCGTCTGACCTACCTGCATGTCGTAGGGGCAGTAGCCCGCGTCGACCGCCGCTCTGGTTGCGCCCGCTGCCGCGCCGAGCGCGTCGGCGAGCTCGTAGACGTGCTTGAAGTTCTCCTCGCTGCCGAGTCCCCTTCCGCCGGAGACTACCCTATCGGCTTCCGTGAGCTCGGGCCTGTCGGATTCCTTCGTCTTGATCTCGATTACCTTCGTTTTGATGTCGCCCGCGTTGATCGCAACAGGCTCGTTTATCACTTCCGGGGTTTTCGGGTCTTCGACGGCCTTGAAAGAGTTGGGCCTTACGGTCGTCATCATCGGGTGATGGTCGAGGAAGACCTTCGTCGGTATCGCCTTACTCGAATGGGAGAAGCGCTTTATCTGAAGCTTCTTGTCGTCGGTGAGGTCGACCTCGATGGCGTCCATCGTTACGCCCGCGCCTACGCGCGCGGCGACGCCTGGGAAATAATCCTGCCCGAATACGGTGTTGCCCGTTATGACTATGGCCGGCTGATATTTTTTTATAAGCTCCGAAAGAGCTATAGTGTAACCTTCGGTGTTGAAGTCCTTTAGAACATCGTTTTCGACGACGTAGACCTTTTCGGCCCCGTACTTGCCGAGCTCGCCCGCAAGGGAGGATACGTTCGCGCCGATTAGCACGCCGCAAACCGGCCCGCCGAACTTGGCGGCGAGCTTGGCCTTCGCCTCGGACAGGGCTTCGAACGTGACCTGCCGGATGCTGCCGTCGATTTTGAGGTCTGCCACTACCCAGATTTCGCTGCTCATTTGATTCCTCCTGAATGTGTTTGTGAGGGCCTTATATGACCTTGGCCTCTTCCCTTAAGAGCTTTACGAGCTCTTCGGCCGCTTTCTCGACTTCGGCGCCCTTGACCATCGGCTCGTCCTGACCCTTTATGATCTTGAGCTTCCTCTGGATCTCGGGAACCTTGATTTCGACGGTCTTGACGCGGGCCCCGGCCTTGCCGAGTGAGTCCGCCGTGAGGCCGATCTCTTCGAGGCCTATATCCGCAACCGGGACTTCCTTGAGCGGCTTCTTCTTTGCCTTCATGATGCCGGGGAGGGACGCGTATCTCGGCTCGTTCATGGCGTCGGGACAGGTGATGAGGCAGGGGAGCTGCACCTCGACGACCATGTGACCGCCGTCGATTTCCTTCTGGCAGACGGCTTTCTTTGCCGCCGGGTCTATCTCCACGACCTTGCTCACGAGGGAAACGTGGGGTATGCCGAGCTCTTCGGCGATCTGTACGCCGACCTGGCCCGATTCCTCGTCGATTATCTTCATGCCCGTGAAAATCACGTCGAATTCGCCCGATTTCTTTATCTCGTTCGCGATGACCTTGCCCACGGCGAAGGAGTCGACGTCCGTGAAGCTTTCGTCCGCGATGTGTATTGCGCTGTCGGCGCCCATCGCTAGGGCCTGACGTATGGTTTCCACGACCCTGGCCGGGCCCATGGATACGATTACTACCTCGCCGCCGTGCTTTTCCTTGGTCTGAATCGCCTCCTCGACCGCAAACTCGTCGTAGGGATTCATAATCCACTTCATACCGCTAGTGTCCACGGAATCGCCCGACGACGATACTTTAATCTTGGCTTCGGTATCCTGCGTCTGGCTGACTACTACGAGAATCTTCACCTTTAGCGTACCTCCGTTATGAAAGTTGACTGCGAATACGGTAAAGCGTATTTATGGAAAGATGAATACTTCAGAGCATTTCGGTCCAACCTGGTTTAGCACTGCCGGAACTCTTTCCAACCCCGACGTGGTGTGTAATTCCGGGCGCATGAACGGAGCGCGCCCTCTCCCCCCTCCGAGCCCGAAAGGGTACTTTATTATAAATATTGACCTTTCCTTGTCAAGGCGAAAATGAACACGGTTTTCAACACAAAAATCCCCTTTTTCGGAACGTGAAATCCCCCTTTTGAAGCCCGGGGCGATAATACCTGTTACATTAATACGAGTCTTATGAATTCCGCGGTTATAAACATCGCCCTCCTGGCCTTCGTCATAGTCACGTGGGGGTATTCGTGGATACTGATGAAAATAGGCCTCGGCTACGCGGAGCCCTATACGTTCGCCGCATGGAGGTGCGGGATAGGGGCCGCCGCCCTTCTCGCGTACGTCTGGTGGAGGGGATTCAAATGGCCCGCACTGAGAAAGCTCCCCGACTACCTGGCCGTGGGGTTCTTCCAGACCGCCCTCCTCTTCGGGCTCATGCTTCTCGGCATGGAGCGCATAACGGCAGGGAAGACTTCCGTCCTTCTATACACCATGCCCGTCTGGACGATACTCGTCGTTCACTTCTACCTTAAAGACAGGCTTACGCCCCAAAAATGGCTTGGGGTGGCGTTCGGGAGCGCCGGGATACTCTCCATAATGGGGTTCGACGTTATAACGCACCAGGACCTCGAAATCTTCACCGGCGAGCTCTTCGTCGTGGGTGCGGCCATATCGTGGGCTGTAGCGAACATATGGATGAAGACGAGGATGGCCGGAGAGGATATTTATTCCGTGAGCGCGCTCCAGATGACGTTCGGGACCATGATGCTGATATTCATCGCCCTGCCGCACGGAATGTTGAACGTCGAATGGACGGCGTACTCGATATACATACTCCTCTTCACCGGCATCATAGCGTCGGCCGTCGACTTCACGATATGGTTTTACCTCATAAAGAAGCTCGACATAAACATAACGACGTTTTCGTCGATGCTGGTGCCTGTGCTGGGGCTCTTCTTCGACTGGCTCATGCTCGGAAACCCGCTCGACGGCGGCGTCATCGCGGGCGGCATTCTCATTCTCGCGGGCATATACATGGTGTCGAAAAAATGATGGCTTAAATGGGCGATTTTCGGGTTCTATTTGAAACGCCCGTAATGTATAATTGGTAGAAGTCTCGTCCTACTTGATCGCGCAAATAAAAGGATTTACGAGACGGCGGAGGCTAGCCCCCGGCTTCATACCATGCGCTACAAGATTCCCATGATATTCGGGGTCCTCTTAGGGCTCCTCGCCCTCATTCTGACGGGGGCGTATTTCTTCACGCAGACGGAATATTTCAGGAACCTCGTTAAACGGACGACGGAGGATATCGTGAGCTCCTCGACCGGACAGAAGCTCACCATAGGGAGCGTCGAAGGGACTTTCTTTTACAGCATCAGGTTAAGAGACGTGTCGTTCGAGGTGGAAGGAGAGAGATTTGTAACCGTGGACGAGGTCGAGCTCGTCTACTCCATTCCCGCGATGCTGAATTCGACCTTTCTATTCGGAAGGACCGTGCTCGTAAACAGCGTATCCCTCAAAGGCGGCGACGTGAGGCTTGTAAAGTATGAGGACGGCACTTGGAATTTCAGCAAGATAGGGACGAAGGAAGAAAAGGAAAAGGACAGGGAGAAGGAGAAAAAGGCGCCGCCGCAGTGGAACATAATCGCCCCCGACCTGAGGCTCAACGGCGTCAGGCTGACCCTGGACGACAGGGAGAGCGGAAAGGTTTCGGAATACCGCCTCGACAACACCGAGCTTTCGGCCAGGCTGATCAACATCTACGAGAAGATAGAGGGTGAGATAAAGAACGCGGACTTCGACGCCGTGAGCGAGGGGATTACAGTGAAGGGGCTTTCGACGAAGGCCGTCTATTCGACGGACGTCGCGGAGGTCAGCGATCTCAAGGTAAGCCTGAACGGCGCAGACATAGAGGGGGACGTAAAGGCGGAGGACCTTCAGGAGACGCCGGATTTCATAGTCGACCTGACCGCCAGCGGATACGAGGTAAAGGACGTCGGGACTTTCAACGTCGAGGTGAAGGGGGACGGCGGGTACGCCGGGCCGGGGGATATAAGGGCCGACCTCAGCATCGTCATACCGGAATCGGAGCTTTACGGGGAGAAGGTTTCGGGAAAGCTCGACGATATAAAAATGTCCGGAACGAAAATCGACCTCGGGAATGGCAGTATAGTCACGGGACCCGGCCGGCTCGAAATAAGCGGCGGCGCGGACATAAAGCGCATTCTTACGAAGGAAGGCGAGAACTCGTTTGACGTAAGTCTCAACCTCAAGAACGTCAAAACTGCAGAGGTCTTTACGCTGCTCGAAGAAAAGGCCCACACGAAGGCCGAGGGGATAAACACGCACCTCGACGCTGTTCTGAACGGGGCGATAAAGGCGCGGGGGAGCTGGGTGGAGTTTAGCGACTTAAAGGCCACGGCGGATATCTCCAGCCTCGACGTAAAAGGTGCGAAGGCCGGGGAGCTGAAGCTGACCGGGAAGGTGGATTATTCGCGGACGGCCCTCGGGGTCGACGTGAAAACAGTGCTCAACAAGCTTAACCCGGGCGTGATAGCGAACAAGAAGGACCTCAACGGAAGCATAACGTCGAACCTCGCGGTTAAGGCAACTATCCCGCTGCAAGGGGATGTCGTTCGGGGCATGCACGGCACTGTGAAGGGTGACATAAAGCCGTCTCGCATCTACAACCTCGATATCAGGAACGGAAATATAGACGTCTCGTACGACAAGGAAGTGCTCACGGCAAGGGCGCTCAACATAAACGGCGACGGGTTCAAGTTTAACGTGACCGACGGGAGAGGAGGAAGAAAGGGGGTTAATTTAGGTTACGAGCTCGAAGTCGCGGACCTCGCGCTGATATCGAAATTCGCCCCGGGGAGCGAGTTCGCAGGCTCGCTCAAGGCGAAGGGGCGCGTCGAGGGGGATATAAGGAACCCGAGGATCACCATCGACGGGGACGTGGACGGCTTCGAGCTGAACGAGAACATAAAGGCGGAGAGCATAACGATAACCGCGGAAGGCACGCCTAACCTCTCTAAACCGGACATCAGGGCGGAGATTAACGCCGCGACGGTTTCGGTAGGCGAGAGGGAGTTCGAAAGCGTCGAGATAGACGCCGACAGCGAGGGCGGAACGGGGATTAACGTCGACACGGTTATAACCGAGAACGAGGATTTCAGATATATCGTTCACGCCACGCTGAGAGATTTGACCGCAAGAGAGAAGCATATCGAGATATCGAGGCTCCTTCTCGACCTCGAGGACTCTGACCTCGAAAACAGGGATAACATACTCCTGACCATAGCCCCCGGGTCGCTCGTGCTGGAGTCTTTCAACCTCTACTACAACGATACCTCGGCGCTCGCCGACGCGATCATATTCTTCGACGGGAGCGTGGACGCGCACGTGGCCGTGAACAAGCTCAGCCTGAACGACGTGGTGAAGATTTTCGAGCCCAAGGCAGAGGTCGATGGAGAGCTGTCGGCAGACATAAATGCATCGGGCACCATGACGTCTCCCCAGATGAGGGCGAAGATAAACATAGGGAACATAGTCTACAAGGACTTCAAGAACGACGACATCGAGCTGAACCTCTCTTACCTCGAAAGGAACCTCACTCTCGATTTCGACATTACGAACGACGGGGCAACGATAATGCAGGCAAGGGGCAGCTCGAACGTCGACCTTAATTTAAAAGAGCTCGGCGAGAACGTTAACGACGCGCCGTTCAACCTGACAGTTACGTCGAGCGGCGTGGACCTGAGCCCGCTTGCGACGTTCGCCCCGGAGGTTGAGAAGTCGACCGGGCTCCTCGTCGTCGACCTCCAGGCAGGCGGGACGCTCGGCAGGCCCACGGCGAACGGTCAGATCAGCCTGAAGGACGCGATCTTCAAGATCAAGTCGCTCCGGAATGAATTCAAGGTGGAGAGCGCGCTCGTCGAGCTCAACGGTCAGAAGGGATTTCTCAGGGAGCTGATAGTTCATTCGGGATCGAACGGAACCGGGACGTTCACGGGGGACATAGACATCCCGACCATGACTTATGACGTGAAGGGCGATCTCAAGGATTTTCTCGTAAGGCCGAAGGACGTGGCAGGAAGGCTTACGGGGAACGTAGAAGTCAAGGGTGAGGGATCCAAGATCGATCTGAACGGCGCGCTGACGGTTTCGAGGGCGAGGATCACCATTCCCGAGGCGGAGCAGAAGCAGGTCGAGGAGATTACGTTCGTCGACGACATGGACGACGAGTTTACAGTCGAGACTGCAGAGCCGACGGATTACTTCAAGCAGAACGTCGCGATGAATTTAAGGGTCAGGATGAGGAGGAACAACTGGGTGCGCGGACGCGGGGCGAACATCGAGCTCAGGGGAGACCTCGACATAAGGAAGGAGCACGGGCAGGACATGAGGATCGTGGGGAACATAACAACGATACGTGGGACCTACGAAAACTTCGGGAAGCTGTTCAGGATAGTCCAGGGGAACGTGAGCTTTTCGGGGACTCCGGATATAAATCCATTCCTCGACATAAGGGCGATGTACAGGGTTTCGGGGGTCGAGATATACGTGAACATATCGGGTACTGCGAAAAAGCCCGTCGTCGAGCTTACGAGCGACCCGCCGATGTCGGAGACGGACATGGTTTCGTATATAGTTTTCGGCGCTCCGTCGGACAAGATCGGCACGAGCGACAGGGCTTCGATACAGGGAGTGGCCTCGGGGCTCGCCGGCGGAATGGCCGCGGCGCAGCTGGAGAAGGTGCTCGGGGATAAGTTTAAGCTCGACGTCGTGAGTATCGGGAGCGGCGCACAGGGGCCCGAGCTCGAGGTCGGCAAGTACCTGACAGAGGACCTCTACTTCGCGATCGACAGGGAGACGACACAGTCGCTCGCGGATTCGACGACGATAACCCAGACCAAGGTAATCGTCGAATACACCATATTCAAAAACGTTACGATAAACGGAGATATCGGCGGCGAGAACCCGGGCGTCGACGTGTTCTACAATTTCAACTACTAGGATTCTTGCCGCCAGGGCGTTACTGGAGATTCGTATCGGAGCCCGTTTCGGTCCTCGGCATGGGGATTGGGGAAGCGTGGTGTATGACGAGCTTCCAGCCGGAGCCGGTCTTGTGAAAGACGTTCGTCGACTGGGCGAATCCGGCCCTTACGCTTTCCCCCGTTCTGTGGCTTATCCTCTCGATGCAGACGACCCAGGCCATGCCGCCTGAGACCTCGACGCCGACGTGTGAAAGCTCTATTCCCTCGGGGCCGCCGCTCTCGAATATATTCTTCCAGCTCTCTTCAATCGCCTCCCAGCCGTAGAGCATGGGCCAGCCGGGATGGACGCACTTCGCCTCCGGCCCGGCGAGCCATACCTCTGACATGAGGCTCATGTCGCCCTCGTTTATGGCGAGATAGAATTTCTCGTTTATCAAAAGGACTTCTTCTGAGTCCCGGCGGGTCGTTTCACTCATCGGAGAAGATGATTATTACTGAATTCGGTGCATGACTCCAGTCCGGACCGGATGTCGAATCGGGTTCAGCCCGAGGCTTTCAGGCGTTCCGGCTTTTCTATCAATTCGAGAAGATAATCGAGCTCTTCGAGGACTGCCGGGTCGCTCTCGGATTCTCTCGCCGAGAGAAGCGCGCCGAGAGCGCCCTTCCCTTCGAGCTTCCAGAGCGCCCAGAGGGCGTGAATCCTCACGAGCGGCTCATCGTCTCCGAGGCATTCCGTAACGACCGGGACGAAGTCCGTATCGCCGGAATTCCCGATCGCGACGAGCGCGTTTCTTATAAGCCCCCTTCGCTTCGTGCGTTTTACGGGGCTCCCCTTGAAGAGCGGCCTGAACTCTTCGGGACCGAGTGAGGCGACGGCGCCGAGGCCGGGGTTGTAGAGCCCGGGCCTGGGCTGAAACGAGGCTTCGTCCGTCACAGGGGCCTTCCTGTTCCACGGGCAGACGTCCTGGCATATGTCGCACCCGAATATGTTGGAGCCTATCCCGTCCCTAAGGTCGAAGGGTATCTTGTCCTTGAGCTCTATCGTGAGGTAGGAGATGCAGAGCCGGGAGTCGAGCGCGTAGGGAGCTGTGAGCGCTCCAGTCGGGCAGGCGTCGAGGCACCTCGTGCACGTGCCGCACCTGTCGGGAACGGGCGAGTCGTACTCGAGCTCGATGTCGGTTATCAGCTCGCCGAGAAAAATCCAGGAGCCCGTTTCCTGGTTTATAAGGCAGGTGTTCTTACCTATCCACCCGGCGCCGCCGTATTTCGCGTGGGCCCTTTCGAGGACGGGACCTGTGTCGGAATAGCGCATTATTTCTGCAGAACCCCGGATTTCTATCCGTATGAAATCCGAGAGGGACGAGAGCTTTTCGTCCATTACGCCGTGGTAGTCGTCGCCCCAGGCGTAGCGCGCTATCCAACCCTTCCCGTTATCACGGCAGGCTGTCGAATACGGCGCTTCGGTATTGTAGTTGAGCCCGCATGTGATCACGGATTTTGCGCCGGGGAGTATGTTCCTCACGTCTTCGCGCCTCTCCACGCGGCGTTCGAGGTAATGCATCTCTCCGGCGTGTCCCATCGAGAGCCATTCCTTATAGCGCTGGCCGTCGGGGAGCGGCCCCGCCGGAGATATGCCGACGAGGTCGAAGCCGAGCGAGCGGGCGTGCCGTTTTATTTCTTCGGTAGGCTTCTGAAACCCCATTTAGATATTTTATCACAATGCGGTAACCGAAATTCAGCGCGGAGACGGAGAGGGAGGAACGCGTCTCTATTCGGACCAGCCGTCGGGGTGCTTCTTGGCGGCGTAGATGAGGGAAGCTATCTCGCCGACGGCCGGGCCGCCGGAGTGGTACGTGACGAAGTATGAGCGTGACTTTACGCCGAGCGGGGCTTCCGGCTGGGCCGCGGAAAATCCGGCCCTGGCTATGAGCAGCATGTCGGATTCGTCCCCGGAGATGAGGGCCACGTCTTTATCCGCGATGCCGAGCTCGGAGGTGAGAGAATCGTAAAGGGCGAGCGCTTCGGCGACGCCTTCCCGAAGCTCTATCCCGAGCGACTCGGCGACGGACGACGCTGCCGACGACGACGATTTAGAAAAGGCTACGAACTCGACTCCGCTCTCCTTGAGAGCGGATATGTATTTGCCGTCCGGGAGGCTGCCGTTGCCGTTCTCCCGCGCGTCTCCGAACCCGTCCGCGTTTACGAGGACGAGCCTTATGCCGGCGAGCTTCTTTACCAGATCCGTTCTCAGCTTTTGAAACATAGAGTCCTTACGGCGCCGACCGGCGCGTGGCCTAGCATTTTAAGGCATCGGGCGCTTAATGCAAGTGGCCTGCCGTACGCCCGATATGTATAATCTAACGGCATGATACCACTCAGAGATACGACTTCGACACCGGGTATCCCCTTCGTTAATATAACACTTATAGCCGTCTGTATTCTCGTTTTTATTTACGAGTATTCGCTCGGCACGGGATTAAACGCTTTTATAAACGCCTACGGGCTCATACCGGCGAACGTTTTCGCCCCGGGATTTACGCTCGGCGAGAGAATATATCCCTTCTTTTCTTCGATGTTTCTTCACGGCGGCTGGCTGCATTTGATCGGGAACGTGCTGTTTCTTTACATATTCGGCGGTAACGTGGAGTCGAGGATGGGGCACGCGGGCTACCTCGCCTTTTACCTCGTATGCGGCTTCGCGGCGGCTGTCATGCAGTACGTGACGAACGTCAATTCCGTGATCCCGATGGTGGGGGCGAGCGGTGCGATATCGGGCGTCCTCGGGGCGTATATAACACTTTTCCCGAGGTCGAGGATACTGACGCTCGTGCTGATATTTTTCTTCGTACAGCTAGTGCACATACCGGCTGCGGCGTTCATATTCATATGGTTCATAATACAGTTCCTGAGCGGTGTGAGCTCGCTCGGGCAGGTGGGCGATACGGGCGGGGTCGCGTTCTGGGCGCACATAGGCGGGTTCGTCGCCGGGCTGATACTCGTGAGATTTTTCGTCAGGGGCGGCCTGAGAGCCGTCGGAAGCGACAGGAGATTCTATCACTGAAGCTGTGGAGCCGGGGAGTGACCGGACGGGCGGTCTTTAGTATAATCAAGGAAATTATCTCTGGATGAGGGAACATGTCTGACACGAAGAAGAGAACGGGAAAGCGTCTTGCGATACTTGTAGGCGGAGGGCCCGCGCCGGGGATAAACGGCGTTATAAGCGCGGCGACCATAGAGGCCGTTAACAGAGGAGTCGAGGTACTCGGCATAAAGGACGGGTTCAAGTGGCTCGCCGAAGGGGATACGACCCACGTCGAGAAGCTCGGCATACACAACACTTCGAGAATCCATAACACGGGCGGCTCGATAATCGGCATATCGAGGGCGAACCCCACGAGCACTCCCGAGAGGATGAGGAATACGCTGAAGGGGCTCGCCGGGCTCGGGGTCGGATACGTGATTACCGTCGGCGGGGACGGGACGATGTGCCTCGCGAACAAGCTCGAAAAGGAGGCCGGGGGGAAGCTCAAAGTCGCCCACGTGCCGAAGACGATAGACAACAACATCATGATACCGTCTTACATACCGACCTTCGGATACGAGACGGCGCGGCACATCGGAACGCGGCTCGTTCACTATCTCATGGAGGACGCGAGGACCACGGGGAGGTGGTATTTCGTCGTGACGATGGGGAGGCTGACGGGGCATCTCGCACTCGGGATAGGAAAGGCGTCGGGCGCGACGCTGACTATAATCCCCGAAGAATTCGGCAGGGGAAAGATAAGGCTCAGGAAGCTGGTCTCGAAGCTCGAAGGGGCGATAATCAAGCGGCTCGCGATGGGGAGGACGGACGGAGTCGCGATACTCGCAGAGGGGCTTACAGAGAAAATCGACGAGGAGGATTTAAGCGGGCTCGACCTGGAGCGGGACGATTTCGGACGGCTAAGGCTTTCGGAGGTGGACATCGGCGAGCTGCTTAAGGAAAGGACTACGAGGGCGCTTTCCGAAAAGGGGATCGGGATCAGGATAATCGACAAGGTGATAGGGTATGAGCTGAGGTCGGCCCCGCCGATTCCGTTCGACGCGAAGTACACGCGCGAGCTCGGCTACAGTGCGGTGAAGTTTCTCATGGGCGGCGGCACTGCGGCGCTTATAACAATACAGACGGGAAAAATGGTTCCCATACCACTATCCGAGATGGTGGACCCTGTGAAGGACAGGGCGAGGATAAGGTTCGTCGATATACGCACGGAATCCTACGAAGTCGCCGACAGATACATGATAAAACTGAGGGAAGACGACCTTACGGACAGGAAAAAACTGGCGGCCCTGGCCAAAGCGGCCAACATGAAACCGGCCGAATTTAAAGCCTATTTCGCAGATGCCGTTTATTGAGAGTATTTTGACCCTATTCCGGAGCATAGGTAGAGAAGTTTCTTAACTTTACGGCGGCTAATATAAGGCATTGAAATGATTGAAGATAATTTAAGCACTTTAGGGGAATTTAAGATAAATACTTAAACTTACCGGCGCTCAAATTGACATTTGTCTCAAATTATGATAAAAAAAAGCCAATGATTTACAGGTATTTACTCCTTACTGCCGCCATTTCCTTTGTCCTTGCAGGATGCGGAGCCAAATCTGTCTCTCCAACAAAAACCCAGTCGGCAATGCCCGGAATCAATATCGAGAGCGGGGGAGCCCACCCGGATATAAAGATGGTGGACGAATACTCCCCGTCGACGATGCCCTCGGAGGATTTGAGGTCGAGCTTCTTCATGCTTAACCCGCACATACAGGGCTGGAAAACGTACTACTATATAGAGACAATTTTCGAGCAGTTCCCGGACGTAGTCCCGGATTCGGAGAACGAGATACCAGTCGTGCTGAACGAAAGGGTCATGCACTACATGGTTTATTTCCAGAACCAGGGGCGGAGGTCGTTCAGCATATGGCTCGAACGTTCGGGCAAGTTCATACCGCTCATGAGCACGATTCTGGCCCAGAGGGGTATGCCGACCGACCTCGTATACCTGTCGATGATAGAAAGTGGATTTAACGTGAAAGCCGAATCGCACGCCGCCGCCGTAGGACCGTGGCAGTTCATAAAGCCGACGGCATTAAGGTATGGCCTCAGGGTGGACGCGTGGGTCGACGAGAGGATGGACCCGAAGAAATCCACGAAGGCAGCGGCGGATTACCTGGGCGACCTTTACGCGATGTTCCAGTCGTGGGAGCTTGCCGCCGCCGGATACAACTGCGGCGAGGACAGGGTGCAGGCCGCTATAGACAAGTACCAGATAAACGACTTCTGGCAGATATCGGAATATACGCTTCCGACCGAAACGAAGAACTACGTGCCGAAGCTCATGGCTGCGCTCATCATCGCGAAGAACCCGGAGAAGTACGGGTTTGTCGGCATAAATTATCACGAGCCGGAATACTACGAGACTGTAAGGGTCCCCCCGCAGAAGAGCCTGAACGATATAGCGAGGGTGATAGGCGTAAGCCATTATCAGCTGGTCGAGCTCAACCCGGCGATACTGCTTAACGCGACGCCTCCGGGCGGGCCTTACGAGATCAACGTTCCGAAAGGGTATTCGTCCATCGCTTTGAACAAGAGCAAGGAGCTCTATGCGCTTGCGGACGTGAGCCCGTCGATAATACAGAGGACTACTACCGTAGCCGGAAGGCACAAGGTCAGAAGGGGCGAGACCCTCGGGAAGATCGCGGGACGCTACGGCGTCAGCGTTTCGAGCATAAGGAGAGCCAACAACATGAGGGGCTCGACGATAATGGTGGGCCAGTCGCTCGTGATACCGGGGCTAAAGGGCTCGGTCAGCACGGCGTCGACGTCCTCCGGCTCGCAGCAGGCTTTATCGACCGCGAGGTATACGGTCAGAAGGGGCGACACTCTCGGAGCGATCGCGGCCCGGCACAGGGTGAGCATAGGCTCCATCAAGAATGCGAACAACATGAGGGGCTCCCTTATAAAGCCCGGGCAGGTCCTGACGATACCCGGGGCTTCGGGGCGCTACTACGACACGCCGTCCGGCGGCTCCACCGCCGTGACCAGAACGACGACTTACAGGGTTAAGCCGGGTGATACTCTCGGAGCGATTGCATCGAGATATAACGTCGGCGTTTCCACGATAAAGAGCGCAAACAGGCTAAAGGGCTCGACGATAATGGCGGGCCAGGAGCTTACGATCCCCTACATAGCGGGGAGCTCGACGGCTTCAGCAGGCTCGGAAAGCACCGTATCCTCGTCGGCGTCGGCAAGGTCGTCCTCGTCTTCCAGGGGAACGACGACGTACAGGGTGAAATCGGGCGACACTCTCGGCAAGATAGCGCAGACGCACGGCGTTTCGATGTCTTCTATACAGAGCGCAAATAACATGAGGGGAACTGTCGTACAGAGGGGACAGGTGCTGACTATTCCGGGCTCTTCGTCCTCTTCTTCGCAGGCGGTGGAAAGCGCGCCTGTCGAGCGCGCATCGAGCACGGCAGGCTCCGGGACGTACAGGGTACAGGCGGGCGATACGCTCGGCAAAATCGCGCAGATGCACGGCGTATCCATGGCTTCCATTCAGAGCGCGAACAATCTCAACGGCACCGTCGTACAGCGCGGACAGGTGCTGACGATACCTGGCGCGGGGAGCGGTTCTTCGAGAGCGGCCGCGGCCGGCACCAGAAGCTCCAGCTCTTCCAGATATACTGTCAAGTCCGGCGACACCCTGAGCGGGATCGCGTCCAAACACGGCGTATCGGTGGCTTCTCTCAAGAGCGCCAACAACATCAGCGGCAATACGATAAAGTCGGGACAGAGGCTCGTGATCCCCGGCGGGAGCGGCTCCTCCTTGGCAAGCTCGTCGAACGATGCAGCGATAAACTACAGGGTGAAAAAGGGCGACACACTTTGGGGCATAGCCAACAAGCATAATGTGTCGGTTGCAAGCATAAAGAAGTGGAACAACCTGAGCTCGGCCGAGCTCACGCCCGGAGCGAGCCTTACCATCTACAAGTAATCACTCCTTCCGAAAGACTCTTAACAAGCGTTTTCTTACATACCGGGACAAATGAAAAAGGCTGAATACAAAAAGCTGAGGCAGGCATATTCCGAAAAAAGAGATTTGATCGGGGAGAGGCTCTCCGAGTTCAGGGGCGTTCTCGAATCGGGGGACGACGGGAGGATATTCGAAGAGCTCGCCTTCTGCATATGCACGGCCGGGGCGAGCGCCAGGATGGGAATGAGGTCTGTCGAGGCGCTCAGGGAAGTGCTTCTCGAAGGGGACCTCGAAAGCCTCCGGAAGAGGATGGCGGGGGTGCACAGGTTTCCCAACTGGAGGCCGGCGTACATAGTTCACACGAGGGAATATCTGAGGCGCGAGCACGGACTCGGCATGAGGAGGCTCGTCATGTCGTTCGCCGACCCGCTCGAAAGAAGGGACTTCTTCGCCCGGAACAGGGACATAAAGGGGATCGGGTATAAAGAGGCGAGCCATTTCCTCCGGAACATAGGCTTTCCCGGATACGCGATCCTCGACAAGCACATACTGAATACGCTCTACGAGATGGGCGTCATAGAGAGCCCGAAGCCGCCCGGGACGAGGGACAAATACTTATCCACGGAAGAGAGGCTGAGGAGATTCTCCGAGGATATAGACATTCCCCTGGACGAGCTCGATTTGCTTCTCTGGAGCGAGAAGACGGGGGAGATTTTGAAGTAGAGCGCGCCGCGCTTGACCACCCCGACTGTGCCTCCTCGCCTGCTCCCGCGAAAGGCGTGAGAAGTCCCTGCATTAATACCGCCGTGGTTTTCGTGAAGCTTACCCCGGAGCGATCATCAGGCCTGCTTCTTCCTGAATCCGCCTTCCCTTAACGTTTGTATCACGACGTAGAAAACGGGAACGATTATGAGGCTGAGAAGCGTCGAGACTATCATGCCCCCGAAGACCGCCGTGCCGAGCGAATGACGGCTGTTGGCTCCCGCGCCCGATGCGACGACCAGCGGGAAGACGCCGAGTATGAAGGCGAACGCCGTCATTAGAATCGGCCGGAGCCTTATCTCCGCCGCCGTGAGGGCGGACTCCAGGATATCCATCCCCTCCTCGCGGCGCTGCTTCGCGAACTCGACTATAAGAATCGCGTTCTTGCTCGCAAGACCAATGAGCATGACGAGACCTATCTGGCAGTAAATGTCGTTTGAGAGGCCCCGGAGGTGCTGTGCGAGCATGGCGCCCAGGAGAGCGAGAGGAACGGCGAGCATGACCATGAACGGCATCGACCAGCTTTCGTAAAGAGCGGCAAGAAAGAGGAACACGAAAATGAGCGATAGAGAGAATATGAGCGGGGCGAGGTTTCCAGCCTTTATTTCCTGATACGATATTCCGGACCACTCGTAGCCCATGCCCTCCGGCATTATTTCCTCGGCGACCTCTTCCATGGCCTTCATCGCCTGACCGGAGCTGTAGCCGGGGGCGGCGTCGCCGTCTATCTCCGCCGAGCGGAAGAGGTTGTAATGAGAGATCGTCTGCGGGCCGACTATCGTCGTCACGTCGATGAGCGTATCGAGAGGGACGAGCCCTCCGTTCGCGGATTTTACGTAAAGACGGGAAATGTCGTTGACGGAGGCCCTGTATTTATCCTCCGCCTGTATGAAGACCTTGTACACCTGCCCGAAGAGGTTGAAATCGTTTACGTAAAGCGAGCCCAGATATCCCTGAAGCGTGCTGAAGACCTCGGAGATCGGAACACCCTGCGTCTTGGCTTTCGTCCTGTCGAGCTCGATGTAGAGCCCCGGGGTGTTGGCCGAGAAGGTGCTGAACAGTCCGACGAGCTCGGGCCTCTTTTCGCCCTCTTCTATCATCTTCACGAGGGTTTCGGCGAGGACCTCTATGCCGAGGTCTGTCCTGTCCTGGAGCTCGAACTGAAAGCCGCCCGTGGAGCTTAGGCCCTGAATAGCCGGGGCGTTGAAAGCGACAACTATGGCGCTCGTTATGCCCTGAAACTTCTGCCTGGACTCGGCGAGAATGGCGTCTATCTGGAGGTTCTTCGACTTTCGTTCGTCCCAGGGCTTTAGAACCGCGAAAACGGCCGCGGCGTTGGAGTCGGAGGTGGACGTGAGGAAGTTGAGACCCGATATCGATATCACATGCTCGACGCCCGGTATGTTCCTGAGGATTTCGTAGACCTCGTCTACCGTTTGATTGGTGCGCTGAAGGGAAGAGCCTTCAGGGCCCTGTACGTTTATGATGAAATAGCCCTGGTCTTCTTCGGGTACGAAGCCCGAGGGAACTATCTCGAAGAGGTACGCCGTGCATCCGATAAGCACGAGGAAAACGATTACGACTGTTTTCCATTTAATGCTGACCGTTTTGACGAAGGACTGGTAATGGGTTCTCATCTTGTCGAAGCCTTCGTCGAACTTTCTGAAGAACCACCACTTGGCGCGCCGCTCTTCCTTCCTGAGCAGCATGGCGCAGAGAGCGGGGCTCAGAGTGAGCGCGTTTATGGCCGATATGCCGACTGAGAATGCGATTGTCAACGCGAATTGTCTATACATCTGGCCCGATATGCCGGGCATGAAGGAGACCGGAACGAACACGGCCATGAGAACGAGGGACGTCGCCACGATGGGGCCCGTGACCTCTTTCATGGCGAGGCTCGTCGCCTCTTTTGGAGATAAATCCTTTTCTTCCAATATACGCGAGACGTTTTCGACGACGACGATTGCGTCGTCGACTACGAGACCTATTGCCAGCACGAGACCGAAAAGAGTGAGCGTGTTGATCGAGAATCCGAACGCGTTTATGAGAGCGAACGTACCTATCAGGGAAACCGGGATCGTTATCGCCGGAATCAAAGTTGCCCTGAAATTCTGAAGGAATATGAATACGACTATGAAAACGAGAATGAACGCCTCGAAGAGGGTCATTAAAACTTCCTCGATCGAGGCTTTGACGAAAGCCGTCGTGTCGTAGACTATGCTGTAATCGACGCCCGAAGGGAAGTTCTCCTTCAGCTGCTCCATCGTCGCGCGGATCTGTTTGTCGATGTCGAGGGCGTTTGCACCGGGAAGCTGATATATACCTATGCCTATGGCCGTCCGGTTGTCGAGAAGGCTGTCCTGGCTGTAGGTGACGGCGCCGAGCTCCACCCTGGCGACGTCGCTTATGCGCACTACCGTTCCGTCCGGATTGGCGCGGAGGATTATGTCTCCGAACTGGTCCGCGGTTTCGAGCCTGCCGAGAGTCGTTATCGTGTACTGGAACTGCTGACCCTCGGGAACGGGCGGCTGCCCTATGGCGCCCGCGGCTACCTGGAGGTTCTGCTCGGATATGGCGTCGGCCACGTCGGACGTCGTGAGGCCGAGGCTCGCGAGCTTGTCCGGGTCCATCCATATACGCATGGAATATTCGCGCTGGCCGAAGACGGTGATGTTACCGACTCCGGGCACCCTCTGGAGCGTTTGTGTTATCTGTATGCCGGCGTAGTTGCTGAGGAATAAGTCGTCGCGGCTTCCGTCGGGGGATATGAGCTGAACGACGAGTATCAGGCTCGGCGACTGCTTCTGAACCGAGATACCGTATTTGCCGACCTCTTCCGGGACGAGGGGAGTCGCGAGCTGGACCTGGTTCGTGACGTCGACGTTGGCTATGTCGAGGTCGTACCCGACGTCGAATGTGACGTTGAGGTTCATGGTGCCGTCGTTCGAGCTGAAGGACTGCATGTACGTCATTCCCTCGACGCCGTTTATCTGCTCCTCTATAGGGTCGGTGACGGATTCCTCCACGACTTCGGCGCTCGCGCCTGTGTATGTCGCAGAGACGTTAATCGTCGGGGGCGTGATTTCGGGGAACTGCGCTATCGGGAGTATGGGTATGGAGATCCCGCCCACGAGCGTGATGAGGATCGCGAGGACTGTTGCGAGAACCGGGCGCTGAATAAAAAAATCAACCAATAGGAATCTCCTCGAATGCTATAAAAGGCAACCTGCTATTCGCCCCGCTTCTCCGGGGCCCCGGGACCGGGTGTCGGACCCGGCGTCGGATCGGGGGCGGTCTGCGGGGAGACTGTCATTCCCGGCCTTACTTTTTGCAGCCCCTGGATTATGACCCTTTCTCCGGCTTTGACGCCCTCGGTTATAACCGTGTATTTGCTGCCGTAGTCGGGGCCGACTGTCACGTTCCTGAACTCGACCTGGTTTTTATCGTCGACGACGTAGACGTATTTCTGCCCCTGCTGCTCGCCGATGGCCTGCTGGGGGACGAGCGGCGTATCGGGCTGCTCTCCGAGAAGAAGCCTGACCTTTACGTACTGACCCGGGAGGATATTTTTGCTCGTGTTCGTAACCACGGCCCTGAGCTCGATGGTGCCGGTGTTGACGTCGACCTGGTTGTTAATGAAGTCCACTGTGCCGCTCTCGGGGGCCTTGCTTTCGTCGGGGAGAAGGACGCTGACTGTGAGCGGTTTTTCCTCCTGCGCACTGAGCACCTTGGGGACGTCGCGCTCGGCGACGCTGAAGTAAACGTAGAGGGGATCGAGCTGGACTATCGTCGCGAGCTTTGTCGCCTGGCCCGGCGTGCCGACGAGGTTGCCTACGTCGACGTAGCGCCTCCCTATTCGGCCGTCGAAGGGCGCGTACATCGTGCAGTAGCTGAGGTTGAGCTTTGCCTGTGTAACGTTGGCTTCGGCGGCCTCGACGGCCGCGCGGGATTCCGCAGCCTGCGTTACGTAGCCGTCGTACGTATCCTGCGTTATGTACTGCTTCCCGACGAGGGGCTCGTAGCGCCTCACCTGTTCCAGCGCGTAGGACAGTGAAGCCCTGTTTTCCGCGAGCTGGGCCTGGGCCTGGGCGAGGTCGGCCTCGAAGGGCCTCGGGTCTATGACGAAAAGAAGCTGTCCTTCCTTTACGTCGGCCCCGTCCGTGAACGCCCTTTTTATGAGGAATCCTTCTACCCTCGCGTTTATGTCGACGGTTTGAATCGAGTCGGTCGTACCGACGTAATCGAGGTATATCGGAACCGTCTCCGATTCCACGGGGGCGACCGTTACGGGCATCGGGGGAGGGGCTTTCTTTTCCTCCTTTCCGCACCCCGCCGCCGAAATGAAGAGGGCGAGGGAAAACGAGTAAATGAGGGCGGCCCTGAAAGGACCTGAAAGCGGATTCGTTCGCTTTGTCATTGCGTTATGGTTCCTCCTTCGCCGGCCGGTATCCCGCCCTCGGGAGCGCCCGGGGACGGCAGCTCGGTTCCTATGGCGTTTACGAGGTCGGCATAGGAAGTGAAGATGTCCGTCTTCGACTGAACGTATTCGGCTCGCGCCTGGGCGAGCGTCGTCTGCGCGTTTAAGAGCTCGATTATATCGCCGACACCTGCCTTGTACCTTGCGAGCGAGGCCTCGTAGGATTCGGTCGCGCTTTCGAGAAGGTTTTCGGAGGCGTTTAAGGATTGGACGGCGGTCCTGAAATTAAAGTATGCGTTCCACACGTCGTTTATTACTATCTGCTCCTGGAGCTTGAGAGCGGCTTTGGCGGATTCGAGCTCGGCCCTCGCTTCGCGGACCGAGTTTATAATGGTGAATCCCTGGAATATCGGGACCTGGAGCTGAAGCCCGACGAGGTAGTTCGTGAAATAATCCCTGTGAGAGGCTTCGGGCTTCACCCACCATTCGAGGACCTGAGCCGTGGCCGATATGGTCGGGAAGAACTGGGCCCTGGCTTCCCGGAGGAGCGCCTCCTGCTCCCTGACCGTCGCCTGAACGGCGGCGAGGTCGGGACGGTTCTTCATGCCTATGTCTATAAGGTCGTTCACGTTGTCGCTGAGCGCTGCCACCGGCGGCTCGTCCACTTCGTCGGAAACTTCGTAGTCGATGTTGGCCGGCCATCCGACCGCCGTCGCAAGCTGTCCGCGGAATATCTCGACGTTGCCCTCGGCCTCGACGAGGTCGAGCTCGACCTGAGAGAGCTGGGCCCTGGCCTGGAGCACGTCGGGCAGCGTGCCTACTCCCGCTTCGAGCCGGAGCTCCGCGGCTTCGAGGCTCGTCTTCGCCTCTTCGAGGTTTGTAAGATATGCCGCTACGAGAGACTTCGAGCCTATGTAGTCGTAAAAGGATACGGCGACAGTATTGAGGACGTTCTGTATTGCGTCGTTCTGGTTCCAGTTCGCGTTTATGAGCGCGAGACGCGCGGCGTCTATCTGGGCTTCGCGCCCGCCGAAGTCGAAGAGAAGATAGCTCAGGGAAAGGCCGACGTTCGCGTACTGCTCCTGATAGGGATCGGAGCCGGTCGAAGAGCCGCCCCCTTTCGCGTAGGCATACGTCGCAGTGCCGCCTATCTGCGGATAGTAGAGCCCGCGCGACTGTGCCCATACCGCGGCGGCCGCCCGTGCGTCCTGCCACGCCACCTGGGTTGTGGGATTGTTTACGAGCGCGAAGTCGACGAGCTGGGAGAGCGTCAGCTTTTCCTCGTCAGGCTTGAGGTCGTCCGGCATCGCCGGCAGCTCTTCGAGCTCGAACGATTTGGCCCGCTCTTCCTCCGAGGGAACCCACGCCTCGCCCGGCGCCGGGGAAGCTTCTTTGTAAGGATCGAATTCGGGCGCGCCGCCCGCGCAGGAAATGAGATGACCGGCCGCTACGAGAGCTATAAAAAGATATACATACTTAGAACAGGCCAATTAGGTCTCCATCCGAGCTAAGAGTGGAAGGGAATTATAGGAGAGATTCTGCTCCAGACCCTTGTGGGAAACAACCCGAAAAATTATACGAAATAATAATGTCCTAAGCGGATGATTGTCAAGATGCGGAGGGCGTTTGTGACAATCTTTTTCAACTGCCGGAGTTGATTTTATTCGCCCTCGAGAACGCGTCGATCATCGCGTAAAGAAGAAGGACGAGAGTCGCCATGGAGCAGATGAAAAACATTATAAAGGCTTCCTTGTCCTGGACCGCCGTCTCGGGCGCGGTTACGGCCTGAAAGACGACCTGAAAAGGCTCGAAGCCGAGAATCGTTACGGCTATGTAGAGAACGAGGAGAACGATTCCCTTCACGGGCTGCATCGTGTAGAACTGGCCGAACCCGGGGACGAGTCCCGAGAGCACGAGGGCAAGGAGGGGGCTCTTCTTTTTTACAGGCGGTGTGTCAACCATGCAATAATATATACGGATTTTAAGCTGTACGAAACGGCTTTGAATCGAACATTTCAAGAAGAAAGAGGAGCGCGCGGATACCGCGCGCGAGCGCTGAGCGCGGGCAGAATCAGGCGGCTTCGAGTATAAGCTTTTTAAGCTCTTTCCCGGGCTCGGGGGCCTTCATGAAGGTTTCGCCTATGAGGAAGACGTGGACGCCTTCGTCTCTCAGCTTCTTGATGTCGCTTCCGGAAGATATGCCGCTTTCGGTTACCAGGGTGACGTTATCCGGTATCATCCTGGAAAGCCTGACTGAGACGCCGAGGTCGACTTCGAACGTCCGGAGGTCGCGGTTGTTTATGCCGATGACGTCGCTACCGGCGGAGAGCGCCCTTTCGAGCTCGGCCTCGTCGTGCACTTCGACGAGAACGCCGAGGTCGAGCGCGCGTGCGAGCGTGAGGAGCTCGACGAGGAGACTCTGCTCCAAAGCCGCGGCTATGAGCAGTATGGCGTCGGCTCCGCGCACCCTGGATTCGTAAACCTGGTAGGGGTCTATCGTGAAATCTTTTCTGAGGAGAGGTATCGAGACTTCTTTTTTGACGGCTTCCAAGTAGGAGAGGCTCCCCCTGAAGAACTTCTCGTCGGTGAGCACGGAGAGGGCCGCCGCGCCGCCGGCCTCGTATCCCTTTCCTATGGCGACGGGGTCGAAATCCTCCCTGAATATACCCTTGGACGGCGAGGCGTGTTTTATTTCGGCTATGATCCTGAGACCGCGCGAGGGATTTATGGCCGCTGCAAAGTCTCGAGGTGCGGGGGAAGACGGCGCGAGCCCGGAGAGGGTTTCGAGAGAGACCGACTTTTTAGCCTCGGCGACTTCGAGACGCTTGTTTTCGATTATTGTGTCGAGGATAGTTCCGGAGGCCATGATAAAACTCTCTGGTATTAATTCTGCGTGGCTTTTACGAGCTCTTCGAGCTTTGCGTACGCCTTTCCCGAATCTATGGATTCCGAGGCGCGGACTAGCGCGTCTTCGATGTCGGGGCTCGTGCCGGAAACATATATCGCGGCAGCGGCGTTTAAGAGAACGATGTCCCTTTTCGCCTCCCTCTCCTCGCCTTTAAGGATCGAAACTAGGAGCGCCGCGTTTTCCTTCGCGCTCTTTCCGCCCTTGAGCTCGGCCGTGCTTCTCTTTTTGAAGCCGACGTCCGCCGGGTCGAACTGGAATTTCTTTACCATGCCGTCCTTGAGCTCCGCTATGACCGTTTTACCCGTGACGGTGATCTCGTCCATGGAATCCGAGCCGTGGACTATCATCGCGCTCCTGTGGCCGAGGTTACGGAGGACCTTTATCATCGGGTCGAGGAGCACTTCGGAATATACCCCTATGACCTGGTGCTTCACGCCTGCCGGGTTAACGATGGGGCCTATGACGTTGAATATCGTCCTGATGCCTATCTCCTTTCGCGGGAGGGAGACGTTCTTCATCGCCGGGTGGTAGAGAGGCGCGAAGAGGAACACTATGCCGACGTCGCGGAGGCACCTCTCTGCTACTTCCGGGGAGTGGTTTATATCGACGCCAAGGGCTTCCAAGACGTCGGCGCTCCCGACGTAGCTCGAAACGGAGCGGTTACCGTGCTTGGCTACCGGCACGCCCGCGCCGGCGACGACGAGGGCCGCGGCCGTGGAGACGTTGAACGTTCCCTGGCTGTCGCCGCCCGTTCCGCAGAGGTCGACGACGACTTCGTGGCCGGAGGATATGCGGGTCGCCTTGTCGAGGAGCACCTTGGCCGCGCCTGTAATTTCGGCGACGGATTCGCCCTTCATACGGAGGGCCACGAGAAACGCGGATATCTGGCTCGGCGTGGCCTCGCCTTCCATCATCATCTCTATGACTTCGGACATTTCGTCTTCTTCGAGGTCGATACGCTCGACGAGCTTCGCTATCGCTTCCTTAATCATTCGAGGAGCTCACCGTTTTCCTTCGCGAGTCTGATTTTATCCAGTATGCCGTTTATAAAAGAGCCCGATTCTTCGGTGCCGAATCTCTTCCCCAGCTCGACAGCCTCGTTAATAGTAACCGCGGGGGGGATGCCGCTCAAGTAAACGAGCTCGTAGAGGGCGAGGCGGAGTATGTTCCTGTCTATCTTCGACATTCGCGAAAGCCGCCAGTTCTCGGAGTAGCCGGTTATTATGCCGTCTATGTGGGCGAGGTTGGCGCATGTACCCCGGATGAGCGTGGAGGCGAAGTCTCTCATTTCGCCCTGGACCCGGTCGCCGTGCCCTTCCCAGAAGAGCTCGAGCTCTTCGTCGAGCGAAGGACCGCCCGGCGCTGTATCTTCCGCGCCTTGAGAAGTCTCCGACAGTGTGTCGAACTGATAGAGGAACTGGAGCGCGAGCTCCCTTGAGCGTCTCCTTGTACCCATGAGAAACGCTATTGCCCCTTACGGGATAAAATCTTCGTGAGGTTGGCCATCTCTATAGCCGACATGGCGGCCTCGGCGCCCCGGTTCCCGGCCTTGGAGCCCGCCCTTTCTATGGCCTGCTCTAAGGTTTCGGTGGTTATTATCCCGGAGGCCACGGGCACGTCGTTTTCGAGACTTAAGGAGGCTATCTGGCTCGTTACCGCCGAGGAGAGGTAGTCGAAGTGTGGGGTCTGGCCCCTTATTATCGCCCCTACCGCTATTATAGCGTTGTATTTCTTCCTTTCGGCGGCCTTTTTCACCGCGTAGAGGAGCTCGTAAGAGCCCGGGACACGTATTATTTCAATGTCGCCGTCGGAAGCGCCGTGCCTGACGAGCGTGTCCACCGCTCCGTGCAGGAGACGCTCGGTTATGAAGTCGTTGAACCTGCTCACGACCACGGCGAACCTGAAACCTTTTGCGTCGAGGCCACCCTCGTGTACCTTAGGCATGTCTTCCTCCTCAATCGACCATTGAAAGCAGGTGTCCGAGCTTGTCCTTTTTCACTTTGAGATATGAAGAATTCCTGCCGTTCGGCGGGATTTCTATCGGGACGCGCTCGACTATCTTGAGCCCGAATCCTTCGAGGCCCTTTATCTTCTTCGGGTTATTCGTGAGGAGACGCATGTTCCTGACGCCGAGGTCGAGGAGTATCTGCGCCCCTATGCCGTAATCCCTGAGGTCGGGCTTGAACCCGAGCACTTCGTTGGCCTCGACGGTGTCGTAGCCGTCGTCCTGAAGGGAGTAGGCCTTTATTTTATTGATGAGGCCGATCCCCCTCCCTTCCTGCCGCATGTAAAGTATAACGCCCATTCCTTCCTTGTTGATTATGTTCATCGCCTGGCGTATCTGGGGGCCGCAGTCGCACCTGAGCGAGCCGAACACGTCGCTCGTGAGGCACTCGGAATGAACCCTTACGAGGACATCCTTGTCGGGCGTGATGTCGCCCTTGACGAAGGCGACGTGGTGCTGCGGGTCAATCTCGCTCTCGTAGACTATGATCTTGAACTCGCCGTGCTCGGTCGGTATAACAGCCGAGGCCGCCCTGCTGACGAGGCTTTCGGCGCGGAGACGGTAGCTGATAAGGTCGGCGATGGACGCTATTCTGATGTTGTGCGTCTCGGCGAACTTTTCGAGGTCGGGAAGCCTGGCCATGTCGCCGTCGTCGTTCATTATCTCGCATATGACAGCCGCCGGCTTAAGGCCAGCGAGCCTCGATATATCGACCGAGCCTTCCGTGTGACCCGCCCTTACGAGCACCCCGCCCGCCCTGCTTATGAGCGGGAAGACGTGCCCGGGACGGATGAAATCGTCGGGCCGGGAATCTTCGGATATCGCCTGCTTTATCGTGGACGCCCTGTCGAACGCCGAGATGCCTGTCGTGATGCCGTTACATGCATCGATGGAAATGGTGAACGCCGTATATTGAGGGACGGGGTTGTATTCGGGTTTTATCGGCTGAAGCCCTATGCGGTCGGCGTTGTCTTTCGTGACCGCGAGGCATATGAGCCCCCTGCCGTGCTTCGCCATGAAGTTTATCGTTTCCGCAGTTGCGTACTCGGCCGCGACGACGAGGTCCCCTTCGTTCTCCCTGTCCTTGTCGTCGACGAGAATAACCATCTTCCCGTCCCGGATATCCGAGATCGCGTCTTCTATAGTACTGATGGGCATATTGTCTTTTTCCTTAGATACGGATTGAAAAGTTTGATTATAGTATAGTTTATCAGATTTACAACAATATAAGGCACCCCCGGGTTTTGTCAAATCAAAAATCGATTGATTAAAAGGGTATAGGGCCGAGCATGCCTTTCAGGGAGCCGAGGCTTCGGGGAGCTTCGGGTCCTTTACGATGCGCGTCAGGGCCTCGTTGTGGAAGGTCTTTCCATCGCTGAAGACGAGGAATACGCCTATTTCGGGATGCTCGCCGAGGAACCGGAGAGCCTTATCCTTACCCATTACAAAGATCGCCGTGGCGTACGCGTCCGCGAGAGCGGCGTCGCCGGCGAGGACAATCGTTACGCTGAGGAAATCGCGCCCGGGAAGCCCGCTTTTGGGGACTATGAGGTGGTGGTAGGCCTTTCCGCCCGGGTCGATGACCCTTTCGTAGCCGCCGCTCGTGGAGACGGCGAGCTCGCCATTGCCTGTCCTGAACGACGCTATGGGCGGGCCGCCGGTGGGGCTCCGTATGCCGACTTCGGTATCGTGACCGAAGAATTTCATGTCGCCCGAAAGGGCGACCATGCCCTCTTTTACGCCCCTCGATTTTAAGGTCTCTACGGCCTTTTCGGCTGCGTAGCCCTTCCCTATGCCGCCGAGGTCGAGCATCATGCCTTCCTTTTCGAGATAGGCCGTGTCGCCTTCGAGGACGAGGGACCTGTAATCGACGAGGGACTTCGCCCTTGCTATTTCTTCTTCGGTCGGGACGCGTGCGTCTTCCCTCCCGAACCTGTAGACGCCGATCGTCAGCGCGCCTATTGTCGGGTCGAACTCACCGCCTGTTTCGGCCGCCACTTTCTTCGCGGCGATGAGCACCTCCATGACCTCGGGGCTCACCGAGACCGGGGCCTTCCCCGCCATCCTGCTTATTTGGGACACCTGGCTGTCGGGGAGGTAGTCGGACAGGAGAAGGTCGAGCTGCTTTATCGTTTCGAACGCGGCGTTAATGTCGTCGTGGGAGCCGTCTTCGACGTAGACCCGCGCATAGGTGCCCATATGATATTGGACGCGCTCTATTTCACGGGCGTCGGCCGTGAGGGCGAAAATGCATATGAGGAATAAGGCCGCTATTAAGGCGCCGCGCATGGGGAAACCGGGACTACGAATACGCCGGGAATATTACTTCGGCGTCCCGGCAGTATATAATACCTGAAGCGGAACGGGCGCCGCCTTCGTATAATAAGTAGACGGAGACCGTGTGGTTATTGACTCGAAACGAAGACGGCACTAATAATAATTATTTATGGAAGCCCGGAAAATTTTTCCGAATAACGGGAAGAGCGGTTCTAGATGATTGTGGAATGCCCGAAGTGTAAAGCGAGGTTCGAAGGCGGGGCCGGTGCGGCATCCTGCCCTGAGTGCGGGTACGCTGTTTCGCCCGGCGACGCTTCACATGGAGCGCTCTTCGACGAGATAAGGTCGGAAGTTCTTGGCGAGATAGATCCGGACGGCATCGAGCTGAATCCAAAGACCGCAGGCGATCCGGGAGCCGGACCGAAGACCGGTTCGGAAGCGCCCCCCGCGGCCGCCGGAATAGCAGGGGACGGCGGGAACTGGGAGGAGTTCGTAAACATCAGCAAGACCGGCGCAGTGACCGAGGATTTTAAAGTCAGCATCGAGGACGCCTTCAAGGAAAGAGAATCCGGATTTAACTGGGAGAGCCTCCGGATAGACAAGGACAGGCCGGAGCCCCCTCTGCGGGAGCCCAGGCTTTTCGAAGACGAAGCGCCGGGTGAGAGTGAAACGGACCTTTTCGGAAGGGAGCCCGAGCCGAGCCGCGGGGCGCCGCGCGAAAGCAGGAGAGAGAGTCCCTCGGACAGGAGACCGGACTCGCTTTTCCTCGATACGGACGCGCTCAGTCAGAATAAGTATCAAAGCGCTCCTCTGGCGGCGGAAGCCGCGCGCCCGCGTTACGACGCCGACAGGACGTACAGGCCGAGGCCGAGGAAAAGCGGCGGCGGTGGGGCGTTCGTTTACGCCCTTTTGTCGCTGGTGATCCTGGCAGTGATATTCGGGGCGTCTTACGTGATACTCCTCAACATGGGATTCATCCCTCCGCAGATGGCGGCGCAGGTGGAAGGGACGGTCAAGTCGCTCATACCCGGCATGCTCGCCGAGCCTGCCAGGAATGAAGTCACGATAACGCAGCATCAGGGAAGGTGGCTCGATACGAGGAACGGACCGCTCTACGTTATATCGGGGAAAATAACGAACGAGTCAGGCCGTCCGGTGAGCTACGTTAAGATTCAAACCGAGTTCATATCCGCAGGGCAGGTGCTATACGACGAGACGGTATACGCGGGCAACACCTTCACGGAGGGGGAGCTCCGGGGACTTCCGCTCCAGGATATTCTCTTTAAATTACAGAAAAAAACGGGGAACATAGACTTTTACAATACTGAAAAACTTGGCGGGCTCAATTTCGACATAAGGCCCGGGGAGTCCGTACCGTTTTACGCCGTATTCCCGCCTTCGGGGAAGGTGCTCGGGCTGAAATATAACCTGAGGGTAGTGGATTACGAGACCTCTCTTTCCGAGTGAGCACAGCCGTTTTTACCTTCGTGAAAAGCGCCCCTCTATCCAATAATTCCTTGATAAATGCCGGGCGTTCGAGTAAAATAATCCAGTTAATAGCAGGTATTAAGCTTTGCCACTCGACTCGATTTTCTGGAACACGATTGCGCTATTTAGGGACTGAACAAATATTTTATATTCAAAATACAACCGTAATACTATATTATCTTGGGCAAGGTGAGGGAGCATATGAAATCCACCCGTCTTAAAATCAGCGTGAGTCAGGACGGCCTTCTGCCGCAGGAAACAGCGGAGATAGCCACACTCGAATTTCCGACTTTGCCTAAAAAGCTGCTCAAGGCTCTCGGGTTTGAAAGGGTGGATTCGAAGACGTACGTCGGCGTCCTCCCGGTGTTCATAAACCTCGGCGAAAAGGACCAGGAGATCGAAATAGAGCTCGGGGTTACGCTGCCCGAAATGAGAAAGAAGATAATCGAGATCGTCAAGATCCCGGCCAGGCTGATTTCAGTCGCCGAAGACAAGAAACCGGCCCCGGCAGCCGCTCCGGCAGCCAAGAAGAAAAAACCCGCGCCGGCATCGAAACCGGCCGCCAAGAAAACGACCACTAAAAAGTAAAGGTAGCCCGCCATGAATATCGAAAAGATTGAGGAATGTCTCACATTCGACGACGTTCTTCTGGTACCAGCCTATTCCGACACCCTTCCGAACGACGTCGAAGTTTCGACGATGCTCTCGCGCAACATAAAGCTCAACATACCGCTCGTGAGCGCAGCGATGGACACGGTTACGGAATCTATAACGGCTATATCCATGGCGCAGGAAGGCGGCATCGGCATTATTCACCGTAACCTCGAAATACATGAGCAGGCGGCCGAGGTGATGCGGGTGAAGAAGTACGAGAGCGGCATGATAGTAAACCCGCTTACCGTAAGGCCGGATCATAAGGTGAGCGACGCCCTCGAAATAATGCTCAAGCACAACATCACCGGGCTCCCAGTGACCAAGAAGGACGATTCCCTCCTCGGCATAATAACTTTCAGGGATTTAAGGTTCGAGAAAAATCTCGACTTTAAGGTCGAGCAGATAATGACCCCGAAGAAGAGGCTGATAACCGTCGGGGAAGGCACTACACTCGAAGAGGCGAAGGAGCTTCTTCACAAATACAAGATAGAAAAGCTTCCGGTCGTGAACTCGGAGTTCAAGCTCCGCGGGCTCATCACGATGAAGGACATAGAGAAGATAGAAAAGTACCCCACGGCATGCAAGGACAAAATGGGAAGGCTCAGGTGCGGGGCGGCTGTCGGCGTCGGGCCGGACAGGGAAGAGAGGATACAGGCGCTGGTTGACGTGGGTTGCGACGTGATAGTCATAGACACGGCGCACGGCCATTCGAAGAAGGTGCTAGACGCGATAAAATCGACCAGGGCAAACTTCCCCGGGCTCGAGCTCATAGCCGGGAACGTCGGCACGGGCGAAGGGGCGGAAGCCGTGATCAAGGCCGGCGTGGACGGCGTCAAGATAGGCGTCGGGCCGGGCTCCATATGCACGACGAGGGTTATAGCAGGCATAGGGGTGCCGCAGATTTCCGCGATACAGGACGTGACGAGGATATCGGACCTCCACGGGATTCCGGCGATAGCGGACGGCGGAATAAAGTTTTCGGGCGATATCGTGAAGGCCATCGCCGCCGGCGCGCATTCCGTTATGATAGGGAACCTCTTCGCCGGAACGGACGAAGCCCCGGGAGAGGTGATCCTCTTTCAGGGAAGGACTTATAAGGTGTACAGGGGCATGGGTTCTATAGAAGCCATGAAGAAGGGTGCGAGAGACAGGTACGCCCAGAACCAGGGCGACGAGATGATAGACTCGAAGCTCGTGCCGGAAGGCATCGAGGGCAGGATACCCTACAGGGGGCCCCTCGGCGGCGCGATTTATCAGCTCATCGGCGGGCTCAGGGCCGGTATGGGATACACCGGATGCAAGACCATCGCCGAGCTCAGGAGCAACGGCAAGTTCATAAAGGTTACGAACGCGGGCCTTAGAGAAGGGCACGTGCATGACGTCATAATAACGAAGGAAGCGCCGAACTACAGGCTGGAGTGAGACCGACGCAGGCTCGCCGCTTACCTTCTTTTAAAATTTATCACCCCGACCGGGAATCTCTTAAATCATATTCAGGACTATAATGCGTGAGACTATTTTAGTACTCGACTTCGGCTCTCAATACACGCAGCTTATCGCGAGGCGCGTGAGGGAGCTCGGGGTTTACTCCGAAATAAAGCCTTTTAAAACCACACTAGAAGAAATACGGCAGCTCTCGCCGAAAGCGCTGATACTTTCGGGTGGGCCGTCGAGCGTCTGGGACGAGGACTCGCCGACCGTCGACCCGAAAATCTTTGACCTTGGAATACCTGTGCTCGGCATATGCTACGGCATGCAGCTTACGGCAAAGCTCCTCGGCGGGAAGGTCGAGCGTTCCAACGAAAGGGAATACGGCCCGGCGACGCTCGAAATCATGGACGGGGACGACCTCCTTTACGGCGTGCCCGAGAAGAGCGGCGTATGGATGTCTCACGGCGACCGTGTGCTGGAGCTGCCGGAGGGGTTTAAATCCATCGCTCTCAGCGGCAACTCCCCCGCAGCGGCCATGAAGAACGCGGAGAGAAGAATTTGGGGGACGCAGTTTCATCCTGAGGTCGCACACACTGAATACGGTAAAGACATACTGTCGAATTTCGTAATCGGCATTGCCGGGTGCGACGGCTCCTGGACGCCGAGGTCGTTCGTCGAAACGGCCGTTTCGGACATACGGGAGAAGGTCGGGAAGTCGAAGGTTGTCTGCGGGCTTTCGGGAGGAGTCGATTCAGCGGTGGCGGCCGTGATAATACAGCACGCCATACCGGACCAGCTCTACTGCATATTCGTCGACACGGGGCTACTTCGTAACAGGGAGGCCGAAGAGGTCGTCGAATCGTTCAGAGACATGGGGCTCAACCTGATACACGTGGACGCCGGGGAAAGATTTCTCCGGAGGCTCGAAGGCGTGACCGACCCCGAGACGAAAAGGAAAATAATCGGCGAGGAGTTCGTGAACGTGTTCGAGGAGGAGGCGAAGCGGATCGAAGGCGCCGAGTTCCTCGCGCAGGGGACGCTTTACCCGGACGTTATCGAGAGCGTGAGCGTTAAGGGGCCCTCGGCTACTATAAAGTCGCATCATAATGTGGGCGGGCTTCCGGAAAAGATGAACCTTAAGCTCGTAGAGCCCCTGAGGGAGCTGTTCAAGGACGAGGTGAGGGCGGTCGGAGCCGAGCTCGGAGTGCCGCCGCAGATACTGGGCAGGCATCCGTTCCCCGGGCCGGGTCTCGCCATAAGGATAATGGGCGAGATCACGGAGGAGAGGCTCGGAATACTTCGCCAGGCGGACAGGATATTCATAGCCGAGCTTAAAAGTAATGGTATTTATGACGACATATGGCAGGCGTTCTGTGTATTCGTCCCTGTGAAGACTGTCGGCGTAATGGGGGACGAGAGAACCTACGAGAGCGTAGTCGCGCTCCGGGCTGTCACCAGCCTCGACGGTATGACGGCGAGCTGGGCGCGCATACCCTACGACATTCTGGAGAAGATTTCCGTCAGGATTATCAACGAGGTGAGGGGCGTTAACAGGGTGGTTTACGACATATCCACAAAGCCGCCCAGCACTATAGAATGGGAATGACGGCGGCGCAGGATCAGGCTTTCTGTCTTTTGAATATCGCGAAGTCGCCCGCTATCGTGACGAGCTCCCACGATTCCTCGCCCATCTGGTTCAGGGTGCCCTCGACGCCCTGCCCGAGCTTGGTTCTCCGTGCCGCAGCGGCGTCCTTGGAAATAGCGATATCGTGGTCTTCGCTTCCGTGAAAGAGCTTGTCTATCGTAACGACTTTATAATCCCACTTCATTATTCTTCTTCCTCATTCTTCTTCCTCGTCGTCTTCCGCCGCATCCTGTTCTTCGCCGGCGGCATCCGCAACCGCGCTCAGGGTTTCGGGCTCGTCGATTATGAGAGGCTCGCTGTTGCCTTCCATGTCGGGGAGGCTTTCTATGTACTTGTCGTAGTCTTTTTTGGATACCGCCCCGTCCCTTATATTCCTGTTAACTATCCTGACGTCGTAAAGAAAATCTTCCTTGTTTTTCATGAAACAGGACCCTCCGAGTGGATTTAAGGATACACTATGAATGTCTTTACGCAATCCGGGGATTTGCCGGCGCGCCGGCGCCTTCGTTACCCGTTATTAGAAGCCCTGAACCACTCCCAGGTGTTTCTTATTCCCTCGTCGAGGAAAACGCGCGGCTCCCATCCGAGGACCTCTTCGGCAAGCTCGGCCCCGAGGCTTATCCTCTGGACCTCTCCGGCCCGCGCTTCGGCATGCTCGGTGTTGAATACATGGCCCGAGGCGACGCCGAGCTCGCTTACGAGCTCGTTTACGGACGTTTCGACCCCGGTGCCGATGTTGTAGCTTCCCGATTTCGAATCGAGGGCGAGGACGTTCGCTCGGGCGACGTCGCCGACGTAAACGTAATCCCTCGTCTGGCTGCCGTCGCCGTATATGAGGCATGTTCTCCCGGAGAGTATGCGGCTGCAGAAAATAGCCACGACTCCCGCCTCGCCGTGGGGGTTCTGCCTCGGGCCGTAGACGTTCGCATATCTTAACGCGACGAAGTCGAGCGAATAGATGTGCCTGTAGTATTCGAGGTATTTCTCGACGGCGTACTTCGACGTGCCGTAAGCCGATATCGGCATCGGGGGTGTGCTCTCGTCGGCGGGGATGTCTTCCGGCTCGCCGTATATCGCCCCGCCAGTCGAAGCGAACACGAACTTCTTTACGCCGTGCTTGACGGAGTTTTCGAGGAGCGTGATCGAGCCTATGATGTTTACCTCGGCGTCGAACGCAGGGTCCTCGACGGATTTCCTCACGTCTATCTGCGCCGCGTGATGATTTACCACGTCGGGTTTAAAGTCGTCCATGACGCTCTTTATAAGACCGCGGTCACGGATATCTCCTTTTACGAACGCAGCCTTTGCATTTACGTTTTCGAGCCTCCCGGAAGAGAGGTCGTCGAGTATGAGAACCTCGTGTCCGTTGCCGATATAGGAATCAGCGACCCATGAGCCTATAAAACCAGCTCCGCCAGTAACCAGTATTTTCATTATTGATGTCCCTTTAGCCGGAATTGTAATCAGATATTAAAGAACTGAATTCATGTTTTATCGGTATAGCTAATATTTCCTTTAATATGTCCGGTTGTCAACTCGATTTTGGAAGGCCCGGGGATCGCGGGACTTTCTTGCACACGCCGGACGAGTGGCGGCGGCGAGGCTGGAAGGGGAGGCGTGAATCGTTCTTTGCGCAGCGTTTACCGAAACAGGCAGTAGTTTTTTTGTCCCGGGCTGCGACATTTTTCGCTTTCAATTTCTGACATAACCCCCTTATAATGACATTTTTTGTCATGGAAATAGTATCCATTTAAGAAACGCTTCAGGTATAAAATGACGATTTAAATAAATAAATGCAGCTAGTTAGAACGAATATATAGCTAGTGGCATAAACATTGCATCGTTTATTTCATGCGTATGTTTAATGGGGTTTACGGGTCAAAAAATCGGAGGACTAAAACTGGAGGATACTGCGATGGGTCGACAGAGCCTGAAGGAATCTTTGGATAGTTCGGTAGCCGGAAGCATCTCGGGTAAGGACCAGAGGCTGCTCGTCAACGAGATGTCGTACGATCAGGGCCTGATGAACGGTACGTCGGGCGGCAAGATGAACGGTAAGAACAGGGTGATCCCCGACGAGGATTACCAACTGCTTCAGTCTTACTTCAAGGAAGTCGGAACCGAATCCCTCCTCACCGCCTCGCAAGAGGTTCGCATAGCGACCAAGATTAAGAAATATAACGCCAGGGCCCGTAAGCTTTCGGAAGAGGTGAACAGGCTGACGGAAGAGATAACGAAGAAGCGGAATTCCGGCGTCTGCAAATGCAGCTACGAAGAGAGAAAGGCGAAGGCCGCGGCGAAGGCGGCCGGCACGTACATGCCGCTCGACGTAAAGCTCAACAGGCTGTCGGCTCTCTACAGGGCATACAGAAACAAGGAAATTGAAAACAAGGACAAGTTCATAAAATCGAATCTCAGGCTCGTTATAAGCATCGCGAAAAACTACATGGGCAGGGGACTCCCGCTGGCAGACATAATCCAGGAAGGGAATATCGGTCTTATAAAGGCCGTCGAGAAGTTCGATCCGTCGAAGGGCTACAGGTTCTCGACCTACGCCTCGTGGTGGATCATACAGAGCATAACGAGGTCGCTATTCGATCAGACGAGGGTCATAAGGATACCAGTGAGGGTGCTAGAGCAGGCCAACAAGATTACGAGAACGGCCAACATGCTCCGGAACGAGAATGGAGAGAACCCGGCTATAGAGGAAGTTGCCGAGGAGTCCGGGCTCAGCGTGAAGAAGGTGTCTAAGGTTATAAAGGCAACTTCGACGAACATCGTTTACCTCGACGCTGTAAATACCGCCTCCGGGGACGGGAAGAACAGCTTCATCGATTTCATCCCCGATACGAGGCCGGCTACCGACACGCTCCTTGCGACGGTGTCGATGTCGGAGAAGATAGAAGAGGCGCTCAAGAACCTCACGGACAGGGAAGAGGACATACTCAGGATGAGATTCGGGATCGGTTATGACGAATCCTACACACTCGACGAGATAGGAAGCAGGTACAGCCTTACCCGCGAGCGCATCAGGCAGATTGAGAGACGTGCGCTGAAGAAGCTCCGGCAGCTCAGCACCGGGGGGATTCTGAAGGATTTTATAAGCGCTTAAAAATAAGCGTTGAAAACTGAATTGAAAATATAAATCGGGGCCGCTCGCGTCGGAAATGGCGTGAGCGGCTTTTTTGTTTGCGGTGGCCCGGACAAAAAACCTCAGCGTTAAATGTTCCACGAAATGGAAGCAGAAGTTGAATAATATAAATCCCCCCATACCCCCCTTTTTCTAAGGGGGGAATTAAAGGCAAAAGACTGGATTCCCGATAGAAACACTTGGGAATGACAGATGTCGGATGATTCTTCGCTCGCTCGGAACCGTTGGTAATGACAAAAATAGGGTGCCTCAGGCGTAAGGCGGGGCGAGGGATTCGATGGATTCCCTTACGAGCTCGCGCGAGGCTTTCGGCGGGAAGAGAAGTATCGGCAGGTCCATTCCGTCTTTAATGTAGGCCTCCACTATGGCCCTCCCGTGCTCGGGCGTGCCGGATACAGAGAGTGAATCGAGCATCCTGTCGCTCACCGAAGAAACGGCTTCTTTCTTGTTCGCATTTTCCCATGCGCTCTTTATTGCACCGGCTTCTTCGCCGAATCCGTACCTGACGAGGGTATTGTAGTAGAAAGTTCCCATCCCTCCCGCGTAGTATGCGATGTGCTCTTTTACCGGCAGCTTTGCGGACTCACCGTCTTTAGAGACTGCCGTGGTGATGTAGGGGCACACCGGTATTCTCACGTCCCCCCTTCCCTTCGATTCCGCCCCTGCGGCGAGCTCCTTTCCGGCTTCGTGTATTCCTTCCCTCGGGATCAGAAACGGTATCCAGCCGTCGGCGACCTCGCCCGTGAGGCGTATATTCTTCGGCCCTATAGCCGCGACGAGTATCGGGATATCGGGACGGAGGGGCTTGAACTGCAGCCGAAAGCCCTTCAGGCGAAATATTTCGCCGTCGTAATCGACCCTTCCTCCCGAGAGAATCATCTTGATTATCTCGACGTATTCACGCGTGTGCTGAAGGGGCTTTTCGAACGGAAGCCCGTGCCAGTTTTCTATGACGGCCGGGCCGCTCGTGCCGAGCCCCAGCATCATTCTGCCGCCGGAGATTTCGTCGAGCGTCGCTATAGTCTGCGCGATGACGGAAGGTGTGCGGCTGAAGACGGGGATTATCCCCGTGCCGAGCTTTATGCTTTTAGTACCGGAAGCCAGGAGACCGAGTATTGAGAATGCGTCCCTGCCCCACATCTCGGGCACCCATATGGAATGGTAGCCGAGGTCCTCGGCGAGGCGTGCGAACTCGACGAGCTCGCCGGTTTTAATGTCGGGCCAGTACGGCGCTACTATGCCTACGCCTTTCACTTACGCCTCCTTCCGCGGCCGGCGCATTTACAGGGGGCCGCAGGTCAGGGCATATTATAATACCGGCGCGGCACTGCGCAAATAAACGAAGGATTCGGAGGCACGAGATGGACGAGCTTAGAAGCGCGGCGAAGATAGCCGTCGAGGGCTGCATGGCGGTTAAAGAAGGGGAGAATGTTCTCGTCATAACGGACGAGCCGTCGAGGAAAATCGGATACGCGCTCTGGGAGGCGTCGAGAGATGCGGGGGCGGAGGCGTCGATCATCGAAATAATTCCGAGGAAATCGAACGGCGAGGAGCCGCCCGCATACGTCGCCGAGCTTATGAAGCTCGTGGACGTAATACTCATCCCGACGTCGAAATCGCTGAGTCATACCGAGGCCAGGCGCAGCGCGTGCAAGGCGGGCGTCAGGATCGTGACACTCCCGGGGATAACCGAGGACATGATGGTGAGGACGCTCAACGCGGATTACGACGCCATAGCGAAGAGGAGCGACGCCCTCGCGGCTATTATCTCCAAGGCGTCCAATGTGAGGGTGACTTCCGAAAAGGGGACCGACATAAACCTCGTCGTCGAGGGAAGGGAGGGGCAGTCCGACACCGGAAGGAACCACAAGCCGGGGGATTTCAGCAACCTTCCCGCCGGGGAGGCGTACGTCGCGCCCCTCGAAGGAAAGTCAGAAGGCGTGGTCGTATTCGACGGCTCCATGGCCGGTGTGGGGATACTGAAGGACGAGGTGATAAGGGTTAAGGTGGAAGAGGGATTCGCCACAGAAATCACGGGCGGCAAGGGTGCGGAAAGGCTTATCTCGATAATGGAGCCTCACGGGAAGCTCGCGTTCAACCTGGCCGAGCTCGGCATAGGGACGCACGACAAGGCCCTCATCACCGGGCACGTCCTCGAGGACGAGAAGGTCATCGGCACTATTCACATCGCATTCGGCGACAACAAGAGCATGGGCGGGAATGTGAGGGTCGCGAGCCATCTGGACGGTGTGGTGATGAGCCCGTCCGTTATAGTGGACGGGGAGCTCATAATGAAGGACGGAAAGCTGCTCATATTCTGACAAGCGGGAAATACGGCGGACCTGTGGTAAATTTTTACCTATGGAAAGCGCAGTAAGCTCGCTCGTGTTTTTAGACCCCCCCGGCCTCAAGGAAGCGGCCATATTTCTCGTATTCCTGGCCATAGTCGTTTACGGCTCCATAAGGAGCTCGAGGTCTATAGGGAGCACCGGTAAAAGGGCAGTCATACTGTCGCTCCACGTTCTCGCATTCCTCGTCATATGCTTCCTTCTTTTAAACCCCGCGCTCAGGGTCGACAGCTACAAGGAAGAGAAGAGGCGGCTGGCGGTGCTCGTGGACAGGTCGTGGAGCATGAATCTCCCGAGCGGCGCTGACGCGGGAACGCGCATCGACGCAGCAAGAAACTTCCTGAAAAACAATTCCGGATTCTTCTCCAGACTGAACGAAGACTTCGTCGTCGAGTATTACACCTTCGGAAGCGGACTCGCACCCGTTTCTCCCGATGCGGTAATGACGGAGGAACCGCGCGACGGCGGCACCGATTTCGGGAAGCTCCTCGGGGAGCTCAGGGAGAAGAACAGCCGGGGCGAGCTCGACGAGGCCATAATAATCTCGGACGGACGGAACAACGGAAACGCTGCGAGCGAAGCAGGCGAAGGCGACAGGCGCGGGCTCAGGATAAATGCGGTCGGCGCGCTGACCGGCGACGCATCTCCCGATTTGTGGATAGACGGCGTCAGGTCGAGCGAGGTCTCGTTCCTGAGGTATCCGTATTCGGTGCAGGTGAACGTCAGGACGACGGGGAAAGGCGGGATGAGCATTCCGGTATCGCTCTACGACGGGGACAAGCTCGTATCCATAAAAGAGGTTACGATAGACGGGGCTTCCAGGGAAGGGAGCGTCGATTTCGAGATAAACCCGCTCGCTCTGGGAAGGCAGATATACACGGCGTCGGTGCCTGTGATGGCGGGCGAGGTGATCACGGAAAACAACCAGAAGTCTTTTTATACAGACGTAATCATAAACAAGATACGCATATTGCATGTCGCAGGGAGCCCTTCGTGGGACGTCCGGTTTCTGAGGAAGGCGCTCAAGCGGAACCCGAACGTCGACCTCGTTTCGTTCTTTATTCTCCGGGACCCGTCTGACCTCGTATTCGCCACGGAGAACGAGCTCAGCCTTATACCGTTCCCTGTGAACGAGATATTCGGCTCGGAGCTCGGGACGTTCGACATCGTAATTTTCCAGAACTTTAATTTTCAGCCCTACGGCATTTTCGGGTTTCACCTCCGGAGCATAAGGGATTATGTACTCAACGAGGGCGGGGCGTTCCTGATGATAGGCGGGAACAAGAGCTTCGACAGCGGAAATTACGGCGCGACCCCTATTTCGGAGATACTGCCTGTAGAGCTCGATTACATCCCACGGACGCTGACCGAGACCATAAGCGACAGGACAGTCCACCCGAAGCTAACCATGGCCGGGAAAAACCATCCGATAATGAAGGTATTCCCGGACAGGAAAAAGAACGAGGACGAGTGGAACGGCATGCCGGAGCTCGAAGGGTTTAACATGGTGCAGGGGCTCAGCCCCGACGCCGTGCCGCTCCTGGTATCGCCCGACGGCGAGCCTATTCTGGCGGTGGCCAAAGTCGGCTCGGGGAAGGCGGCGACGTTTCTTTCGGACTCGTCCTGGAAATGGAATTTCGTGAGGGGGAGCGAGGGGGACGTTTCGCCCGTATACGAGAAGTTCTGGAACAGGCTCTTCTTGTGGTTCGTAAACGATCCAGACCTTAACGACGTGAGGGCGGAGACGGACAAGGCCGTCTACAGCCCGGGAGACAAAGTCGAGCTCCGCATATGGATGCTGAACGGCGAGGAGGCGGAAGCGGAGCCGGGCATCGCGCTCGTTCACCCGGACGGAGAAGTGGTGGAGGTTCCGCTGGAGAGGGCCGGCGACAACATGTTCACAGCGGAGATAGAGACAAAGGAGCCCGGGGTATACAGGGTGACTGCCGGTGAAAACGGCGGCCTCCCGTCGGACGAGGAGCTGGGCGGTATATCGTTTATAGTAGAGCCGCCGGCCCGGGAAGTGAGGGGACCGACTTCCGACGAGGGCTATCTTAAATCTATCGCGACCGGGAGCGGCGGGGTTTATATAAGGGCCGGGGACAGCGCCGAAAAGCTTAAAACAGACGATTCACGTAAGAAAACCGTCACCGGATACGAGACCAGGGAGCTCTGGGACAGCCCGTTCTTTCTTTTGCTGATATTGGGGTTATTATTTTCGGAATGGTCGCTAAGAAGGAGATGGGGACTTAAGTAAAGGCAAGCCCGGGTGAATCTCAAAACGGCCATGCTCCCGGAAGCGAGGCTATGGCCGCATCCTCGAACGAAAGACCCCGAAAACAGAGATGCTTCTCGCAATAGACATCGGGAATACGAATATCGTATTCGGCATATTCGACGGAAAGGATATTGTATCGCACTGGCGCATCGCCACCGATAAATCCAAGACCTCAGACGAGTACGGGATACTCTTCAGGGACCTCATGGAAATAAAGGGCGTCGAGCCCGGCTCGATAACGGGCGCCGCGGTTTCGTGCGTCGTCCCGAATATTCAATCGACAATATTCGAGGCCGTAAAGACTTATTACGACGTGAACCCGCTCGTGGTCGGCCCGGGCGTCAAGACCGGCATGCCGATACTCTATCACAATCCGAAAGAGGTGGGGGCGGACAGGATAGTGAACGGCGTCGCGGGGTATGAGAAGTATAAGCGGAGCGTGATAGTCGTCGATTTCGGAACGGCGACGACGTTCGACTGCATATCGGAGAAGGGTGAGTACATGGGGGGAGTGATAACCCCCGGGCTCACGATTTCGTCCGAAGCCCTCTACAGGGAGGCCGCGAAGCTGCCGAGGGTGGAGATAGTTAAGCCGGAGAACGTGATCGGAAAGACGACAGTCGAGAGCATACAGTCGGGGCTCGTATATGGCTACGCGGGGCTCGTGGACGGTATAGTGGAGAGAATCAAGGCGGAGATGAAAACCTCGCCGTACGTTACGGGGACGGGGGGCATCGCGAACCTCATCGCGAGGGAAAGCAGGACCATAAAGGACGTGGACGAATTCCTGACGCTCCGCGGCCTGAGACTCATATATGACAGAAACGTATAGCTACGCCTTATGGCGGCATGCAGCCGATGCGCCGCACTACGACCTTTTTATCAGGCGGGACGGTGGCGTCGTGCACTGGGTAGTGCCGTCGGGCATGCCGGAGAAGGAAAGCGAAAAGAGGCTGGCGGTCGAGCAGGCCGCACCGGGAGGATTTCCGGAAGTGACGCGCGGAGAAGTCATATACGGTGACAGCTACGGCGAGGGGAATATGGAGCTTTTGGAGCGGGGGACGTACACCGCAGAGCTCTCGATGAAGAGCAAAATGGTGTTGAATATCGAGGGCGGCAGTATGCGGGGGAAGTATCTCATGATCGTTCCGGCGTGGGGGAGATGGACGGAGAAGAGGATCTGGGTTATAGAGAAGATCGGGCAGACGTAGTGTGCGGACAGCGTCCGCTTGCATTCGAAGTAGCAGCATTGTTGCCATTATTACCTGACGCGCTTCAGGTGCATGAACCTTTGAAGGTGATACGATCGTAAAACACACTATGTGTGCTTTTGGTCAAGGGAAAGTAGAAGTCTTTTCAATTAAATCTTTTAAAGATTTCAGATCCTGAAACAAGTTCAGGATGACTACGAAAGGACAAGAATAAAAACTGGATTCCCGACCCGGCTTCGCTAAAGCTTCGCCGCGGCAGGTACAGGCATTCGGGAATGACAAAAAGGAGAAAAGCGAGATCCTGAAATAAATTCAGGATGACGGAAGTGTGGTGATTCCTCGCTCGCTCGAAATCGTTGGGAATGACACAACTAATGGTTCTACGACGTAGCTGCTGTGCTGCTAGAGACGCCATTCGCGCGGATGGCGATAATACAATTATCCTTGGCTACGTTGGATTCCTGCACGTGTGACGTGCCGCTGATTTAAATATGAACGTAAATTTATGTATGCTCATCGAGGCGGGTTAGGCCCCCGTCGTTTACGTTCATCAACATGCGCACTAATCTCATCATTCTCATAAGCGGGCTCGTATCACTCGGCGTTTATTTCTTCGTCCCCGCCGATCAGAACACGCTCAAGGGGCTCGCGATACTGACGTTCGTCGCGATACTGTGGTTCACGGAAGCACTTCCGCTTGCAGTGACGGCGCTGATGGTTCCGATACTCGCCGTAGGCGCGGGCGTGATGGACGTGAAAAACTCCCTCAGCCATTTCGCGAATCCCGTCATATTCCTTTTCCTCGGGGGATTCGCCCTCGCGGCCGCGCTCCACAAGCACAGGATAGACGAGTACATAGCCGGCTACATAATGAACGCCGCGGGAACGAAGCCTCTCTACGCCATACTCGGACTCTTCGCCGCGACTTCGCTCATAAGCATGTGGATAAGCAATACGGCAACGGCGGCGATAATGCTGCCCGTCGCGCTCGGGCTCATATCGAAGCTTAAATCGGAATCAGCGGCGACAAACGCATTCATACTACTCGGCGTCGCTTACTCAGCCAATATAGCGGGGCTCGGGACGATGATAGGCTCTCCGCCGAACGCGATTACGGCGGCCAACCTCGGCATGGACTTCAGGGACTGGCTCTTCGTGGGCATGCCGCTCGTTTTGATACTGATCCCGGCTATGGTCGCCGTGCTTTATTTCGTCCTGAAGCCGGAGCTGCCCAGGATCGAGATTTCACAAATCGCGGACATAGAGGGGCTCGTAAGCACCAGGAGCGGCCGCAGGGTCGGTATAGTTTTCGGGATAGTAGTTCTCCTCTGGCTCTTCAGCAGGCCCATATCGTCGTGGATAGGGATAGAAAAGGAGTTCGACTCGCTCATCGCGATACTCGGAATAGTCCTTCTCGTTTATCTCGGAACGATAGAATGGAAGGAGATAGAGAGGTTCACCGACTGGGGCGTGCTGCTTCTTTTCGGGGGCGGGCTCGTCCTGAGCGCGGTGTTGTCGGAAACGGGGGCGAGTAAATTCCTGGCCGACATAGTGAAGGATCATCTCTCGATACACGGCGCGTTCATCCTCATACTGGGCTCCGTTATGCTCACGATACTTTTGACGGAGTTCGCGAGCAACACGGCGAGCGCGGCGATAATGGTGCCGATATTCCTCGCACTCGGGCAGGAGACGGGGCAGTTCTCGCCCGAGGGGCTTGCGCTTGCCGTGGGCATAGCGTCGTCGATGGGGTTCATGCTGCCCGTCGGGACCCCTCCCAACGCGCTAATTTACGGGACAGGACTCGTCGAGCAGAGGACGATGATCAAGGCAGGGTTCGTGCTGAATATCGTATCGGGGATCGTGATTACCGCGGTCGCCTACTTCTTTTACTAAAGTTGCCTCGCCGGACAGGGCTCATTCTTTCTCGGACAATTCCGCAAGCTCTATGAGGACGCCGTTCATCGCCTTCGGATGAACGAAGGCCACTCTGGAGTTATACGCCCCGACGCGGGGAGTTTCATCGATCAGCCTGACCCCCTCGGCCTTCAGCCTTTCGAGCGCGAGCTCGATGTCGTCGACCGCGAAGCAGATGTGGTGAATCCCCTCCCCCCTCTTTTCGAGGAATTTCGATATTGGAGAATCGGGGCTAAGGGGTTCGAGAAGCTCTATAGCGGAGCCGCCTCTTTGCGGGAGGAGCATGGAGGTTTTTACCTTCTGGTCCTCGACGACTTCCCTGTGCGCGACCTTGAGACCCAGCGCCGTCTCATAAATCCTTTCCGCCTCGTCAATGGAATTTACGGCTATGGCTACGTGATAGAGGTTTTCGAGAACGCCTTTATTCATATTTCGCTCCGTTCCGGGCATTTTAATTCGGGACGCGGCCCCTGACTCAGGCGGACCTGACGCGCATGGTGGAAAGGGAGTCAATTTTCTTTCTCACGCCCTTGTCGAACCTTTCCTCGTTGATCACGTACATGTCGTTAAAGCCCGACGCGATGCGCTCGAAGCCGTCGTGAGCGTCGATCTCGAAGTAGACCTTGTCACCCTCGATCTTGACTATCTCGGCCCTTATCAGAATAGTCGAGCCTATCGGCGCCGAGGCGAAATGGTTCATTTCGATCCTTACGCTCACCACCATTTCGGAGCTGTCGAGAAACGGCGCCATGAGGTCTGCGCAGGTAGTCTGCATGAGGGTTACGAGGGACGGGCTGGAAAGGACCTGGGGCGAGTTTTTGTGGAACCGGGACGCCGCCATCTCTGGCTTCGTCTCGATTTTTTTCTCTATAAACATGCCTGCCTGAAACGATTTTCTCACGTGCTCACCTGTCAGGATACCGGCTTGAGAACTTGAGTTCCCGTGACGCCGAATCCACGGATTAAATATACCTGTGAATTAATAAATTGGTGTATACCGGGCGAACGGAAAACCGGATTCGGCATGAATCGGGGAATCTATTCTTCCCCGGGGCCGGGGGTGATTGAAAGGGTGAGCTCCTGCGAGACGGACGCCCCTTCGGAATCGGCGGCGACTACGGTGACTTTATATTCCCCTGCATCGTCCGGACCGTATTCCCACACTATGAGACCGGTCGCGGGCTCTATGGTCATTCCGGGAGGCGCGCCTTTGAGGGTGAAATCGACCGGGTCGCCGTCCGGGTCTTCGGCGAGGACGGTATAGGTGAATTTGCCGTCCGTAAACGACGCCGAGGGCTCCGACGATATGACGGGCGGGGAGTTGGGTATCGTGAAGGTGCCGCCGACTGTCATCACGCCCTGCCCGAGGTCGCTGTAGGGGGTGATTGTCACGCCGACGACGTCGCCCCTTTTAAACCCTTCCTGCCAGGGGAGGGTTTCCTCGATCACGCCTGAAACCTCTCTCCCGTTGACGGTCCAGTCGTATATATATCTTCTGTCTTCGTTTTGGGGGCCTTCGAGAAGGAGGACGGCCTTGAAGCCGTCTCTCGGACTGCCGGTTATAGTTTCGACCGAGACGGACTTTATTCCACTTACGGAATGGAGGCCGGGATCAGGCGCGTCGAAATCGCCCGTGCCCTGAAAGTCCTCTTCGTCCTCTTCTTCATACGCCTCGTCGGTTTCGGCTTCCGCTCCTTCGGACGAGAGTTCCTCTTCGTCCGGTGCGGACGTGGTATCGCCGTCGCGGCTGCAACCGGGGAGGAATAGCAGCGCGGCGAGGAAAATCATGAGAGAGAATCGCATGGAGTTTGGCATGAGCGCGTCCCGGACGTTTCCCGTAATAATAGCGCCGGTTGGCGGAAAAACGCAACTCCGGGGTGTTAAGAGGCCTTGACCTCGTACTTGCCTATGCGGCCCTCGACCGGCTTGAAGGATATGCGGACACCGGATTCCTTTTCGAGGCGCCTTAGCCCCTCCTGCTCGAATTCCCGGAGCTTCTCGATTATACGGGAGCCCGCCTGGACCTCGACGGCAGTGACGCCGGGCTTTCCGGCCTTGTGCTTTATCTCGCGGATTATCTCGTAGGAGATGGTGTCCTTGGATTTGAGGTATCCGGAGCCGTCGCAGTAGGGGCACGGCTCTGCGAGCTCGGTGAGGACGCTTTCCCTGAGCCTCTGGCGCGTCATCTGTATGACCCCGAAGGGGGACATTTCGAGGACGGCCGACCTTGCGCGGTCGCGCTTTAAGGCCTCGACGAAGGCTTCGTAGATCTGGTCCCGGAGCTGGCGGTTCTTGATGTCTATGAAGTCGACGACGATTATGCCTACGAGATTTCTGAGCCTTATCTGCCTTACGATTTCTGTCGCGGCTTCGAGATTGAGCCTGTAAATCGTATCTTCCTGCGTTTTCCCGCTCTGAAACCTTCCTGTGTTGACGTCCACGACAGTGAGGCCTTCGGCCTCTTCGATGATTATGTGCCCTCCGGATTTGAGCCACACTTTTTTGTTGAATATTTTTCTTATCTCGTTCTCGACGCCGAAGCGTGTGAAGAGGGGCTCGGGGTCTTTATAAAGCTCCACCGTGACGCCCGAATCGGGGAGGTATCTCTTCACGTAGGAGTTGATTTCATCGCTGACGTCTTTCGAATCGACGACCACGCGGCTCATATCGCCGGAGACGAAATCCCTGACCGCTTTTATGTAGAGCCTCGGCTCTTCGTAGAGGAGGGACGGGGTTCTGGTTTCGTCGCTTCTTTTCTTGATGTCCGTCCAGAGGCGGAAGAGCTCTTTTGTATCCTGAAGGAGGTCTTCCTCGGGGATGTCGATGCTCGCCGTCCGCGCTATGAGCCCGATGCCTTCGGGCTTTATTCGCCTTACTATGTCGTTGAGCCTCTCCCGCTCCTTCTGGGATTCTATCTTGCGGGATATGCCTACAATGTCGGCGTTTCCGAGAAGGACCGTGTACTTCCCGGGTATGCCGATGAACGAGGAGAGCTTGGGCCCCTTGCCGCCTACCGATTCCTTAAGCACCTGGACGAGGACATGCTGCCCTTCCCTGAGAATATCCTGTATGAGGCCCCTACTGTGTTTTTTGTGATGACCCCCTTCGCCGTCGTTCTCCAGAAAAAAATCGTAGAGAGAATCTTCGTGAACGTCCTCGACCGATATGAAGCCCGACTTTTCGAGGCCTATGTCGACGAAGGCCGCCTGCATGCCGGGGACCACCTTTCCGACTATGCCCTTATAAATGTTGCCGACGATCCTGGGGGCGGATTTTCTTTCGAGATAAAGCTCCGCCACGGAGCCGTTCTCCATCACGGCTACCCTGGTTTCGTTGAACGTAATATTTATTAAAATCCGGTTGTCCATACCGTATTATACGGGCAGTTTTATATCTAAACCTTACAAGGTTTCTTAAGTATAGTCTATAAGTCGTCTATATGAAAGCTTAAAAGAATTTAAAATTACTTTTAATTCGCTGGAAACGGGTGTAGAATTGAAATCAGTCTGAAAATGCGGCCCGGAAAGACCGGAGCCGGCCGTATACGGAGGAGAGACGGGATGTATGTCAGAACCATAATCGCGATATTTCTGCTTACGGGTATGGCCCTCGCACAGGGGAGCCTTCCGCCGCCAAAGGACGGGACGACGATATACGTCGTAAAGCCGGGCGACTCGCTCTGGAAGATATCCGGGAATTTCTTCGGAAACCCGCTTTTCTGGCCGAGGCTCTGGGAGCTTAACCCTAACATAGACAACCCGAACCTCATATATCCGGGCGACGTCATTTCGCTGAAACCGGAGCAGCCTGTACTGCCTGTCGTGAAGGTGGAGCCCAAGGCGCACAAGGTGACGTTCGACGACATCGAGCCCCCTCCGCCCGTTTTCTTCTATTCGCCCGGAGGCTCCGAAGGGTTCATATCGCCCGACCAGTGGGAGCACATGGGGACTATACTGACTTCCGAGCCGCCGAAGATGCTCCTCGGCACGGGGGACATCGTATACACGAACGTCGGCACCAAGGACGGCGCGGGAGTGGGGGACAGGTACACGATATACCGGACGTCGAAGCCAATCACGCACCCGGTATCCGGAAACAGGGTCGGGTATAAAGTGGCGGTGCTCGGGGAGCTGGAAATAATAGAGGTGCTGAGCAAGAACAAATCGACCGCCGTTATAACGGAGTCGTACCAGGAGATCATGCGCGGGGCGAGGGTAAGACCCGAAGAAACCTTCGTCAAGGAAGTCGTTATGAGGAAGGGGACGCAGAGGGTGGACGGCTTTATAGTCGACAACAAGAATAACGTCGAGCTCTCGGGCAGCGGGGACGTCGTTTACCTCGACGTCGGAAAGAGAAATTCTGTCATCCCCGGAAACGTGTTCTCCGTCTACACCTCGCCGAGAAAGGCCTGGGACCCCGACGCCGGGAAGAACGTCGTCATACCAGGGGCCCTCATCGGGAAGATAGTCGTGCTAGAGGTCGGGGACAAAACGTCGACCGGGGTTATCATCCAGAGCTCGAGGCAGATACAGAAGGGGAACGTCGTAAGCCTCGACATATAAACTTTCTGATTATACCTTTTCCGGGCCGGGCTTGCCTGTCATGGGAACGAAGCGGACGGACGTGACCTTCCTGTATGCGACGCCCTTCACGGATTTTTCTATCAGCAAAAGCTCCTGACTCTCGCCGCCCACGGGAATAACCATCCTGCCACCTTCTTTAAGCTGTGAGACCAGGGCCTGCGGCACGTCGCCGGGGGCAGCCGTCACTATGATGCCGTCGTAGGGTGCATACTCTTCCCATCCCGCATTGCCGTCGCCGATCCTGAAGTGAATGCCGGTATAACCGAGTCTCTCCAGAAGGCGGCGGGTTCTTTCCGCTATCTCTGGGATGATCTCGATCGTGTAAACCTCGGCGCCGGTTTCCGCGAGAATCGCCGTCTGGTATCCGGAGCCGGTGCCGACTTCGAGTATCTTCCGCCCGGGGGCGGGCCTCAGTATCTCGGACATGAGGGCGACTATGTAGGGCTGTGAAATAGTTTGTCCCCTGCCTATGGGAATCGGGCTGTCGTTGTACGCCGACTCCCTGAATTCCCGGGGGACGAACTCGTGCCTCGGTATCCTGAGCATCGCGTTTATAACGGCGGAATCCCTTATTCCGCGGGAGATTATCTGGTCTTCCACCATATTCCAGCGCATCTCGGCGTAAGGGTCGCCGGTATCGGAACCCGCTGCAGAAAGCAGGACGAGAAGGGCCGGGGCATAAAACAGAAGCTCTTCCATGTCGGTAAGGTTACCATGAAAGTGGCCGCCGGCTGCTCAAAATAGAGTACGGCGGGAAATGCTGCAGGATACGGAGAATGCGCGGAGGGTAACGGGCTAGATGATTTTCGATAAAACGAGCTCGGCTCCTTCGTATGGGTCGAGCTCGCCGCTTTTTACCCTTTCGTAAATCTTTTTGACCTCTTTCCGGACGAGCCTTTCGGCGACCGCCGCCTCGACCGCCTCCTTTACTATTTCGGAAAACTCCTCTTCCCTCCGCGCTTCGCGCTTGAGCCTGAGGCGCCCGGTCTTTTCCTGGAATTCCCTGTGCTTTTCCACCTCGCCCGCTACTTCCCGGACGCCCTCCCCCTTCGCAGCGCTCGTCATAAGGACGGGCTGCTTCCATTCCTTTCCGGGGGACTTGAGTGAGACTATCTGCTTTATCTCGGCGGTGATGAGATTCGCCCCTTCTCTGTCGCACTTGTTGACGACAAATATGTCGGCGATCTCCATGAGCCCGGCCTTCATCGTCTGAACGCCGTCGCCGGCCTCGGGGACGAGAACGACGAGGACGGTATCGGCGATGCGTATGATGTCGAGCTCGCTCTGGCCGACGCCCACCGTTTCGACGATCACGTAGTCGAGACCGAACGCGGAGAAGAGCTTTATTATCTCCCTCGAAGCCCGGGATATTCCTCCGTGGGTGCCCCTGGTACTGATGCTCCTTATGAAGACGCCGTCGTCCATGGAGTGATCGTGCATGCGTATCCTGTCGCCGAGTATAGCGCCCCCTGAAAACGGGCTCGACGGGTCGACGGCGAGCACGCCGACTGTTTTTCCGAGCGATCTGTAGTGCGCGATGAGCTTGTTAGTAAGCGTGCTCTTTCCGGCGCCGGGCGGCCCCGTGATGCCGATTATGTAGGACCTCTCGGAAAGCTGGTCGAGCCGCTTGAGTATCGCCGGGAGAGAGGTGTGACGGCTTTCGGCGAGTGTTATGAGACGCGCGAGAGCGACCCTGTCGCCGGCAAGCATCCTGTCTATAAGCTCGTTTTCGTGTTGGGATAAGGACATCTGGACATACCTTAAATCGCGGGGTGTGGATTGTCAAAGCGGAGCTTAGCTTCCGCTCATTTTGAGTATCGTGTCGTACTCGTCTTTCGTGACAGGCACGACGGAGAGGCGGCCCTGTTTTAAGAGGGCGATATTCCGAAGGCTCTTTTCCTTTTTGATATCGGCGAGCGCGACGGGGTTTTTGAGGGGCTTTACGGACTCTATATCTACGGCGACCCATCTTTCGTCGTCAGTGGTCGGGTCCTGGTAGGCTTCCTTTA
>CAZUDM010000007.1:0-26479 GCA_964618635.1 uncultured Spirochaetia bacterium
GCAAGAAAGAGATCGACCGCGAAATCAAATCGTACAGAAAATCCAAATCCTGAACCTTCCTCACAATCCCGGACCGGACCGCTGAATCGTAACCGGTGGTTATTGCACTAAAGCCGATACGGGCACATAATAAGTAGCATCTATGCATCTATACGCACGGCAACGGAAAGCTGAGAATCCCGGCGCTCGTCTTAACGCGCTGGCCCTGCTGCTCATCATTCTCGTCCTCGGCGGCGCTTGCGCCCAAACCACCTCCGCGCCATCCCTAGCTCCTGAGACTTACCCCGACTCCGATCCCCTCCCCTCGTGGAACGACGGCGTGGCGAAGGAAGCCATACTCAAATTCGTAAGGGAGGCGACGGACGAATCCGGGCCGAGCTTTGTCCTGCCCGAAAACCGGGTCGCGGTATTCGACCAGGACGGCACCCTCTGGGTCGAGCACCCGCTCTACACTCAAGGCGTATTCGCCCTCGACAGGATACGCACACTCGCGCCGTCGCATCCCGAATGGAGCCAGACCGAGCCCTACAAATCCGTCATAGCGAATGACACTCAAGCGATATCGAATTTCACGAAGGCCGACTGGGTGGCGATACTGGCCGCTACTCACGCCGGCATGACGACGGAGCAGTTCACCGAAACCGTGCGGCAGTGGCTTGCGACGGCAAAACACCCGCGCTACCAGCGCCCCTACACCGACCTCGTCTACCTCCCCATGCTCGAAGTCGTCGCGTGGCTCCGCGAAAACGGCTTCCGGACGTTCATGGTCACAGGGGGCGGCCAGCTCTTCGTCCGCACCTACGCAAGCGAAGTCTACGGCTTCACGCCCGCCGAGATAGTCGGGTCGAGCCTCGTTCTTTCGTACCAGTACGACGGCGGCAATCCCGTCCTCATGCGCGAGCCGAAGCTCTTCTTCATGGACGACGGCCCCGGCAAAGCTATCGGGATCGAGCTTTTCATCGGCCAGCGTCCCCACGCCGCCTTCGGCAACTCGAACGGCGACAGGGAGATGCTCGAATGGACGGGTGCAGGCAGCGGCGCGCGCCTTATGATGCTGGTGCTGCATGACGACCCCGGGCGCGAATACGCCTACGGCCCCGCCGAGGGACTCCCAAACTCCGACGTCGGCACATTCCCCCAGTCCCTCGCCGACGAAGCGAACGCGAAGGGCTGGTTTATCATCAGTATGAAAAACGACTGGAAGCGGATTTTCAATTTCGAAGAGCAGTAACTCCGCGCGCACGCCCTCAACATATTCCCTTCTACCCTTCGTGGAAGGGGAGAGGGCTAGGGTGAGGGGTTTACCTCTAGTCTGTCATTCCCAAATGCTTTTACTTGCCGCGGCGAAGCCCACAGGCGAAGCCGGGTCGGGAATCCACTCTTTATAATCTGTCATCCTGAACTAGTTTCAGGATCTCGTCTTTATAATATGTCATTTCGAACGAATGTGAGAAATCTATCCTTTTACCCCCCTTAGAAAAAAGGGGGGGTCGGGGGGATTTATATTCATCAATCGCGAAGAGGACGCTATAGATAGAATGATAAGACCCTATGAGAATCATAATATTGCGAGCCGCCGCTCGTCGCGGCGAAGCCTATGCGTAGCCGGACGCAGCGAAGCAATACATTTCCGAGACGTAAAAATTGGGCGGACAACGTCCGCAGGATTGCGGCATAGGGGAATATTCAATTCAAAGCACCGTTCGTGCGTCCCTTCACTTGAATCACCTTCCTTGCTATGTCGAGATAATCGAGTGGATGAGCGTTAAGAATCTGCCCCACCTTACTCTCCCCCTCTCCCCTTGGGGAACGAATGCGAGCTAGTGAGCATTCGGACGCCCTTGGCTGATTGCAGCATAGTCAATCCGGTACCGCTAGAAAGCATCCGAAACCAAAACAGGGATGAAGGGTGAGGGGTTTACCTCTAATTTGTCATTCCCAACGATTTCGAGCGAGCGAGGAATCACCTTTTTTCCGTCATCCTGAACTAGTTTCAGGATCTCGTCTTTTAATATGTCATTTCGAACTAATGTGAGAAATCTATTCTTGTGCCCCCCTTAGAAAAAGGGGGGCATGGGGGGATTTATAAAACGTAGCTTCTCACGTACAAAATATTGCGCAAGAAAAGTGGTCTATTGCTTTGGTTTGTCCTTTTAAAGCTTTTAAGACGAGATTCCGAATCAAGTTCGGAATGACAGAAGTGTTGGGGTCGCTGTGTTATACAGCTACTTCGAATGCCCGCGGACGCTGCCCGCTTCTATTTTCATACTCCCCACCCTGAGCGAATTCCCCAGCACCATCATGCTGCTCACGATCATCGCAGCCGCCGCGAGCACAGGCTGCATCAACCCCGCAGCCGCAACTCCTATCCCCAGAACGTTATAGAAAAACGCCCAGAAGAGATTCTGCTTCACGATGCGGTGATTCATCCGCGCGAGGCGCAAAACCCACGGCACCTTACCGAGGTCGTCCCCGAGAAGGCTCACGTCCGCAGACTCCCGCGTGATGTCCGCCCCGCATCCGAGCACTATCCCGACGTCCGCCGCGTTCATCGCCGGCGCGTCGTTTATCCCGTCCCCGACCATAGCAGTCCTGAACCCCTGCCTCTTATAATCCTCGATTATTTCGACCTTCTCACCGGGATAGAGCCCGCTCCTCGCCTCAATTCCGAGTCTTCGCGACAGCGCGCCGGCCGCATATTTATTATCGCCCGTGAGCATCACCGCGCCGACGCCGTCCTCCCGGAGCTCACTGAGCGCGCCCGCGCTCTCCGGCCTCGGCGACTCCGTGAAGCCGATCACGGCGGCCGCTCCGTTCTCAACGCTGACGAACATAACCGTCATACCCGACGACTCCATTTCCGCTGCCGCGTCCGCCGCGAAGCCCCCTGTGGAAACGCCGAGCGATTCCATGTACCTCGCGCTCCCCGCCGCGACGCGCCTGCCGTCGATCACTCCCTCGACGCCCATCCCCGGCGCTGCTTTCACCTGTGTAGCAGGAACGAGCGGGACGTTTATCTCCCTCGCCGCGCGCACGAGGCTGCCCGCGAGCGGGTGCGAGTACCCCGACTCCAGCGACGCCGCGAGCGTTATTACCTCCCTTTCGTCCGCGCCCGATTCGGGGTCTACGCGGACAGCCCCAAGGACAAGCTCCCTCTCCGTCAGCGTTCCGGTCTTATCGAAAAAAACTATGTTCACGCCGGAAAGCCTTTCGAGGAATTCCGCCGACCGCACGAGCACGCCCGCCCCTGCCGCTCTCCCGAGCGCGATCCATATCGCGAGCGGCGTCGCTATCCCGAGCGCGCACGGGCACGAGATAACGAGCACCGACAGAGCAGTCATGAGAGCCGTATCGACGCTCCCACGCACGGCCCAGAAGACGAACGCCGCGAGCGAGATCACCGACACCAGCGGCACGAAAACGGCAGTCACCCTGTCGGCTATCCTCTCTATCGGGGCGCGCGACCTCCTCGCCTCTTCCAGCAGCTTCACGAGCCGGGAGACCGTCTTCCCCTCCCCCACTTCGAGCGCCTGGAATATGACCGTGCCGTCGAGATTCACCGTCCCCGAATACACCATGCTCCCCGGCTCCTTCGGCACCGGGACCGATTCCCCCGTCAGGCTCGACTCGTCCGCGCCGCTCGTCCCCTCGACGACGCGCCCGTCCACCGGAAAACCTGTGCCCGGCGTAACCTTCACGAGATCGTACTTTTCTATATCGTCCGAGGGGACGGTTTCCTCGACTCCGTTCCTGATCACAACCGCCGACTTCGGCGCGAGATCGAGAAAGCCCTTTATCGCGTTCGAGCTCGACGCCTTCGCGTTGGCTTCGAGGTACCGCCCGAGCGTAAGCAGCGCGAGCAGCATCGTTATCGTGTCGAAGTAAACGTGCCCCCGCCGAGTGAACGTCGAGTAAACCGAGATGACGAACGCCGCCCCAGTGCCGATGATTATCAGCACGTCGATGTTGAGCCGCATCCGCTTTATCGAGTTGAAAGAGGCCGCCAGAATCGGAAGGCCGAGGAGCGCGACAACCGGGGCCGTCAGAAAAAGCTGAACGTAATTCAGTATCGCCGCGACGTCGGCGCTGAAGCCGTAGATGTATTCAGTCAGGCTCAGTATCATGACGTTCATCGCGAAAAATGCGCTCACGCCGAGCCGTATCAGCAGCCACGACGCCTGCCCCTCCTCGCCCGGCTGCCCGGTGATCCCGTTCGCGAGGAGGCACCCGTAGCAGCAGAACGTATGCTCCCGCCCGACGGCCGCGTCCCTCCCGGCCGGAAGACCGCAGTGGTGGCAGGTCGTCCCGGTAGACGTCATGTTATTTAAAACCCGCAGATCTGGTGAATGGTTTCCCCGAAGCTCGTGGTGAGAACAGCTCTCACGACCGTGACGAGACCGAACACGATCATGAGCGCGCCGGGGACAGTCCGGCCGAGCCCTGCCTTCATCATCGGCGAGACCTTCCCGTGCACCGCAGCCACGAGGAGCATCGCCGGTATCGTCCCCAGGCCGAGCGCGAGCATCGTGAGCCCGCCCTCGTGCGGCGTGCCCTTCGAAAGGCTGACTAGGAGAAAGCCGTATATCAGTGGACACGGAAGAAAACCGTTGAGGAGCCCGAGGAAGAACGACGCCGGCCGTCCCTTTCGTCGCACGAATGCGGACATCGCGTCCTTGAGAAGCCTGTATACCGGCGTGAAGCCGGGGATGCGGCTCTCTCTCAACACGCCCATTACCTGTAGCCCGGCGACGATGATAATGACGCCCATCACTATCGACAGGGCGACCTGGAAACTGAGGACAGGCTTAATCTCCCTTATCATGAACCCTAGCGCACCGACCAGCAGGCCCAGGAAAAAGTATGTGAATATCCTGCCGGAGTTGTATAGAAGCTGGCGCACTGTCCTGCTCGTAAAACTCTGGTTACCCGCGCCGGACACGATTACAGGAAACCCGCCGCACATCCCTATGCAGTGAAAGGAGCCCAGAACGCCCGCTACGAACACCAGTCCATATTCCGTCATGTCAGTTCTTCGCTTTCGCACGCCGCTTCACCGCGCGCCGCGCTGAATCACTTCCCCTCCAGCTCCTCGATAGTCCAGTTCGCCGTCCTGCTGGATGTCTCGTCGCGAATCTTCTTCACGTTTTCGACGCTCACGGCCGGCGCCGAATTCCCCCAGCTCGACCTCGCGTGAGTGAGCGCCGCGGCTACCTCTTCGTCCGACATCTGCCCGCCCCACCCCGGCATCACGCCGTTATACGTCGTCCCCGCGACCGTAACCGGCCCCTGCAAACCGTGAAGGACGATCTTGATGGGAAGCTCGTCGCTACCAGTGAGGATACCCGACCCCGCGAGCGGCGGGAACGCCCCCGGAACCCCCTGCCCGTTCTGCTGATGGCACGCCGCGCAGACGCGGTTATACACCTCCGCGCCGTCGACGGCCGCCACCGGCGCGCCCTCGCCGGGCTTCGAGACGGAAACCGTCTTCACCGCCTCGCCCTCGCTCAAAAGATGCACCTCCGGCCCGAACACGCCTCCGTAGCGCCCCAGGTAAAACCCCGCCCAGAAGATGAGCGATATGCAGATCACCCACAGCCACCAGGGCGGCCTTTCGAGCCCCTCGACAGGGTCCGGCGATTCGCGGAGCGCCTGCCTGTGAAGGCCGTAAATGTCGGTCTCCTCGTCTTCGAGCCTGTACGGGCGCTGTATGTCGTCCTTCTTTTCGTCGCTCATCCCGCTACTCTTCCCCTTCGACAGGATACGTATGGTTGAGCCCTATCAGATACGCCGCGAGGTCGAGCGCGTCCTGCGTGGCGATTATCACCTTCCCCTCCGGCACGTACTCCTCCGGCACTGGAACCACGCGCTCACCCCTCGCCGCGAGCACCTCGTCCGAATACCTTATTTCCTCTTTGAACAGCCACGGGTACGGAGGCATTATCGACCCGGGCGAAGTCGCCCTCGGGTTGTAGAGGTGTATCAGGTGCCAGTCCTCGCTCGGCTGCCTCGCGCCGATGTTGAAAAGGTCGGGCCCCGTGCGCATCGTCCCCAGGAGCTGCGGCCTGTCGTAAACATAATCGCCGGGGACGGACGGCCTCCCCCAGTTGCGTTTCTGGTCGGCCCCGTAGCCGACGGGCCTCGTTTGCTGGCTGTGGCAGTAGATGCATCCCTCCCGGATGTAGACTTCCCTCCCGCGAAGCTGCTGGTCGGTGTAGGGCTTGAGTTCCGAAGAAGGCGCGATCTCACTTATCTGGGCGCCGGGAATGAGCGTAAGCCCGATCCACGCGATGAGGAGCGTCGCCAGAAGGCCCATTACGAAGAGCGGCAGCTTTATGTACATCATCTCTGAAAGCCCTCCGCCGTGGGCCGATCCGCGATCTTCGCGCCCCAGGGCGGCAGCGCCCTGTAGGCACCTTTCCTGAACAGCATGAGCGAGAAGAGGTATATGAACACGAGCTGGCCGAGCAGCATCAGCGAGCCGCCGATAGAGCGCGCCATGAGGTAAGGCTTCGTCACCTCGACCGAATCCATGAACGGCCGCGCTGCGTCGTTCATGTAGAGCCCCTGGATGACGCCCCCCACCGTCATGGACGCAACGTAAAGAATTATCCCCGCCGCCACCAGCCAGAAGTGGGCCTTTATCAGGCTCGGGTACGGCCACTCCCATTTCACTATGCGGGGCATTATGTAGTAGATCGAGCCGAACATTATCATCGTCATGAACGCGTAAAGCCCGAGGTGCGCGTGCCCTATCGTGTAGTGCGTAAAGTGCGTTATCTCGCTTTGGCTGCGGAGCGCTTCGAGCGAGCCCTGGAAGCTCACCGCAGTGTAGCTCACAGCACCGAACACGACGAACCGGAGAGTCGGGCTCGACTTCAGCTTTCCGAAATGGCCTACCATCGTCATGTGATGGTTTATGGCGACGGCGATGACGGGTATGAACATGAGCATGCTCGCCGTTATAGACACGCTTATGAGCCACGTCGGCAGCGGCCCGCCCACGAGGTGATGTATGCCGTTCCAGTTATAGAAGAGCGCGAACGTCCAGAACCCGATGAGCGAGAGATAGTAGCTGTGTATAGGCCGTCCGATCACCTTCGGGATGAAATAATACGCCGCCGCGAGACCGGCTGGCGTGAACCATACCGTGAGCACGTTGTGCGCGTACCACCAGTTCGCCGCCGCCTGCGTAACGCCGGTGTAGATAGGCAGATAAGCCAGGACGTAAAGCAGCGGAAACCAGATGGCCGAGGCCAGTATGTACCAGAGCGAAATATAGATGTGATCGACGTTCCTCTCGCGGAACGTCTTTAAGATAGAAAGGGAGAATAGGACAGCGGCGACCGTGATCATGAACGCCGTCGCCCTCGGAAACTCCAGCCACTCCTGCCCCGCGCTGTTGCCCCTCAGGATTTGTATCATCCCGTAAAGGACGGCGACGTTCCAGATGACGGCCGAAATGTAGAGAAGGTTTTTCCACCTTATAGTGGTTCTGCAGAGCCTCGCCGTGAGCCAGACGTACACCCCGCCCAAAGCGAGCGACGCCCAGCCGTATATGACGGTGTTGAGATGGGCCGGCCTTATCCTTCCGAACGTGAGCCACGGCGCATCGCCGAGCCAGTCGGGGAAGCTGAACTTAAGGGCGGTGACGAGGCCGAACACGGAGCCTACGAGAAGCCACGCGACGGCGGTCGCGAAAAAGAGCATGACGGGGCCCGCGGTCGAGTCGTCGCTTTCGATCCGTGAAGTAAGCTCGGGGAGAACGCTCATCGCTTCGCCCCCGCGCTTCCTTCACCGTCATATTCGACGAAAACCTCGTCGGTGAAAACCCCGACGGGCTCGTCTTCGTCGAATATGACGTATGCGGCTTTATTGAGATCTGCGAACTGTCTTTTTCTTACAGCCCAGATGAACGCGCCCATCGCTACTATCGCGGCAATGAGAAGAACCACTATCAGCAGAAAACCAGCAAAAGGAACCGTCATCTCATTTTTTCCTGACACGGCCTGCAACCATCCGAGTGAGTGAGTACACACTCAGTTAAAGACAGACAGAAATTCCACGATACTTTCAACTGTGGAATTTCGCCCGTTGCGGCGTGAGAGTTACCTATTACCTACAAAATCCAGTATACCAGAAATTTTTCTGTGCACAGTGTGAGGGAATGCAACGCGCGCGGGCATCTGACGTCGCGGCCCCGCCGCGACACCACACTTTTGTCATTCTGAACTTGATTCAGAATCTCGTTTTTTACCTTTGCCTTTCATCTCTCTCTTCCCTCCTAGGAGGAAGGAATCCGGGAGCACCTTTTATTCCCCTCCATCAAGAAGTCGAACCCTAATCCGAAAATCTCTCCGCCAGTATATCCCCCGCCCTGTCTGCAACCGCCATGATCGTCCCCACTGGATGCGCAGTCGGCACCCTCGGTATCAGCGACGCGTCCGCGACGGCGACATTCTCCGTCCCGCGCACAACCAGCGTCTCCGGGTCGACGCCGCCCGGCCCGTCCGTGAGCCGCGCCGTCCCGCCGAAGTGGTTGATAATCAGCCTGCTGTAGTAAACGTTGTCGACGGGCGAAGGGCTCGTAACGTACGTGCGGACATCCGCGAGGCTGTCGGGGTTCAGGTGGGGATGGCTCGGGCTCCCCGGCCCGAACGAGATAGACAGCGCCGGGTCGGTCTTGAAGAGCTGAATCATGTCGTACACCGCCCGCGCCATGACGTCCGTGTCCGCGTTCCCGTCAGGCGTGTCGGGGAGATAAATGTCCGGGTAGCGGACGTTGCCGTTCGCATCCAGCGTGACGAGCCCGCGCGCTTTCGGATTGAGCAGCATGACGTACGCCGAGAAAGTCCTCGGGCCGTAGTACGGTCCGTCCGTCGGGCCGGGCCCCTGCGGGTCGAGAAAGATTTCGACGTCCGGCACGGGAGAGTCGTAGCTGTAATTGAGGATCGACACGGGGCGGTACTGCGCGTAGGGCCCGCTCCCGTTCGCGAGGTACGCTTCGAGGTCGGCCTCGTGCGCGGCGTAGTCCGTGTAGTTGTAGGAGTGGTAGGGAATGTCGCCGTCGTAGTTGTAAGCGACGAGCGACATCGCATGGTCAAAGAGTCCGTCGCCGATGAGCTGGTTGTCTATCGTGAACGGTATAGACGGCCCCTCGGGGAATATCTCGGCCTCGCGCCCGAACGGCCCGACGCCGCTCATGTAAAGGATCCTCGGCGTGATCAGCGCCCCGGCCGCCATGACGACGAACCCGTTCCACTTGAGACGCGCAGTGCCCGGAGCTCCGACGGCATTCTGGTCGAGCTCGCCCCGGTTCGTGTAATGAACGGCGACGGCTCTGCCGGAAGTGTCGAACTCGATCCTGTCCACCTTCGAGAACTCGAGTATCTCGAGCCCGTCCACAGGCACGCCTCCCGGATCGACCTCCGCGAAATATCCCGTTATCGGACCCGCGCGCCTGCCTTCGACGGCCGCGACGTATGGCCTGCTGTAAACGCCCTTCTCCGAAAACGGGAGGCTCGTATTCGCCTCGACCCATCCCGCACTCTCGTAGAGAGGATGCACTATCTCGGCCGGGCCCGTATTCTGCGGGACGCCGTTCGTCGACGGCGTGTTCGTCACGGGTACGCGCTCTCTGACGCGATCGTAGAAAGGCTCCATGTCTTCCCAGCTCCACCCCGGAGGCCACGCCGTGTCGAAGAGAAGCGGAGGATTCGTCTGGAAGAGCATGCCGTTGAACTGCGAATTGCCGCCGAGCCCAATGCCCTGGTACGTGAACGGTGCGTTCGTCAGCTTGTACGGCTCGCCCTGCGGCATGAAAGCGAGGTTCGAATACTCTCCCGGAACGTCGAATATAGTGAGATCGGTCGTTCCCGGCGGAACCCACTCGGGATACTGCGTTCCGCCGATCAAAGCGGAAGTCGGCCCGCCCGCCTCGATGATTAAAATCCTCTTCCGTCCGCCGCTCGCGGCATGCAGCTTCGCCGCCACGATAGCCCCGGCCGTGCCGCCGCCGATTATCACCGCATCGTACTCGCCGCTCGCGTGATCGACGCAGCCGCCCGTTATGCCGAGCTTCGCCGCCAGCCCGAGCGCAAGCCCGGCCCTTCCCGTACGCTTCAGAAATTCGCGCCGCGTGGTCTTTGACATGTCCATCCCCCTCTCTTAGAAAAATGAGTAAATAACTACTTAGCCAGTATACGGCGGCCGTCATTCTTTGAAAAGATACGCGCTGTTATCCGGAAAATTAGAACGGGGGCGTATCCTTTTGTCTGTCATTCCCGCGCAGGCGGGAATCCACTTCCGAAGGCAATCCATCAAGTATCTTTTCCCCCCTTAGAAAAAGGGGGTATGGGGGATTTAGTTTTTAGCCCGTCATCCTGAATTCAACTCAGGATCTCGTTTTAATCTTTTGTTTTCCCCCTATCTCCTTCTAGAGAGAGGGCCAGGATGGGGCACCTCAAATTTGTCATTCCCGAATGCCTTTATCGGGAATCCAGCACGCCACGCGTACATGAATCCGACGTCGCGGCGCTTAGCCGCGACTCCACCCTTCCGTCATCCTGAACTTGATTCAGGATCTCGCTTTTTAAGTTCTTTAGTGTATTGCTTCACTGCTCACGCAGCTTGCAATATGATGATTTTCGTAGCGAGTCCCCGCTAATCCACCTCGTAAAACCACTTCTCCGGGCTCTTGTTGAGCACCCCGCCGAAATACTTCTCGTCGAGCTCCTTGAAATTCCACGACTTCAGCTCGTCCGGTGTTATAACAATTATCACGGCCCCCGCCGCCTGAAATCCCGGCCCGATCTCCGGATGGTTAAGAGCCTCGGGCGTGAGATAACGCTTCACGATCTTTCCGTGAATCTCCGCCGCGCGCTCGCCCTCTATTATCTCCGCCTTGCCCGACGCGCTCACCCACGTCTCCTCTCCCTGCCGCCGCCTGCTGTCCACAACTATCGACGCCTTGTGATGAGCGGCGACGTTCTTCGCCTTCTTCGCCCCCTGGTTCGTCTCGACGAAAAACTTCCCGTTCTCGAACAAGTACCAGACGGGCGTAAGATGCACCGACCCGTCCTCCTCGTGCGTCGCGAGCGTCGCGTAATGTACCCCGCTTAAAAATTTTTTAAGGAATTCAGATAATTCTGCCATGACTGCCTCCCGAATATTTCTGGTTTACATATATTTAGACTCCGGAAACCGGCAGGCGCTTCAGGATTTTTCAGAAAGGTAACGAAATCTGAGCGATCTCAACATATCCCCTCCCCCTCTCGGGGGAACGGATGCGAGCAGGCGAGCATTCGGTTGTCGCCGGCAGACTCCACCAGTGTTTGTACAGTACTGCTCGACAGCAGCACAACCCAAAACGGGATTAGGGTGAGGGAGCGCCTTACAATACAATCCCCTCCCCCTTTACAAGGGGGAGGGGCAGGGTGGGGGTTACATTATCACTACGCGCCCCGACTCTACTCCGCCTTCGCGCTCTCCCTCGGAACGTCCCGGAGACTCATCTGCCCGAGACGCGAGTTGTTTATGCTCTGCCCGAGAATCCTCACAGCCTCCTGGTCCGCGTGGAATCCCATCGAGTTCTCCGCCTCGATGAAGTCGAGCATGAACTGCGCCTTCCGCTGATAGTCCCTCGCCGCCGCGAGCTCGGCGTCCGTCGCCCCCGCGGCCTTCGCCGCCTTTATGTCGTTTATGAGATCGACGAGCGCGTCCATCGCCGTGTTACGCATCTCGAACGTCCGCGTCTGGATCGTCTCGACCCTGTCTCTCAGCTCCTGCTCGCTCGCCTTGTGGCACGTCTGGCACGCGAGGTTGATGTTGAGAACAGGGCTCCTCACATGATGATCGCTCACCTTCTGCGCCCCGACGCGCATATAGGGCATGTGGCAGTCGGCGCACGCGACGCCGTTCCGCGCGTGTATGCCCTGGTTCCACATCTCGAACTCCGGGTGCTGCGCCTTGAGCACTCCCGCCCCCGTCTCGGCGTGCACCCAGTCGTTGTGCCCTACCTCGTCGTAGTAGGCGATGATGTCTTCGACCCTGAGCCCGTTCTGCCACGGATAGACGAGCCGCTTCTCCTTGCCCTTGAAGTAATACTCGTCGTGGCACTGCCCGCAGACGAACGCCCTCATCTCCTGGTGTGTCGCGTCGCGGTTTACGTCGTAATCCTGTATACCTTGCGACGCCTTCAGCGCGCGCATCCCCTCCATGAACGCGGGCCGCGTCACGCGGAGCGCCATCGTCTCAGGGTCGTGGCAGTCTATACACGCGACGGTATGCTCGGCAAGCGCCCTCGCCTCGGGATAGCTCATCGCGTTTATCTTCTCGAACCCCTTTATCGGATCGCCGTCCCCCTGCTCTACGTAAACGGCCGCCATCGACGCGTGGCAGTTAAGACACGTCCCCGGCTGCGCCGTAACGTGCTGGCGCTCGGTGAAGGTCTGGTCCTCCAGCATGTACGCGTGCCCCCTCTCCTCCCTGAAATCGACGGCGAACGCATACCCCGCCCACATGGTCTTGAGGCGCGGGTCCTCTTCGAGGCGCGACTGCGAAACGACGGAGCGCGGGTCGGCATTGGTCGGCGTCTTCGGCACAGCCTCGGAGCCGCCGTACCTCGTCCTCACCTGGTCGACCGTCCGCGTGTACGCGTCGTACTGGAGCGGGAAATTCTTCCCCCAGACCTCGGGATCGACTGTATCTTCCTTTATCTCGACGACCCTGAACAGCGGGTTCCGCGCCTCCTGCTTTCTCTCGACGATATTGATGAGAAGCGCGGTCACGCCCGCGGCCGTCAGCGCGACTACCACGGCCACCAACACGGCTGTCCGGATCAAAAATCCCCTCGTTGGTTTTCCCTTTTCGTCGACTGTCATATCACGCCTCCTTCTCGTTTTAATCGCCGGACGCAGCGCCCACGGTGCCTGTGCTCACTATCTCCTTGTGCCCGACCCCGGTGTGACACCTTATGCACGAGAGCCCGGAATCCTTCCCCACCGGCGGATGGTCTATCTGCGAAACCATCTCGCCGTGGCAGTAGCGGCACGTCCCCTCCGTCACCTTCCTGTTCCGCTCCGTAATCCGGATCGGCTCGTGGAAGTCGCCGGTCGTAAACGCGTACGAATGGAAATAGCCGTTCACGGCCTTCGTAACATACTTCATGACGAAGTTATGGGGGGTGTGGCAGTCGTTGCACGTGGCGACCTGCCTGTGGCTGGACTTCACCCAGCCGTCATACTGCTCGTTCATCACGTGGCAGTTGGCGCACGCCTTCGGGTCGTTCGTGAGGTACGAATCCCCGCGCGCGTAGACGAAGGTAAAAGTTCCAACACCTAAAGCGATACCCGCAAGCGCACCGATAACCAGAGCCGCTATCAGGTATGGGCTTGTCAAAGCTTTACGCACTATTTCTAATATTGAGAGAAACCGGGGCCGGAGTCAAATCATTTTTGCACGGCGCACAACGTGCGCAGGCATCCGACGGCACGCCGGGCGTGCTCCCATCCGAGGTAGCAGATATGGTGCAACTATCTCATACCCGTGCGTCCAGCGCTCCAAGCCTCCTGCCTCGCCATATCGAAAAATGGCCGATAGTCCGTGTCATTGCGAGGAACGAAGAGACGAAGCAATCCGCTTTCGCCTTTATCTTTCTTCCCTCCTTAGAAAAAGGGGGGTCAGGGGGGATTTAGTCTTTTGATTTGTCATTCCCGAATGCATTAATCGGGAATCCAGTTTTTTATCAGTCATTCTGAACTCGTTTACGGACAGCGTCCGCAGGCACCCGACGTAGCGCTGGCAATGGCATAAGCAAAAGCCGTACGTCCTTGCCTTAAATTTCCCCCCTTAGAAAAAGGGGGGGTCAGGGGGGATTTAATACGTTCGCACCGCTGCCGACAGTATCACCTTCCCAGCTACGTCGAAAACACACTACGTGTGCGGACAGCGTCCGCAGGCATTCGACGTAGCAAAAACGGATGGTACAGCAACAGTCGCGCGAAGGATGTTATAGCAGAACTTGCGCTACGTCGAAAACACGCACTACCTGCGCCCGCCGACAACGTCTATAAACTGCGCGGTGTCCGTGTACTGCTGAAACCTGACCACGCGCCCGTCGCGCAAGTCGTAAAAGTGCGCGAACTGCGCCCTTACCTTCTTCCCGTTCTTCCGGTATTTGCCTGTGTAGTAGCCCTTCGCGACGACCGTATCTCCCGCATCGAGCAATTCTTCCGGTGTGACGGCGAAGTCTTCCCACTCTTCGACAAGCCGCATGAAACCCTTGAGCACCTCTTCCGGTCCGACTTTGGGCTTCGGGCCGGTGTAGATAGAATTCTCCGCCATTTGCCATACTACTTCCGGGTGGAGCGGAGCTATTGCGGAAGGATAATCCCCGTTTTTAAACGCTTCGTACATGCCGTGGATTATATTAACGTTTTCTTGAGACATGGCGCCTCCGCCGAAGACGTGACCAGAGAGCCCGGGATTTGTGCAGCGCACCGTATTAACAAAACGGTCTATAGCTGTTCTAACCGATATTCCATGAGGATGCAATCCAAATCTGCGGTCGCGATTTTCACCGGATTGGAAAGCAAGGATTCCTTATGCGGTCATTCTTCGTAGACGTGCAGCGTTTCGACGAGCATGAGGAGGAAAATCGCAGCCGCGGGGATCGCGGGCATCCACACTCCCATGCGCGGAATGATCGCCCCTCGGAGAAGCGCGCCGGAAAAGAACCCGAGACATACTGTCGTCAGCAGCACCGCACGCGCGAAGTGCGTATTGCGCGGCCCCTCGGCGCCTTCGAGCGGCCCGCCCCTGTAGGCGAGGGCGAGATGTCCGCCTATCCGGCTCAGGGTGCCTGTGACGAAAGTCACGTTAACGAGCTGCAACCCCACGCGCGAAAGCGAGGGAGCTGGCGTAGCGGGAAAATGCAATCAGCATTGCCATACGCGACCACCCCGTGCATCTCCGGTCTTGCTCCGCCATGCACTGTCATTGCGAGGGAGCGCCTTCTGCGACCGCGGCAATCTTCCTTTATTCGTCACCCTGCCATCTGGCGTTTATGCTGTCATTCCCGAATGTCTTTACCTGCCGCGACGTAGCCTTGGCGAAGCCGGGTCGGGAATCCAGCACGCCATGCGCACATGAACCCTATGTCGCGGCCCTGTCGCGACACCACCTCACCGGCTCTTAAACACACTAATGCGCGAAATTCCCTGCGACATACTTCCCGCACCGACCTGTTGGAGACTCCCCCTCGGCGTAGAGCTGAAACATCTCACCGTGAAGCGCGAGACTCCTGGCGAGGTATTCGTTAGCCACGGAAGCTTCGTAAACGCTCTGGTCTATCATTCCCTGGAGGTCGGCACCTGTCTCCTCGTACTTGCCGATCGCTGTCCCGATCACGACTCGTATCAGGTCTGCGCTCTCCCTGTATGCAGCGATGGATTTCAAAAACGTATCGTGCGCCTCCTGCATTTCGCCGGGCACCTGCATCGACTTGAGCTCACCGCTCATCTCGTCGAACGACGCCACAGCGTTGACGCTCGCCGGGAAGATTCTTTCGTAATCTTCCGAAAGAAGGATAGTGCCGAACTCCTCGCTGATATCCCGGAGGTGTGTGTAGTAGCCGGCTATTTCGCACCGGTACGCGAGCGCGGCGTCGGGGCTGTCCCCGAGCCCGGGCCCGGTATTGAAAAGAGCGGCCGGAAATATCATAGCCGCAAACATAATATTCCTTATCTGTTCAAGCATTTCATAACCCCCCGTAATAAAAACCGGCTTCGGAGATCGACTCTGCGCGCCCATACTCGCGCCGGAATCCCGAACCGTAATTATAAAACCCATGGCCAAGACTGAGGGCCCGCTTTTATGCCGACCCTGCTGTCCAGAGCCGCCTTCACTTCGGCCGGCCCGGCAGGAATCTCGCTCCCGCCGCTGCCGCCGACGCAATCGGCCTCTATACTTATACTACTTAAGTTTACACCCTGTTCCACGAGATATTGTTTCACGGCTTCTGCTCTTTTGAGTCCGAGGTTGCCCGATGCGCTCTCGTATGCACTGCAGTAGCCGACTATCTCGACCTCGACGCCGGGATTCATCGCCAGAATCTCGGCGTTATCCCTGAGGACAGGCTTCGCATCTTCCCTCAGTGTGAACTCTCCGCGGTCGAAGAACACGTCCCTGAGAGGCACTTCAGTCGCCCCCTGGGCAAAGGCCGTGGAGGCGAAAGCTAAAACGAGCAGAGATACATAACCCCGTATATTCCTCATCGTATCTACCCCTCCTTTCAACCTCCTCGCTCTACTATATAGATTCCGCAGAACCCCAAATAGATTCGCCCGATTTTGTCGCGGACAGACCACGTCCGCGGGAATCCGGCTATTATTGATCTGTCATTCCCAACGATTCCGAACTAGTGAGGAATTGGATGCCGTCCCCTCATCTCGCAAGCATCTATCCGGTACCGCTCGAAACCTGCTTCTTTAGTATCAAGCTTGTATCGGGAATCCAGCACGCCACGCGTGCATGAACCCTATGTCGCGGCCCTGCCGACTCCACATTTCCGTCATCCTGCCTGCCCGGCGTCCTGTCCAACGTAGCTTTAGCGAAGTCGGAAGTGGAGTCCGAGGCGAAGCCTGAGCCACGCGAAGCCGGAGGGGTATGGGGGATTTATATTTGTAGTTGTAGTCATCCTGAACTTGTTTCAGGATCTAAATCTTTACGATGTTAGCAGTTTCATTCCTACTCCCAGCCTGCAAAAACGGCAGCTCACACAATTCCCCTCCCCCTTTCCAAGGGAGGAGGGTCAGGGTGGGGGGTTACCTTTTAGCACTTCATTGCAAGGGAGCGCCCTGCGACCGCGGCAATCTTCTTTTTCATTCTTTCGAGCGAGCGAAGAATCGGACGCCCTTTATTAATTCCAAGAGAATTAATCCAGTACTGCTCAAAAGTAACTCAGATCAAAACAGCAGGAATCCATTCACTATTACCACCAGCATCCATCAAGAGTTCTTTGTCATTGCAAGGGAGCGCCCTGCGACCGCAGCAATCTCATTTTTCGATTGTCATTTCGAGCAACGATTCCGAGCGAGTGAGGAATCGGACGCCATAGGCCGATTGCAAGAAAGCATATCTGGTACTGCTCGGAAATACCTCCAACTTAAACAGCGAGAAATCTCTCTTTCGCCCTTTCACGTCACCCCTCCGAATGTCGCGTCACGCCGCTTTACCGGGACCCGTTACGCCCTGTTCCATCCTTTTCCCCCCCTAAAAAAACTTCTTGACTCCCCTGAACGAGTATAATATACTTAACACCGTTAACTTAATTAATACAGTTCAAGGCGGAGATAAATGGGAGTTAAGGAAAGAAGGGAAAGGCAGAAGCAGGCGGTCAGGCAGGAAATCCTGGATGCCGCCCGCGAATTATTCATCAAAGACGGCTATGAAAACGTAACAATGCGCAAAATAGCTGAAAAGATTGAATATTCCCCTACGACCATCTACCTCCATTTCAACGATAAGGCCGACCTTGTCCGTTTTTTGTGTGAAGAAGCGTTCGTAAAGTTAGTGGACATGTTCGAGAAGCTCGGAGAAGACCTTAGCGACCCCCTCCTCGCCCTCAAAAGGTGCGGACGGGCCTACGTCGATTTCGGCCTCAAGTATCCGAACGACTACAGGGTCACGTTCATGATGAGCCTCAAGCCCCAAACCCCCGAGGACTACCTCCGCGAGGATTCGATGGGCATGAAAGCGTACGGCTACCTCAGAAAGATCGTCGAGGAATGCATCCGACAGGGGAAGTTCAAGGGCGCCGAGCTCGAAAGCACCACGCAGTCGATGTGGATTACAGTTCACGGCATCACGTCTCTCATCATCGCCCACCCCGACTTTCCGTGGGCCGACCAGGAGCACGTGATCGACCAGACGATAGACAGAATAATCGCGGGGTTCACAGTATGACGCCCCGCCCGAAGAGGCTCCGCACGAAGCGGAGGGGAGATTCACTCAAAGACACCCAGGAGGCATTTACCATGCGGTACGATACGAAGAATAACGGCGCTTGCAGACGGGAGACGATGCCCCGCGCCAGCGCCGAGGGCCCACAGCCCTGCGCTATCCCCGACGAGCACCTCGTCGCGCTATTCGTCAGAAACCGCGACGAAGACGCGTTCGGCGAGCTCGTCAATCGCTACGCCGACAGGATTTACAGAATCGCCCTCAGGATCACGCGCGACCCCGGCGATGCCGAGGACGTGCTCCAGGACGTATTCGTCATACTCACGACCAAGGCCGGCACGTTCAGGATGGAGTCGCGGTTCTCGACGTGGCTCTACCGCGTCGCGCTCAATTCGAGCTACATGCGCATCCGCACGAAAAAGAAAATTCACACGAACGAATCAAGCCTCGACGGCTACGCTCCCTACGACGAATCGGGCTTTCTCCGCGACGTCGCCGCGAAGGACTTCAGCCGCCGTCCCGACAGCGAGCTCATGACGCGCGAGGCGCTCGAGAAGATAAGGGACTCGATTAACGAGCTCCCCGAGCAGTATAAAGATGTGTTTCACCTCCGGCACGAGGAAGGGCTTTCCGACCTCGAAGCGGCCGAGGTGCTCGGTATATCCGTGAGCGCTGCGAAGTCGAGAATTCACAGGGCGCGGCTGTTCCTCCGGGACAGGCTGGCGGACTATTTCTACGAAACGAGCAGGTAAACGGACCACGTCCACGGGAAGCCGAAGTAGTGGTTACGTTGCAATTCTCTACGCCACGCTAACGACGATCCTTATAAATTATCCTCCCCCTTCTCGAAGGGGGAGGATAAAGGTGGGGGTCACCTCAACTAATTGTCATTCCCAACGATTTCGAGCGAGCGAGGAATCGGACGCCGTTCCCTTACACAAGAAGCGCATATCCAGTACTGCTCCAAGCCTGATTTCTTTAGTATCAAGCTTTAATCGGGAATCCAGCACGCCACGCGTGCATAAATCCGACGTCGCGGCCACAGCTGCGACTACACACATCCGTTATCCTGAATTAAATTCAGGATCGATCTCGCCTTTTTCCTCCATCTTTCTATATTTCACCTCCCTTAGAAAAAAGGGGGACAATGTCTGAGACCCTCTTACAAATACTTTCATTTTTTAATATAATTTATTCACCATATCGAGATTTCATGGAGGTATAAATAATGAGGGGATATTTGTCTTTGTTTATAGTAGTGGTTCTGAGTTTGATTTCCTGTGCATCGATGCTGCCAACCGATACTCAGATTGAAAGGGCATACAATAAGGGACAGATACGAATTGGCAGCACTCAACAGGAAGTTCTTAACGCGGGCATTCAGCCTACTTACAGTGGATGCGTTAAACAGAAGATAACAAGTAATGGTACGATGGAGCTATGGGATTTCGCAACAAAAGTCTGTGGAGCCAACTTAGCGAATAACTACGTCCTGATTTTTCAGAATGGCATGCTAATTGAAATTCGTTCTGTCACATCAGTCTATGACATGGCTTTTTAATGCAGCACAACGTGATGGGTTTATATGCCGTGTTAATCACCCGGACGCCCGCATTAGCGAGCGAGGAATCGAGAGCCCTCGGCTAATTGCACGAAAGCCCGTCTAGTACAGCTCCATAGTGGCACAAACCGAAACATTCAGGATCTCGTCTTTCTCTTTTGCATTCATCCGTTCCCCCCTTAGGAAAAGGGGGGTCAGGAGGGATTTAATCCTTTCCCTTTTATTGCGACATTTCGAGCACACGTGAGAAATCTCACAGACCGTTTGCAAGCCCTTCCCTTCTACCAATCCTCTATTGATGAACCTGCAGCTTTCGGTAAACTATACGACTCTGAATTACGCGCCCGTAGCTCAATTGGACAGAGTGCTTGACTACGGATCAAGAGGTTGGGGGTTCGACTCCCTCCGGGCGCGCATTCCTTAACTTTGAATCTCGTAGATTATTCGAACGATGAGTTTGAACCCCCCGCTGATTAATTGAGGTTGGGGGTTCGAGTTGCGCCTTATTTACCCTCATCAGAAGCCAGTAACTTCCCGAGCTTCGGGACAGTTGCCTCGATTCCTCGACCCGCTCGGAATCGTTCCTCCGGGCGCGCATTCCTTAACTTTGAATCTCGTAGATTATTCGAACGATGAGTTTGAACCCCCCGCTGATTAATTGAGGTTGGGGGTTCGAGTTGCGCCTTATTTACCCTCATCAGAAGCCAGTAACTTCCCGAGCTTCGGGACAGTTGCCTCGATTCCTCGACCCGCTCGGAATCGTTCCTCCGGGCGCGCATTTCCTACTTTGTCATCTCGAACAACGATTTCGAGCGAGCGAGGAATCGGACGCCCTGAGCCGATTGCAAGAAAACATATCTGGTACTGCTCGGAAATAGCTCAAACTAAAGCAGTGAGAGATCTATCTTTCGTCTTTTCTTTGTAGTCATCCTGAACTTGTTTCAGGATCTCGTCTTTTCCTTGTCTTTCATTTTTTCATCCCCCCTTAGAAAAAGGCCTGTCGCGGCGAAGGTGAAGCCGAAGCCGGAGGGGCAAGGGGGATTTATATTTGTTGTGACCCTAAAATATCACTCCTTCGCCAGAATGACGGACTAAGTTTACCCTCGGCCAAATCATAAAATTGCTTCGCTGCATAGCGAAGCAATTCCTATTCCTCTCCGGGACATCAAAATTGGGCACGCCACGCGTGCAGGATTACGGCATAGAGAAGCATTCAATTCAAAGCACCGTTCGCACGTCCTTTCGAGTGAATCACTCTCTTGCTATGTCGAGACAATCGAGTGTCTGAGCGTTAAAAATCTGACCCATTAATTTTCCCTCTCCCCTCCGGGGGAGAGGGATTAAGGGATTTAGTGAAGATGCGATGATTTTTAGGCGGACAGCGTCCGCTGGCATCCGAAGTAGCAGCACTTCTGCCACTATCACCAGACGCACTTCCGGTATTTATTGCACCCAAAGGCGCTTCGTCGAGAAACACACTACGTGTGTTTGCTACTTTTGGTCTAGCAAAAGTAGAAGTCGTTTGCTTTTATTTTTTAAAAACTGGATTCCCGATAAATACATTCGGGAATGACAAACACCGGTGAGCTTGAGGCACTGATAGACACACTACGCCTTCTTCACGGCGCCTCCGGGTCCACCACATTCTCCCAGAACATATCGAATATCATCCTGAGTGTAATGGGGCTCAGCGCGACGGTCGTCTGCTGAAGATTGTTTCCCGTAAGATGGCCGACCACTATCGGCGCGATAACTCCGGACTTTTTAATAATCGCGATTATCCTCTCGTCGAGGTCGTCCTGCTGCGGCGTCTTCGTAAGGTCGAGCAGTATCGAAAACCCCGGCACGTTCTTCACGAGATACATGAACATGTACCAGCTCTCGTACCCCTGCGGCGCGACGGCAACCCTTATAAACTCCTTCCATATCGCTATCCTGAGCGCCCTGGCGAAGCTCGTCTTCTTCTCCGGGTCGTCGAAAACGATGACCGACGTCTCGCTGTCGTTCGTGAACGAGCGCTGGTTCACGTTCGCCGAGCCTATTATCGCAAGCTCGTCGTCCACGATAAGCGTCTTCGCGTGAACGCCGGTGTGCCACCCGTTCTTCTTCCCGTTCACCATATCGACGACAAAAATCCCGACTTTATCCTGCTCGGCCTGGCTCGCACCCTTTATGAGCTCCTTGTAAAATTCGGACCTCCGCCGGAACGGTATCAGAATATCCGTCGTCTCCGCGCAGTCCTGCGTCACTATAACGACGCACACGAAATTCGGGTCCTTTATGCGCTTGTTGAGCTCCTTCGCAACGTCGAGATTGACGAGATACTGGTCCTCGATGTAAACGTACTTCTGCGCGTTCCGGAGTATTTCGAGGTACGCATCCTTGAGGCTCCTGTCCCTGTCCTTCCCCGAGGGATCGTTGTAGGTGCCCACAGTCTTCGCCCAGTGAAAATCCCCGGTCTTGATCTCCTTGGGTTTAGTTTCACTCCGTCCCTTGAGAGTTTTCGACTTCGCTGCCGGGTGATAGTCCCACCTCTTTATAAACTTCTGGAGTATGTCGTACGCGGCCGGCCCTTCGACTCTTATATGCGTGTCGTGATACGCCGAATGCGTATCCCTGTGATACGAGCACCACTGCTTCTGATACCACTCGAAGCGGTTGATGTTAATGTCTATCCCGCCGCAAAACGAGACGAGCCCCTTCTCCCCTTTCACGATTACGACTTTATCGTGATGGCTGCCGACGTTCTTCGTCGCCGCGTATTTGAGTATCGTGAAGAAGAGGTCGAGCTCCTTGAATATCGCCTGGAACTTCATCACCTGCCGGAGAATGTGCGGCACAGCCTGTGAGAGAAAAGTCTGCGTGGCGGCCGTCGCGTATGTGTTGTCGTCGATGAACGCCGCCGTGTTCGGCAGCTTGTTCAGCTTCGGGATATTGTCCCGGTTCATCTGTATGTAGCTCTCGGCGGGGTTCGTGCTCGGGATGGGATTGTCCCACACGAGGATGCGAACCTCGGCCCCCTTCTTCGCCGCATCCTCGAGGAGCTTTATGAACGCCGATCCCGTGTCGCCCTTGATAAGCTCCATCCCCGCGTCGAGCATCCACCCCATGACGTAGATATAATGCCCGTCCTTGTTGGCCGTCTTTATCGCGTCGGCGATGCTCTTGAACGCGGCCGTCCCGTCGACGAGAAAGTCAGCCTTGTTCCCCGTCGCGCCGGGGATTATCTTGGCCCACCTGCTAGCCATCCCGGCGGCTCAAATCTGCCTTCCGGTCTTGGGGTCGTACTTCACCTCGACCGGCACTATCTGGTCCGTCGGCAGAATCTCGATCCACTGGTCGAAAATCTCGTAGTTCTTCCCGACGTTCAGCCTGAAGCTCCCTTCGAGCGGGAAGAAGCCGTGCTCGTAGACACGGTCTATCGGCGTCGAAGTCACGACGCTGTCCGGATCGACGAGCGCCGGGTCCGAAACCTCGTCCTGCTTCGGATATTTCCCCGTCTCTATACCCTCCTGGTACTTCTTCTTTATCTTTTTCGCGAGGTCCATCAAGACGTCTATCATCTTCTGCCCGTCGAGCGGGTTCCCGTTTATGTCCTTCTCGTCGGGACTGCTGGCGTGGTAGACGACATCGTCCGTGATGCCGTTCATCCCCTCGACGCCCTTCAGCCAGTTGATCGCCGCCTCCTCTTTCCCGGGCCTTATGGGTATGACGGCCTTCACCCACGGCGCGTTCAGGAACGCGTTACGCATGTTGTCGCCGTCCAGCTGAAGCAGCCATCCGAGCGAGCTACCGAGCTTTGCCGGCTCGGACTCGTCCGTGATGTAATAGTTGTCGCGCTCGGCGTCGTTCACGCCGCCCCAACCGACAGTGCTCGCGCTCATGACGTTCGCGCTGACGGCGGCGGTGTTGCCGATCGCGTACCCTGCCTTCTTCGAGTACGCCTTTTGCGCGACCGAGACGGATACGCCCGCCGTCGCCGTCGAGAAGTTCGGCTTCCTCGGCGCGGGCGACTCGCCGAGCTGCTGCCTGCTCCTGTGGAGCCTCGGTCGCCACCACTCCGGCGCGACGAAATAGAGCATCTTGTCCACGTCGAACATCGAGTTTATAAGCTCCGCGACGACGTGCCGCGTCCTGTCGTCCGGCAATGTGATGCCGTGCATCAGCATCTCCTGTATGAGCCGCCTGTAAACGACTATCCTCTCCTCTTCCCGAAGCTCCGCGCTGTCCCGCGTCCTTATCTTGCTCGCCTTCGTCACCCTGTCCTTCACGTTCTCGACGTAGGCCCTCTCGTACTCGGCCCTCTCCTTCTCCTTGAACGCCGCGAGGTTGTCCTTGTTCTTCTGGATTATCGCGTCGTTCGCGCCGGCCCCCGGAGACCAGTGCAGCGTCAGCTTCACCTGTATGCTGTTCTGCCCCTGGAAATCCACCGTGTCCAGGTGAAGCGTGAACCGCGCCTTCCCGCCGATGTTCGTGATGCTGCCCCGCCTCGAGACTTTCAACGGCTTTCCCTGCGGGTCGAATTCTACGTTCGACAGCACGTAATCCGACCTCGGCGAGACGAACTCCTGCGCGAAGTCGGCCTGTATCCTCTCCTCGCTCCCGAACCACTCCGAGTCGTCCACCTCGACGCCGTCCTGGTACACCTCGCCCTCGTTGTCGGCGTTCGTGCCGTCGACGGAAACGAACGGAATCGTCACGATCTTCTCCTCCTGGAACGGCTGGAGTAGCGGAATCTCCTCGGGGTGCGGAAGACCGCCGAGCTCAGGCGGCTTGGCAATGTGTATGAGGTTCGCGAGGCCGAGCTCCTTTCCGGGATCGTCGACGTACGTCTGCCAGCAGAGGAACGTCCCGATATCCTGCACCTGGACCCCGACCTGCCTCATTTTCCGCCTGAGCTCGTAGTTTATAAGTTCTTCCGTGGAATTGGCGAGCGTATGCTTGGAGCTCGACTGGTCCGTGAACTCCGTAACCGTTTTGAACGTCGATTTAAAATTCTTCCTTATCTCCGAGGAGAGCTTCTCCGTCTGCTCGCGCATGCGCTTGTGAGTGGTTTCACGCGCCTGCTGCTGCGAGCGCGTGTAGTCGAAGCTCGACGTCGCTTCGATAGATGCGTACGACGCCTTGACGCTCGCCCCGAATTTCACGTCCTGCTGGTTGTTCTCTTTCACTGCGTCCGAAATCTCGTCGCGTTCCGTTATGGATGTTTCCGACCGCGTGAGTATGTCGAGGGTCGTTTCGAGCGTCTTCTCGACGACTGTCCGCCTCGTGTGCACCTCTATCAGCTCGACCGACGAGCCCGGGCTCAGCCACACGTGGCTCACGGGCGTCCCGAGGAAGGTGTCGAGCTCGAAGAAGTACTGTCTGAAAAGGTGGACGACGCTGATAGGCGAAAGAGCGACGGCGGCTATGTGCTCTTTTTGGCCGGGATCGAGATTCTCGATGTCGAGATACGCCTCGGCGCCGTTTTCCGCGGCGAGCATTTTTATAAGCCTTTCAGCCTCGGCCGCGTTTTCCTTCCTCACGTAAAAAATCTCCTCGAGGGCGCCGTGGCTCTTCTCCTTGACGAGATACAAGAGCGCTCCCGCGACGGAGGACTCGTACTGTATCTGGTGCTCGTAAGCCGCAAGCGCCCTCGCCTCGTCCATGCCTCCGCCGGCAGCGGCAGCCCGCGACAGTGTCGCCCCGGAAAGCGAAGCCCCGCCGCTCAGTATGTCGGGATAAAGCTCCGTGTAGACCTTCGTCACGTCCTTTTTCAGGAGCGCCTCCACGAAGTCGGGCGTAATCACCTTCGCCCATACGGTTGGTTTATACTCCTCGTATGGAGGTAGCTTCGCCGCTATGTGCTCCAGCAAAACGGAGTCGTACGAGCGGAATTTCCCCGCGTCGAGCGCGCCCGGCCTGAGGTTTATCTCGACTCGCCTGTCCGGCTTGTAGACGACGTCGGCGAGCCCCGCGAAAACATTCTTCAGCCTGTCGATTATGAAGGGCTTCTCGCGCTCGTAGCCCTCGTTGAAACGGCTCTTTATGCGGACGGACTTCCACCCGAGAAGCGGCTGATAGATGCCGAACATCTCGCTCGCGTACGGCAAAACGTTGGTGTAATCCGTAAGGTCCGTAATCCTCTTTACAGTCGCCATGACAATCCCCCTGAACCTGTATTTTTCGTAGCCCGGGCGGCGCACGGTGAGAGCGCGCGTCCGTACATATCCACAGACGGAATACGCCGGGCGAGCCTGGCGAAAATGGAACTTGAGGCGGAGGAATACCCTGGAAAGGCTGGCAGCCCCTGCTTCGGCAACCCTGCCGCCATATCCCCCCCCGCGGGAGACTTAGGCCGCTGGCTTTGCGTCCCATGCTTTCACATGGTTTGCCCTTGTCGGTGAAGCTGACAAGACCATTATAGAATTTCGCCGAACGCCGGTCAAGAGGGATTCACGGAAGGTTAACTAAATGCGATTTGTCCTTCCGTCAGATAATCGAGCCAGGAAAATTACTGTGGAGACACAGCCGCTTACGGGTCAGGTTGAGGGATTGCTTTTTGCCTGTCATTGCGAGGGAGCGCCTTTCGCGACCACGGCAATCTCGCGGGCCATGCCCGGACGAAATCGAAGTAGCGACGCATTGCCATTGCCACCAGACGCGCTTCCGGTGGTTTTAACAACTTTGTTGCTACGCCGGAAAACACACTACGTGTGCGAGCGAGGAATTGGACGCCGTTGTTTCACGCGCGAACGTTTATCCAGTACCGCTCGAAACATGCTTTCTTTAGTATCAAGCCTGTATTGGGAATGCAGCCTTACCTTAGCCTTAGCCTTAGCCTTACCTTAGCCTTAGCCTTAGCCTTAGCCTTAGCTTTTGCTTTTGCTTTTGCTTTTCATCCCCCCTTAGAAAAAGGGGGGTAAGGGGGATTTATATTAGTTAGCTTCCTCTGTACAACTTAGAATCTTTTTTTGTATA
>CAZUDM010000007.1:26579-91027 GCA_964618635.1 uncultured Spirochaetia bacterium
GGGGGATTTATATTAGTTAGCTTCCTCTGTACAACTTAGAATCTTTTTTTGTATAAGGAAGAATAGTATATCTATACTATATATCCCTTCTATGTATGCTGTACCTTCTATACCACCATCCACACCGCCAGCACGGCGAGCCCTATTGCGACTGCATCCTCCGCCAGCGCGGCGGGAATCCCGCCGATCGCGCGTATCGCGCTTTTCCTCGCGGCGTATCCGCCGTAACACCCCGCCACTCCCCCGAGCCCCCCGGCGACGGCCCCGGCCGTAATAGCTCCCCCTCCCCCGACGGCGACGCACGCTCCCGAAAACGCCCCCATGAAGATGCGAGAGAGAAGAGGCCCGACGGCCGTCCTGCTGCCGGCGAAAGGCAGAAGATCGTATATGTATTCGAGCACGGCGAATATCGGAAGAACGATCGCGGCGATTTGAGAGCTCATGAACCCGAGCTGCGTTCCCCAGAGCTTGAGGCCATAGTAACGGGCCGCAAGACTCGCCACCGCGGGTCCCGTCAAGGAGCGAAGGCCGGACGCGATTCCGATCAGTATAGCAGCCACGAAGAAAGTCCAGTCCATATCCGTATTCCCCCTTTATTCCTTACATATTAACAGATGCGAACAGAATCCGGCAGACCATGCATGCAAGATTAAGAGGTAAAGATTGTCATTCCCAACGATTTCGAGCGAGTGAGGAATCCCCACACTTCTGTCATTCCCGAATGTTTGTATCGGGAATCCAGCTTTAACTTTTATCTTTGATCCCTCCTTAGAATAAAGGGGAAATAATTTCGAGCGAGCGAGGAATTGGACACCCTTACGGTAATTCACAAACGTTTATCCAGTACAGCTCTAAACTTGCCTGCTTTAGTATCAACGCTTGTATCGGGAATCCAGCCTTTACTTTTCATCTCACTTAGAATAAGGGGGTTAGGTGGGATTTATGTTTGCTGTTGTAGTCATCCTGAACTTGTTTCAGGATCTTAAAAATCTTTTAATGTATTGCTTCGCTGCGTGAGCAGCTTACAATATTGGGTCAGTCCCTATTGCCTCGCTGTACCCGCCGCTTCCTGCGCCTTCCCCGCCGTCTGCTGCGTGCGGAGGTCTTCCTCGTAAACCTCCCATCCGCCGCCGAGGGCCTTGTACACGGCCACGAGCGACGTGCGAAGCTCCGTTTCGCTCCGCGCAAGCTCGCTCTGTGTTTCGAGGAGCGTCCTCTCCGCGTCGAGCACGTCGAGGAAGTTCGCGACTCCGTAGTCGTACCTCATCCGGGCGAGCCTCATCGCGTTCTCGCTCTCTTTCACGGACTCGACGAGGTACCTGTGCCTCTCTATCTGGTTCCCGTGGTCGACGAGCGACGAGTCCACATCCTCTATCGCGCTGAGAACAGTCAGCTGATACGAAGCGAACGCCGCCTGCGTCCGCGCGTCGGCAGCCTCGACTCTCTGATACACCCTTCCGAGATCGAACGCCGGCCAGAATATGCTCGGCCCGACTCCGAACGCCCCCGCGCCGCTCTCGAAAAGCCCCGAGAACGACGTCGCCTGGAGCGCCGCGCTACCGAATATGGTTATCCTCGGGAAAAGGTCGGCTGTGGCGATGCCGATAGCCGCTGTGAACGCGGCGAGCTGCCTCTCGGCCACCCTTATATCGGGTCTTCTTTCCATGAGCTGAACTGGTGTTCCGACGGCTACGATCTCCGGCACCGCCGGGAACGGCTTCGGCTCCAGGAGCTGCACGAGGTAAGTATCGGGAAGCTGCCCCGTGAGCACGCCGATCCTGTATATCGCCTGCCTGACCCGCGTTTCGAGCGGCGGTATCAGGGCGAGCGTATTGTTGTACTGCGCCCTCGCCCTCGACACGTCGAGCTCCGTCCCGCGTCCTCCTTCGAGGAGCGTTATCGTAAGGTCGAGAGTATTCTTCTGGTTCTCAGCGTTCTTCCGCGCAACGGCAAGTCCGTTCTGCGCGCCTCTCAGCTCGAAGTAGTTCCTGGCGACTTCGGCGAGAAGGGTTACGACGACGTCCCTCCGCGTCGCTATTCTGGATTCGAGCTCGGCGGTGTCGGCCTCTATCGTACGCCTTATCCGTCCGAATATGTCGAGCTCCCACACCGCATCGAACCCCGCGTCGAAAAGCTCGGCATTCCTGTCGGCGCCCGGAAACGTCTGGGCCTTCGACGAGCGCTGCCAGGTGTAGTCCCCCTGGAAGGGCACTATCGGCGCGAGCTCGAACTCGGTCTCGGCCCGGAGTGCGCGCGCTTCGAGTATGCGCGCCGTCGCTATCTGTATGTCGTAGTTTCCTGCGAGCGCGTCGCGGATGAGCGTATCGAGTATGGGATCGTTGAACCCGCTCCACCAGTCGATCTCGACTGCATCGGTCGTGTAGTCCTTCGCCCCCTCGGACTGGAACGACTCCGGAAGCGGCGACTCCGGCTTCTTATAGTCGGGGCCTACCATGCATCCCGCGAGAAAAATTGTCAGTAAGGCAGCCGTTACGAATCTCATTGTGCCGGGGCTCCCTGCTTTTTTCTGGATTCTGTGTACTTTCTTATGACGACGTAGAAGATCGGTGTCAGGAAGAGTCCGAAGAACGTCACCCCGAACATGCCGCTGAACACCGACGTTCCGAGCGCCTGGCGCATCTCGGCGCCGGCCCCCGCCGCGATCACGAGCGGGACGACGCCCAGTATGAACGCGAACGACGTCATCAATATCGGGCGCAGCCTCACGCGCGACGCCTCGACGACGGCCTCGTCGCGGTGCTTTCCCTGCTCCTGGTAGTCCTTCGCGAACTCCACGATAAGGATCGCGTTCTTACACGCGAGACCGACCAGCACGACGAACCCGATCTGCGTTAGTATGTTGTTGTCCATGCCGCGGAGCCAGAGGCCCGCGAGCGCCGAAAGGAGACACATCGGCACGATCAGAATAATGGCCAGCGGCAGCGACCAGCTCTCGTAGAGCGACGCCAGGATCATGAACACGAACAGCACGCAGAGCGGGAATATGAACACCGCCGCGCTCCCCTGGTTCACCTCCTGGTACGCGAGGTCCGTCCATTCGTATCCGATGCCCGCGGGCAGAATCTGCCCGGCCAGCTTCTCCATCGCGGCTATCGCCTGCCCCGAGCTGAACCCCGGAATGGAGTCGCCGCTCACCTCGACGGCGGGGAAGAGGTTATACCTCACCACCCTGTCCGGCCCCGTCTCGTCTTTTATGGTAACGACGGAGCCCAGGGGCACGGTCGCCCCGTTCGCGCTCCTCGTCCGGAGCTTCAATATATCGTCGGCGCGCTGGCGATACCCGCCCTCGGCCTGCGCCGTAACGCGGTACACCCTTCCGAAAAGGTTTATGTCGTTCACGTAAATCGAGCCGAGGTACACCTGCATCGTGTCGAATATGTTCGTAAGCGGCACGTCCAGCTTCTTGGCCTTCTCGCGGTCGACCTCGGCGTACAGCTGCGGAGTGCTCAGGCTGAAGGTCGTGTATACCCTCGTAAGCCCGGGCTCCTGGTTCGCGGCCCCGATCAGGGCGTACGAAGCGTTGGCAAGCTCCCTGAGACCGACGGCCCCCCTGTCCTGCACCATCATCTTGTATCCGCCGGCGGTACCGAGGCCCCTGACAGGCGGCGGCGAGATGACGAGCAGCCTCGCCTCCTGTATCTGGGAAAGTCTTATGCTTAGATCCGATATTATTTCGTCGAGCGACGGGCCGTGCTTGGCCCTCTCCTCGAATGGATCGAGCGGCGTGAATATAACGCCCGCGTCCGAGCTGTTGGAGAATGTGGCGCCGGAGAATCCCGAGAATCCGACGGCGTATCCGATACCCGGCGTCTCGCGGATTATCTTCGTCGCCTCCTCCACGACGGCGTCCGTCCTTTCGAGCGACGCCCCGTCGGGGAGGGCCACGTCGACTATCAGATAGCCCTGGTCCTGCGCCGGGATAAATCCCGTCGGCACCTGCGTGAACCCGAAATACGTGAGCCCTATAAGGCCGGCGTAGACGAACAGCGCTATCGTGCTGAACCTGAGCAGCCTGTTGACCGTCCGGCTGTACGAATTCGCCGCGCTCTCGAAGAAATTGTTAAAGCCCCTGAATATCTTTTTCAGCACCAGGTTTACGAACGGGCTTATAAGCCATCCGACGAATGCGCCCGCCGCGAAGAGCCCGATCCTTACGGCCCACACGATCAGACCGGCCTCTCCTCCCATTGCGTGCTGCCCGGGGAGCGACGCCAGCGCCGGCGCGATAAACGCGTACGCGAGGAAGCCGACTATGGCCGCGATGCCCACCCTCGGGAGCGGGTCCTGGTGCTCGATCTCGCTTTCGGGCTTGATCAGCTGAACCGCCCTCGCAGGCGCGAGCGACAGCGCGTTTACAGCCGACAGTATGGTCGACACGGCGATCGTCAGCGCGAACTGCTTGTAGAACTGCCCGCTTATCCCGGGGAGGAACGCAGTCGGAATGAACACCGAGCTCAGAACCAGCGTGATAGCCAGAACCGGCCCGGTGATCTCCTTCATGGCCCGGAGCGTCGCCTCCCTCGGCTCGTAGCCCATGCCCATCCATCGCTTGATGTTCTCGACGACGACGATAGAGTCGTCGACGACGATACCGATGGCCAGAACGAGGCCGAACATCGAGAGGTTGTTGAGCGAGAACCCGAACGCCGCCATGACGGCGAAAGTTCCGACGAGCGACACGACCGCGTCTATCATCGGCAGGAGAGCCGCCCTCCAGTCCTGGAGGAACAGGATTACGACTATGAAAACGAGAATGAAGGCTATGTATAAAGTATGGAAAACTTCGTCTATAGACTGCTGAACGAACACCGTCGGGTTGTACACGATCCTGTATTCGAGGCCCTTCGGGAAGTTCTGGCTTATCTCGGCCATCGTCTTTTCGATGCTCTCGGCGGTGGCGAGAGCGTTCGACCCCGGGAGCTGGAATACGCCGATAGCCTGCGCCGGCTTGCCGTCGAGGTAGCTGTTGACGCCGTAGTCCCTGGCGCCGAGCTCTATCCGGGCGACGTCTTTCAGCTTCGTCGTCCGCCCGTCCTCGCCCGTCCTGACGATGATGTTCGAGAACTGCTCCTCGTCGAGGAGCCTTCCGAGCGTGTTGACCGAAAGCTGGAATGCGTTACCCTGCGGCACGGGGGGCTGCCCGATGACTCCCGCCGCGACTTCTATATTCTGCTCCCGGAGTGACTGCACGACGTCGCTCACCGTCAGCCCCATCGAATAGAGCTTCTCCGGGTCGAGCCATATCCTCATCGAGTATTCCCTCGCGCCGAAAACGGTGACGTTGCCGACGCCCTGGATACGCGTGAGGACGTCGTAAACGTTTATGAGGGCGTAGTTGCTTATGTATAGCTGGTCGTAAGTGTCGTCAGGGGATACGAGGTGAACGACGAGCAGCATGTCGGGTGAGCTCTTCCTCACCGTAACGCCTATTCGCCGGACTTCCTCCGGCAGCCTGGGCTCGGCTACCGACACGCGGTTCTCGACGAGAACCTGCGCCTTGTCGATGTCGGTCCCGAGGGCGAAGGTTATCGTAAGCTGCATCGCCCCGTCGCTCGTCGACTGCGACGACATGTAGAGCATGTCCTCGACGCCGTTTATCTCCTGCTCGAGCGGCGTCGCGACCGTCTCGGCTATCGTCTCCGGGTTAGCTCCCGGATAGGCCGCGCGGACGACTATCGTCGGCGGCGTAACCTCGGGATACTGGCTTACCGGAAGAGTGAAATACGCGATCAGACCGACGATTACAATCAGAATGGATAGAACCGTCGCGAAGATCGGCCTGTCTACAAAAAACTTGGAGAACATTAATAATTACCCTCCGGTGTTTTCGGAACCGCCGGAGGCGATACCGGGCGTGAGAAAATTATCGTTCTTGACTACCAGGTCTTCCACGACGGGGTCGACGACGGCGCCCGGCATGACCCTCTGCATACCCTTTACGATAACGAGGTCTCCCGGCTTCACTCCGCTCCGGATCACCCTGAATCCGTTAATCAGCGGACCGAGCTGGACCTGTTTGTACTCGACTGTATTGTTTTCAGGATTGACGACGAGGACGTATTTCTGCGACTGGTCGCTGCCGACGGCTTCGTCGGGCAGCAGTATAGCCTCGTAAGGAGAGCTTCCGACTATTTTCATGCGCGCGAAAAGGCCGGGCGTGAGGATGTCGTCGGGATTCTCGAATACACCTCTTCCCCTGATCGTTCCCGTTTGCATGTCGACCCTGTTGTCGAGAAAGTCGACGTAGCCCTTGTGCGGATAACCCGTCTCGTCCGCAAGCTCGAGATATGCCGGGCTCTCCTCCGTGCGCTTATCAGGACGCAGGCCCTCGAGCCCCATGCGGTTATATCTCAGGAACGACTGCTCGTCCGCGTCGAAGTAGCAGTAAATCGGGTTTAGCGACACTATGGTCGTAAGGAGCGTACCGCCCGTGCCGCCGTTAATGAGGTTCCCCTCGGTAACGTACTTGCGGCTGATAAGCCCGCTTATCGGCGCCCTCACCTGCGTAAACTCCACGTTGAGCTTGGCGGCCTTTACGGCTGCCTCGGCCTGCTGCACGGTTGCGGCGGCGACCTTTTCGTCCGAAGCCCTGGTATCGGCTTCTTCCTCCGAAATGGCCCTTGCGCTGAGGAGGTTCTTCGCACGCGCGAGATCGTTCTTCGCGAGCGAGAGCCTCGCCTGGGCGAGCTTGAGCTCGGCCTCGGCCCTGTCCAGCTCGGCCTGGTACGGCCTCGGGTCTATGACGAAGAGGAGGTCTCCCTCCTTCACGACCTGCCCGTCGGTGAAATGAATAGACTGGAGATAGCCGCTCACGCGGGCCCTCACGTCGACAGAGTCGACCGCTTCGAGGCGTCCCGTATATTCGTCCCACTCCATGACTTCTCTCTGCAGCGGCTTGCTCACCGTAACCTTCGGCGGGGGAGGCGCGGCCGGTTTCTGGCCCTCGCAGGCCGCGAGCAGCAGGCCCGAAGCGGCGAGAGCTAATATGAATACAGCTGTCCGTTGAAATGTACCCATCGTGTCTGGCTATCCTCGCATCGTGATTTGACGCAGATATTTATCGACTAACTTCCTTCATTATCCGGGCAACCCTGACGGCATGAAAGTAAGTGCTTACTTACACGTTACCAGCCGGTCTACATAGTGTCAATGAGGGCGTATTTTTTTATTTACCAGGCGCCCTGGAGCCTGAATCGGGGGCCCCGACCTATCCCGTCGACCGCTCCGTCACCTCTATGGTGTACCTAATTCGATGCACACTTACAAAAAAAGATTCGCATTTGCTTACAGTATAAAAAATTCCGGAATGAATGGGAAACTTTGCTCATAACCGACATGGCAGTCTCGCTGCATTATTCAACCGACGTGCGACTACCGCTTTTATTCCCCCTTAGGAAAAGGGGGAGAAAGGGGGATTTAGAGCGCCGCGCGTGCCGGAATCGGACGTACCAGCGCGGGCTACATGTGGCAGCGGCGCGCGAACATTGCATTTATCTCCTCCTCTTCCTACGTCGGAAAACACACTACGTGTCCCCGACAATCGATGTGGTAAATACACAGCTATTCCCGAGCCCGCGCAAACGGTGCTTCCATAATCTTCCCTCTCCCCTCGAAGGAGAGGAGAGGGTCAGGGTGAGGGGATTACCTGGTATTTTGCCATTCTTTAGTCTTTTCATCCCCCCTTAGGAAAAGGTCTGTCGCGGCGATTTGTCCGACGTAGCTTTCTAGTCGGTCGAAGCCTTTTTATTGGTCGAAACTTTAGCGAAGTCGGAAGCCTTAGCGTAGCCGGAGGGAATGGGGGGATTTAATTTCTAGTTCTTTGTCCACCATATAAAAAGATGGGGGAAGACCTTCCGGCCTCCCCCCTGACAATATCAATATTCACTGTCGTAACGTCCCGGGCGCCGCTGACATACTACGGATTTCGGGCTTATAACGGGGAGATGATTTCGCACTCTCCCGAGAAGTCGATAAACTCGAGATCACCTACTATAAGGTTATTCAGATCGAGCCTCCTCCCGCCGTCGTGCCTTACCGCTTCGCCGGAAGCGTCCACCGTTACGTCTTCGCCGTCCACTATCGTGTCGGCTTCGAATATCTCCGCCCTGTTCTGGCCGATTACGTCAGCTACGAGAAGAAAGCCGAAATCCGGGTCGTCGATGTCCGAAATGTCTATGAGCGCCGTTACGCCGTCCGAAGTAACCGACATTACAATGCCGTCATCCTCGTCGACAAAGTCAAAAAACTCGCCGTCGAAGTCTCTCGTCAAATGCGGCATGGCGCATGCTCCCGGCGGAAGATTATTGTTGTCGCTGTCGCTGCATCCGCCGATACTGCCTAATATTACAAATGCGAACAAGACCGGTAACGCCAAAAGTCTGGTTAAATTCATCGTACGCCTCCTTCAAAAAGTTTTTTGTAAAACTCACCCGGGTAATAGTTATCAACAAAGCAATTATAGTGCATTACGAATCTTAATGTAAGCAATATTTTTATTATTCTGTAGTTTTTATAACTACACCGCCCCGCGCAGCCCTCTCTCCGGACAGGCCCCCGCCCGGGGGCTGCCCAGCCGTCCTAAACGTAAAAGTCCAATGAGCACCTAAGACTTTCTCTATATCCCTCCCCCGAGCCTAATACCCGGGTATTGGAAATCATTTAAACCTTCGTCCAATAGTGCCGATTTCGAAAGGGATATACCATGTCGGCATATACAAAAAACCTCCCGGAAGACGGTCTCCGGAAGGTCCCCCGGCGGGGCGTATACGGCACGTAAATCCGCGCCCCGGTTTCTTGACGAACATCTTTGCCAGGACCGCCGCAGGCGGAAATCTCAAGCGCCTGTCAACGGCCGGGCTCTATGTCGGTGAGGCGCCCCGGGGGACCGCTCCGGCTGATCTCAAAAGGGAAAAAAGAGAGGCGGGAAATTGAGAACTAAAGATTTTAACGGTATGGGGACGCCCCGGCTTTATATTCTCCTGACAGCGGCACTGGCAATACTGATTCTCCTTTTAATCTCCTCCTGCGGCGGGGGAGGAGGAAGCGAGGGCGACGGCGACACCAGGGGCGGACAGCTTGTGACCATAACGCCGCTCGGCATAGAATTCCATCACATGAGTTACTACACGCCCGAGGAGCTCACCGACGCCGTCCGTGTCGTGGACGACTACTACGGGCTCGTCGTCAACTGCGTCATCGAGAACTACCCCGACCTCGAAGACGAGGTGCATTCGCTTTCGCCTTCAGACATCAGAATAGACGTTCTGAAGCCTACGCTTTACGACGCCGAGAAGGGCAAGGAAGGGTTTCCGTGCAAGTACTACGAAACAGGCTGCAGCGGGAGCTACAACATCGGCGGCTCCATCAACGTGACGCCGGCGCTCGACGCCCTCGGCCACGAGATGGGTCATTGGATGAACTACATGCTCCTCGGCGAAACGCGCGACGGCGACGAGGGCGATCTCTCGGCGCTCTGCAACATCACCTCCATCTGCCACCTCTACTCGGAGACGAGGGGACTCAAGGCCTGCAGGACGGAGGAGTAATGCACGAAGGTGCTATTCACACAGCCACTTTCTTCCCCCTTCCGGGAAGGGGGAAGATCGAGATGGGGGTCACCTTTTATCTGTCATTCCCGAATGCCTGTATCGGGAATCCAGATTTTGAGTTTTGTGTGTCATTTCGAACGAATGTGAGAAATCTTCCTTTTATCCCCCCTTAGAAAAAGCCTGTCGCGGCGTAGGCTATGCCGAAGACGGAGGGGTCAGGGGGGATTTGGATTTTCCCAGGCTGTCATTCCCGAATGTCTTTACTTGTCGCGGCGGAGCCTGCGGGCGAAGCCGGATCGGGAATCCAGCGCACAGCGTGCGCATGCATCCGACACAGCATTGATAATACCAAATGCATTTTATTTTAAGTCCCCCTTAGAAAAAGGGGGATATAGGGGGATTTCTATTGTGTCATTCCCGAATGCTTGTATCGGGAATCCATTCTTTTAATTCGTCATTCCGAACTTGATTCGGAATCTCGTTTTATAAATCTTTAACGGAAATGCAAAAGCAAATGCTTTCCTACTTTTGCTTGACCAAAAGTAGCAAACACACGCAGTGTGTTTTTCGACGAAGCACCTTTGGAAACTCATGCACGGTAGCGCGTCGGGCGAAACAGCAACGACTCTGCTACTTCGATTTCTAGCGGGCGTGGCCCGCCGGGACGGGGCAAAATTCCGCGGTGAAGTCTTAAGATTGTCATTCCCGAATGCTTGTATCGGGAATCCAGTTTTTATCCTTGTTTTTTGTAGTCATCCTGAACTTGTTTCAGGATCTAAAATCTTTTAAAGCATTAAAAACAAACTACTTCTACTTTTGGTCAAGCAAAAGTAGAAGTCTTTAGCTCTGTATTTGTTTTTCTGTTAATGCTTTAAAAGTTTAAAATACGAGACCCTGAATTACTCTAACTTTCCCCCCCTCCCCTCTCCCGAGCGCACACATGAGCCCTATAAGAAACGCGAAGTAAATCGCGTTCGAAGGAATGTGAAGATTAAAGTCCGCGACGCTGTGAACGAGTATCGAAAACACGCCCGCAGCCGCGCCTAGGAATATGAAAAACCTCCCGTAGTCCCCGCCTTCCGAAAGCCTGACGAGCGCCCGGAGCGACCATAACGCAAACAGACCCAGCGCCGTCATTATGGCGGCGAATCCAACGATCCCCGTCTCCGCCAGGATCTGGAGATAATCGTTGTGCGAATAGAGATAGACGAGCGGCGCGTCGACCGCGTGCTTGTAAAGCGGGTACACGTGCCCGAACGTCCCGAGCCCCGTCCCGAAAATCGGAAAATCCTTCACAATTCCGAGAATGTCCCACCAAAGCAGCGTCCTCGACGGAAGGCTCTCGTCGAGATGCGCGTACCTCTCCGCAACGGGATAAAGCCCCGCGAAAATCGCGAAGACGAGCGCGACCCCGAGCACAGTATAGAGCGTCCACTTCACGTTAAGCCCCTTCCCCGCGAGCCTCGCCGAGGCCGCCGAAAAGAACGCGAGCGCGGCGACTGCGCACAATATCCCCATACGGGAGCGCGAGAAAAGCACCGCCAGGAAAATCACGCCCAGCACGAATAAAAGGAGCGCCTGCTTCTGGAAGCTTCCCGACGAAACGAGCCTTTTGACGAGGCTCCCCCGCCCGGAAACCCTGCCCCCGCCTATCGCGAGGACGCACCCGAGAGCGAGCGGAAATGTCATTTCGAGATACCCCGCGAAGTGGTTCCTGTTGACGAATGTCCCGCTCGCGTCCTCCCGCCCGCCCGACGACAGGTATTGATAAATCCCGAGCGCAGCCTCGAAGAACAGCAGCGCGAAGAGCGGAACGAGAACGAAAGCGATCCTCCTCTTCGTGACGAGCGTCCTCGAAACGGCTATCCCGAATGCGAAACACGCGAGGAGAAAGAGAATCCTCTTAACCGTCATCCACGGATAAAGACTTATCGTGTGGAAGTCCCCGCCCCCGGTGAACCCGAACCCCGAAAGCGTCTCCCCCGCCCTCTCCCATATGCCGGCTGCAGCGGGCGACAGGATGCCGAGCAGCCATCCCGGGAGCGGTATAACCTGTAGAACGCAGACTCCGACGAAGGCGAGAAACGCCGCATAGGGCTTTACGCCGGCGAACGGCGCTTCCGACCTGAGCGCATACTTGACAAGCAGTGCTATGAACGCAGCGAAAGAAAGGAGCTCTATCGCCATCACCGGCAGCGGCCGGACGCTCCCTATAGGCAGCGGCGACAACACGAGAACGATGGCGACAACCGCAGCGATAAAAATATCGGCCGCCCCCGAAACGGAAACCGTTCCCACCCCCTCGCCGCTTCTCCGGGCGCCCGCGACGCTCAAAGCGCGCGGCCCCCGGCTGTGGAAATAAGGCCAGAAACAAGCATATTTCGCTTTCGCCTCCGCGCCCCTTCTCTGTTTTCTAATTATAACGGCTACGAAACATTTTTATACCCGGAAAATTTCCTGCGGAGCCGGCCCGCTTTCTATCCCTAAAAATTTTGCTTGACTCGACTCTAGTATTGATTAAGATTGAAATAAAACTACACCTAAGACGAAAGGGTGAAACATCTGAAAGGATGCGGATCAAAGCCTGAGACCTACAAGCCAGAAAGCTCATGGTCGGTGGCTGCCGAAGTTAGGTTAGTCAAGCTTGATTATCCGGCATTCTTTTGGGGAGAGGGGGCGCCTACTCGTCTAGGCTCGCATGGAGGTGCTTTCATGAAGAGTCGAGCTCTAAGAGTATCTGCCTGTTTCTATTTCGCTTTTGTCCTGTGCGTTTTCACGGCTGGACCCGTTTCGGCGGATGCCCTCCTCGGAAACGTCACTATAGTCGGTGCTAACGGCAAAAAAGAAGTCTTTCCTGTAGTGTCCGGGGACGAAATCTCCTACCCCGACAGAGCCCTTATAAGAGTCACCGGCGGCACTTTCGTCGCCGAGAAAGGCTCCAGGCTCAGCGTCGCCGAAGACGGGCGGCTCCTTAACCTCAAAATCGACAGCGGCACGGTCCATTTCAGGATTCAGCCTGAAAAGGCCGTCATTTCCTTCGTAACGAAGGACGGCTCGCTGGCGACGCCCGAGGTTCTGAAAGCCTCCCGGTCCTTTATCGAGGGCACCGTCATGGTGACAGCCGACGGCACGGTAGTCGAGCTTTCGGACGGCGAGCTCGCGCTCGCGACGAACGAAGGCCCGGTAACGGTCGAAGCCGGCGACAGGGTACGCGTGGTCGCCCAGTCGGTAGTCGACGACACCGTCGTGGCCCAGTCCGATCCGCAGACGGCTCCACCGCCCGATGTGGAATATTCCACCGAAGGCTACGAAGCCGAAGCCACGCCCCCGCCCGTCGAGGGTTCTTCCTCCGTGGCCGGTCCCGTTATATTCGGAACTGTAGCAGCGGGAGCGATCGCGGCAGCGGTAATTGTGGCCGCTACGAGCGACGATAACGGTGGTGGCGGCGGAGACGGCGTCGGCAGCCCCTTCGAATAACCGGGGGCAGACGAAACTCAAGTTACAGATTGCAAGTTTTCAAACCGGTATCCGGCCGGAGACGGCCGGATACCGCGAAAAATAACATGCGGCATAGAGTTCAAGGGGATATTGAAGCATAATCGTCGATCGCGCGCTGTTTCGAAGGTACGGAGACCGGTATGCCAAAGTATGCTGCAATAATAGCCCTCCTCATCCTCACAGCTTCGTGTGGGATGAGACAAACCCCCGCCGCCGGTGTATACGGGTCGGCTCGTCAGGCTGAGGGCAGCGGGGGCGGAGCCGGAGACCTGAACAAGAAGATATTCAGGGAAACGGCCTCTAACGAAGCCTCCTCCGAAGGGGGTGTGGACCACTCGAACTACACCATAGGCCCCTCGGACCTTCTCGAGATCAAGGCGATGGAATCCGAGAAATTCGGAACCACGGAAAGAGTGGACGCCGCCGGAAATATAAAGCTTCCCCTTCTCAACGAAGTCGCGGTCGGCGGGATGACGCCCGTGGAGGCCGAAGTCCGGATAGAAACCCTTCTCAAGGAAAGGGGCTTCATAAAAGACCCGCACGTAAATGTATTCGTGGCAGAGCACCAGAGTAAAAGGGTCTCCGTACTCGGCTACGTGAACGAGCCGGGCAACTACGAAATAATAGGCGAAATGACCCTCCTCGACGCGCTCGCGATGGCCAAGGGCCTCGACGCCGACGCCGGCACGCTCGTCTACGTCACGCGCAAAAACGCTGGCAGCCAGGAAAAGGTCATAGTGGATCTCGACGACATGCTGAAGCGCGAGGGGACCCCGGACGAAGTCAACTTCGATCTCGCGCCCGGCGACAAGGTCTACGTGCCCGAGGCCTCCAACGTATTCGTCGACGGAGCGGTGAAAACCCCGGGCTCCTACCCCATAAACGAGGGCGAGACGACGGTGAGCCAGGCCATAATTATGGCCGGCGGGCTCGTGAGCTACGCCAACGCGGGCGACGTCAGCCTCGTCCGCGACCTCGGCGACGGCAGGAAGGAGGTCGTCAAGCTCGACATGGACGATATAAACCAGGGCACCACGGAGGACCCGATACTCGGCGAAAAGGACGCGATAGTGGTCGGCGCGAGCGGCATAAAGAGCTTCTTCTACGGGCTCAATCTTAACGTATTCGGATTCGGCGGCGTGGGGTATAACCCGCCGGCCAGATAACGGCGGAACCAGGCAAGGTGCGGAATGGAAGACGATAGAGATTACGAGCTGCCCGGAGAAAAGGGCAGAGAGCTCAGGGAAAGACAGGAGCCGAAGCTCCCGGCGGAGCCGCAGCTTTATTACACGCATACGCGGCCCGACGAGGAAGTCGGCATACACGAATACCTGAGCGTCATACTCAGGCGGAAGTGGATAGTCATAACGGCGCTCGTCGTGTCGGTGGTCGTCGTGCTCGTCGCTTCGCTCATCATGACCCCGATGTACAAGGCCGACATCACCCTCGAAATAGCCCCCGATAACCCGCGCATCACGACGTTCGAGGAAGTCGTCGAGCTCGATGCGCCTCAGGCGGAATTCTACGAAACGCAGTACAAGCTCATAAAGAGCAAGTCCCTCGCCGAAAACGTCATAACAGCGCTTAACCTTTCGGCCAACCCCGAGTTCACGGAAAAAAAGAGCGAGCGTAAATCCCTCATATCGCGCGCCTTCAGCGGCATGTTCGAAAAGCCCGGCAAAAAGAGCCCGGCGCAGGCGGCCGCCGAGAAGAAAAGGGAAGACAAAAAGCTTCTCGACGAATTCCTGAGCCGCGTCGATATCAACCCCGACAGGAAATCCAGGCTCGTCAAGGTGAGCTTCACCAGCCGCGACCCTGAATTCGCCGCCACAGCCGTGAACACGCTCGGCGATCAGTACATCGAATGGCTCCTCGACAGGAGGCTCGACGCGACGAAGTCGGCGCGGCAGTTCCTCGAAAAACAGCTCTCGCAGGTCAAGGCCAGGCTCGAGCAGGCCGAGGAAGAGCTCAACAAATTCGCCAAGCGTGAAGACATCATCTCGCTCGACGAGAACATGAACCTCACATACAAACAGCTCTCCGAGCTCAACGGCGCGCTCACCGCCGCCGAGAACGAAAGGCTCGCGAAGCAGGCCTTCTACGAAGACGTCATGGAGGGCAAGTACGAATACCTGCCCCAGGTCCTGAACGACCCCTCGATACAGGAGCTGAGCGAGGAATACACGAAGGTCAAGGCCGAGTACGACAACATGAGCGTCGTCTACGGGCCCAACTACCCCGACCTGAAGCAGCTCGGTGCGCAGGTCGCGAGCATGAAGAGCGAGATAGACAGGCGCGTCACGGGCATAGCCGAGAGCATAAAGAAGGACTACCTCGCCGCCGTCAGAAAAGAGAACATCATGAAGGAGAGGACGGCCGAGCAGAACGCCCGCGCGGCCGCACTCAACGACAAGGCCATACAATACAAGATCCTCGACCGCGAAGTCGAAACGAACAAGACCATTTACCAGAACCTCCTCCAGAGGGTGAAGGAGACGGAGGTCACGTCCGGCATAAAGGCGACCAACATACAGATAGTCGACTACGCATCCGCGCCGCTCCTGCCCTACAGCCCGAACATACCGCTCAACCTCGCCCTCGCAGTAATAGCGGGCCTCCTCGGAGGCGTATTCCTGGCGTTCGTCACAGACCACTTCGACAGGACGATAAAGGACGAAGAAGAGCTCAAGCAGCGCTTTCCGATACCGTTCCTGGGCGGCATACCGGTAGTAACGGGCCCGGAGGCCGCGGGGCTGGAAAAGGTAGTCCACACGAACCCGCTCTCTATAGTCTCGGAGGCGTTCAGGGTCATACGAACGTCGGTGCTATTTTCTTCGCCCGACAGCCAGCCGCGCTCGCTCCTTCTGACGAGCAGCCAGCCGCTCGAAGGAAAGACGACATGCTCGTCGAACCTCGCTATTGCTTTTACGCAGTCGGGATACAAGGTGGTCCTGATAGACGCCGACATGCGCCGCCCGCGCCTGACGCGCGTCTGGAGGACGGCGGCTTCGAACGGGGCCGGCCTCAGCACCTATCTCATAGGCAAGTATTCGCTCGACGACTCCATCATGCCGACGGAAGTCGACGGACTCAACATCATATATTCGGGGCCCATTCCCCCTAACCCTTCCGAGCTCCTCGGCTCGAACAAGATGCGCGAGCTCGTGGAGACGCTCACTGGGCGCTTCGACATAGTCCTCGTCGACGGCCCGCCGGTGCTCGGCTTCGCCGATTCGCTCCTCGCGGCTCGTGCGGTTGACGGCGTCCTCGTCGTCGCCGGCATGGGCATCACCCAGCGAAAGACTCTGCAGATGACGCTGGAGGAGCTCGGCAAGGTGCGCGGGAGAATCATGGGCGCGATAGTGAACAGGATGGAAACGGCGTCGAGCAGATACAGGTACAACTACCAATACCACGCGGACAAAAATGCGAAAACGCTCAAGATATCTAAGCCAGACAGCAGCGCTCTCGATGCTTAGCGTCGGGGCGTGCGTCCTCGCCGTCGTAACGGGCATGTCGGCCGTTTACTCCCTTTCCGAGGACCCCGTCCTCCTCGAAAGGAGCGTAGAGATCGACGGACGGAATGGAGACGCCGTCTACAGGCTCGCCCGCCTGAAGCACATCAACATGACGGGCAGCGACGCCGAAACGGAGGCGCTTTACTTCTCCGCCCTCTCCGGGAACCCGCTCATGGCGGCGTCGTGGCTGGGCCTCTCGGAGCTTTATATCGACTCCGGCAGGGAAGCCGATTCCGAAAAATCGCTCCGCATGGCGCAGGACATGATGCAGTCCTCGCCGGGCCTCCTCTGGGAATCCTCGATGCTGGCCTTCAGGCTCGGCGACAACGACCTCGCGCTCGACAACCTCCGCGTCGTCGCCGAAGCCGACCCCACGAAAAGAAAGCGCGTCTTCGACATAAGCTGGCGCGTGGCGAAGGACCCCGAAACGATCCTCGAAAGGGCCGTGTCGGACGAAGTCCTCCCCTCCTACCTCGATTATCTGATCCAGACGGACAGGCAGGACGCGACGTATCCCGTCTGGGAAAGGCTCAGTCAAAACGGCCCGGGCAGCGAGACGGCCCTCGCCTACGCGGATTATCTCCTCGCCAAGGGCGACACTGAATCCGCGCGCGACGTATGGACAGGGCTCTATCCCGATGAAGACTCAGGCGCCCTCGTATGGAACGGCGGGTTCGAATACGACACCGTCGGCCAGGGGTTCGACTGGAAAATAAATCAGGCGGGCGGCGTTCACGCCGATTACGACTACAGGAAAAAGACCGAGGGCCAAAGGTCCCTCCGGCTTAAGTTCTCGGGCAAGGAGAACGTCGATTTCAGGGGCGTCTACCAGACCGTCGCAGTCGAGCCGGGCGCGCGTTATGCGCTCACCTGGGACGCGGCCTCGTCCGACATAACGACGCGCAGCGGCGTCATGGTCGAGGTCTATTGCCAGGGCTTCAGGACGGAATCCGATTCCTACACGGGCTCCTCCGACTGGGAGAGGCGGAGGCTCGAATTCGACGCCCCCGCGAACTGCCCGACTGTAACCATCGGCCTCAGGCGCGAGAAGAGCGAGAGGCTCGACAATCTCATCTCCGGCGAGTTCTGGATCGACGACGTCTCCATGACGAAGACGGAGAACGGGAGGCCGACCGATGCCTGAAAACGCACTGTTAAAAGCTTTAAAGGAGAACGGGAGAGAAGACGGGACGGCGTCCGGGACCAGGAACTGGTACGCCGTCCACACAAGATCGAGGCACGAAAAGAAGGCCGTATGGAATCTCGAGGAAAAGCGCGTCGAAGCGTTTCTACCCTTGAGAGAAGTCCTCTGCATCTGGAAAGACCGGAAGAAGCGCGTGCAGCTTCCGCTCTTTCCGGGCTATCTTTTCGTCCGCATCGATCCCAGGGACAGCCTCGACGTGCTCGGCGCGAAGGGGGTTGTCCGCATCCTCGGGAATAGCGGCGTACCCGTACCCGTGCCCGAGGAAGAGATAAACGCGGCCCGGAGGCTCGTAAGGTCGGGCCTTCCGTGCCTGCCCTTCCCCTACGAGTTCGAGGGGAGAGAGGCCGTCATAACCAGGGGCCCCCTCGAAGGGCTCCGGGGAAGGATCGAGTCGCAAAGGGGCGGCTTCAGGCTGATACTGTCGGTTCATTTAATCAGGAGCGCGGTATCCGTCGAAGTCGACGCGGGTGACGTCGAGCTGCTGTAGCGGCCCGGGCGTCCCGGCATTTCAAATCGTCTTTTCGCCCCTTATGTAAGTGAGAGGGCGAAGCTGTATATATGGTATATATGTTATATTAATTAAACAATCTTTTATCCGCCGTGAGGGAAGCCCGCCGCTTCCCCGTTTCCGACATCAAATCCGCAGTACGAATCCGTAGCAAACAACCACAGGAGGTAATTCACATGCGTGTATTCATTGCAGGAGTGGACGGCTATCTCGGATGGCCGCTCGCGATGTATCTCACGAAAAGGGGCCACATCGTGGCCGGCGCCGACAACTACATGAGAAGGGACTGGGTCCAGGAAATGAGCTCGCAGTCCGCCGCCCCGATATCCCGCATGACCGAAAGGCTCGAAGCCTTCAGGGACAACTTCGACAGCAACATGCGCTTCTTCAAGGGCGACCTCACGAACTACAACTTCGTCGAGAACGCCTTTCGGAGCTTCAAGCCCGACGCCATCGTCCATTTGGGAGAGATGCCCTCGGCGCCCTACAGCATGATTGACGTCGAGCACACGACCTGGACGCAGGTTAACAACATCGTCGGCACGCTCAACATTCTGTATGCGATGCGCGACATCTGCCCCGAGTCGCACCTCGTAAAGCTCGGCACGATGGGCGAGTACGGAACGCCCAACATCGACATCCCCGAGGGCTTTTTCGAGATAGAGTACAGGGGCCGGAAAGACAGGCTCCCCTTCCCTCGCCAGGCCGGGAGCTGGTATCACCAGACGAAAGTCCACGACTCGAACAACGTCATGTTCGCGTGCAGGGTCTGGGGGCTCCGCTCGACGGACATCATGCAGGGCGTCGTGTTCGGAACACGAATCGACGAGATGGGCGACGACCCGCGCCTCCTGACGCGCTTCGATTTCGACCAGTGCTTCGGAACGGCCATAAACCGCTTCTGCTGCCAGGCCGTCATAGGCGAGCCTATAACGCCCTTCGGAAAGGGCGGCCAGAAGAGAGGGTTCCTGCCGCTCCGGGATTCTATGCAGTGCCTGACGATTGCCGTCGAAAACCCGGCCGCGGAAAGCGAGTACAGGGTGTTCAACCAGTTCCAGGAGGTCTACGGCATAACCGAGCTCGCCGAGATGGTGCACAAGGTCGCTGACTCGCTCGGGATAAAATCCGAAATCCGTAACGTCGAAAACCCGCGGAAGGAAATGGAAGAGCATTACTACAACCCGGACCACCAGCACCTCTTCGACCTAGGTTATAAGCCCGCGACGGACGTCGAATCCGAGATCGCCGTAATCCTGAAAGACCTCACGAGCTGGCGGGAGCGCATCGAGGCAAGGCGCGAGGTATTGATGCCCGACGTCAGGTGGGACGGCCGCAGGGAAAAGGTCTCCTACATCGACGCGGCGCAGAAGCGTAAAAAAATACGGGCGGTCTGACGTGAGCCCGCCGCACGATAAAATGCAGGTCCTGGTCACGGGAGGCTGCGGCTTCATAGGTGTAAACCTGGCCGCACGCCTCCTTACGTCGGGCCGTTTCTCACTTACCGTCCTCGACAACATGTCGACTGGAAGCGCCGCCACTCTGGAAGCCGCTCTTTCGGAGCGCGGCCTCGACCATTCGGCGGTTACGGTGATCGAGGGCGACGTGAGAGACTTTGAGCTCTGCGAAGAGGCGTGCCGGGATATGGACGCCGTCGTTCACCTCGCCGCGCAGGCGGGGGTCGTGCAGTCGATTGACGACCCCTTTCTCGACGCAGAAGTGAACGTCGGAGGCACGCTCAACATGCTCGAAGCCGCACGCAAGGCGGGCGCGGGGATGTTCGTATTCGCGTCGTCGAACGCCCCGCTTGGAGCGGCGCCTCCCCCTTCGAGGGAGGACACGGCTCCCCGGCCGCTCTCCCCCTACGGCGCGGCGAAGCTCGCGGGCGAGGGATACTGCTCGGCCTTCTGCGCTTCCTACGGCCTGCCGACGGTCGCGCTCAGGTTCTCGAACGCATACGGGCCGTGGAGCTTTCATAAGTCCAGCGTCGTCGCCCGCTTCATCAAGGACGGCCTCTCGACGGGCCGCCTCACGGTCTACGGCGACGGCACGCAGACGAGGGACCTCGTCCACGTCTCCGACATAGCGCGCGCCGTAGAGCTCGTGCTCGAATCCGATCCGAAAGAAACCGCCGGCGGCATATTCCAGCTCGGCACCGGCGTCGAAACGGCGGTGCTTCAGGTCGCGGGGCTCGTGGCCGGGTATATCGGAAGTGACGTAAGGATCGACTTCGCCCCCGCCCGCCCGGGAGAGGCGGCGAGGAGCTTTTCATACATCGGCAAGGCGCGGGAGCTCCTCGGATACGAACCGGCCGTCCCGCTCAGGGAGGGAGTATTCGACACCCTCGAATGGTTCATGGAGCACGGCGGCAAGGCCGCCATAAGCAGGCACCTGACGTCGGTCATATCGCGCGACAGAAAACGGATCGGGCTGAAAAAATAACGACTATGACGAAGCTTCTCTCTATCGCCCTGCCCTACGTCCTCCTCGTGAGCTTTCACACGCCGCCCCTCTCCGGCTTCGGCCCGAAGGGACTGAACGCCCTGTCCGGCGTCGGTTACGACGGCGTCGCCGTTCCGCTGACAGGGGCCTATGACACGAAGCGCTATTCGTACGAGACGTTCGCCGGAAAGGTGAAGACGCTCAACTCAGGCGCGCGGAAGGACGTCTGGCCGTGGGTGTTTTTCAACAGGTTCATCGGGTACGACGAAGGCGGAAGGTCGCTCTCGAAGGATTCGCGGCACGTCTACTTCCGCTCGATTAAGGGTATGGATATTTACGACGAATGGGGCGCGCTCGGCGATTTTTACGACATATGGCGGGCGTCGCTCAAAATAGCGAAAGAGCTCGGCGCGCCGGGCATAGTGGTCGACCCCGAGGCCTACAACAACTACGACGCCTACAGGGTCTCTTACGTCGCGGGCGAGCTCGGCAAATCGGAAGAAGAGGTAAAGGAGAGGCTCACGGAGATCGGACGCGAGCTCGGAAAGATGGCGGGTGAGATATACCCCGACGCCGTCATATGGCTCCTCTTCTCCGGCTTCGCATCGCCCATGAAGAGCCTGAACCCGTTCGCCGAAAAAGAGCAGTTCACAGTCACGTACATCATAGAGGGCATGCTCGAATACGCTGAAAAAAGCGCGCCGAAGATGGTGGTGGTGAGCGGCGGCGAGGCCTCTCTCGGCTACTGCAGCAAGTCACTCGAAGACCTTCGTGAGAGGATCTCGGAGCGCGGGGAGAAATTCAAAAAGCCGCTCGAAGAGTATCCGAATCTCCGGCTCGGCGGAACGATATCCCCTTGGAGCGGCGGTGCTCGGAGAACCGGCTGGCTGACGAAGGGCGTCTGCGGCGGCTCCTCGCTGAAAACGGCTTCCGACTTCGCGCCGCTCATACGCGAGCTGAAGAAGGCTTACGGATACGTCTGGATATACGCCGCCGAGGCCGCCGGGTACGACCCCTACGACGTCAGAAAATCCGCACCATACAACAACATGCTGAGAGAAACCGCCAATGAAAACTGACAGGCTTTCCATACCGCTCGGCGCAGATTCCTTAAACGGCATCACGACGCGCATAGGCTCCAACGTCTTCTGGTCCGGCGTGAGCGAGGTCGGGGGAAAGGGTCTCGTCTTCGTCGCGACTATATACCTCGCCCGCGCATTAGGAGCCGAGGGCTTCGGCGTATTCAACTTCGGCCTCACTCTCACGATGTACTTCTGGCTCGCCGTCGACCTCGGGACAAATATGTACGGCGCGAGGGAAATCGCGAAGAACAGGGACAAGAAAGACGACATACTGAACACCATACTCTCGATGCGCATAGCGAGCGGCGTCGCAGCGTTCACAGTCTTCGTTCTGGTGACGTACGCGCTCACCGAATCGCCCGCGCACAGGCTCGTCTACCTCGGCTTCTCGTTCTACCTCATATTCCGCGCGCTCTATACAGAATGGTATCTCCGGGGCGTGGAGCGGTTCAAATCCATCGCCTTCTGCAACCTCGCCGCCTATGGTGCGCTCGTCCTTCTGCTTTACGTATTCGTAAGAGGCCCCGAAGACCTCCCCGCCTCGGCTTTCATATGGTCGTTCGTTTTTCTGCTCGGCGGGGCGCTCTTCCTCTGGGCAGCGTATTACAAACAGCCGGGCGTCTCTTTCAGGTTCGTCCTCTCGCCGAAAAAGTGGCTCGACAACCTCGGCGAATCGATACACTTCGTCATCTCGGGCGGCCTCTCGTCCCTCTACCAGGGCCTCCCGATAATCATCCTCGGCGTCGCCGCCGGAAGCTACGACGTCGGCATATATTCCTCGGCGCACAGGATAGTCTTCGCCGCGATATTCGTGCTCTCGGTGCCCCTCATGGCGATTTACCCGGTCCTCTCCGACTTCCACAAAAACGACCCGGCGGGATTCAAGCGGCTCTTCCACTATTCATCGATCGTAATGATAACGGGGGCGCTCGCGTGCACGGCGCTGCTTTACGCGCTCAGCCCGGAGACGGTCCGCATACTCCTCGGGAGCGGCTTCGACGACGCCGTCCCCGTCCTCCGGATTCTATCCGGGTTCTTTTTCCTGAGGGTTATAAGGGAGATATTCGTAATCGCGCTCAGCTCGGCCGGGCTCCAGAGGTTCTACTCTCTCGCGTCCGTATTCAGCGTCGTCTTCATGCTGGGGGCGTTCCCGTTTCTCGTATACGTCGTCGGCGCCGACATGCTCACCTCGGCCTCCGTCTCGATGATAATCACCGAGGCCGGCGTTCTCCTGATAATGCTCGCCGTATGGCGGCGTAAGGTGGTGCTCCCGTGATATCGAGCATACTCATAGCAATAATACTTTTCTTCGTAACGGTTTCGGTCGTCATATTCGGCTTCTCCAGGCGGAGGAGCGTGATCGTTTACCTCCTCGCGCTCAGCCTCCTTCTCGGCCCGCGCATCCCCCTCGGCCAGGTGACTGACATGCAGCGGCTCGACATCCGCATAGACGACCTCATCACGTTCCTGATGTGCCTCATCGCCGGCTCGATGCTTATTTTCAGGAAAACGAAGATCAATTACCCGACCTACATGCAGTTCCTCATCCTCTTCATATTCGTCTCGCTCGTCTCCACCGTCTACGCCGTCGGGTATCTCGGGCACCCCGTGACGAGCTCGGTCCTCTTCTGGGGAAAGGAGCTTTCGTACATTTCGCTCTGCTTCACAGTCCCCTTCTTCATAACGAAGCGGGAAGAGGTCGTCACGCTGATAAAAGTCGTGTGCGTGGCAATGGCGCTCAACATCGCCTGGCTCGCGTACCAGATTCTCACGAACACCAAGGGCCAGCTCATCAACTTCATAGACTACGCCCCGTCGTACGGATTTACTCTGGTCGGCGACTTCCCGGCGTTCCAGGTCGCGTCCGTCTACTCCTACGCGCTCATACTTTTCACGATACTCTACTTCGGCTGGAAGAAGAACATACTCCTCCTCGGCCTCATGCTCGGCTCCTTCGTCGGGCTCTTCGCGACGCTTTCCCGGAGCTTCATAGCGAGCACGTTCCTCGTAATCGCGCTCATGACGATATACGTCGTCTTCAGAAAACGCGCCATGTCGATTAAAAATCTGATCATAGTCTTCGCGTTCGTTATAGGGACTCTCGCAGCCGGGCTCTGGATTTACGACTATCTGGCGGCGAACGACTTCCCGATATTCAGGCTCGAAGCCTCGCAGACGAGCCACGCGCTCACGGAAGTCCGGAACGAAGGCATATGGAAGCCCCTCTGGCATTCCTTCCTCGAAAATCCCGTCATCGGCTACGGGAAGGGCAGCGTCTTCCAGCTTCTGGGCGACTTCGACGAGGCGCACAACTACTTCCTCCGCATAATGATCGAAACGGGCGTCATCGGCACGGCCTTCTTCCTCCTCTTCCTCATTTATCTCGTGAAAACGTCGTTCGAGTTCATAGGCCGGACGCGTGACCGCGCGGTATATATCCTAGCCCTCAACATGATAATGTTCACCGTCGTCCTCTGCCTCGTCTCCATGGGACAGGACGGTTTTTATTCCTCGAAGCTCGCCATACCGTTCTACATGAACGTCGGACTAATAAACCTCGTATACATGAAAAGGCCGCACCACGCAAAAGCCCCCGTGCCGTTCAGGCACGCATACGCGGCGCCGGACCTGCGCCACGGCCGGACAGTCTGACTGCGGCACAAGGAGAGCATCCATGACAACCGTATACATGTTCAACCAGTACGCCTCCTATCCGGGCGTCCCCGGAAGCACGAGGCACTACAACCTCGCCCGCGAGCTCGCAAGGCAGGGAATCGACGTCTACATCTTCTCGTCCAACTTCAGCCACATGCTGAAGAGCCGGATAAGGGACGTGAACGGCCCGTACCTGATCGAAACCGTGGACGGCGTGAATTACGTCCGCATGAACACCTTCGGATATTTTCACAACGACTGGCGGCGCGTCGTCAACATGCTCGACTACGCCCGGAAGAGCTACGGCATCGCGAAGGACCTTTCGCGGAAGGGGATAGCTCCGGACGTAGTGATAGGCACAGTCGCTCACCCCTTCTCCGTCGCCTCCGCGCGCTTCACCGCCAAAAAGCTCGGCGCGCGCTTCTTCATCGACATAGGCGACCTCTGGCCCGAAGTATTCGCCACGTCGGGAAAGATGACGGAGCGTCACCCGGTCTATATAACTGTAGGGAAAACGATGACCTAGTTTTACGAGAAGGCCGAGAAGATAATCTGCCTTACAGACGAGGCCCGGAGCTATTTCAAGGGCCGCGGATACGGACACAAAACCATCCTCCTGCCACCCGGAATACGGCTTAACGGCGGTCCTCCTCCGCCCGGGCCTTCCCCCGCCGCCGGGGGAAAATTCCGGGTGGTTTATGCAGGGTCGTTCCAGCCGATATACCCACTCGACACGGTCATAAAAGCGGCGCGGATAATAAAGGACTGCGGCCGTGACGACGTGAGATTCACCCTTGTCGGCGGGGGAGTCCAGACGGAAAGCCTTCTGAGTCTCGCCGCGGGGCTCGGCGCAGACAACGTCGAAATCATGCCGCCGATGCCGAAGGGCGACCTTCTCGAATTTTTAAAGTCGGGAGACGCATACATACTCATCGAAAAGAAGGCAAGCTACGGGTTCCCCAACAAGATAATCGACTATCTCTCCTCGGGCGGCCCGATAATCTACGCCTCTCCCGTACGCCACGCGATACTCGAAAGCGGCGCCTGCGTCGAGGCCCCTCACGACGACCCCGAAGGCATGGCGGACGCGATACTCCGCGTGGCGTCCATGACCGCCGCCGAGCGAAGCGAAATGGCATCGTGCGGCGCGCGTTTTCTCAAAGAAAATCACGACATCGAGCTCCTCGCCGGAAGGCTGATCGAGCACATCCGGCGGCCGGCTCGGGCGGACGCGATACGGACATCCGGCGCGCTCCGCCGGGAGGTTCCGAAATGATAAGAAAGGCACAGCCCGAAGACTTGGGCGACATAGTCAGGATACACATGAGCGGTTTCGAGGGCTTTTTCCTGAGCTCGCTCGGCCCCTCTTTTTTGACGACGTTCTACTCCGACTTCCTGACGGACGAGAACGGGTGCTCGCTCGTCTGCGTCGAGGATGGGAAGACGGTCGGCTTCGCAGTCGGCGTCGTCGATCCTTCCGCATATTTCAAGCGCACGTTCAGAAAGAGGTGGCCCCGGCTCGTCCTCGGCTCGCTCGGCCGCGTCGTGAAAAACCCCGCCGTGCTCATGAAGCTCGCGAGGCGCGCGCTCACGTATCCCTCGTCCTCTTCTCACGGCGGCAGTGACTCGGCGCTCCTCTCGTCGATCGCGGTGCTGCCGGAGTTTCACAACAGGAAGATCGGCGAGCGGCTTTTAGACGCATTCCTCGAAGAGTCGGCGAGGATGGGAGCGAGCGAAGTTGTCCTCACGACGGACAGGCACAGGAACGACAAGGTAATCGCCTTTTATAAAAAAATGGGGTTCGACGTAAAGCGCGTCTTCACGTCCTACGAGGGACGCTACATGTACGAGCTCTCGCTCGATCTCGAAAAGCACGCCATTCAGTAATCCGCAAAATCCGCAAGACAAAACCCGGTAAAAATTCACGCCCCTGAAAGGAGGAGCTGCGTTCATGAACAGGGCTCAAACGAAGCAGAAAACGATGGAAATTCCCTTCCACCGTCCCTACATCACTGAGGACGAAATATCCGAAGTCCTGGATACGATACGCTCAGGCTGGCTCACGATGGGCCCGCGGACGGTGAGATTCGAGAACGAGTTCTCGGCCTACACCGGAGCCTCGCACTCGGTCGCGGTAAGCTCCGGCACGGCTGCGCTTCACCTCGCGCTCCGGGCGGCGGGTCTCGAAGCCGGCGACGAGGTGATAGTCCCGGCAATGACCTTCACGGCGACAGCCGAAGTCGTCTGCTACTTCGGCGGGCGGCCCGTCCTCGTCGACGTCGAGAAGGAAACCGGCAACATGAGCGTAGAGGCGGCCGCGCGCGCCGTCACGCCGAGAACCCGCGCGATAATCCCCGTCCACTACGGCGGCCAGCCGTGCGACATGGACGGCATCATGGACCTCGCCCGGAGCCACGGTCTCCGCGTTATAGAAGACGCCGCGCACTCCCTCCCCGCCTCGTTCGGCGGAAAGAAAGTCGGCGCGATAGGCGACATGACCTGCTTCAGCTTCTACGCGACAAAACCCCTCGCCGCCGGCGAGGGCGGAATGGTCACGACTGAAAACGAGGAATGGGCCGACAGGATACGCGTCCTCCGCCTGCACGGAATTTCGAAGGACGCGTGGAAGAGATACTCGCGCGGCGGCTCGTGGTTCTACGAAGTCGTCGAGCCCGGATACAAGTACAACATGACGGACATACAGGCGGCGCTCGCCCTCGCACAGCTCGCGAAGCTCGACGCCATGACAGCGTGGAGGCAGGAGATATGCGAGAGATACTCAGGCGCCATTTCAGGCTCGCCCGGCCTCTCGACGACGACTCTAATCCCAGGCCGCGAAACGTCGTATCACCTCTTCCCCCTTCTCGTCGAGCCCGGCGCGCACACGATCGACCGCGCGCGCTTCATCGAAGAGCTCTCCGCGAGGGGCATAGGGACGAGCGTTCATTTTATACCGCTTCACCTGCACCCGTTCTACAGAAACGAATTTGGATACGCCCCCGGCGACTTCCCGGGGGCCGAATGGCTCTACGAGCGCATCGTCTCGCTCCCCGTCTACCCGGGCATGAGCGACGAGGAAATCGACTACGTTTCGGAGTGCGTCACGGATGTCTCCAAAAAATTCAGCAAATAGCGGGCGTAGGTTCTACGCCGGGTACGGCAAGAGGGCGCTCGACCTCGCGGTATCGGTCCCCGCGCTGTTAGCGCTCACGCCGCTGTTCTGCGTCGTCGCTGCGCTCATAAAGGCCGGAAGCCCGGGCCCCGTCTTCTACGCGCAGGAGCGCGTCGGCAGGCGCGGGCGGCCCTTCCGTCTCTGGAAGTTCCGCACCATGGTAGCGGACGCCGACAGGTCCGGCCCTGCGGTCACGTCCTCGGGCGACGCCCGCATAACGCCCCTCGGCCGCACGCTCCGCAAGTGGAAGCTCGACGAGCTTCCGCAATTATGGAACGTCGTCAGGGGCGACATGAGCCTCGTCGGCCCCAGGCCCGAGGTCAGAAAATACACAGACATATTCAGGGACGACTACTCCGAGATCCTCGAAATCAGCCCCGGCATAACTGACTACGCCGCGCTCGAATACCGAAACGAAGAGGAAGTGCTCGCCCGCTACCCCGACGCCGAGGAAGCATACACGAGCGTCGTTCTTCCTGAAAAGATAGCGCTTTACCGGCAGTACCTGAGAGAGATGGGGTTCAGGTCCGACCTGAAGATCATTTTCAGAACCATACGGGAGGTAATCAGATGCTAAGGAACATGGTCATCGGATGCACGGAAAAATACTATCGCCACAAGCTCCTCATGTCGGCCGTGGTCGAGCTTCCGCTCTTCACGGCGATTTTCCTGGCATCCTACTGGATACGCCTCGGGAGCCTCGACGGGTCTCACCTCCGCCAGGCCCTCATACTAGCGGCCTTCTACGTCCCCGCGAAATTCATCGTCTTCTGGGGATACAAGCTCTACAAAATCTCGTTCAGATTTTTCTCCGTCTACGACATGATCGTGGTGCTTAAGGCGTCGCTCGTCGCGGCGGCCATACTCGCCCTCATGGGCCTCGTGGCGAGAGACTTCCCGCTGATGAAGGGCTATCCGCGCTCCGTCGTCTTCATCGACTTCCTGCTGACGGTATTCGCCTCGACCGGCCTCAGGTTCGCCTTCCGGCTGTTCTACTCGACGGGCAAGTCCGAGCCATCGGGGATGAAGGTCCTCATAGCGGGCGCGGGCAACGCGGGCGTGCGGCTCCTGAAGGAGCTGAAGACGGCCAACGGCGCTACGCCCTACATACCCGTCGCGTTCATAGACGACGACCCGGGAAAGCTCGGCAGCATCATACGCGGCACGAAAGTCGTGGGCTCGTCGGCCGACATGCCGGAGGTCGTTAAAGAGCTCGGCATCGAGGGACTGATTATCTCCATACCCTCGGCGACCTCGTCACAGATCAACGCCATAGTCGAGCACGCGAGAAAGGCGGGCATACCGCATATCAAGATTATGCCCGGCATCTCCGACGTCCTCACCGGAAAGGTCACGCTCGGCGACTTTAAAGAGGTAACGTCCGAGGACTTCCTCGGGCGCGAATCCGTGAGCGGCGAAATCGAGAGCGTCGCCTCGTATATTAAAGGTAAGCGCGTCATGGTAACAGGCGCGGGCGGCTCCATAGGCTCCGAGCTCTGCCGCCAGGTATCGAGCTTCGAGCCCGCGCTCCTCATAATGGTCGACGTCGGCGACACCGAGCTCTTCTTCATAAACCAGGAGATGAACGAGAAGCTGCATAAGGTAAAGACCGTCTCCATAATCGCCGACGTGAAGGACCGCGTCGCCATGGAGGCGATATTCGACGCGCACTCGCCCGACGTCGTCTTCCACGCCGCCGCCTACAAGCACGTGCCGCTCCTCGAAAGCACTCCCCGCGAGGCGGTGCTGAACAACGTCGAGGGAACGAAAGTGACGGCGCTCCTCTCCGTCAGGTACGGCGTCCAGAAATTCATCTTCATCTCGACGGACAAGGCCGTAAACCCGACAAGCGTCATGGGGGCGACGAAGCGCGTCTCCGAAAACATGCTGAGGGAAATTCGCGGACGGACTGAGTTCGTCTCCGTCAGGTTCGGGAACGTCCTCGACTCGCGGGGGAGCGTTATCCCGATATTCCGCGACCAGGTCAGGCGCGGCGGACCGGTTACGGTGACACACCCAGAGATGACGCGCTACTTCATGAGCATACAGGAAGCGGTGTACCTCGTCCTCCAGGCGGGCGCTCTCGGAAAGGGCGGCGAGGTGTTCGTCCTCGACATGGGCGAGCCCGTGAAGATCGTGGACCTCGCGCGCAACATCATACGCTTCTTCGGCCTCGAGCCCGATAAAGACGTGCCGATAGTGTTCACCGGACTCCGCCCGGGCGAGAAGCTCTACGAGGAGATTCTGACGTCCGAAGAAGGCACGACAATGACGACCATGAAGAAGATATTCGTGGCAAACGACAAGAATCACTTCGGGCGGGAATACGTCGAAGACGTTAAGAAACTGATACGCCAGGCCGAGACGGGAGCGCCGAACGAAACCATTCTCAGGACGCTTAAGCACCTCGTCCCGTCCTATAAGCTGAAACTCCCCGAGCCGCCGAGAATACGGCACCTGAAATCCACATCCGCTGGAACATAGCCTCTATAATCTTCACCCTCCCTCTTCTGGGGGGAGGGTGACCTTAATTTTGTCATTCCCGAATGCTTGTATCGGGAATCTACATCATTCCAAAGTCGCGGCCGTAAGCCGCGACACCACTCTTCCGTCATCCTTATAATTTGTCATTCCCGAATGTCTTAATCGGGAATCCAGCTTTTGCCTTTCCATCCCCCCTTAGAAAAAGGCGGACCGTGTCCGCCGACACCCGACGTAGCGGGCCTCGCCGCATTAACCATTAACCGTGCGAACCGTACAATGAATCTCCGGTCTTGCTGCGTCGGAAACCACTCTCACCCCTTCCTCCCCGGCGGCTGCCTCCTGAAGCTTATCGCCAGCCTGTTCCAGAAGTTCATATTTGCCACAGCTAGCGTCAGATCCACCAGCTCCTTCTCGCCGAAGTGCGCGCTCACCCGCTCGTAGACGCCATCGGGAACGCGCGTCGCCTCGACGCGCGTTACTGCCTCCGCCCATTCCAGCGCCGCCTTCTCCCTGTCGGTGTAAAACTCCACTTCATCCCAAACCGAAAGACAATCGATCCTCCGCTCTGTCTCTCCTTCCTTCCGGAGCTGCTTCGAGTGAAGGTCTATGCAATACGCGCACCCGTTTATCTGCGACACACGGAGCTCCACCATATACCTCAGCTTCCTCTCGATCGACGAAGTCGCGAGATACTTCGCCCCGCCCCCGAAAGCCTCCATCGCGTCCGGCGCGACTGTGATATAAGAAACACGGTTAAACATTTCAGCTCTCCCTGACGTGAATTTTTTCTCCGGCGCTCCACCCGGCGCCGGCCTTCCCCAACGCCGCCGTCCCAACCCTTAACCCCGGCGGCGCTCTACAGGATTAGAGCGTCACCGTACCCGTTTGGATTCCTCCCCGGCACACCCGTCACTAAAGTCCTCCCCCTTTCTTAATCGCATCCCCCGAACTAAAATAGTACTCGGGTCTCCGCGCCCGACGCCATGAAAGAACACGACTACTCCTCCAACGCGCCCGGCGGAAGACGCCTCGCGCTATACATACTGCTTCTCGCGCTGGCATTCAAGCTCGCCTTCATCCTCTACTCGGGCGACCACGTTTATTACGACGTCAACCTCGCCCTCAGCCACGGCAGGACTTATTTCCAAGCGCCCGAGCCGGGAACACCCCTCGTCATACTCCCGGGCGTCAAAACCTACCTCGGCCCCATGGCGTGGTATCAGCTCTACTCCCACCTCGGCGTCTACGGACTCAAGGCCTTCAACCTCGCCGCCTTCGTGCTCCTCTTCGCGCTTCAATACGCGATAGGCCGGAAATACTTCCCGCCCCGCGTCACTGCCGCCGCGCTCTTCATATTCGCATTTTATACGTGGACCAACCTCAACGTCGCCGCCGGCGAGCAGGACGACATGACGGCCGCGCTCTTTTTCACGCTGGGCGTCGTCCTCTATATTTACGGCCGGGGAGCGTTCCTCGCGGCGCTCGTCATGAGCGCGGGCGTCCTCTTCAAATACACCGCCGGCATCTACGCTCTGGGATTTATCATATATCTTATATATATCCGCGATATGAGGCAGGTCCTCCTGGCGCTCGCCGGACTCACCCTCCCCTTTCTCTGCCTCAACGTGCTCACGGGCTTTTCCAGCATGGAGGCCCTTTTCAAAAGCTCCAATCTCCGAAGGCAGTTCTTCAACACGTCCTGGGAAATGGTCGTCTTCAAATTCTTCAGCACGGGCATGTTCCTCTTCCTCCCCCTTTCCGCGTGGGCCGGATGGAAGACCCGGAGCCGCGCGAACGTCCTCCTCTTCTGCCTCTCGTCCGTCTACATCGTCTTCGTCGTCGTCACCCGCAACGCGCTCTCAGCGGGCTTCCCGATGATGCAGTCAGTTCTTTTTTCGTCTTTCCTCGTAGCGCAGCTATTTCTGACAGACGCCCTCCACGGCGGCGTCAAGGCCCGAAGGCTCTTCGCCGCCTCCGCCGTCGCGCTTTATCTCCTCCTGACGACAGCCGTAACGCTCAGGAACCTCGCCCACGACACGAGACCCGCCAATCCCCACCAGGTGCATTACCAAAAGCTTCAGCACAATCCCTTCATAGGCCCCGGAAAATCCCTGAGAAATCACCCCATGCCGTAGCGGCTCTATTTTCATAAGAAGTTTCCGCTATCCCAATCCCGGGACGCCGCGCTATGCCTCTACGGACACTTCTCCCCGGCCCTGAACACCATGCTCGTTCCGACTATACGGGGATTCACGCCCGCCGTGACGCTCTGTATCGTAACAGTGTCCCCAGCGGCCACGGCAGTGCAGTTTTTGGAGTCGGCGCACGAGGTCGAGCCGCTTATAGTACACGTCAGCGGGTTCGTCGGCGCCGCCGAGTTGACGCGCACGGTAAACACGTAGCTGCCCGTCGTAGTCCCGCCGAGAACGGCGTTTAAATTCGTGAGTGACCCGGCGACCGGTATCCTGTGCGCGACATTCGCCTCGGTGTTGTTGACGGCGGCCACGGCGAATGCGTCAACGTACCTCGTCGCGTTGTTCGGCACGTTGTTCGACGTGCCGCCGGCGAGTATCGTGACGCCCGCCGGGCCTTCCTCGCCCTCGGGGCCGGCCGGACCCTCGGGACCTTCGTCACCCTTGGGGCCTGCGGGACCCTGTGGACCGGCGGAGCCCTGCGCCCCCGGCTTGCCTTCGGGGCCTTGCGATCCTGCCGCGCCTGCGGGGCCCTGCGGGCCGGGAGCCCCTTGCGCCCCCTGTTTACCTTCGGGGCCCTGGGCTCCGTTGCACACGTAAATAGTTTCGAGGACCTTTTCGTTCCGCCCCGTTTCTATCTTTATTCCGCCATCCTTGCAATTCTCGCCCGGACGTTCGGCAAATGTGTTCACGAAGGCGCTCGCACCATCCGCACCGGGAGGACCGGGCTCGCCCTGTACACCCTGAGCGCCGGTATCCCCCTTGGGACCTTGCTCGCCCTGAGAACCGGCCGGGCCCGGCTGTCCCTCGGGCCCTGGAGGTCCGGGAGGCCCGGTTTCACCCTGCAGACCCTGCGGGCCTGTTTCACCCTGGGGTCCCTTCTCACCTGCGGGGCCGATTTCTCCTTGCAGGCCGGCTGCGCCGTCGCATATATATGTGGTATCGGCAACCGTATCGCCCTGGCCGGATTCCACCTTCATTCCACCTTCTTTGCAATTCTCGCCTGGCGGCTCCGGGGCCGTGTTGACGAAGGCGCTCAGACCATCCTTACCTGCCGGGCCCTGCTCGCCTTGAATGCCCGGAATACCCTGCGGACCTTGTGGACCGGGCTCGCCCTGTACACCCTGAGCGCCGGTATCCCCCTTGGGACCTTGCAGCCCGGCGGGACCTGCTGCGCCTGTCTCACCCTGGAGACCGGGAGGACCGGCAGGACCTGTCTCGCCTTGCGAACCGGCAGGCCCGGGGGGCCCAGGATCGCCTTGCGGCCCCCGGGGACCCTCGGAATTCAGCTTTATACCGGTCTCGAATTCGAGACACTCCGTGTCGGGTCCCTTGAACGTCACTATCTGCATAAAATCATTCAGAACACAAAACGATACCTCCTCGGCATATGCGGTTGCCCCGAGGCAGGCCGCAAATACCGCTGCCAGACAGAACCTGAACAAATACATGATATCCCTTCCTCCAAATATTCTCTTTCGATTGAATTGTTATGAGTGTCTGAAATAAGGTTTCTAAACATAGCGATATTAAAGTAAACTGTCAAATATTGTATCTATCTTATTTCAATCGTTATATATATTGGTCCAATATATAGTCTAAAAAGTTACGGAATGGTTAATATTATTTCTTAGTTGTGATGTTTATTGATTAAAAAACGTAGGCGGAAATAATTCGGAAAAATGAGCTGAATGAAAGGGAAAATAATTAAAAAAAATCCAGTGATCGGGTTATCCCGGCTAAAGAGATTCTGCCCTCACACCAGTTTCCGGGGCCGAGTCGTCGGGCTCGGCGACGTGGACGGTCTAAATACCTCGCAGGGCGGAGCCAGATAGAAGCTGGGAAAAAATTCACAGAGAAGCCTGAACGACGGACGGGAAAAGGCCCCCTAAAACAGCTCTCTCTGGGCGTCTTCGAGGAGCACCTTTTTCAAAAGGCTCTTGGCGTGTATGACGGCCTTGTCCTTTATGTCCTCGACGTCGCCGGAATCGTTCGCGAGCGGAAACGAAAGCGATATTAAAACTGGGTCCGACTCGTAGTCCTCGAGCTCGATGGTCAAATCTATGAGGAACGACTTCTCGTCGTCCGTAAGGGTGATGTTTTCAACCTTGTACTGAATCATCGGCGTTTCCGGCAGGCTCCCCATTCCGCTCTCCGGCCAGCGGGCGGCCCGGATTCCCGCCGAAAACTCCGCGGGTGCGCCGCCGTGAATAGTGATTATATAAGGTGCCGCGCAGGAATTCAATCTCGCCGGCGAATATCCGCGCACAGCGCTGCACGGCTCATTCCGCGCCGGGTCCCGGAGTCGGCGGAACCGGGTTCAGATTCTTCTTCTCCACTATCGTCGGTACGACGTAAAGGTCCATGCTGTCGTACATCGCCCCCAGCCTGCACTTTCCCCCGTCCCCGTCGAGCGTAAGGTTCACAGCCGTCCTGTCGTTGATCCACGAGACGGCGTACTGGAGCTTCCCCGCGCACGCGGCCTCGCCGAACTTCTCGGGGTCCGTTTCGTCCTGCACACCGCTCGCCCACTCTATTCCATCCGCCGACGGTCTCCCGAGCCTGACGCCCATATCCCTCTTCGCCTTCTCGAACGCCGCGACGTAATCCCCGGGCGGTATATCGCGGTTGTCCACCAGGTACCCGGCCCTCATGAGCTGGCCCTCGGCGTTGAACACGTACCCGATTATCGCCGGCTTCCCGCCGAGCTCGCCGACATAGGTGACGACCCCCGGCAGCTCTTCCGAAACAGGGAGCTTCTCCGAGGCCTTCACCTCATCCTTCGTCATCCCCCACTTCGCCTTCCGAAAATCCCCGCTCCCGCCCTCCTCCGCCTTCCTGCACGCCGAAGCGCCCGCGGCCATGACGGCCGCCGCCACTATCAACAAAACTGCTCTCATGCCTGTCTCTCCGTTTAAACGATTTCCCTGCGCCTGCGCACCGCCCCGCCGGCTTCTCTCCGGCGGTCCGCGCCGCGTCCTCGTATCGGCTGCAGTCGTGAAATGTTATCAGGATAACATCCGCCCGGCTCCGGGCGAAGCATAAATTTCGCGGGTAGCCGAATGGTCCCCGCTCCGGGCGGCGCGAAGGACCGCGCCGCTACCCCACCTTGCCGAACTCGCGGAGGACGTCGTTTATAACATCGTCCGACATCGTGCTCAGGAGCTCGTTGTAACGCTCGTCGAGGTCCTCCCTCGTTAAAAGCCCCCTGGCCACGATCACGTCTTCGAGCGCCGTAATCTTCATCCGGTCGGCCACTATGGCCCTCACGAGATCGAAGATGAGCCTCCCCTGCGTGTCGCTCCCGAAAAGCTCGGTAAGCGGCTTCGAATCCCCGTTGTCCAAAGTCTGCCCTCCTTGAATGCCGGCTGAACGCGGCTGGACGGTTAACCCGCTGTCGGTTTAACGGTAACCTGCTTGCCCCCCGTTTCAGCGCGGAGAAGTCTCCGGCCAAAGGGATATTATATATACTTTCGTATACATTCGGAAGCCCGGCCGGAACGATGCGGAGCGCGGCCCGAAACGCCGGTTTAACGGCCCGGACAGGCCGCATTCAGTGGTTTGACTGTTACCTGATGCCCCGCCTCAGTACTTCCAGGCGGCAAGCCCCTGGCACACGACCGTGTACCAGTTCTCGGGGTATTCGCGCCTGAGTGTCCATGTCGCGTTGAGGACGGAGTTCCCGCCGATGAGCACCGCCTGATCCTTGAGCGCGTTGGTGCACTGGCCGACGTACATGTCCTCGTTGTAGGGGAGGGTCCAGGCCTGCCTGTAATGCCTCTCGCTCTTGCCGGTAATGTACTCGAACGAATCGTAGTCCTCGATGGCCTCCTCCACTCCGGCCGGCTCGATGTATATGAGATTCCTCGCGCTCTCCCACGCACCCGCCGTCACGGACGCTGCCGTCAGTATGAGCGCTGTAAATAGTATGGTTTTCATCGGCATCCTCCGGCAAGCCTTCTTCGGCCCGCGCACATTTCACACGCACGCAGCAAGCGCCGCGTCTTCAACACCAAATTATATACCCTGAGCGAGACCTTGAAAATAGCAGGGCACGCACGGCGCGTGATTTTCGACGCAGTTATGAACGAGCTTGGCCGCACTGGACGCTCGTCGTTTGCCATACTGTCCAGGCCTGATTCGCCGGACGGCTACACGCACGGCGTGCTTGCACACCTCCTCGCCCCGCCTGTATAATAGAACTCCGTCTCACCGGCGCTTGCTCCGGGCTCGAAAGCCGCACGAGCCGCCGGAAAAACGAGCCTCCGAGGAATACACAGTGCCGTCATCCAAAACCGAGTTCAGCGACGCGTTCAAAGATTTCCTGAACGATCCGGGAATCAGGATCGAGCGCCCGGGCCGGGGCGGCGCGACCCTCCCCGAAATCTTCGTCTATCCCGACATCGTCCCGTTCGGGCGCGGCCCGGGAACGATAAGCTCGTCCTTCCTCGCTGACCCGGCGCAAGCAGAGGGAACGGTGCTCGTAACGGGGCCGGAAGACTCCGGCAAAACGTCGCTCCTGAAATCGCTGGCCATAAAGCTGCTCGACGCCGGCTACTTCCCCGTCTACCTCGACGGCAGAGAAGCCTCCGTAGAGAATGCCGGCGACGTACCCGAAGCCGCACGCGCCGCGGCCGAGGCTCAGTACACGGCTGAAAGCTCGGCAATTGTGAACGGCCCCGGAGCGAAAAAGCGCGCGCTCCTATTCGACAATTTCGACCTCGCCCCGTCCGGCGAGCTCAGTCCCGAAGTTTTAGCACGGGCGTTACACGGAGAATTCGCGCTCGTAATACTCACGGCTTCGCAACCCTACCCTGCTTTCGGAAATTCATATTCCATTGTCGAGATGAGCCGCACGCTCAGGGACGAGCTCATACGCAAATGGGTGCTGCTCCGGACTTCCGACGCAGATGAAACCGCCTCGCTCGCCGAAAAAGCGCGCGGCGTGGTCGACGCCGTCCTCGGAAAAAATATCGTCCCCTCCTACCCGGTATTCGTCCTGACTATACTCGAAAGCTCCGTCCCTGCGGGCGGCGCGGCCGGACAGGCCGGAAGCTCCTACGGGCACTACTACGAATACGCCGTCACGAAGCCGCTCAGGGAAGGCAGCACGGCGGCCGAGTTCGATCTCTACCTCGCCGTCCTCTCCGAGCTCGCGTATTCGAGGCTCGCAGGCAGCGGGCGCGCGGCGGACAAGCCGGAGATATCCGGGCTGGTACGGCGGCACGCGCCAGGAGCCGACACCGAGGGAGTAATCCGCGCATTCATAAGAGCGAAGACGCTGCGTGACGCCGGCGGAGCATACGAATTCGCCAGCGGCTACGCGTATCATTACTTCTCGGCGCTCTACCTCTCGCGGAATATAGACCGGAGCGAGGTCAGGAACACAATCGCCGCCCTCTTTTCACGGCTCGGCGACGGAGACAACGCCGGCATCGCGCTCTTCCTGGCGTACCTTTCGCCGGACCCTTTCGTCACAGAGCAGATAGGAAAGGGCGTCGGGCGCGCCTCGGGAGAAGAAGCTCTCCGTACGGACGAGGAGAGGGAATCCTTCATCGAAGAGCTCCTGGCCGGGCTCGAGCGCGACAAACCCGAGAAGCTTCACGAAATACGCGCCGAGTATCGGGCGCGGCAGGCGCTCCGTGAATTCCCGCGCCTTTCCGACCGCATACAGCCCGCAAGCGACAGAACGCGGCTCCGCAAAACGGGCGCTCTTCTCCGCGTACTCGCCGAAGCGCTCTCACGTGGACGCGCCGGAGATGCGGCCGAGTCGGCTTATGCCGTATGGTCGGCGCACCTCTCGGAGCGCCTCGCCGAGATAGACGTCCCGAGATCCAGCACGCGCATTAAAAACATGGACAGCGAAGAGAAGCTCCGGCTGCTCCACTTTTACGAGGGCGCGTTCGCCGAATCGCTCCGGCTCCTCTCTCTCCTCACAGCTTCGGGAGTCTCCATACCCGAGGGACCTTACGCCCTCGCCGCGGCGCTTCTTAGACCCGACCCGGACACCTCTCCAGCGGCTCTGTTCGTAGAGAAAAACCCCGAAAGGAAATTCGCCCGGCGGCTCTTCAAAATCTCGGCCGAAGAATCGCTGAGGCTCTTCCCGCACAGCGCCGAATCTGAAAAAGAATTGAAAGGAATCGCCGAAGGACATTTCGGCAAGAAGATATATTAAGTATAAACTATATATACTTCACAGCCCGGCTCAGTGATGGGGGGCTAACCTATAGTCACCTTGTAATCGTAATCCAGGTAATGCGGAATCTCGTTGTCGGCTATAATGCGCCGGAGCTCCTCGGGGCACCCGCGCGGGAGCCCGTCGTCCTCCTCGACGCCCAGCCATCCCCAGCTGTTTACGAACCCCCTCGCCTTCGTCGAGTTCCCCTCGGCGAAGAGCTTCACAAGCGACACCGTGAATTCCTCCACCACCTGGCCGAACCTCTCCACGTCCACGAGGAACTTCCCCTCCCACGGCTCCTGCCTTATGGCCCCCATGTCGCTCATGTGCCTGTAGGCGAGATAGGCCGAGCCCGTATCCGAGTGCCGGACGCATCCCCCCCGACGTATATACCTCAGCATCTCGGCGACCGCGGCAAGGTAGACAGTCTTCAGATTCTCCTCGGGGAAGAGCGCGCCCGAAAGCCGCTTCAGGTTGTAAAGCGAAATCATGTCTGACTTCAGCTCGTGGAGGATCATGTAGTCCCTGTCCTGCTCCGACATCGACATCGAAAGCCTGTCGGCCCCGATGAAGTGGCCGATGTCGTGGCCCCTGAGCCACAGGAGAAGGAGGCGCGCGGCTTCGTCGTCTGTCAGCGCCTCGAGCGCCGCAGCGCCGGTTATGTACTTCACGGCGAGCTTCTCCGTCATCGCCTTCCACCTCGCCGTGTAGAGGTTGACGAACACGGTCATGTGCGAGAGCGACGACACCTTCTCCTTGCTCCCGCCGGAGAAGAAAACGCATATCGGCTTGTGCGTAACGTTAAGCGCGCCCGACAGCTTGAAAACGTCGAGGCACCTCATGGCGGGAAAAGACTCGGGCAGCGTGAACACCTTGTACCCGCACGATCTCAGGAGCTCCTCGGCGAGACCCCGCGCGTGCCTGTCGTACTCCGCGATCATCGGCCCGTACGACCAGTTCGCCACGCCTGCCAGCCCCGAATAGCGGCCCTCCTCCTCTCCGCCTGGTGTAAACACCCTGCCGAGGATGAGCTCGAGCTCGTCCCGTCCGTCGCGGGCGCACAGCGGATAGAGGTCGTAGATTCCCTTCGTGAGATCCTGCACCCCCGCGCGGTACGTCCCCTTCGCGCCGTCGTCGAGGAGCCACGCCTCCCCCTGCACGAGGCCGCCTACTATCTCCTGCCACTTGCTCTTTTCGAGGCTGAGGGTCATGTGCCCCGAAAGCTGCGCCTCGTACATCTCGTCCACCACCCGCAGCGCTTCGGTATACAGCTCGGCGACGCCCGAAAGGGCCTCCGGCATGGTGACGTGTATTTCCAGCGACGAAGATTTATCCGGATTCGGCATACGGGAATTTTAACCAATAACTATATTTCAGTGAATAGAAAAAGGATTTTCGGGGGGTTATTCGGAAGACCCGGGGAGGACTTCCACCACTTCGAGATAATCCTCGAGGCTGACGAGAGCGTCCGCGACGGCGGCTGCGTCCTCTTCCTTCGCCGCGCTCTCTATCCGCTTCCCGATAGAGCTTATCTCGTCGAAGCCGTACCCAGCGCCGGCGCCCTTCATGCCGTGGCCGAGCCTGTGGGCCTCCTTGAAATCCCCGTTCCGGAGGCAGTCCTTTATCCTGCCTATCTCGTTCCGGCGGCTCTCCAGAAATCCCGGCACCAGGTCGAGATAGTCGGGATCCACGTAAACGATTTCCTTCTCGTAGCGCTTGGAAGACATTCGGCACCTCCGCCCCGGAAGGTTTCCGGCGGGCGATGCTCCTAATAATATACCCATAACGTTTTCGTGCATAGCCCGCCGCGAGGCGCGCGCCTAACCCGGCTGGTGCTCTGGCCGAAGGAGGTCGAAAACGGTCTTCACGGGGTTGAACGTCTCACCGGGCACCTCGACGAAAACCGTATGCCAGAAGGCCATCCCCCCGTTCCAGAGCCCCGGAAGCTCGAGCGCCTTCAGCTCCCTTCCTCCGCTGGATTTCACGGATACGAACCCCGCCTCGTGATCGACGAAGCGTGAAAGGTCGTACGGCTTTCCCGTCTCGTCTGTAAGCGCGCACACGATGTCCACCGGGTTGAAATGGGTCGACGACTCCCACACCGCCTTCTGTTCGTCCGACTTCATGTCGACCTGCGCCGATTCCACGATCTGCAGCGAGAGCTTCCCGTCCGCCCTCCTGACTATGAACGGCCCTCCGCCCGGCTCGCCCGTATTCCTGACGACGCCCGCGACGCGTATCGGCCTTCGGAGAATTTCGAGGATACGCTTCGAGCCCGCCCCCCCGGGTATGTCTATGTGAAGCCCCATATCCGAGAGACGCCTGAGCACGTCCTCTATCACCTTCCCCTTTCCGCCCTGCCCTGCTGCCTCTATGGCCGAAAAAAGAATCTCCCTTATCCTGAGGAGATACCCCCCGAGCGCGCGCTTGTAGAGGACAGTCCCCGGCTTCAGCCTGTCGGGGACGACGTTGTCGACGTTCTTGACGAACGCGACGTCCGCGCCGAGCGCGCCCAGGTTACCTATAAGTGCCCCGTGCCCGCCCGGTCTGAATACAGGCTTTCCCGCGTCGTCGAGAAACGGCCCGCCGTCCACCGCCGCAGCTATGGTATCAGTCGACGGGCTCTGTACGGAATATCCAACGACGATCTCGGCCGCCCCGCCCTCGTAGAGCTCCTTCACGCCGGCGATGTATGCGCCGACAATTTCCACGTGCTCGGGCGAAAGCGTGAAGTGAACGCGCGCCTTTCCGTCGTCCCCGCGTGCGTAGAGGACGGCCTCGACGAGATGCTCCTCGAAGGCAGTTCTAGAGCGGTCGGGATAAGAATGAAACTTTATGATCCCTTTCGGCAAATTCGAGTAGTTGAGCCCCCTCCTGTCGAGGGTGTAGACGATGAAGGGCCCGTATCCGCCGGCTTCGAGAAGCCCGTCCGGGTCGAGCCCGTCTTTTTTGAGCGCGGCTGCAAGCTCGTCGTAGAACGCGAACTTTTTCACCTTGTCTACGAACTCCATAGCCGATGCAGCGTCCCCGTCGCCGACGGCCGCCGCCTTTTCGAGGTCCTTTCTGTCGGCAGGCGTACACTTCACCACCGCCGCGGCAAGCTCCTTGAACATCCTCGTCGCCGCGCCGGACGCCGGAACGAATTTCACGATTTCGAGGCTGGCGGAGGCGTCGGCGTAATACGACGCGAGCTCTTCCACCTTCCCCTCGATCGAGACTATCCCGTCCCCGACGGTGCACGGCCTCACGAGGTCTGCAAAAGGCACGCCCTTCTTCAGCATAGCGAGCTGCGCGCGAACCTTCTCCTGTGAAAGCCCCCTCTTTTCGAGCTCGGCCAGAATTTCCGGTGCGAGAATAGTCTCTCCGCCGCTCATAGAAATACCTCTCCTGAATTTAAAAGGGATTAAACCACGGAACAATTTTAAACGGAAATTCCCGCGCGCCCAAGCTTAAAGGCATGCGGCAAATCTACGCCCAGAGATCGACCCCCGGCTTGCCGCCGGACTCGTCGGCCGCGGCCGTGAGCCACTTCCTCACCATGTCCAGGAGGAGCTGCTTTCGGAGAGGCTTCGTGATGTAGTCGTCCATGTCGGCCTCGAGACACTTCTCCCTGTAACCGATGAGCGCGTGCGCCGTAACGGCGACTATGGGAGTCCGCGCGCGGCCCGACTCTTTCTCATATGCCCTTATCATCGACGTCGCCTGAAAGCCGTCGACCTCCGGCATCTGTATGTCCATGAGCACGAGGTCGTAGCGGCCCTTCTTGTAAAGGTCCACGCTCTCAGTCCCGCCCGAAGCGAGCTCGACGGAGTAGCCCCCGATTTCCAGGATCCTCTTCGCGAGGTTCTGGTTGTCCGGCGTATCGTCGACGACGAGTATGCGCGGCTTCCCGCCCTCCGCCCCCTGCGCAGGGAGCGGCCCGTCGGCAGCGGACTGACCCGCGAGATAGTCGTCCACTTTAACGAGCCTCGTCACGGCCTCGTAGAGCTTTCCACTCTTTATGGGTTTCACGAGCAGCTCGTCGACTCCCCTGTCCTTCATGTCGCCGAGCCCGAGCCCGCCCCACGCCGTCATGAGAATGATCTTCGTCCCCGGCCCCGCCGCCTCCCTCACCTTCTCAGCAATCTCCGTCCCGTCTATCCCGGGCATCTGCTTGTCGATTATTGCAAGGAGCGGCTTTCTCTCCATCCCCTGCAGCACCGTGAGCGCGGCCTTCGCACCCGCCGCCTCGGCGACTTCGAATCCCCAGAGCGTCAGCATCTTCCCGAGCACGAAACGGCTCATCCTGTTGTCGTCGACGACGAGCACCGGCGCGCCCCTGAAATTCGGCAGCACCCTTGCAGGCCGCCCCTCCCTCTCCCAGTCGAGCATGAACGGCATGCTGAAGCAGAACGTCGAGCCCTTTCCCGGCTCGCTGTCGAACCATATCTTCCCGCCCATGAGCTCGACGAGCGACTTCGATATGCTGAGCCCGAGGCCCGTCCCCCCGTAGGCGCGCGTGCTCGAGCTGTCCACCTGCGAGAACTTCTCGAATATCCTGTCCCTGTGCCCGGGCGGTATGCCGATGCCGGTGTCGGAGACTTTGAATACGACGTTAACGGCGTCCCCGGAAACCGGGCCGGAATTCTCCGCCTTTATCAGCACCTCGCCGCTGTCGGTGAACTTTATCGCGTTCACCGCGAGGTTCATGAGCACCTGTCTTATGCGGGCCACGTCGCCCTTGAGCCTGTCGGGCACGTCGTGGCTAACGTAACACAGAAGCTCGAGCCCCTTCTCGAAAGCTTTTACCGACAGCGTCTCGGCGACCCCCTCGACGAGCTCCCTCACGCTGAACGAAGAAGCCTCTATCTCCATCTGCCCGGCCTCTATCCTCGAAAAATCCAGTATGTCGTTTATAAGGCTGAGGAGCGTCTCCGACGACGACTGTATAACGCGCAGAGTCTCCCTCTGCTCGCCCGAAAGCTCGGTGTCGAGAGTGAGCTCCGTCATGCCCACGATAGCGTTGAGAGGTGTCCTTATTTCGTGGCTCACGTTCGCGAGGAACTCCGACTTCGCCTGGCTCGCCGCCTCGGCCGCTTCCTTGGCCTCCTTCAGCTCGACCTCCGTTTTCTTCCTCTCGGATATGTCCATGAAGCTCCCGAGCACGGCCTGACGCCCGCGGTACTGCACCGAAGTCGTCGTCTCCATAACCCATATATACCCGCCGTCCTTGAGCGCTATCCGATACTCGTACGGCACGCGGCTCTCGCCCCGGAGCATCCCTATGCTCCTCTGCCTCACATCGTCCCTGTCGCCCGGGAAGACGAGCCGCTCGGGGTCCGTCCCCATGAGGTCCTCCCTCGCGTACCCGGTGAACTTCTCGAAGTGCGGGTTCACGTACCTGAACTCCCCGTCCTGTACTATGAACACACCTATCGGCGCCCCCGTCGATAGCGTCTCGAAAAGCTCCTCGGCCTGCTTCTTCTCGGAGATGTCCATCATCGTCCCGAGAACTGCCTCCCGCCCCATGTACTGTATCGACCGGACGACCTCCATCGCCCACATTACGCTCCCGTCTTTCCTCACGAACCTGTACTCGTAGGGCACGTTGAGCCCGCCCTTGAGCATCCTGACGGAGTTGGTCCTGACGGCTTGCCTGTCCTCCTCGAAGACGAACGAGAGCGATTCCCGCCCGATGAGCTCCTGCTCCGAAAAGCGCGTGTACTCGCTTATCTGCGGGTTCACGAACTTGAACTCCCCGTCCTGAACGATGTATATGCCGATAGGCGAGCTCGTGGAGAGCGTCCTCAGCATCACCTCCACCCTGCGCCTCTCCGTTATGTCGGCGACGCTCCCGAGAACCGCCGGTCTGTCCCCGTACTTTATCGCGGTCACGGTTTCAGTGAGCCATTTCACCTCGCCGTCCTTTCCCAGAATCCTGTACTCGTATGGCTCCTTCCGCGAGCCTTCGAGCATCTCGCGCGCGCCCTGCTTCGCAATGTCCTTGTCGAGGTAGAGCACCATCCTCTCTGCCCCGGTGCCGATGAGCTCCTCTTCCGTAAAGCCCGTATACTCGCAGTACTTCCCGTTCACGTACCTTATCTCGCCGTCCTGTACGATGTATATGCCCACGGGCGAGCTCGACGACAGCGTCCTCAGCATATCCTCCGTATGCTTCCCTGCGGTGACGTCCGTAAACGTGCGGAGGACTGCGTCTCTTCCGCCGTACGAAATGCGCCTCGCAGTCTCCGTTATCCATACAGTCTCCCTGTTCCTGCCTCTTACAATCCTGTAGCTCGCTCGCGCGGCCTCGCCTTCGGGAATCACTGCGAGCGCATTCTTCCTCTCCTCGGCGTCGTCGGGTACGACCACGCTTTCGACGCCCGACCTCCCGAGGGCTTCTTCGGACAGTCCCGTTATCTCGGAAAGCCTCTTGTTAACGTAAGCCACGCCGCTCCTGTCGGTGACGATCACGCCCGCGGGTGAGCCGTCGGAAACCGTCTCGTACATCTCGACGGCGGCCCGGAGGCCGCTTACCCTTTCGTCGAGCCTCGCGGCGGCGTATTTCCCGCGCTCCGTTTCCTCGGCCAGCCTGACCTCCGTCTCCCTGAGCTTCCTTTCGGCAAGGCTCCTCGCGCCGTAGTTCCTGACGTAGTCGGAGGCCAGCCCCAGGATCGGCACGAAGAAGGCGAACGCCGTCAGGCAGTATGCGTATATCGAATGCTCCTCGGGATAAATGGGCGTCGTCACGGCGACGAACACCTCCCCCGCGAAGATCGGCACGAGAGTGAGGAGGAAGAAATACGACATCCTCGTCCTTCCGCGCCTGAAGTAAAACTCCGCGACGAGAGCGGTCGCGATCACAACGACGAGCGGCGTCAGCTCCCAGGCCTGCGTGAGATAGGCCTCGCGGTCCGATTGCGGTGCGGACGGGCCGGTTTCGGCCATCATGTAAACGAGCGCGAGGACGACTCCCGTAAGCGCGGTGGCGATTATGATGAAGCGCCCCACCGCTTTTTCGAGGTCGCCGTCATCCTTCCTGAAGAGCGCGACAACCCCTGCCAGCATTATCCCTGCGGGCAGGAGCCCGACGGCGGTAGTCGATTCCGTTATGAAAAACACCCTGTACGCCCCCTCCCTGAAGAGGAAAGAGGCGAAGAGCTGAAAGCCGAGCGCCGCGGCAGCGCCCATGAACGAGAGACCGAGTATGAGAGATACGCGCGCCCTCTCGACTTTGTAATGGAGAATGCAGAGCACTCCGGTGAAGACCGCGAGCGCAATTGTGACGGCCGCAGCGGTGTTGTAGGCCCTGATGAATTCGAGATAGCTCATCCGCACGTTCGCGCCGAGAAGCGAGAGCGCGAACGGCAGGACGCTAAGGGCGATGACGACCCCGATAAACCCCCTCGGGAAATAGTTCTCTCCGGATGCTGAAATTCCGTTTTCCGATTTCATTAAACCTTCCGGCGGGAGCGAAAGCGCACAACCCTCCCCTTTACAGCTTTTCGCAATAAATATGCCACAATGACGCACCGTAATCAATTGGAATTATTGGAGAAATTTTACGAGAAACAAACGTATCCGGTCTCCTGGGACATTTTTTGTCAAAAAAAGCGCGGAAAGGGTAAATCCCGATGCCGAATTCAACGCCGGTTTTTCCATTATTTGAAGCCGGAATTACGCTCTGTGACCTTCGTGGCCACAACCCGGTGCCCTACCTGGAGCATGGCTGGAACGCTGGCCTGTCAAGCCAGAGGTCGCGCTTTTTCCGGCGTTGCCGCATCCTCCCCATTCAATCACAATCGCCCGCGGAGGTCAAGCATAAATGCACCTGCAACATTCGTCCGTATCCCGACTCATTGATTCGTTTTTCTTAATTAATTATAATTTCCGGAAAATTAAAGAAAGGGGATGCGGATGAAAAAGCTGTCAATCGCATACACGCCCGACAGTGACGACGTCTTCAACTACTACGCCTGGGAGAAGGGCCACATAGCCGGCCCGGCGGGATACGAGCCCTCGTTCCACAGGAATCACATCATCGACCTCAACCGCGACGCGCTCGAAGAGCGCTTCGACGTGGTAGCGGTGTCATCGGTCTTCTACCCCCTCGTTGCGGACAAATACTGGGTGCTCTGCGTCGGTAACAGCGTCGGGAGAGACTTCGGCCCGGCTCTCGTTTCGAAGAATTACAAAACCCCGGCGGAGCTCGCCGGTAAGCGCATCGCCGTCGGCGGCCACCCGACGACAGGCAGCGGCCTCGCGCTCATGTTCTGCCCCGGGATCGAGCTCGTCGAGTTCCCCTTCGACGCCATAGTCGACGCACTGCTGAACGACGAGATCGACGCCGGCGTGATGATACACGAGGAGCTTTTATACTACGAAGAGAAAGGGCTCAATCTCGTGCTCGACCTCGGCGTCGCGTGGAACGAAGACACCGGGTTTCCGCTCCCGGTAGGGCTTAATATCGTGAGCAAGCGCCTCGGGATGGAAACCGCGCGCGACATCGCCACCGCCTGCCAGGACTCGCTCCTCTGGGGCGTCGCGCACCAGGACGAGGTCTACGCCTATGCCAACGGATTCGGCAGGGGCCGCGCCAGGGACCACGTCGAGATGTTCAGGATGGAGGATTTTCTCCGCCTCCCGGACGACGTCCGAAAAGCGATGCGCATAATGTTCGACCGCGTCGCCGCCATGGGCCTCGGGCCGGAAGTCCAGTCGTTCGAAATCGTCGAGGGGAGGCTCGCGCCGGAGCGCCTCCGCGTAGCCTGAAACGAATCCCATGGGTATATACAGGATATATAAAGGTGAGGACGACGCCTCCCGCATCGAGCCGCTGCCGCCCGATTCGCCCTTCTGGTCGTCGGTGAAGACGACGGAAACCATGTTCCTTAAGGAATTCCCCGTGGGCACGTTTTTAGACTGGCACCCCGCCCCGCGAAAGCAGGTCGTAATAATAATCTCCGGAACGCTGGAGCACGGATTCGAGGACGGCAGCAAGCACAGGTTCGGCCCGGGCGACGTCCGCGTGCTCGTCGACACTACAGGCCGTGGTCATACGACCCGCGTCGTCGGAGACGAGCCGCTTCTCGTGGCCGTCGTCCCGCTCGCCTGAGGCGCGCCGCCCGTTCCGGATCATTCGACGCCAGAGGAATATTCATGCTCGACGGACTCAAGATGTTCGCAAGATACGCCTCGGGGCTGAATTCTTTCCTCACGCACCCGATGAGCCCGTCCGAATGCCGGGGCCTTCTCGAAACGCAGCTCGCCGCGCGAAGCGAGAACTTCCTCGCCATCATGCGGAAGGCCGTTTACGAAAACCCGAAAAGCCCGTACCTCCCGCTCCTCCGTCTCGCGGGCGTAGAGTATGGCGACCTCTCGCGCCTCGTCGCGGAGAACGGCGTCGAGAGAGCGCTCGGCCGCCTCTACGAGTCCGGCGTTTACATCACGCTCGACGAGTTCAAGCGCCGCGTGCCCATAAAAAGGCCCGGGCTCGAAATCGAAACGGGCCCGCACGACTTCGACAACCCCTTCCTGAGCAAACACTATCAGTCGCGGACGAGCGGCTCGCGCGGCGCGGGAACGCGAGTCATCATGGACCTCGACCTCCTCCACCACGACGCCGCCTGCAACTACTTCATGTTCGAGGGGTTCGGCCTCATGAACAAACCCGCCGCGCTCTGGCGCGAGGTGCCGCCTGTAACGACGGGCGTCAACATCCTCCTCCGTTACGCAAAGCTCAGCAAGAGGGCGGAGAAGTGGTTCTCTTCGAGCAGGCTCAGCACGGCCCCGAAGTCCCTCCAGTTCCTGGTTTTCACTTATTACACCGTCCTCGCTGGCAGGCTGCTCGGGATGCCCCTCCCCTTCCCCGAGCACGTCCCGCTGGAGGACGCCGCCACTGTCGCGAAATGGCTCGCCGGAAAATGCGCCGCCGGCGCGCCCGCATTCCTCGATACGCAGGTCAGCACGTGCGTGAGAACCTGCGCCGCCGCACTCGAAAACGGCCTCGACATTTCCGGGACGACGTTCATCATCGGCGGCGAGCCGTACACGAAGGCCAAGGCCGATGTCATACGCTCTTCGGGAGCGAACGCCGCGACGAGGTACTCCATGGCCGAGCTCGGCAACCTCGGCTTCCCCTGCGCAGACCCGTCATCGTTCGACGACATACACCTCATGACCGACAAGGTCGCCGTCATACAGCGCGAGAAAAAGCTCGGCGACGGCGAGATATCCGTCAACGGCTTCGTCTACACGACCATACTCCCCCACTGCCCGAAAATAATGCTCAACGTCGAGAGCGACGACTATGCGGATATTGAGGAAAGGGACTGCGGCTGCCCCTTCGGCGCCCTCGGGTTCAGGACGCACCTCACAAATATAAGGAGCTACGAAAAGCTCACGAGCGGCGGCGTCACATTCCTCGGCACCGAGCTCCTGCGCCTCATCGAGGAAGTCCTCCCGAAGGCCTTCGGCGGACGCCCGACCGACTACCAGCTTTCCGAAGAGGAAGAGGGCGGATTCACGAAGGTGAGTATCGTCATAAGCCCGCGCGTCGGCCCCGTCGACGAAGGAGCGGTCGTAAAAAAGACTATCGAGTTTCTCGCGCGCTTCCCCGGCGGCGATATAATGTCCGACCAGTGGGTCCAGGGCGGCACTCTCCGCGTCGCGAGGCGCGAGCCCTACACGACGGCCTCGGCGAAAATCCTCCCGCTTCACATTCACAAGGGCGAAAAGCGCGGCTGAATTTCACCCCGGCTGTTTGCAATTATCCCGTGCCTGCTAGATACTAAAAACGAGGGGATTTAATGACTGGCTTCATACCCGTGCTCACATTCCACAGTATAGACGACGGACGCGCGCCGACTTCATTCGGCCCGGCCCTTTTCGCGCGCGGCATGGAAACGCTCGCCCGTAGCGGCTGCCGAACGGTGACTCTCACCGAAGCCGCCTCCCTCGCCGCGGCGAAACGCCCGTTTCCCGAAAAGTCCTTCGTGATAACGTTCGACGACGGGTACAGGAACGTATTCGACAGCGCGTTCCCCGTCCTCTCGCGCCACGCTTTCACTGCAACTGTATTCCTCACGACGGGGAAAGGTGAGATGGCCGGCGACGCCGACCGCCTCCCACCCCTCTTCGGCGGCGAGATGCTGAGCTGGGGCGAGATAAGAGCAATGAAAGAGAGCGGCTTCGACTTCGGCGCTCACACACTCACTCATCCCGACCTCACACGCCTCTCCCCCGATGACGCCGCGCGCGAAATGACGGCCTCGCGCGACGTGGTATCTCACGCGCTCGGCGAGCCGGTAACCACGTTCGCCTACCCCTACGGCAGGTACGACGCCGCAAGCGCCGAAATCGCGGCGAAGGAATTCACCTGCGCCTGCTCCGACGAGCTCGGCCTCCTCACAGCGTCGAGCCCCATCCACGCGATCCCGCGCGTCGATTCCTTCTACCTCCGCGGCGAAAGGCTCTTCGGCCTCGTTCGCAGCCCGCAGCTCCCTCTCTATCTCCTCCTCCGCAACGTCCCGCGCAAGCTCAGGCGGAGGCTGGCGGGAACATGAGCGCAGGAGAAAAAAAGCTCAGGTTCTGCATGATAACGACGTTCTACCCGCCATACAATTTCGGCGGCGACGGCGTCTACGTCTGGCTCCTCTCGAACGAGCTCGCGCGGCGCGGACACTCCGTAACCGTGATCCACTGCCTCGACTCCTACGCCGCCCTCTCCGACGGCAGCGCCCTCGCCCGGTACGACAATCATCCCAACGTCGAGGTGCACGGGCTCAAGAGCGGAGCAGGTATCCTCTCCCCGTTCGCGACCCAGCAGACCGGGCGGCCCTTTTTCAAATCGGGGAAGATTAAGGAGATACTCGGCCGGGGCTTCGACGTCACGCATTTTCACAACGTCTCCCTCATAGGCGGCCCTGCGATCCTCTCCTACGGGAGCGGCGTCAAGCTCTACTCCATACACGAATACTGGCTCGTCTGCCCGACGCACGTCCTCATGCGCTTCGGCAAGTCCCCGTGCACAAAGCCGTCCTGTATCGCATGCCAGCTCGCTCACGGGCGGCCGCCACAGCTCTGGCGCTACACGGGCCTTCTCGAACGCTCGCTCTCAAACCTCGACGCGATAATAAGCCCGAGCAGGTTCACGAAAAAAATTCACGAGGACATGGGCGTCAAAACCCCGATCGTCCACATACCGCACTTCGCCGTCCCCTATGACGGCCCCCGGTACGAAAACGGCGTCCCCGATAATCTCCCGGCGACAGGACGGCCCTACTTCCTCTACGTCGGGCGCGTCGAAAGGCTGAAGGGAGTACACACCCTGGTTCCGGTGTTCAGGAATTACCCGCGCGCCGACCTCGTCATAGTCGGCAAGGGCGACGACGAAGCCTACCTGCGCAAGCTCGCCGCCGGCGCCGGCAACATACACATACTCGGCCACATCCACCACAACCGCCTTCGCGGGCTCTACGAGAACGCCGCCGCGCTCGTAGTGCCGTCTATAGCGTACGAGATATCGACCCTCGTCGTCTTCGAAGCGCTGAGAGAAAAAACACCGGTGATAGTGAACGACATCGGCGGCCTCCCCGAGCTCGTCGAGGAAAGCGGCGGCGGATTTATATACCGGACGCCTGAAGAGCTCCGCCGCTCGATGGACGCCATGCTCGACAACCCCGCGCTCCGGAACAGGCTCGGCGCGCTCGGCCACGAAGCGTATCTCCGCAAGTGGAATCCCGACGCTCACATCGAATCCTACCTTTCCCTGATCGAACACCACCGCCGAACCTGACACACTAAACTCCGCGTGTGTCATTTCGAACGAACGTGCACACGTAGTGTGATTTTCGGCAGGGCAGCGCGGAGTCTTTCTCACCCACGCGCTTCGACCCACAATCTGTCATTCCCGAATGTTTGTATCGGGAATCCAGCCTTTATCCTTGTTTTTTTGTAGTCATCCTGAACTTGATTCAGGATCTAATCTTTTTTCTGTCATCTCGAACAACGATTTCGAGCGAGCGAGGAATCGGACGCCCCGGCTTACTTTCTCAATGTTAATCCGGTACAGGTGTGAACCTGAATCATATTAAAAGGGGGGATTTAGCGACAACTTTACACTGTCATCCGGCATAGCCCACTTGCCGCATATCTTTTTGTCATTTCCAGCGCACGTGAAAGTTTTTTCGCGCTTCCTCCCTCTCCATATATATCATTGACTCTTAACTATTTTTAAATTATGGTTTGGAGAAGGTCGTGGTCGTCGGCTGTTCGCTACGGCGGGCGTCGTTTCCACGGCAGGAAGGGGGTTAGGTGAAACCGCTGGTTAATACTTTTTCCCGTATCGCTGCGGAGGCAATCCCCGGAATTCTCCCCAAAACCATGGCTGTCGGTTCATCATACGCAGGGGTGCTGCCCCGGCGGAGCAGGCGATAAAATGAACGATTCCTCGGATGCGTCCGAAAAACCCGCACCGGCCAGGGCCGGTAAAGGCAGCAAAAGAAAAAAACCTGACAGCGCCGGACGCAATAATTCCAGATCGACGGAAACTGCAGCTCCCAAAACTGCATACGGAAGCGACTACGCCTCGACAGCCATTCTCGATTCGCACGGCGTCATAGTCTCCACGAACGGGGCGTGGAAGAATTTCGCCGAATCCGGCATACTGAAATTCGCGAGCTGCGGCCCCGGCGACAACTACGTCGAAATCTGCGAAAGCGCTTCGGGAGAAGAGGCCGAAGCCGCGTGCGAAATAGCTTCCGGAATCCGCTCCGTCCTCGGCGGCTTTCATTCCGAATTCTCTCTCGAATACCCCGTCGCGGCGCCCGAAGCCGAGCTCTGGTTCCGCACCGTCGTAACGTCCCTTTCGCAGGACCAGGTGGCCCGCATACTCGTGATCCACCTCGACGTAACGGATAAAAAAATCGCGAAAAAAGAAGTACACGACCTTGCTCGAAGGCTCCTCGGCACGATCGAAAGCATCACAGACGGATTCTTCACCCTCGACAAAGACTGGCGCTTCACGTATCTCAACAGCGAGGCCGAGCGCATATTCGGCCGGAAGCGCGAGAGGCTGGTCGGCAGGTCCATATGGGACGAGTTCCCCGTCGCCGTCGGCACCCGGCTCGAGAACGAATGCCGCCTCGCGGTCGAGCGGAACAAAACGGCCTCATTCGAGGAATACTACCCGGCCCTCGGACTACTTCTCGAAGTCAAAATTTATCCCTCCGCCGAAGGGCTCACGATCTACACCCGTGACGCGACCGAAAGACACAGGCACCGCGAAGCCCTCAGGGAAAGCGAAGAGCGCTTCCGCTTCCTCGCCAAGGCGACGACCGACGCCATCTGGGACTGGGACCTCAAATCGAACTCCCTCTGGTGGAACGACGGCTTCGAAACCCTCTTCGGCTTCGGCCCCAGCGAGGTGGAGCCCGGCATCGAATCCTGGTACAACAGGATTCACCCGGACGACAGGGACCGCGTCACATCGGGCATTCACAAGGTCATCGACGCCGGCGAGCTGGAATGGTGGGACGAGTACAGGTTCTTCAGAAAAGACGGCTCCACTGCCTACGTGCTCGACCGCGGCTATATCATCCACGACGACGAAGGCAATCCCGTCCGCATGATCGGCGGCATGACGGACCAGTCGGAGAGAAAAAGCACCGAGAACAAGCTCCGCGAGCAGGCCGCCCTTCTCGACAAGGCGCAGGACGCGATAATCGTACGCGACCTCGGCCACAGGATACTCTACTGGAACCGGAGCGCCGAAAGGCTCTACGGATGGACGAGCGAGGACGCTGCGGGGAAATCCGAGAAAGACCTCATGCACAAGAGCGCGAACGATTACCACACCGCGATGGAGATTACTCTCGCCCGGGGTGAATGGATGGGCGAGATGGATCACAGAACGAGAGACGACAGGGAGATCATCGTCGAAAGCAGGTGGACACTCGTCCGCAACGACAGGGGCGAGCCCGATTCCGTTCTTACGATCAACACCGATATTACAGCGCGTAAAAAGCTCGAGCAGCAGTTCCTCCGCGCCCAGCGTCTCGAAAGCATCGGCACACTGGCGGGCGGCATAGCGCACGACCTCAACAACGTCCTCGCCCCGATAATGATGTCCATAGGTCTCCTCAAGCTGAACGAGACGGACGAAAAACGTCTCCGTCTCCTTTCCAGCATCGAATCGAGCGCCCAGCGCGGCGCCGACATGGTAAACCAGGTGCTGTCCTTCGCGCGCGGGGTCGAGGGACACCGCGTCGCCATAAACCCCATGTACGTCGTCTGGGACATACAGAAGATTATCAACGACACGTTCCCGAAGAACATCGAATTCTCGGTCTCTTCGCCGGACGACCTCTGGACAGTAAACGCCGACCCGACGCAGCTCCAGCAGGTGCTCATGAATCTCTGCGTCAACGCGAGGGATGCGATGGAAGGGGGCGGCGGCACGCTCATGCTGACGCTGGAGAACACGGTCCTCGACGAGGTCTACTCCGGCATGAACCCCGATTCCAACCCCGGCCCTTACGTCGTCTTCAGCGTCGAGGATACGGGCACAGGCATACCGCGTGAGCTCCGCGAGCGCATTTTCGATCCCTTCTTCACGACGAAGGAAGTGGGCAAGGGAACGGGGCTCGGGCTCGCGACGGGGCTTCTCATCGTAAAGGCCCACGGCGGGTTTATAAACGTTTACAGCGAGGTCGGCAAGGGCTCCCGGTTCAAGGTATACCTCCCCGCGAGCGCCGCGCCCGAGTCCGCTGAAAAAGTCGCCCTCGAGCAGACTCAGCTCCCCAGGGGCAACGGCGAAGTGATACTAGTCGCCGACGACGAAGAAGGCATACGAATCGTCACACAGAAAACCTTAGAGCGCTTCGGATATAAAGTTCTCATCGCAGAGAACGGCGCCCAGGCCGTCGCCCTTTACGCGAAGCACGGCAGCGAAGTCGCGGCGGTGCTTCTCGACATGGCCATGCCCGTCATGGACGGCCCGGCGACAATAATAGCGCTCAAGGCCATGAATCCCGACGTCCTCATAATCGGATCGAGCGGGCAGGCCACGAACGGCGGCGTCGCGAAAGCCGTCGGCGCCGGCGTGCATCACTTCGTGCCCAAGCCCTACACTGCCGAAACCCTTCTCCGAACCCTCCGGAAAATACTCGGCCCGCCCGCGGAAGACTAGCGGGCAGCGCGCGCATGCAGCCGACGGAAGGTAGTATGACGCAACTATCTCCCGCCTACGATTCGCTTCACCCGGACTATATCCTCGTCATTGCGAGGGAGCGTCCGTGCGTCCGATGCTCCCAATCTCCAGCCTTGCAACGTAGTAAAACACGCGATGTGTGCGCCGCGCGTACAGGCAGTCGATGCAGCATCGGAGACGGCGCTGTCATACTCCGCCGTGCGAACGGCAGCTACAGCGAAGCTGCCGCTTCGGCGGCTATCTCGTAACGCACACCGCCACCGAGGAAACTATCACGTCCTCGAGAAGCGAGTCCTCCTTGCACGTGTAGTCGCACGACACCGTATTCTCCACGAAAGATATCTCCGGGAATGCGTCCGTGAGAGCGTCCTTACCGACAAGAAAATGGCATCCTCCGGCCACGACGAAAGAGCCTGCCGGACACTGCACGATGTCGGCGACCCTTCCCCGGCAGCGCCCCCCCGCACCGAACTCCTGCACGGTAAATATCTTGCCCTCGAACCCTGTAAATCCCATGCTGAGACCGATGAGCGCAGTTACAAACATCGAAAACGCCAGCTTCTTTATATTGAACGTATTCATTATTCTTCTCCGGATACTGCTATATTCGAGACGCACGGCCGGCTATTTCACCGTCGCGCATACCGCGAACGAATTCACGAAAACGACATCCTCTCCCCGCCCGGGGTTGCAGGTATAGTTGCAGGAGGCGTTATTTTCGAGAAACGAAATATCGGGTGCGGCCGTGGCTATCGCGTCTTTTCCCTGTGCGAACTCGCACCCCCCGCTCACGATCACCGTCCCGCTCGGACATCTCGCCAGCGGCCTCGACACCAAAAAGCACTGCGACCCGACCGAGCCCGTGTAGACCACGACCAGGCCGTCCTGCTGCGACGGGCCTGTAAATCCCATGCTAAGGGCGGCCGGTATCATTACCAATATCGATAACGCAAGATTTTTCAGTTTCATTTTCAATCTCCCTTCTTTGATTTATTGACGTGATACGGATCGAGCGGCGCGGCTACTGCGTAAGCTCCAGCGAGCCTTCCATCACACCTGAAGAAGAGCCGAAGAAGCCGGACTCGTCCGATACGAGATACGCCCCGGTTCCCGTGAAGCTTACAGTCCCGGATGCTCCTGCGTATGCCCCCGTTCCCCCGGTGATGACTCCCTGCCCCTCGTAGCTGAAACCCGGGTTGGCGGCTACGTCGTCCGGCACGCACTGGCTGAGCGACGTCAGGCTCACGTATATCTGGTCGGGCCCGTCGGCGGTTATCACCTGCGCGCCGTCGATGAGAACTGCGATAGTCCCCCCTCCCCCGCGGGGCGTGATGCACGGCTCGACAGGGTCCGCCGGCGACATCTCGAGCTTCGAGCTTATACTGTTAAGCCCGAGAGCTTCGCTCTGCCCGAACTCCGTGACGACGGCGCTCGCAAAACCGTCGGCGTTTGAATCCACCGTGCCGTTTACGAACGAGCCGGCAAAATTGTTGGTGAACGGAATGGTCGTCGTCTGCGCGCGGCTCGAATTCTCACACCCCGCCGCGAGCAGGGGTAAAAAAAGCACGCCGAAAAGAAACAGAATTCTGGATTTCCCCATTTTCAACCTCCTTTAGATTGTGTTTTATAATATTAAGAATATAACATTGTTTCTACCGGACGTCGGTTATTGTCCCAAACAGCCGTTGAATTTACCCGAACCCGGCTCTAGAATTTCAGACAGGGAGCCATGAAAAATTTTAGTCTGCCGGTACTCATATTACTGGCCGCAGTGATTTCCATGAGCTGCACGATGCAGCCCAAAGCGGGGAAGGTTTACGATCCGGCCGAGGTCTCGGCGGCCTGCGCGGGGCAGATAGATCTCGACGGCGCTACGGCGATGTCGCTCTCGATTGCGTTCAGCGACGCCGGCGGCTACGTCACCGACGAGTTCAGGCAGAAGGCGGCCGAGCACATCGCCATGTCGCCGAGCGTAACGCCTGACGAAAGAGACCAGGTCCTCGCCGACTACATCTCCTGCCTCGAAAAGAACGAAGCGCAGTAACACCGCTCTCCTGCTTCAAGAAAACCGGAATAGAACGTCGCGAGGAAAGATTGCGTTCACGTCTCCCTTCTGCTAGAGTGGTATTTAGTTATATAAATCGTTTAGCGTTTCAGGAGGAGGGGATATGAGAACGGCCGAAGACTCGTTCATCCGGCGCGCGTCCGCAGTCATAGTAATAATCTCGTCCCTCGTGATTATCTCCTTGATGCTGACAGGCGGATGCGACGGCACTGCGACAAGTAACCAGATACCAACCCCGACTCCGACCTGGATCCCGAGCACGGGTTTCCCACCCGCATGCGACGGAACGCTCGACATCAGCCTCAGCTGCCCTGCAACAGACCTGAAAGGCTCGTTCTGCGTCGCCTACAGGTGCGACGTCATCGACGAAAGCGTCGAGCCCCCGAACGCGGCAGAAACATTTATTATAGCTTTCGACGAGTCGTGCACGGACGTCGACTGCTTTACGCTCGAGTGTCCGGACATACCCATCGGTGGAGTGCTCGAATCGCCCATCTTTACGATCGAGAGCGTCAACGACATTCCGGTCGCAGAAGATTCGCAGGACACATTCGGTTTAGGATCTCCGAAAGGCACGATCTTCTTGGAAAGTGGGGAATTCTCTTTTTCCTGCGGAGTAAACGCAATCCCGTAAGCGCTAAAAATCGCCGAGTGAGGTAGGAATCATGACCGAAAAGGTTTGTGGAGTGCGGAATTACTGCTCTGAGTTACTCCTTCGCCGTTTCCAGCGCGCCGCCGGTGCAATTGTCGTAATCGCTTTTCTGGCAACAGGCTCGCTCATGCTGTCCGGCGGATGCAGTGATGCCCCAAATAGCTGCAGGAGGCAGGAAATCCGTCTCGCATGCCCTGCAGTGAGCTATGCTAGCGAGTCGTGTATCGCTTACATATTCGACATAATAGACGATTCCGTCGAGCCGCCGGTCTTCGTCGACGAGTTCACAGTCAACTTTGAGCGAAAGTGCGAATCGATAGACTGCTTCACGCTCTCCTGCCAGGATATTACCACCGACTCCGGCACGCTCATCACCGAAACGGAGATACTGATCGAAACAGTCGACGGCCTTCCCGTAGGCGGCGACACGGACGAGACAACAACTCCGGGTGAGCCAGGCGGAAGAATAATCATCGACGGAGAGGATTTTCTCCTCGAGCCGGTCGGGATAATTGTCCCCTGAGTCTGATTAGTCCTTCGCGCCGATTGCGTACCCGGTATTCCGGGCGTCTCTTGATCACTGCGGATCGGGCGGCGAAACCTTCTCCAGCACTATCGATCCCGTGAGGCAGATATACTGGTACTGTATCTGCCATCCCGGCCAGAGCCACGGTATCGGAAGCTCGGCGAGCACAGTCGGCATAGACGTCATGTCCACGAAGACCTGCCTGATGACCTTCGCCCCCGGCCCTCCCGGCCCGCTGTAATCCCCGGCGAACTGCCTGTCGAGCTCGGCCAGCGCGTCCCGGGCGGCGTTATAAGCGGAAACCGCTATCTGCGGATTGGCGTGAATACCTGATTTAACAGGTCCTTTATAGTCTATAGTCTTTATGAGCGCCCGAGCCGAGTTCCGCGCCTCGGTCGCGAACTTCTTGTTCTGCACCTCGTCGCCGCCGCCCGACTGGTATATGTCGAAGCTGAGACCGTACACCTGCTCCCCCGACTTCCCGAGCGACGAGCGGAGTAGCGAGCCGTCGCCGGGAATGACCCACGTGGCGTCCACGTTCTCGTTCGAAGCGAACGCACTGCTGATGCCGTCGTAGTAGACCTTGAACACGGCCCCGAGCCTGGCGGCGTCCCCTGTAAGCCCGGCGGACGAAAACTTTCCGACGTTTATGAACCTCTCGTCCTTTAAGAGCCTGTCCCTCCAGAGCCCGCTCGCGGCGTTAGTGCCGGGAGGAGGGTTCCAGTTCGAGTACTCGTAGATCTGGTAGAGCAGAACCTGGAATCTCAGGTTCATCCCCTTCACAGCCTTGAGCTCCTCGTCCGTCTGGGCGGAAGCCGCGCCCGCACCGAATATCGCAAGTAAAAACAGGATAGCTGCGGTTCTCATTTCGAATATCCCCCTTTTCTTTCTGATGCCTCGAGCGGCACTGCTTAATTAAAACAAAATATTTCAGGATAGTCCAGAGAATTATTCGGGCGCGTATGTCCCCTTGTAGTTAGAAATCCGGCCCTTCCGTCCCTGACGCCGCTCAACAACCAGAACCCGGACGGAGGCGTCATACCATACGCCTTCCGCGTATCATCTGGCACCAGCCAATCTCCGGGAGATTATTCGGACCGCGAGCTCGTTGAGAAAATCCTTGTCCGGCGCGACGGGCAGGTCCGCTATCATGTAGAGCCTCTCGCTACATTCCCTGAACAGGTTCGCTGCTTCACGCTCGACATACTCGAATTTGTATTTACCGGTTTTGATGTCTCTCAGGTTCTGAGAGTCCTTATCTCTGTATACGTTCAGCTCGCGCGTTTCGATGAATTCCCTGCACATCCTCAAAAGCCTTACAAGATGGCTCGCGTATTTCGTATCGTATCCATACTCCTCGACGAGCTTCTTTCTCTTGGCCCCCATGTACCCTTTATAGCCCGGATTCAGCTTCAGCGATTTATCCACCCTTCTTAATTGGTCATTCGCATATCCCAGCATCGAGTGAACGAGGTTCTGCGTTAGGAAGCGACTCCTTTCCCTGACGAGCATCTCTCCCTCGGGCGTGACGAGCAGATAAAATTCGGGCTTGAGAAACAACGTACCTATGACATTCGGATTACCTTTCGCCAGAAGACCGATAAACTTCCTCGCCTCGTAAAGCACGATGTCGAACCGCCCCTCTTTTATCTCCATCGTGTCCCTGCTGCCGAATTTTTCGAAGCCGAAATAATAGTCCCGGGAGGGAACAGCCGCGCCCATTACGTCTATGTCATCTATGCTTTCCGGGTCGGGGTTATGCGTTCCGTGCGAGATGCTTCCCATGTTGCAGAGTAAAATTATTTGACCTAGCAGCGGCCCTTCCAGAACCTCCTCATAAAGAGGCGGCAATGCCTTATCTTCCTCTAACGCCGACTTCATCGCTCCTCCACCATTCATACACATCAGAATACCACCCTGTACGCCCGGCTATCAAATCCGCCCCGGTATTCCTTTTCCCGTCCGGCGAAATGCGGGCAGCCCGGAGCGACGAAGATGACCCGGCAAAAAAGAAGCTTAATCTTATTCAAATTAAGGAGAGTAATACCTGAGCCGGCGTGGCTTGAACCCGCGATCCCGAGACCGGTCGGCCAGTCTCATTGACGGCGATTACGAAAAGGTGGCAATAAGGGGTTAACGGCGGGAAACGGGTTTACATATCTGCGTAGAAACCAGTACCTGATCTCCGTCTTCCGGGCGTTTCGCTCCCTCTCCGGCCACCGGGACCCTCGCAATATGTTTTCCGATCTGAATCACGGCGACGTGCGAGGAACCGTCCGTTTCTACGGAAATAATATTTCCCGTCACGGTAAGGCTGCCCGCCGCATATTCCCCGTCAAAAACCTCGCTGACCGGCCCAGATTTCACGATCTCGCCGTCTTTCATCAGTAACACCCGATGGGACAACTTGAAAACTTCACCGACATCATGACTTACAAAGACCACGGGAATTTTAAACCGCTGATAAAGGGAGATAAACTCATCCTGGAGCTTAATTCGCAGCTCCAGGTCCAGCGCGGAAAAAGGCTCATCCAGAAGAAAGAGTTTCGGTTTATTCAGCAAAGCGCGCAAAAGCGCTACCCGCTGTTTCTGGCCCCCGGACAGAGTATGCGGCTTATGATTTCCGAGCTCCACGAGACGCGTCATATCCAGAAAGCTGTCGATGAGATGCACATCCTTTTTATCCTTAACCGCGTATCGCAGGTTTTCCCGCACTGTCATGTTGGGAAAAAGATTATAATCCTGGAAAACGAAACCGACCCGGCGCTCCTGAACGGGCTTATGGACGCCCCGCGCGCTGTCAAACCAGACCTCTCCGTCAACCTCTATAAACCCTTCGTCAGGAGCCGTCAACCCGGCTATCATTCGCAGTATGGTGGTTTTCCCCGCGCCGGAGTGCCCGAACAGGGTAACGATTTCGTCCCTCGAAACTTCAAAATTCACGTCGAGCTCGAAGGGTCCGTGGCCGGCGGCGAGATGTTTTTTTAACCTGACTTTTATCATCGGTTTCAGCCGATCACACCGGGACCTTTTTTATTGACGAGATTCAAGACAAATAAAATGACGAACGAGATAAGGAACAGGACGCCGGAATAGAGCGCAGCCTCTCCGTAATTGAGAGCTTCGACTTCGCTGAAAATCGCGATGGAAGCCGTTCGCGTCTCCCCCGGAATGTTGCCTCCCAGCATCAGCACCACGCCGAACTCGCCGATCGTATGCGCAAAGGCCATGACGATTCCGGTCAGGAGAGCGGGCTTGATGTTCGGCAGTATAACCTTCATAAGAGTTTGCCGGCGGGATTTACCCAGCACGTATGACGCTTCGATCAGGGGCTTTGGAAAGCTCTCGAAACCGGCGCGTATGGGGTTCACCAGGAAGGGAAGGCTGAACAGCACGGAGCCGATCACGAGCCCCGAAAAACTGAAAATGAGGTTGAGATGCAAAGTGTCGGACAAGAAACGGCCCAGGAACGAATTGGGGCTGAGAAGAACCAGGAGATAGAAGCCCAGAACCGTCGGCGGCAGAACCAGCGGCATGCTTACCAGGGGCTCTACAAAAAATTTCCATCTGCTCTTCGTGAACGCGCATCCGTAGGCGATCAGGACGCCTATGGGAGTCAGTATCAGTGTGGTTGTCAGCGCAAGCTTGAACGTCAGAATAAGTGGAGTAAAGTCCATGTCGGAAAGAGCGATCATGGCAGGCTATAGCCGTATTTCCTGAAAACCGTCTTTGCTTCATCCGAAAAGAGAAATTCGAAGAATTTCCGGGCCGCCTCGGGATTATGGTCCTGCGCGTGCTTGAGTATTACAACGCCCTGCGCAATCGGCTCGTAGGACACCTTGTCTATCTCTATCCATTTGCCCTTATCTTTCATATTCGGCGCCAAGACGACCGACATCGCCGTTATCCCGAGATCGGCGGCTCTCGTCGAAATAAATTGATTTACCTGCGCGATGCTTTCTCCGTAAACGAGCTTGTCCAGAACTTCGTCGTACACCCCGTAAAACTTAAGCGCGTTGACAGCCTGACGGCCGTAAGGCGCGGTCTTGGGAGACGCGACGGCGATTTTTCGAACGCCTGCATCCGTCAACACATCGATCCCTTTGGACAAATCGAGATCGTTTATCGTCCAGATAACGAGACGTCCGTAGCCGTACACTGCCGGGTCGTTATACGTCAATCCTTTTTCGTGGAGGGCTTCCGGATAATCCATGTCCGCCGATATAAGAATATCGAAGGGAGCGCCGTTCTCTATTTGCGCGGTGAGCTTACCCGACGAGCCGATAACGGGCTCGACGGTTATCCCTGTTTCCTTCTCGAAAATCGCCTCCAATTCCTCAAACGGGTACTGAACATTTGCAGCGACGGCGACCGTTAATTCGGCTGCGAAACCGCGCGTTGCGGAAACCAGCAGGAGAGCGAGAGCAAATATAATGGAACGCATTTTCATGAGAATTATCCCCTGACTCGAATTTACAACATGACTTGTCTATATTAGCGGTCCGGCTGATCGTGAGATTCGCATCGAAGCGGTTATGGATGGCAGAAGCGCCAATCGTTATAGCCAAATGTATATCACGGTCTGCGGACAATTACAAGCCGCGGCAGAAGAATTGGAATCAGGAAGAAATCCCGAGAATAACGGCGGAGGCCTTGAACATGGCGGTAACCTTTTTGCCCGGCTTCAATCCGAGCAGTTCACTGCTCGCGTTGGTGACGATTGCCGCGACAACGCCCCCGTTGGGCAAGTCAATAACTACCTCCGTATTTACGGCTCCGGTTTCCACGCGCGAGACGACGCCGCTCAGCTGGTTGCGGGCGGAAAACTTCGCGCCTTTATTGCCCGTTACCAGGATGACTGACGATGCTTTTATCAGGGCGAAGACCTGCGATCCCGCGGCGAGTTTAAGCTCCTTCGTGCTTTCACGCGTTACGATAGCCACGATCTTGTGCTTTCCAGTTACCTCTACCGTAATTTCGTCGTTGACGGCTCCCTTTTTAATCGCAGTGACCTTTCCGAAAAACTGGTTGCGCGCGCTCGTTTTCATACCCATCCTCCCGATCAGTAAATAGTCGTCCGTGATCCCGCCGGCCTGCCGGCCGAGATTGCTTATAAAATTTCGGTGTTCCTGCTCGATGACATTAAAATTCGCCACGAGCTGCTCACCGCGCCGCGTCAGGCGAGTCCCGCCTCCTCCTTTGCCGCCCGTCAGCCTTTCCACGAGCGGCTCTCCGGCAAGGTTGTTCATCGTGTCGATTGTTCGCCATGCCGCCTTGTAGCTCATGCGTATGCTTTTTGCGGCCTGGGTGATGGAGCCGTATTGTGCGATCTTCGCCAGCAGGGCTACAAGGCCGGTCCCGCCGAGTTTTTCTCCCTCGACGGTCATCCATATCGAGCCCTGAAGTCCGATCCTGTTTTTTCTCATGGGACGTTGATACAGTTTAACATGGAGTGTTATTGAGGAAGAAGTGGCGGAGCCGACGGGACTTGAACCCGCGACCTCTGGCTTGACAGGCCAGCGTTCTAACCGAACTGAACTACGGCTCCTTGGGCAAGAATGGTGGGCGGTAAAGGATTCGAACCTATGACATCCTGCTTGTAAGGCAGGCGCTCTCCCGGGCTGAGCTAACCGCCCACTCCACACCAAGCCACGAAGGGCCACCGTTGCGTCCCCGCGTGAGGGGAAAATATATAACTGAAATTAATACGTTTGTCCAATCGCGGAAAGGCAAATTTTTAACACCACTTTCACGCTGCGACATTAATATTCTACCCTGTTTCCCGCGCAATCCATACGGCAAATACAGCCCTCGCACAAGCGGACAATATTCGTCATTGCATTATTCATGATTGCGAGGGAGTGCCCCCAAACCACCGGAATCCCACCTTTCAGTCAATCTTTCGAGGCGACTCGGCGTGCACTCTTGTCATTGCGAGGGAGCGTCTTTATGCGACCGCGGCAATCCCTCTTCAGCCCTGTCTTCTTTGTACATATAGTACGTTTCCAGCGCGTTTTCCGATGAGCGCCGCCCACACCCGGCACCGTTTCCGGCGTGCGTGAGACATTCTCCTCACACCACCCCGATTACGGCCTTATAATTAGAGCACGCTGAAGGGCCGCGTCTATTTGACGCCATCCCACAATAAAGGAGAAAAGAATAATGAGATTAACCGCAGCAGTTTTATTATCGTTACTCGTCGTCGTATCCTCGCTCCCCGCGCCGGCGCGCGCGTGCACCGAGGTGAGAATCAAGGCCAAGGACGGCTCCGTCGTCGTCGGGAGATCGATGGAATTCGCACAGGAGCTGAACTCCAGCGTCGTCCTCCAGCCGAAGGGGCAGAAGAGTGTTGCAAAGCTTCCCGGCGGAAAGGAAGGAATAAAGTGGACGTCCAAGTACGGCGTCCTCTACCTCGACGGGTTCGGGCTCGACGTCGCCATAGACGGCATCAACGAGGCCGGACTCGGTCTCGGAGCCCTCTTCTTCCCCGGCGAGGCGCAGTACCAGGAGATGAAAT
>CAZUDM010000008.1:0-90978 GCA_964618635.1 uncultured Spirochaetia bacterium
TAAACGTAAACGCGATTGCGCCCGGATGGTTCCCGACGAACATGACGACGCCTGTGATCAGCCCGGAGTTCATGGGCAAGGGCGATGAGCTCCTCGCTTCCATCCCCGCCGGGAGGTTCGGCGGCCCGGACGACCTCAAGGGCGTGACCGTTCTCCTGGCGTCGCGCGCGTCGGATTACATCGCGGGCGAGGTCATAGTCGTAGACGGCGGGACCCTTTCGAGGTACTGAGATTCAGATCTTCTCGAAGGCTTTTTTCACGGCCTCGTATCCGCCTTCGTGAACGACGTCCTTATGGGCGAGAACGACGCGGTCGAAGTCCCATTCGAGGATTTTGTCCGCAGAGCGGCGCGCCTTATTCCTGTCGCCGAGGAGGATATAACGCGTGAGCCTCGAAACGGCCGTTTTTTCGTAGACGCCGTCGAGGAGCGCAAAGAGCTTCTGACCGGGCGTGAGGTCGGAGGAGAAGTTAAAGACGAGGTCCGTGAAAATCACGGTCCGGCTTGCCGGATGGAAGAACACGACCTCGTTCACCGCCGGGATGCCCTGAAAGAGGTGCTGTTTTAACGAATCCTCCCAGAAAGCCTCGGGCTCGTCCGAAAGGGTCCCATAAAAGCGGAGGTCCTTCCGCTTTTCTGCAAGCCCCGGAGCGACGTAGAGTCGCGCGTCCGGGTATGCGGCGGCGAATTCACCGGCGTAAAGGTGATGGTACTTGTTGGGGGCGATTATGAATCTCACTTCCCCGAGCCGTGAGAGCTCTTCTCTTATCGCGTCCGTCGGAGGGATCGGCGAGTGCACCAGCAGGAACCCGGAAGCCAGCCTGACGACAGTCATGCGCGTCCCGACCTCCATTCCGAGAAACACCTGGGAAGACACAATAGTCCAGATATCCTGAGCGAGCGGGACGAGCGAAGCGGACATGATATTGAGTATATTGAATGCGCCGCGCTATGAGAAGGAGGGGCCCGAAGAATTCCGCCACTGACGGTAGGCGTAGAGGATCGATCTCACGCGCTCGTCCGGCTTGTGCGTGAGCAGCTGAAGCAGGAGGCTTTCGAGCGTCGATATGATAAGGAGCGCGGAGGCGATGTAGAAGAGAGCCGCGCTATAGCCGACAACGAACATGAATATTATGAAGACGTAGCCCGCCGCGCTGGAGGCCTTGGTCATGTAGAGGTGAAGGTCGGGTATGCGCCTGAACTTTACGAGCCCCACGACGAGAGAAGCGGTTCCCATCAGCATCCAGGAAAGGACGAGGAGCTTATTGTCGAAAAAGACGCTCGGCTCGACGAGTATCACCCAGAAGGCGGCGCATACGACGAGCACCATGTCGGCAGCGGAATCGAGCCTGCTGCCGTATTCCGTCGCGACCCCCCATCTGCGGGCGAGAAAGCCGTCGAGCACGTCCGTAAGACCGGCCATCACGAGACCCGCCCCCACTACTAATGGGAGGTCGAGCATGGCCGGAATCCACAGCGCTACCGCCAGGAGGAGACGAAAGCCGCTAAGGAGATTCGGAACCTGACTGTAATCGATTCTTTTCATAGGTAATTATTCGCCGATTTTTAACACGACGTTCACATTCCCTTCTCTCGGCCCTAAAAATACTAACTTATAAAATACGGAAAAGATGCTAAATCGTGCCTGCCGCCGGGATGCGCCTAGCCAGGCGCTATTAGCATCTGCGTCTTTTATTTCGATCTCGATATTCATAGATGCCCATCATGATTTGATTATTATTTTGTGCAATTGCGTACAAAAACCCTTGACAGAACTTGGGCGCTGTTTATATTACTATTAGTTAAAAATCCTGATGAGGAGGTTTTGCCATGTCTGAAACGACAAAGAAAGCAGCCTCGAAAGTGAAGGACTTTACCGAGCCCGCGAAGGAGTTTTCGGGCCTCGTTAAGGAGAATTACCTTAACGGCCTCGATTTTTCCTTCTCACTCTTCGAGCAGAATTTCAAGGCTCTCACGGCGCAGGCCGACCAGTTTCTGAGCCTCGAAAAAGAATTCCTCGCTAACGTGGGCGAATTCTACAAAGAATTCCCGAAGGATCTTCCCTTCGCGAAGGAATTCCAGTATGAAGGCGGCTTCAAGAAGATAGCGGAGCAGCTCGACAGCTACAATTCCTACCGCAAGGAGCAGCTCCAGGCTGTAAAGACGACCACCGAGAAGCTCACGAAGGACGCCCGCGCCGCGGCCCGTGAGAATGTCGAAAAGGCCTTCTCGCTGTTCGGCGAGTATTTCAACGCATTCGGCGCCTAAATCTAAACTCGAAATCCTTCGTACATTCAAGATTAAATCGAGTGATGATGGAGTTCAGGAGACGTGAACGCGTTCACGTCTCCTGGATCTCACCACTGCCCCGGGCTTTCGGCCGCTTTACCGTTTATGAACCCGGAAGTATTAGCCTCGCATGCGAAAATCGATTATAATTTCCCGCGATGAACTGTAAACACAATGAATCCGGGGGTGCCAGATTGATCCGCGCTACAGCCATACTTCTACTGTTCGCTCTTATCCTTCCGGCTGCCGCGTGCAGCACCATAAAGACCGGAAAGACAATGGCCATCGATAATCCGCTCCAGGAATCGAGGACCAAGAAGTCCCTCAGCCAGGCCAGGCAGGACGTCGAGAAATCCCGGAGGGCCCTCGACAAGTGCATGGAATCGAGCGGCGGGGACGAGACGAGATGTCAGAGCCAGAAGTCGCAGTACGACAAGGACGTCGAGGCTTACGTATCGCTTCAGGGGAGCTGAAGCCGCGGCCACTCTTGTGCCTGAAGTCCAGCGGGAATAAATAACCGGAGGTCAGTAACCATGAGACCGTTCGTATTTACCCTGCTTCTTTTCGGAGCCCTCTTTTTAAGCCATGCCTACGGCGCGGGCCACGAGCCGACGCCCGGACCGGCGAAGGACGTTCAGAGATTCGAGATCGTCATAGACAGTTATTCCTTTAAACCCGACCGCATAACCGTGACTGCGGGGAAGCCCGTAGAGATAATGCTGAGGAGCGTGGCCTCCATCGTGGCGCACGATTTTTCCATAGACGACCCCGCGGCGGGGCTCGACGTTCACATGGACGTTCCCCCGGGCAAGGACGTTACGGTGACATTCACACCGGAGAAAACCGGAACGTTTACGTTCTACTGCAACAGGAAGGGTATATTCGGCTCCCATCTCGAGAAAGGGATGAAGGGGACGATAGAGGTTATATAGAATCCGCCCCTCTTTCCCAGAGGGGAGTAACCGGACTACGCGCAGCCCGACTTCAGGAGACGGTAGATATATCATCTCGGTCGAGATGATATAGTATGCGGACGGTGGACAGTGGAAACGCACAGGAAGAACGCCGTTCCACCGCCTGCCATTTCAGAATCTGAGCTGAAAATCGAATATGAAATCCGCATGGGCGACGTCCTTGCTGGGCCCGCTCACGGGGAACTGTACCGCGAACCCGGGGCTGTACTTGCGCCCGAATCTGAGCCCGGGCGTAAGGTAGAGGTCTGTCCCGCTCCCCTCGCTGTCGTAGGTCGTTATCGTATAGCCGTCGAATTCGCAGTAGACTATCGGCGAGCCGGGCATGGGGACGTCGAGCCCGAGCGCCGCGTGATATGTGAACCTGTTCTCGAAATCGTTCCCCTCGAAATTCTCCGCGCCAAAGATGAAGTCGAATCCTATGGACGCCTGGACGCTGAGCGGCCCGTGCCATGCACCGGCCGTTACGTATGGCGAAAACCCGTACGCCTCGAAAAGGTAGGTCGGGATGAATCTCCTGTACTTTATCACCTGCTGGAGCCTGTTCTGGTCGTCGGTGAACGAAGTGGGAAAGAATATCTTCGTCCCCGCCGACATGGCGAAATCCGAGGACTTGGCCAGGACGCCCTTGGCCCCCACGCCGAGGTTTCCGAACTCGAACCCGTCCCTTATTTTCGTGTCGCCGACCTCGACGCTGTTGACGCCGCCGTAAGGGACGTCGAGATATATTCCCCAGAACCCGCTCTCGGACGGGAATTCGAGCCTCGCGGGGTAGAGTATGAGCTGACCGTTGCCCATTGTTTCCTTGAGCGTTACGACCTCGAAATCTATCCCTACCCTGCCGAGCGGCAGCACGGGCTCGAAGTAGCGCGGGTAGGCGAGGTCGAGCGCCTTTCCCTTTGTAGTCGATATGGTGAACGGGCCCTGGAACTGGAATGCGCCGGTGAGGGGATTGATGAGGCCGAGGTTCCGGCTCTTGACGAAGAGCCGGGTGGGGTTGGCAACGTAAGCCGCCGCGCGAGCGGCGCCGCTGTCCTGCTCGATGAGCCAGTCGGAGAGCTTTTCCATGCTCCATCCGAGAGGGACGCCTATTGCGGGAGTTACTATGAGGTCGATGCCCGAGGGTCTGATGACCCAGCCCTCTATAGCGTATTCGAAGAGCGTGCTTTGAATCACGGAGCCGAGCGCCGAGGCCCATACGCTGTGTCCCCTGGCTCTATAGAACTGGTAGTGGAGCATGCCGAAGAAGGGGTGCATCACCCAGTTGACTAGGAAGGTGTCGCCGTCGTTCCATTCCGGCGCGGAAGTGAGATTGTCCCAGAAGGTGGAGAAGGAGGCGTCGAATATCTTGATATTCTTGTCTCTCACCCACCAGAGCCTGCCTCCCCACTGCACGGTGTACCAGATGAGGGTGTCGTACATGTAGGTTTCGAAATTGGCCGGCCTGAGCCCGGTATCCTGGTAGGACCCGATCTCGTAATCTTTGCCCAGGGGAAGAACAGCATCGTCGCCGTCAACGGGCTTTCCGGCGCTCTCATCCGCGAACCGGTATGATTTATTCTCCCCGGCCCGAGCGCCCGTTTCCGCAAACAGGCTCAAGACGGCCAGCAAGAGAAGAAAAGCTGCCCTGACCCTCATCGCATCCTCCGTCCTCGTCGCATGAGGCTCCGAAGCACCGGCGGGCCACCGGCTTAAGAGAGAAGCCGCATACAACTACTCGAATTGTAACGACTTTTCAGGCCGATTTAAAGTCTAAATAATGCATATACCATCCATAGCCGAACGTATGAGACGGGAGCCTCGGACGGGGCGGCATGGGACTGTTCACAGACAGGATAGAGCGCATGAGCCGCCGGGGATCGGGGCAGATCAGAATCTGACCTGAAAATCGAACATGTAGCTGAATCTGTCTATGCTCTTGTCGGGACCGCTCAGTGGAAACTGCATGGCGAACCCCGGGCTGTACTTTCGTCCGAACCTTACGCCGCCCGTCATGAAGAGGTCTGTCTTTTCGAACGTGTCCGCCGTCAGGAGGGAATAGCCGTTGAACTCGGCGAAAAGGACCGGCGACGCGAACACCGGAATATTGACCCCGGCGGCGGCGGCGTAATTGATCCTGTACTCGAACGAATTTCCTTCGAGCCCGTCGGCGTTGAGGACGAAATCGTTAGACACCATGAGCTGAAGGTTAAACGGCCCGGCCCATGCTGCGGCGCTCACGTACGGCGTTACAGTCCAGGCCTTCTGTAGATTGACGGGGAAGTTCCTCCTGAAGAGGATAAGGGTTTCGAGCCGCCCGACGTTGTCTTTGTAGGACGTCGGCAGCATAAGACTGAGCCCGGCCGAGACTATGGAGCCGTGAGTTTTGAAGAGTATGTGCTTTCCGCCGACGAGGACGTTGGCGAATTCAAAGCCGTCCCTCTGCCCGACGCCGTCGACGCTGAGGGAATTTATGCCGGACTGCGCTATCTGGACATAAACTCCCCAGAGACGGTTCTTCGACGGGACGTCAATCCGCAGCGAGTAGAAAACGAACTCGCCGTTCCCCATATTCTTTTTGAGGTTCACGACTTCGAGGTCGGCGCGGAATCTCCCGAGCGGAAAGGGCTGCTCGAGAAAAAAGGGATAGGCGAGGTCTATGGCCTCGGGCTTCCCCGGCGCGAATTCGAGCGGGCCGCTTACGGACATGAACTGTTTCGTGAAGGGATTATAAACCCCGATTTGTCTATCGTGAACGAAGTTCCTCATCGGGTTTAAAATGTGTCCCAGGATCTTCGCGGGTATGAAATCCGTAGAGACGAGCCAGTTGGAGGATTCTTCGAGAATAATGCCCATCGGAACGCCGACTCCGGGCGTGGATATGAGGTCGACCAGCGAAGGGGTTTCGACGAGGCCCTCGACCGTGTATTCGAAGAGCGTGCTCTGGAGAACGACGCCCAGGGCGGACACCCACCTGGAATGCCCCATAGCCCTGTAGAAGAGATATTCCTGGGAGCCGACGATAGGATGGGTGACCCAGTTCGTGAAGAACGAATCCCCGTCGTCCCATTCGGGCCACTGGGAGATGTTGTTCCACCATTTGGAAAGGGATGTGTCGAAGATCCTGCTGTTCTTGTTCCTTACGTAAAAGAACCTTGCGGCCCAGACGGCGGTATAGGCTATGGCGCTGTCCTGGACGAACTCTTTGAAACCGAGCTTCTCGGGCCCGACTTCTTCGACAACCGGCTCTTCCGGCTCACCGTTTTCACCGCCGGGCGCCGTCGTTCCGGCGTACTCGAAGAGGTCTTCGACGCGCACTTCTTCCTGTGCTGCCGCGCCTGAGGCAATTACAACCGCCAGCAGTATAAAAACGCACCTTTGAATAAACCTCACCTATTACCCTCTGGTCCTCGTCCTTTGCCGCGGGCGTCCGCAGGAAAAGAAATTGCACTCAAAGATACACCGAAAACGCGACAATTTAAATATCGTTTGTAAGTACATCGAGGTGTAGCGAAGGATAATGCCGGGGCGCTATGTCGAAAAAAGACAGGCCGTTAAAACCTGATCTGGAGATCGAACTTGTAGCTGAATCTGTCAATCCTCTTGTCGGGGCCGTATACGGGCAGCTGAAACGAGACTCCGGGGCTGACTTTCCTTCCGAATCTTACACCGGAGGACACGTATAGCCCGGTTTTTTTGAACGTCTTCGCAGTGGGCACCGAAAAGCCGTCGAGCTCCGCGAAAACGACGGGCGACGTTACGACGGGGATATTCACGCCCGCTGCCGCGCCGAAGTCTATCCTGTACTCGAAGCTGTCCCCTTCGAGCCCGTCGGCGTTGACGATAAAGCCGCTCGAAGCTGCGGCCTGAGCGCTGAAGGGCCCTTTCCACGCGGCGGCCGACAGATACGGCGCAGCGGTCCACGCCTTCTGGAGATTGACGGGGAAGTTCCTCCTGAAAAGGAGAAGGGTTTCGAGCCGCCCGAGGTTGTCCTTGTAAGACGTCGGGATTATAAGCTCGAGCCCGCCCGAGAGCACGGAGCCCGAGGTTTTGTATAATATGGCTTTACCGCCGGCCTTCATGTTCGCGAACTCGAAGCCGTCCTTCACGCCTTCACCGTCGACGTGAAGGGAATTGAAGCCCGACTGCGCTATCGAAACGTAAAGCCCCCAGAGCCGGCTCTTCGAGGGTACGTCGATTCTCGCGGAATAGAATATGAGCTGGCCGTCGAGATCGTTTTCGAGGTTCACGATTTCGAGGTCGAGCATGAACCTCCCGAGGGGCATCGGCCCTTCGAGGTACATCGGATAGGCGAGGTCTAAAGCTATATCCCCGGCCGGCAGGAAATCTACAGGCCCCGATATCGTCATGAACGAGCCGGAAAGGGGGTTGAATATCCCGATCTGCCTGTCGTGAACGAAATTCCTCATGGGATTGAGCACGTGGCCGAGTATCTTCGCCGGGACGAAATCCGTCGATACGAGCCAGTCGGACGACCCTTCGAGCGCAACGCCTATGGGAACGCCGACGAGTGTCGTCGATACGAGGTCTTCGAGAGAGGGAGGCTGAACGAGCCCCTCGACCGTATACTCCCAGAGGACGTTCTGAACGAAGGAGCCGAGGGCGGACGTCCAGAAGTCGTGCCCCATCGCCCTGTAGTATAGGTATTGCTGAGAGCCTATTACCGGGTGCGTCACCCAGTTGGTAACGAAAGAGTCGCCGTCGGGCCATTCGGGCCACTGGCTTATATTCTCCCACCAGTCGGAGAAAGAGGTATTGAATATCCTGCTGTTCTTGTTCCTTACGTAAAAGAAGCGGGCGGCCCAGACGAAGGTGTAGGATAGAGCCGTATCCCTCAAAAAAGCGCTTACGCCCAGCTTTTGCCCGTCCGGAGATTTGCCCTCCGGAACGGCGCCGCTATAATCGCCTTCCGCGGAATCCCCGGGCGGAGTAGTTTCCCGAGACACAGGGTCAGAGAATGCGTAATCGAAAAGATCCCTTATCTCGACCTGGTCCGCCAGCGCGGCCTGAACGGGAAACAGCGCCGCGAGCAGCACGGTTAACAGTCTGCGAATTAAAATCAACCCTGTATCCTGTTTGTCTCGCCCGGGTGCCGGGCGGTACCGAGTTGAAAAGATACCTCAAGGCGTGCGGATTAAAAGCCGTTATTTAAAGCCGAGGAGCTTCTTGGCCCTTTCTTCCCAGGTGTAGCCCCGCACTTCCGCAAGCGCGCCCGACGCTATGCGGGCGGCCAGCTCGCGGTCGCGGAGGACGCGGGAGATGCCTTCGTAAAGTGCGTCTTCACTGTCCGGGGGAACGAGGACGGCGTTTTCACCGTCCCTGAGAAGCTCCTTCACGGATGGAAGCGATGTCGCCACTATAGGCCGCCCCGAGGCCATGTACTCGAAGAGCTTTATCGGCGACGTGAAGTCCGTAGCCACCGTGCCCCCCCTTATAGTCATGCCGGTAGTGTACGGCAGCACGAGAATGTCGGCGGCGGCGAGGTAGAGCGGGACGACGTCGTGGGGGACGTAGCTCGTCAGCTTGAAGCCCGAAGCGTTTTTCTCCGAGGCGAGATGCCTGTAGCGCAGCACGTCCTCGTCACGTCCGCCGACTATGAGGAACTTGGCGTTCGGGAGCCTGAGAGATATGTCTATCAGGAGCTCTATGCCCCTTCCCTCGTAAATGTTCCCGGAATAGCAGATTATATCCTTGTCGGGAGAGAGGCCGAGCTTTCGCCGCGCCTCGTCTTTAGTGGGAAGGATGGCATACCGTTCGAGGTCGACGCCGTTGTGGGCGACTACCAGCTTTTCGGGCGGGAGTCCCTCTTCGAGGTACATGTCCGCAAGGCCGTGAGAGTTGGTAGAGAACCTGACGAGATTGGGGGAATCCTTTAACGACCTGAACAGACGCCGCGCGCCCGGGACGAGCGGGTGGTGCGCATCGTAGACGACCGGCACGCGGAAGGCCCTCGCGGCGAGAAGGGCGTAGACTATGTTCCTAGTCACCGTTATGTCGTATCGGCCCTTTCTCATGCCGACGTATACCGCTGCACGAATCCCGTGGATGACGTTGCGGGCGAAGGAGCTTTTAAAATAAGGGAACGGGATTATTCTGAACGACGGCTCGACACCGTAATAAACCCTTAAATCGGAGGCCGGCCCGGGCGTCGGGAGAATGAGGTCGGTATCTATGCCGAGGCGCCCCATCGCCTGGCACATCTTCATGACGTGTATTGCGCTTGCGCCCCTGGAAAAGAGCTCGGGGCTGCCTATATAGGCGACCCTCCGCGGCTTTGTCCCTGGAGGGCTAGGGATTTCGTGGCTCATGAAAAGCTCCGGGCATATAAGTATATGCTCTTTACAGGTGGTTGACTAATAGACAGGGGCTTATATAACGATTTGCAGCCGGGATTAGAAACGGGGCCCGGGCCTGTATATACTTACTCCCTCCCCCGGAACGACAACCGGGCGGAAAGCCGTTATATTAACAGGGAAATATCATGGAAGCGAGAACACCCAGGGGATTTCACGACGTGCTGCCCGAAGAAGTGAGGAGATGGCAGTTCATCGAGGATAACGCCCGAAAGATATTCGATCTTTACGGGTTTTCGGAGATAAGAATCCCCGTGCTGGAGTTCACGGAGATATTCGCCCGGAGCCTCGGAACGACGACCGACATAGTCGAGAAGGAGATGTACACGTTCACCGACAGGGACGGCTCGTCCATAACCCTCCGCCCGGAGGGTACTGCGGGCGTCGTGAGGGCGTACGTCGAGAATTCCATGCACGCCAGGTCGCCCGTCAGCAAGCTCTGGTACGGCGGTATGATGTTCAGGCACGAGAGGCCGCAGAAGGGCCGCTACAGGGGGTTTTACCAGATAGGGGCTGAGCTCCTCGGCCCCGAAGACCCGGCATCCGACGCCGAGCTGATAACGATGGTCTGGAAGTTCCTCGAAAGCATAGGGCTCTCCGACAGGCTTACGCTGGAGATAAGCTCACTCGGGGACCATAACTGCAGGCCGCAGTATAAAGAAAAGCTCGTCGCCTATTTCGAGCCGCAGTCGGAGAAGCTCTGCCCGGACTGCAGGCGGAGGCTCGGGACGAATCCCCTCCGCATTCTCGACTGCAAGGAAGACGGATGCAGGAAGATAGCGGCCGGTGCGCCGAAGATGATAGACAACCTCTGTGAGGAGTGCGTCGCCCACTTCGATGCGGTCGAAAAATACCTCGGAAGCGCCGGCGTGCCGTATACGATCAACCCCAGGATCGTGAGGGGGCTCGATTATTACACGAGGACGGTGTTCGAGGTGACTACGAACGAGCTCGGCTCGCAGAACGCTGTCGCCGCAGGGGGAAGATACGACGGGCTCGTGGAAGAGCTCGGCGGCCCGAGGACGCCTGCCGTGGGATTCGCCACGGGTATGGAGAGGCTTGTGCTTCTACACGAAAAGGCGCACCCGGAGGGCTTTCAGAAAGAAATCACCGTATTCGTCGCCCACCTCGGCGAGGGAGCGCGAACGGCGGCGTTCAGGCTCACATCGGCGCTCAGGGAAAGGGGCGTCCCGGCCGAGATGGAATACGGCGGCAAGAGCCTCAAGAGCCAGATGAAGCGCGCCGACAAGTCGGGGGCCAGATACACTTTTATCATAGGCGAGGACGAGCTTTCACGCGGGAAGGTCAAGCTCCGGCGCATGGAGACGAGCACGGAAGAGGAAGTCGACATCGAGCTCGCCCCTTCGCTTTCGTTCTGATCTTCGAAGCCGGGGCAAGGCCCGGCGTCACTTCGCTTTCTTTCCGGAATTCATTTCGAGATAGTCTTTTATGAACATGTCCGTGAGCTCGCCGACGCTGGTTTCGACGCAGGGCTTTATCTCGGCGACGGGACACGAAAGGAGCTTCCCGGTGGACCATGTCGGTGCAGCTGTGGTTATATTCTGCCCGAGCTTCTTCCCGAAAAGAACGACAGTCTGATGAAGCTCGAGGTCTATAAAAACGGCGTAGTACATGCCTGATTCGGATTTACTCGCGATAACCTCCACCAGAAGATAAGCCCCGCCGAAGACGCTATACCACTCCCTGTCTTCGAGGATGGTTATATTGGCCTTGTCGAGCTTCGACACGACGATGGTTTTAAGGTCGGCTTCGAGAAGCCCGTCCGCCCTGGCGGTGGCCGAGACTTCGTCCACTATCACCGCGACGCCCGATATGTCGACGAGGGTCTCCTTCCCTCCGGCCAGGCCGCACTCGGGAAAGGCCATGAAAAGCAGCGCAATAAAAAGGAGAGGAATCAGTTTCAACAGTCTAAATATATTCCGAAGCGCGGGGAATGTAAAAGTTTCAGTTACCGGCCGCCCCGCCCCGTTTCCGTTCAATGGGCGGAAAGGTCTTTTCCGTAAAACTCGAACAGGCGTTTGAGATTGGTTTTAACGATTTCGTGAGGGCCGGGGAAACGGTCCCGCGTGAAGACCCTGAGGGCTTCTCTGTAGGACTGGGCCGCCCTGTCGCAGTTGGCCGTCCTGTCCTCTTCTTCGGCGAGGGTAGAGTACGCGCCGCCGATGTTATTCCGTGTCGTGGCGTATTCGAGCGGGAACTTCTCGGGCGAATACACGATGAGCGCCGTCTCGTAGGCGTCGATCGCCCTCTTGCAGTTCCTCGCCCTGTCCTCTATTTCCGAAAGCATCCTGTAGACGATGCCGAGGTTGTTCTGGGTCGCGGCGAACTGCATCGGGTGGTTTTGAATCGTCCTGACCCTGAGCGCGTCCTCGAAGGCCTTTACCGCCTTCTTGCAGTTGGATTCCCTGTCCACGGCGTCGGCGAGCGTCATGTATGCAAGTCCGACGTTGTTCTTCGTCGAGCCGTACTGTATCGGGTAGTCGGTTTCTGTGTAGACCCTGAGGGCACGGGAGTAGCACCCGAGGGCGCGCGTGCAGCTCTCGGCCTTGTCGTCGTGCTCGGCGAGCATCCTGTAGACGACCCCCAGATTGTTGAGCGCGGCGGCGTATTCCTCGGGATGGTCTTCGAGGTTGTAGGCGCCGAGAATCATGTCGTAGCATTCTATCGCCTTTCTGCAGTTGGCTGCCCTGTCGACGCTCTCGGCGAGGAGCTGATATATAGCACCGAGGCTTACCAGTATGGCTGTATGCTCTTCGGGAAACCGCTCGCGCGTGTAGTATTTGAGCGCTTCCTCGTAGGCAGCGGCGGCGGGTTCGGAGTTCGCGATTTTGTCGGAAACGGCGGAGAGCCCCTCGTATGCCGAGGCTATATTCTTCTTTATAAAGCCGTAACCTTCCGGGCAGCGCTCGAACGTATAAACATCGAGCGTCTCGGAAAACGCCCTCACCGCACGGACGAAATAGTCGGGGTCGCCGTTGGTCCGTGCTATGCCTGCGTAGGCGAGTCCCATCCGCTTTCTTATCTCGGCGTACTCGGTCGGGCTTCCATTGACATCGTATACCCTGAGCGACTGCGTGAAAGAATCCACAGCCTTGAGATAACTCTCCATGCTGCCTTCGGCGGAGGCAATTTCCAGGTGAGCGTTACCGAGCCTGTAGAGGAGGGACGCAAAGACTTTGGGGTGCTCCGTCTGAGATACCTCGCCGAGTCTCTTCCTGCAGTGCTCGGCCGCGGCCGCCGGATCTTCCGGAATATTCTCTTCGTGGAAGAGGGGATATACGTCGCGCGCGCAGTCGGCGTAGACATCCGCTTCCTTTTGCGGCGCTTCGTCGCTCCGGACGGAAACGTTTTCGGCGTCGGCGGACAACTCAGCGAGAGGCGGCCGCGCCTCGCGATCAGCGGGGACGGCGTTTTCACTTTCAGCCTCATTACTTTCAATTTCATTTGCAGGGACGGCCAATTCTTTCAGCTTTTCCGAAATTTCTCCGTGCTCGGACGGAAAGCTATCCCGGGGCAGCGCTTCGAGCGCGGCCGTCAGCGCCTCGCGGGCATCTTCGAGATATTCAGTCTCGCCCGTCTCCCGGGCGAGGCCTGCGTATGCGGTTCCGAGCGAGGCCGCCAGCCGCCCGTATTCCGGCGAGTCCGGAGTAAAGCCGCCCGTTTCGACAGCTTTCCGGAAACAGTCGGCGGCTTTCAGGAGATTGTCCGCCGCGTCCCCGACGCCGGATGCGGCCATATACGCTTCTCCGAGTGACTCGTACGCGGAGGGGGAAGCATCGCCGTAGGCTATGGCCTCCTGATAATATCCGATTCTCATGTCGGGCCCCGCGTCGGCCGAGTCTCCGAGCGCGCGGTAAAGCGCGGATATGAGGCCGGCCGTTTCCCTGCGCCTTGCCTCGGCCCCGGTTTCGGCATAATACGAAAGGGCCTCCTTGCAGGAGGCTATCGCGAGCCCGACGTTCACGGACCTGTCCTCCGTTTCGGCCAGCCTCGCGTAGAATCCGGCGACGCGGCGCTGGGCTTCGGCGTACTCCTCGGGAAACGATTCCGGCTCGTAAAGCGAAAGCAGCTCGGCGTAACATTCGAGCGCCTCGCCTGTCCGCCCTTCCCTCTCTTCCAATTCTGCGAGCGACGTATAGAGCCCGGCGAGCGTGAGCGCTGTTTCGCGGTAGCACCGGGTATCGCCGGACGAATCGGCGTATTTGAGCGCCTCCAAGAACGCGGCAATCGCCTTCCTGCAGTCCCCGGGATTGCCGCCGGCCTCGTAAAGCCGCCTGAACGAGCTGCCGAGCGCCCTCCCGGCGTCGGCGTATTCCGTTTCGGCCAGACCCTCAGGGAAGTATGCGAACGCCTCGTCGTAATGCTCCGCGGCGGCGCCGGGATTGTCGGCTGCGGCTTCCATCTCGGCGAGCCTTTTATACGATTTCCCGATCTTGACGGAGAGCCTTTCGAGATCGTCCGAAGAGGGCTCAGGGCCGAGGAGCCCGAGGGCTTCCCTGTAAACGTCAGCCGCCTTTTTGTAGTTGTTTTTGTTCACGACCTCCCATACCATCCCGGTCGAGTAGTCGCCAAGCCTCTCCAGAACCCCTGCGCGGAGCCCCGGCTCGGACCAGTCGCTTAGAAGAGCGAGGTATTTTCCGCATACCGAGGCGGCGCTTCCAGGCTCTCTTTCACAGACTCCTTCGAGAGACGGATAGAGAGCGCATATATCCTCACGGAGCTTTGAGCACATCTCCTCGCCGCCCGGGGTTTGGTAAACGCCGAGCGCCTTCCCGTACGCCTCCACGGCGTCGAGGAAGTGATTCCCGCCGCCTTCGAGCACGGTAAGCGCGGCGGAGGCCTCGCCTATGTCGGCCATGAGCTCCCCGTAAACCTCCGGGACCGACTCTTCGGTGTAAACTCTCAGGGCCTGACGGCAGGAATATATGGATTTTTTATACAGCCCGGGCTCTTCAAGGAGCGCGGCGAGCTCTCTGTAAATGCCTGCCAGCCTGATTTTTACGGCCGCGTACTCTTCGGGCCTGTTTTCGAGGTTGTAGTATGCGAGGGAGTTGAAGTAAGATTCGATCGCCTTCTCGCGGTTGTAGATCCTGTCGTCCTCGGCTGCGAGCGCCTCGTATATCCCGCCGAGCTTGACCATCGCTCGCGCGTATACCCCCGGTGACGCACCGTCGGCGCAGGCTTCCGCAATTTCGGAATACGCGCTTAACGCCCGCTCGGGCGTCGGGGCTTCGTAGCAGCCGAGAAATTCGTAGAGAGAAGAGAGGGCGTCTCGTATGAGCCGATCCTCTTCGGCGTAACCGGTTTCCGTGTAATATTCGGCGGCGTCGCCGTAAGAATCGATGGCCTGAATGGCGCGCGAGCAGTCGTTATTGCCGAAGGCAAGCTCGGCCACAACGTACCCTTCCCTCGCTTTAATATGGGCGTATTCGTCCGAAAGGGATTTGGCGCGGTAAGCGAAGGCGGCGTTCCGGAGATACCCCGCTGCTCCTTCAAAATCCCGGGCGTCAAGTTGCATATCGGCGAGCGCCGAATACGCCTCGCCCAGTGAGCGTCTTACGGCGAGGGTTTCCGCGGGGTATTCATGCTCGTTATAAAATTCGAGCGGTCCGGCGAGACTTTCCGCCGAGAGCTCATACTGCCCAAGCGCCAGATACGTTATGCCGAGATTGAGGTTCACGAGTGAAATCTCTTCAGGCGAAAAGACGTCGATTCCCTCTGAAATCGATGCGGCGAATGAATCGGCGGCTGCTTTTATGTAATCATCCGAATTTGTTGCAGCCCCGAGCTCGATCAGAGCGAGGCCGAGATTGTTTGAAGTCGAGAATCTTTCGTAGGGGTGAAGGCCTTTCTCGGTCATGCCGAGCGCTTCCCTGTAAAGCCATTCGGCCCTTTCGGTGTCTTCCATAGAGCCGGAACGGCCGGGATAAAAGAGGAGGAGGTCCCCCAGCTTTTTCCGTGCGAGCGCTCCCGGCAGGCCCCAATACCCGCGCGATATCAAGGATTCATAGATGGCGAGCGCCCTTTCCCGGCATTCCGCGGAGGCGGTTTCGTCGGTGGACGCTTCGAGAAACCGGGTGTGGTGATGGGCCAGCCGGAAAAGTATCTCCGGCGGAACGGCGGCTCCCGCCTGCTGAGCCCATTCCGAAAATTCGCTTTCGAGAGCGAAGAGCTCCGCCTGCGAGAGTGCATTTTCGGAATCGAGCCGGACCAGCCTTTCAGAGAGCCGGGAAACTTCCCGGCACAGGCGCCCTTCCGCATCCCTGACCGCGCTCGAAGTGAGGTAGCCTGCCAAGGCATGCGGGATGGATTCCAGTATTTTATCGACTGCGGACTCGGGAGACCTTTCGTCTATGCAGCCCGAAAAGAATCCTTCAGTAAGCAGCCGGCGGGTTTCATCTCCCTCCGCCCGCTCCGGCTCTTTTCCCACGCCGAAGGCAAGGGCTATTTTGCCCGACCCTTTCAGATACCCGTATTTGTAGAACGACGCCTCGCCGCCTTCGTCTCCGAAGAGCACTATTCCCATGAAAGACTCGGCCGCAAGGGTTTCGAAGCTGCCGAGGGAATCCGTATCGGAGTGAACCGCGAGAGCAACGCCGAGACCGGACAGATAGGGCCTGAGCGAGGATTCCAATCGTACTGCGGAAACACCGGAGCAGGCGAGAAGGCATTTAAAGCCGCTCTCTCCGGAGAGATATCTTTTCCAATCGGCGGCCGCGAGAAGGCCGGTACTGCTAGTGACAGACATATCCCGTCCTCATACCGTATTCGAGGCTGCGTGAAAAAAATTCCGCAGCCGGCCCGGTATTAAAAAGATTCCGGATATCCAAAGAGGGACATGCTGGACGCCGCCACCACGCGCCACTGACGGTACAAGGACTATGGCTTGTCCCAACTTCGGCAGCCCGGCCGCCAGGGCGGCTTTTCGAGCTCACCCAGGCCCGAAGCTTTGCGTCCCACCCTTTCGGATGGTTTGCCTTTTCGGTTAAAGGATTAAAACCCTAACTAAACAAAAATTTAAAGCCGGTCGGTTTGAATGTCAATATTTCAATAATATTTGAATGTTAGAGACTACTTCAGGAGCGCTCACGGCTGCAGAATTACTCCGTTTTCGTATTCCCGGGGGCGGGGCCGGGACCCGAAAGCGCCTTCAGGCTCCCCAGAGCCTTCTGTGCGTTCGAGTGTATGAGTATGAGCTCTTCTTCACAGGAGATGATTTCTGCATCTATTCTTTCGATGGCCTCGCATTTTTCACGCGCGACGTCGGCGCTTATCTGCCCCTTGTGCTTGTAAGACCTGTAGATGGAGTTCCCCATGTCGAGCACCGCATTCTGGCGCCTGGCGTTGAGCTCCCTTATCCTGTTCCTGATCTTGAGCGCATCGTAGGCCTCCCTGGACCTTATATTTACGATCCGGAGCCCCCTAGTGATACCGCCCCTGACTGCGTCAAACATGCCTTTCGTATCGGAAACATCCAACGGTATAAACCTCCATTCAGTGATCTTTCAAGTACTCCCCAAGTCTCGACAAAATAATACTCGAATATGCGGCCTGGTTAAACATTCCGGTCCCGCCGGGCATGCACACCTCAGCTTACGAACGCCGTAAAGCGCTTAAATTGTTTGACTGGGGAAAGAGATAGGATAATCTTTTCTGGATGAACTTTTTACCGTTCAGCGTTGCATAGCAAAGGAGTTCGGGGATCAAAAATCATTCTTAAAGCTATTGACACCTGCAAGACCGGAACGGGCTTATTCCCAGCCGCCCTTTTCATCACACACTTTACAGACGGAGGAGAGAGATGAGCGTCATAGAGTATAAACCCGGCCCGAGGAGCGCTGCAGTCGTTTCAATGCGCCGGCAGAACGTCGCCGTCCCGCTGCTTCTATTCGTTTTTGTAGCGGCGCTTTTATTCGTTAATCCGGCTTCCGCAGCCGCCCCGGAAAAGAGCTTGAGCCTTGGAAAAGAGAAGAAGCCCCTCAGCGAATGGCAGATAAAGAGTCTTGAAAGAGCGCTTTCCGACCCCGACGCCAAGGTTAGGGAGAAGGCCCTTTCCGAGCTGGCGGAAACCGGCAATCCGGATAACATTCCCGGACTCGCCGCGTTCCTCACCGATAAGGACGCCGCAATGAGAAAAGCGGCTCTTGCAGCCGTCAACAATATGGGCTCTTCTTCGGTGCAGTTCGCCCCCGAGGTTATAGAGAACCTCAAAGATAAGGACTCCAGGCTCCAGTATCCGGCGGTCACCGCCCTCGCAGGTATGGGCAAGCTCCGGAAGGACCAGATACCGGCGGTGATAAACCTCCTTGACGATAAGGACGGGCTCGTGAGGGTTAAGGCAACTCAGGTGCTCTCTCAAAACCGGGAATACGCGGACCTGATCGTGCCCGCAGCCCTCGACATGATGAGGAAGGGGAGCCCGAGAGATAAGGTGACCGGCATGAGCGTTCTCGGAAAGATGGGCCCCGAAGGCATCAAACACTCGGCCGAGATAGCCGAAATGCTTAACGACGGGAATCAGCAGGTAAGGGGGGGCGCCGCAGCCGCCCTCGGTGACATGGGCCCCTCGTCCAAGCCCTATGCCGGCGACATTACAAAGCTTCTCAAGGATAAGAACCCGAACACCGTCAGCCAGGCGATAAGGGCGCTCGGCATGATAGGCGACCTTACAGACGAGCAGACGATGCAGGTCGCGGCTTATTTGGAATCGAGAAGCTCCAGCCTGAGCACAGCCGCAGTGAGGGCTCTCGGATTGATAGGAAGAGTTAAAAGCAATACTTCAGGGCTCATAGCCAGATACCTCCGGAGCGCGAACCCGCAGACGAAGGTTAATACGATGATGGCGCTCGGCAACATGGGCAGAAACGCCCGCGAATATGCGCCGCAGATAGCCGGGCTTCTCGACGACGACTCCCCGGCCGTCAGGTTGACGGCTGTCAAGACCCTGGGGAGCATGGGCGACGCCGGAAGGAAAGAGGCGGGGAAGATAAAGGAGCTGATCTCGGACGAAAACCCGGCAGTAGGCAGGGCTGCCCTGTCGACGCTCAGCCGAATGGATATGCCCCTGGGCGATTCGGCAGCCGTGATAATAAACATGCTGCAAAGCTCTGACAGAAAGTCGCAGGCAACCGCGGCCGCTGTGCTTATCGGAATGGGAGACGAGCTCGACAGGCAGATGCCCGAGATAATTTCTCTTCTCAAACACAATGACTCGAAATTCAGAAGCCCGGTTCTTTATATATTCAGCGAAATGGGCGAGCCTTCGAGGAAATACGCCCCCCAGCTGGCGGAGCTTCTCGACGACCGGAACCCGGCGATAAGGATTATCGGGCTCAAGGCGCTCGGCGGCATGGGGAAGTTCGCGGACGGCGAGATTCAGAATGTGACAAGGCTTCTTAAAGACCCCGACGTTCATGTCCGCGCCGAGGCGGCGACAACTCTGGGCAAGACCGGCTCGGGCTCGAGAGAAGTCCTGGACACGCTTTCAGGGCTCCTCGAAGACAAATCTTCAGAGATCAGGCTCGCCGCCGTGGGAGCCATCGCCCGTCTTAGCGGCCATCCCAGGATAAGAGCGGAGAGGATAGCATCGATGCTCGGAGACGAAAAACCCGCGGTTCGGAACCTGGCCGCGATCGCCCTGGGCGAATTAGGCCCGGACGCTTCCTCCGAGGCCCCGCGCCTCGCGGCTTACATAGAAACCCTCGACGACGCCAACCGGTCCGAGATCAGCCCGCTCAGGCTGGCGCTCGAATCGCTCGGCAGCATGGGCCCGGCCGCGTCGGGAGAAGCGGGCACAGTGGCGCGGATGCTCTATGCAAACAGGGATTATGTGAGAATGACCGCGAGAAAAACCCTCCGCGAAATAGGGCCGTTCTCTTCGGATATCATTCCGCTCATACTGGGAGCGACCTATTCGGAGCCCAAGGCCGCCACCGATACGAGGCTTCTTATCTACTTCGCAGAGCCACCGTCCGATTCCATGCTCGCGGCCATAAAATGGGCAGGAATAGGCGGTGAGAAAATACCGGCGGACATGGACAGAGCCGATGCAGGCGAAGTGCTCGGGGTTTACCTCTCCAGCTGGGACCTCACCTCGCGCAACCAGAAGACGCGTGAGGCCTTTGTCGAGCAGATCGCGGCCGTCGTCGAGGCGGGAGAATGGACGAAGGAAGACCTGCCGCTCCTGAAAAAAGCGCAGGAAGCCCTCGCCTCCGGGCAGTTCGAAACTCAGGCGAATGCGGTCAACGAAAAAATAAGCAAGGTGCAGGGATAGAAGCGGGGAAACGGTCGTCGAAAATCCCCGGATGCCCGGCTCTGGTTTAATCCCGTTTTCAGGTATCATTACCCCCCTTAAAGGTCTTAGCCGGTAAGGAGGCCGAAAGAGCCACGCAGCTACGAAGAGGGAGAAGCCCGTCGAGGGTCAACGGTAGTTCTCATGTTCGGTAAAAAGATATTCTACGGCTGGTATATTGTTGCGGCCTCTCTCCTGATAATAATTCTCGACGGGATGCTGCTGTATTCCTTCGGGGTTTTTCTGCCCTATCTGAACGAGGACTTCGGGTTCTCGCGTGCCACGGGCTCGTCTATTTTCTCCTTCAGATCGCTCGTTCAGGCCCCGGCGTTCATTCTCGCCGGAAGGCTCATCGACAAATTCGACCCGAGGGCGGTCGTCCTCGGCGGGGGGTCTATAGCCGCGCTCGGCATGATATTCGCGGGGCTCTCGACCACGAGCTGGCAGCTGTATCTTTCCTACGGCCTGATGGTAGGCGTCGGCGACGCAGTGCTGTACATAACCTGCGTCGCTCTCGTAAGCAGGTGGTTCGTCAGCAGGCGCCCGCTGGCTATCGGAATCATCACTACAGGCGTACCGCTCAGCGGGCTCATAACCAATCCCCTGACTGCATGGCTGATAAGCGACTTCGGCGTGAGGAACGCCCTCTTCGCGCTGGGCGGTCTCATGTTCGCTGTGCTCATGTCGAGCTTCGTTTTAAGGTCGCGCCCCGAGGACAAGAACCTCCTTCCTTACGGCATGAAGCACGACAATTCCGAGGAAGAGATCGAGAAGGGCGCCGGCGCCGGCACGCCGAAGGTGGAATGGAAGGCGAGGGAAGCGATCTCTACCCCAACCTACTGGGTTATGTATACGATGTACTTCCTCGGATTCACGACGTTCCTCATCATCGTAACGCAGTTCTATAACTATATGATAGACATAGGTGTTCCGGCCATAGCGGCGGCGGGGCCGCCCGCGGCGATAGGGCTCGGGAGCATTATCGGGAGAACGGTGCTCTCGTCTCTCCTGGCGGAGGTGCTCGAATTCAGAAAGGTGATACTGATCTGCTTCCTCGCGCAGGGGAGCTCGATAATCCTGCTCCTGGCTGTCGATCACATATGGGCTTATTACCTCTTCGGGTTTATGTTCGGCTTTTTCTACAGCGCGTGGGTGCCTATATTCCCTACTCTTCTCGGAAGGTTCTACGGCCTCGGCGCGCTCGGAACCATCTACGGCATATTCGGCACGTCGTACTCTATAGCCGCGATAGGCGGGCCGATACTCGCGGGCTACATACACGACGTCCTCGGGAGCTACCACTACCCGTTCATATTCACGATATTCTGCTGCTACCTGGCGGCGGCCGGCGGGTTTATAATCAAGACGCCGCGTCATAAAACCAAGAGCGCATAGCGCCTCGAAGGAAGGATCGGCCGGATGAGCGGATACATAGAGCGCATTACGGGAAACGCCGGTGAGAGACTGCTCGGAAAGCTTTCGGACCGGCTGTGGAAGGAGCTTACCGGTGAGAAACCGGAGACCGGGCTCGCGGAGTTTATGAGAGGCTATTCCGATTTCGGGGAGAGCGAGCTCTTCCGGTCGGTATGGAGTTCCGAGCCCGATGGGGAGGAGGACTCCGCCGGAAGGCTTCTAGCAGCATCGTTCCTGGGAAGGATGTTCATACTCTCGAGGTCCGCCGCTCTCGAAGACGCCGTCAATAACGCCTTGTCCGAAACGTTCTCTTCGGGCGGTAGAACGCTTTCGTTAAAATCCATTCATGCGGAGCTTGCGCGCCAGCCGAAGCGCGGCGAAAGGGAGCTCGCGCTCAGGGCGGGCAAGCCGGCGCAGCAAAAGCTGAATACACTCCTCAGGAAAAAACTCGACGCGATGACTGAATGCGCACAGGCGCTCGGGTTCGGGGATTACGGCGAGCTCGCCGAAAAGACGTCCGGACTCGCCCACAGAAATGCCGCCGAAGAAGCGAAGACTTTTCTCGCGGATACCGAGTATGCATCGAGGGATATTCTCACCTGGTTCCTGGCCAGGAAACTCGAGCTCAAACCCTCGCAGGCCGAAGAGCACGACCTCGCATTTCTTCTGAATTCGGGCGAGCTCAAGGGAAATTTCCCAAAGCGCGACATGCTCTCGTTCTCAAGGCCGATACTCGAAGCATCGAGACTTACGCCCGAGGGCGGAATCACGTATGACGGTGAGAGGCGACCGGCCAAAGTTTCGGACAGCGTTTCGGTTCCGCTCGATCCTCCCCTAAAAACCGGGCTATCGATCTATCCTGTCGGCTCCGTAAGAGATTACGAGCATTTCTTCGGCTCCCTCGGGCGGGCGCTTTCCTTCATGTTTACAGAGCGGGAGGATCACCTTGAATTCAGGTGGCTGAGAGACAGCTCCACGGAATCAGTCTTCGACTCGCTCTTTCGGGGCCTCATATACGAGCACAAGTGGCTCGCGAAATATCCGAGGATAGACGAGGGAGGAGATTTCAGAAGGCTCCTCGGCCTCCGGCGGCTCATGTCGGCGAGGTACCTCGCGGGGCTTTCGGTCTACGAGGCCGACCTCTTCAAAAACAGCGACACCGAATCGATGCCGGAGCACTACGAGCGGATAATGGGCGCCGCTATCCACTGCAGAATAGATGCAGGCGGGTACCTTCGCCCTCTCACTACGTTAACGCGGGCTTCTTCCGCTTTTTACGGCGCTGCCTCAGCTCCCGCGCTTTCGAATTATCTCAGGGAAAGATTCGACGAGGAATGGTGGCGCGTACCGGAGGCCGGGGAATACCTGAAGGGGCTCTGGCGGGATGGAGGCAGGATTACCCGTGAAAGGCTCGCGGACGGAACGGAGGCAACGTCCGGTGATGCATCGCGCCTTCGGCTCGAAATAGAAAAGGAGCTTGGCTGAGTGCGCCGCACCGCGGGCGAGTCGCTCCAACGAACCGGATTTCAGACCTGTATGTTCAGACTCAGGGGTTGAGCACTACCTTCCCGAACTGGCTTCTGTCTTCGAGGAGCTTCTGCGCCTCGGCCGCCTCTGAAAGCGGGAGCCGCTTGTCGATCACAGGCGTGAACCTCTTAAGGGATACGAGGTTGATCACGTTTATAAGATTGCTCCGGGGGGCGTTGAACACCGTTACGCCGAGAACGGAGAGGTCCCTCACGATGACCGGGCCGAAGTTGAATGTCGTCTGTCCGCCGCCCACGACGCCGACGAGGAGAAGCCTCCCCTTCATCTTGAGCGACTTGAGATTGTTCTCCCATATGGACGCGCCTATCTGGTCGAAGATGAGGTCGACACCCTTACCGTCGGTGATATTCTTCACCTCTTCGGCGAAGTCCTGTGTGTTGTAGTTGATCGTCGCATCGGCCCCGAGCTTCTTAACTTTTTCCAGCTTCTCGTCGCTGCCAGCCGTGGCGATTACGAACGCGCCGCCCTCCTTCGCTATCTGGACGGCAGCGCTCCCCGTTCCACTCCCTGCCGCGTGGACGAGGACAGTTTCGTTCTTCTGCATGTTGCCCCTGTCGAAGAGGCCGTACCACGCTGTGACGTAGCATATCGGAAGCGTGGCCGCGTCGTCGTACGAAACCTCGGCCGGAATCGGAACGGCGTTAACGGCGGGGACTTTCACGTATTCCGCAAAGCCGCCGTAGAAATTGACGCCTATAACCATCGGCCCCTTGGGGGTTTTAACCGTCGGATCGATTACGACTCTCGTTCCGGGCTTGATGTCGGTTACGTTTTTACCGACCGCCTCCACGTCTCCCGCGATGTCGACGCCGCCAATGTGAGGCAGATCGACGGGCCTCGGCGACTTGCCGGACCTTAGCCTGAGGTCGAGATGATTGAGGGCTGCCGATTTCACGTGCACCAGAACCTCGTCGTCTCCGATCACTGGGTCCGGTACATCTTCGTATTTGAGAACATCGACTTCTCCGAATTCATGAAAACGTATCGCCTTCATCTATGCTCACCTCTCATCTCCGTATTTTTTATCGGGCTACTGGTTCATTGTACAATATTCGGTGAAAAACTGTAGTGAAATGAAGGCCTGAATATTTCGCCGCATATTTCACCGCGCCGGAGAAGGGTTTATGCAGTGCGGCGAGGAACCGCCTCGCGATGTCTCACTGAAAAGTCCGCCCCGCCCTTCCGCGCCGCGCCCGGTTTATTGAACATGCGGGTCTAATAGGGTAGCCTTTCACGTTGCAGGAGCCGAAATGCGTATACATAACGAAGGAGCCGAGGGCGGATGTTCGGTATAGGAACGAGCGAGATACTCATCATCCTCGTAATAGCGCTTCTCGTGCTCGGTCCGAAAGAAATCCCGAAGATCGCGAAAACCCTCGGAAGGGGCATGCGCGAGCTGGAAAGGGCGAAGAACGAGCTCAAGAGCTCGATAGAATTCGAGATAAGGGAAGAGGACGCAAAACAGGAGCTCGCGAAGAAAGAAGCCGAGGCGGAAGCCCAGGCCGACACTGCTCCCCTCGATAACCCCACGAGCAACTCCCGCGTTTGATTCTCAGAACGCCTGACCGATACTTATGAAAAACTGCACCCTTCTTATTCCAGGCTCTGGATTGAGCGCATAGCCGACGTCGAATCTTATGGGCCCTATTATAGTGTCGTACCTGAGACCGACGCCCGGCGCATATTTCAGCCTGGAAAGATCGAACTCCCATTCGTCGGGGTAGACGTTTCCGTAATCGAGAAACACCACGCCCCCGAACTCGCCGTATATCGGGAACCTGGCCTCGAAGCTTCCGACGAGAAGGGAATTGCCGCCGAGGGGGTCTCCGTTCTGACTGAGGGGGCCCAGCTTCTGGAAAGGAAAGCCCCTCATGCTCGTGCTGCCGCCGGCGAAGAACCTCTTGAATATCGGTATGTCGAAAGTGCCCGTCGAGCCGAAGGGCTGAATGACGCCGACTGTTATGCGGGACGCGAGCACCATTTTCAAGAGCCGCTTGTAGCCCCTTAACTCGACTGTGCCCTTGAAGTAGTTGACGTCCGAAAAGAGCGCGCGGAAGGACGATTCGAGCCCGCCCGCGACGACGAAGCCGCGCGTCGGGTTAAGTATGTTGTCGGTGGTGTCCATCTCGAGCCCCGAGTTGAAGTAGGTAAGGAAGAAATTCTCGCGGCTTCTCTCTTCGGGGGTTCTCCGGGCGCTCCGCTGAACGCGCGAGAGCTGGACGTTGAACGAGCCGAAAGCGGAGTAGTACTCGTGAAAGTCCTTCTGCACCTCGGCCGTCGTGAGGAAGCTCTCGCCCTCGAAGCTGGGGACGTCGTCCCTCTGAAAATTAAGGGAGCCGGTGAGCTGGGAGTCTCGCCCCAGTATATAGGGCTGGAGCACGCTCGTCTCGAGCCTCTGGGTTATGAAGGAGAACTTGCCCGCGACTTCGAGCCTCCGGCCGCCGCCGAAAAAATTCCTCTTGGTCCAGATGGCCTGGGCCCGGAGCTTGTCTTCGGTGCCGAACCCGACGCCGAACTTGACCGAGCCCTGCTTTCTCTCCTTGACGGCTATTCGTATGTCAGCGACGTGGGTTTCCTCGTTGAAGACGGGATCGATTACGACCGACCGGAAGAGCCCGAGCTGGAAGATGTTGGCCTGTGTTTCGTTTATCTTCTGGAGCGAGTAGATGTCGCCCTTTTTAAAGAGCGCCTCCCTCGACACGACGTAGCTTTCGACCTCGACGTTGCCTTCGACAGTGACCGTGCCGAACGTATAGATAGGACCGGGCTTGACGACGAACGTGGTCTTTGCCCATTTCTCTTTCCTGTTTACGAGCGCCTCGCCCTCGACGACGGCCTTGGGATGCCCCTCGTTCGACAGTATCTCTTCTATGACGCCCTTGGTTTGCTGATATCCTGTGGGGGAGAATACTTTATCCACCTTGAGAGGAATGGCCTTGTCAATATCCTTTTTGGTTTCTTCGGTAAGATCGCCCTCGTATGTGATGCTGAGCTCGGTGAGTATAACCGGCTCGCCTTCTTTTACGTTGATCGTTATTTCGACACGGGAATGATCGTTGTTGTACTTTAGCTCGTATGTGGCCTCGGCGTCGTAGTAGCCGTGGCTCGCGTAAAGGCGCTTTATCCTCACCATGTCGTCGATGAGGACCTCTTCGTTGAATTCCGGTTTCTTCACCCAGAACTTTATCGACGGGGATTCGGTGCCGATGCTCTGCTCTATGTCCTGCTTCGACACTGCCTTCGCGCCCTTGATCTTGACCTTGGATATGCGTACGGCCACCTCTTCGGGCTGGGCTTCGGAAGACTCGCTGTTGTTGTCGCCCGTCTTCTCCTGAGCGAATAGGGGATGATGTATGTTGTCGGGGGAGAGGGTCAGATACAAAATCAGGAAAAGTATTATATTTGCTTTCTTCATCTGGAAGACAAAGCTGCGTTATTCAGACCGAGTACCGAAACCACGTGTCAATCTCGAGGAGCCCGATAATTATGCATGATAATACCACAAATTAACATTGAAATATGAGTAAAAATGACGCCGGAAAAATAGCGCCCGCTGCCCGCGGGGGTTGACAATAACATCTCTCTGTCTTTATAATGGCTATGTCTGGCGCGGCTAACTTTCTAAACTTTCTTTCACTCAAACTGACATGAAAAACCTAGGCGGCCTATTCAATCCGAGCTCTCCACAAATGGAGGCCCTGGCAGGCCTGACCTACTACACGATAGCCATTTCGGTTGTCATTCTCGGCATCATAGCGATCGCCGTCGCCTTTATCATAATCAGGTTCAGGAAAAAGCCGGACGAAGAAGGCGAGCCCTACCAGGATTTCGGGAGCCTCAAGCTCGAAATCACGTGGACGCTTATACCCGTCGCGATAGTGGCCGTCCTCTTTTTACTCACGTGCTCGACGATGAGGGCCGTCGATCCGCCGAGCGCCGACAGAGAGCCCGACGTCATAATCATCGGACACCAGTGGTGGTGGGAAATCATCTATCCCGAAGCGGGGGTGCTGACGGCGAACGAAGTCCATCTCCCTGCAGGGAGGCCGCTTCTGGCCAGGCTTGAATCGGTGGACGTCATTCACGATTTCTGGGTCCCGGAGATAGGGAGGAAGATAGACCTCATTCCGGGGCATCCGAACTACATGTGGATAGTCGCCGGCGAGCCCGGGGTCTACCTCGGGGCGTGCGCCGAGTTCTGCGGCACGCAGCACGCGAACATGCGCATAAGGGTGATCGCCGAAACGGAGGAGGAATTCTCCGGATGGCTTGCGGCGCAGGCGCGGATACCTGAAACGCCTGCATCGGGGATCGCGGCCGAGGGGGCGAAGATATTCCAGGACGTCGCCTGCATGAACTGCCATACGATAGCTGGCACTCCGGCGGCGGCGCGCGTGGGGCCGAGCCTTACCTACCTCGCAACGCGGGATACCATTGGGGCCGGCGTTCTGACCAATACGCCGGACAACCTCGCCAAGTGGCTCAAGAACCCGAACAGATACAAGCCCGGATCGCTGATGCCGAACATGAAGCTCTCGGACGAACAGATAAAGGCCATAGTCGCGTACCTGGAGGCGCTGGATGAGCAGTAGAATACCGATCGTGCCCGAAAGCACGGAGCCCCTGCCGAGGCTCGGCGAAAATACCGGACTCCTCAGCTGGGTCGCGTCGATCGACCACAAGCAAATAGGGATAATGTACCTCATCGGCACCCTGATCTATTTCGTCATAGGCGGCCTCGAAGCACTTCTGATAAGAACGCAGCTCGCGAGGCCCGGGAGCGAGATTCTCTCGCCCGAGATGTATAACCAGCTCTTCACAATGCACGGGACGACGATGATATTTTTCGTCGTCATGCCCTTCCTGATAGGGGTCGGAGTTTATCTCATACCGCTGATGATAGGGGCGCGCGACATGGCCTTCCCGCGGCTTAACGCGCTCAGCTTCTGGCTCTTCGCGTTCGGCGGGATACTGCTCTACTACAGCTTCTTCACGCAGAGCGGCGCGCCCGACGTCGGATGGTTCGCCTACGCCCCGCTCAGCGAGAAGCCCTTTTCGCTCAACAACGGGCCGACTTACTGGGCGCTCGGGCTGCTAGTATCGGGCATAGGCTCTCTTATATCGGGCCTCAACAACGTCGTGACCATTTTGACGATGCGAACGCCCGGCATGACGATGCGGCGGCTCCCGCTCTTTATATGGATGATGCTCGTGACGTCGTTCCTTTTAGTATTCGTGATTCCGATCATCACGTCGGCCTTCGCGATGCTATTACTCGACCGTCTTTTAGGCGCGACTTTCTTCACTCCGTCCTTCGGCGGCTCGGCGATACTCTGGCAGCACTTCTTCTGGGGGTTCGGGCACCCCGAAGTTTACATACTTATACTTCCGGCCTTCGGAATCATATCCGAAGTCATACCGGTCTTTTCGAGAAAGCCGATTTACGGCTACGAGTTCGTCGCGGGCTCGACTGTCGCGATAGGTCTCCTAAGCCTCGGCGTCTGGGCGCATCACATGTTCGCCGTCGGCCTCGGTAACGTCGCCAACGCCTATTTTTCGCTCGCGAGCATGCTCATCGCCATACCGACGGGAATTAAGGTGCTGAACTGGGTCGCGACGATGTGGGGCGGGAGGATCAACTTCGCGACGCCCATGCTCTTCGCCACGGCGTTTATACTGGAGTTCGTCATCGGCGGGCTCTCGGGCGTGGCGATAGCGTCGGTACCGATAGACTGGGTCGTCACAGACACCTACTTCATAGTCGCCCACTTCCACTACACCATATTCGGCGGCTCGATGTTCGCCATATTCGCGGGCGTCTATTACTGGTTCCCTAAATTCACAGGGCGGATGCTTTCGGAGACGCTCGGCAAGTGGCATTTCTGGCTGACGCTCATCGGGTTTAACATGACGTTCTTCATTCAGCATTTCCTCGGCATGATGGGCATGCCGCGAAGGACTTACACCTACTACGACATGCCGTACTGGGGCTCGATGAACCTCGTATCCACGATTGGCGCGTTCATTCTCGCCATATCGGTGCTCGTATTCATATGGAACATAATCGTAAGCCTCCGGAAAGGAGAGCCTGCGGGAGACAACCCTTGGCAGGGCTGGACACTCGAATGGGCAACGTCCTCGCCGCCCCCTGTTTACAACTTCAAGCTGGTCCCGCCCGTCAGGGGACGGAGACCGCTCTGGGACCTCACACATCCCGACGCTCCGGACGAGCCCAACGCGAAGACAGTCACGGAGGGACGGAATGGCTAACAACAGGATGATGGTAAAGTTCTTCATCGCGTCGGAATCGATCTTCTTCCTGATGCTGATTCTGGCCTACGTCAACTTTCACAAATCGGTCACCACGGGACCGACGGCGGCAAACAGCCTCGACCCTTACGTCACGGGCGTATTCAGCGTCTTTCTCCTCGCAAGCAGCTTCACCGTATGGCTCGCCGGGAAGAGCCTCAGAAATAAAAATCACGCCGGGCTCAAGCTCTGGCTCTTCGTGACGATAATTCTCGGCGCGGTATTCATATTCGGGCAGGGGCTCGAATGGAGCGGGCTTTTCGGACGCGGCATAACCATAAGCAGCAACGTTTTCGGCTCGACCTTTTTCACGCTGACGGGCTTTCACGGATTTCACGTATGCGTCGGGCTCCTGATGCTTTTGATACTATTGGGCCTCTCTCTCGCGGGGGATTTCAAGGGCCCGAAGTCCGATGCAGTCGAATGTGTATCGCTATACTGGCATTTCGTCGACGGAGTGTGGATAGTGGTTTTTTCGGTCGTGTATCTATGGGCGTTTCTATGATCGAGAGAGATTCTAGAGGGGAAGTGTGATGAGCATATCGGAATTCCTCATGAAAGCATGGTCGCCGGAGCCGGGCGTGATCGCGCTCGCTCTTTTAATGCTGGCGCTCTTCGCCCTGGCCGGAGGCTTCAAGAACAGGGGGAGGGCCATTCTTTTCGTCGCCGGAATTGCGTTAATGGTGCTGGCGGTCGTCTCGCCGCTCGGGCACCTCGGGCGAAACTATCTCCTGAGCGCCCACATGATTCAGCACATATTACTATTACTCGTCGTCCCGCTTTTCATACTCTTCGGAATGCCCAAGGCCGCCGTCGAGAGGGCGCTTTCGTGGAAGCCGGCAGGGGTGGTTATGGGAGCTCTTGGGAATCCGATCGTCGCGTGGACGCTCGGCGTCGGGTCGATGTGGTTCTGGCACGCGCCTTCCGTTCACGACGCCGTGATCGCGAGCGACGGCCTTTACGCCGCGCAGCAGGTGAGCTTCGTACTGATAGGAATCATATTCTGGTGGCCGGTTTTCGCCCCGGTCGAAACCCGGAGGCTTACGCACCTCCGCTCGACATTGTATCTCGCCTCGGCGTGCCTCGGATGCACGGTACTCGGAATACTTTTAACGTTCGCGGGAGCGGGAATGTACGCCGCTTATCTCAATCCGCAGGACGCAGCCGGGATACTGCCGTATTTAAGGAACGACCTCTGCATAACGCCGGGCGTCGATCAGCAGATAGCCGGGCTTACGATGTGGGTGCCTGGATGCCTGATATACCTCACCGCGAGCATGATAACCCTCGCACAGTGGTACAGGGCCCCGGAAGCCGACGCACCGGCTCCGGCGCACGGCAGGGCGGTTTTGACGGATGGCGGCAAGACGGTTTAGCAAACCGGGAGAGAGCGATGAAAGAGAATCTCAAACGGGATAAACAGGAGGCAGGACATTGAGCTCCGGAAGCGAGTTTCAGGCTCCGAGTCAGGGTGCGGGTGCGGCGGAAAAGTTAGAGTACGCTGACAGCTACGAATATGTAGAGAGGGAGATTGCACGCCAGGGCATACCCCCGGGATGGCACAAGCCCCTTCCCGAGAGGCTGCCCTCTCCCGGGTACTGGCCCGCAATAATGGCCCTCGGCATAACCTTTATGCTCTGGGGAATGGCTGTGGGGTTCAACCAGGTCCTCAGCACTATCGTAATAGTATCGTTTATAGGACTCGTGTTATTCGTTGCCGCACTTATAGGATGGATAGGAGAGCTGAGAAATGAGCGAAAAGACCAGAACGAGTGAGTGTACGAGAAGGCAGTTCTTCGTCAGGCTCGGCATCGTTCTCAGCAGCGTCGCCGGGGCGCTCGCAGCGATCCCGGTAATAGGCTCGATACTGGAGCCGATATTCAGGAAGCCCCCGCCCGAATGGAGGCCCGTAGGCCTCGCGGAGAGCTTCACCCAAGGGGAGACCGTACTGGTCAAATTCATAGATTCCTCGCCCCTTCCGTGGGCCGGAGTGACGGCGGAGACGGCTGCGTGGCTAAGGAGGGCCGGGCAGTCGGAATTCATCGCGTTCTCCGTGAACTGCGCCCACCTCGGATGCCCCGTAAGATGGATCGCAGGGGCGAAGCTTTTCATGTGCCCGTGCCACGGCGGTGTTTATTACGAGGACGGCTCCGTCGCAGCGGGGCCGCCGCCGAGAGGGCTCTACCAGTACCCCGTGAGGATAAATAACGGGCAGGTCGAGATACTGACGAGCCCGATACCTGTAACGACGTGAACGCATTTTAGGAGATGGAGCCGGATGAGATTTAAAGGGGGATACGGCATATGAATTTTTTAAGGAGCGCGTGGGCGTGGCTCGACGACCGCACGGGCCTGTCGGCTGCCGTCGGGCCGATAGCCAGACACGCCGTCCCTCCGAACACAGCCACATGGTTTTACGTGTTCGGGAGCGCTACCCTCTTCGCTTTCATACTGCAGGTCGCGACTGGCGTGACGCTCGCGTTCATATACGTTCCGTCCGCGGGCGAGGCGTACCAGAGCCTCCAGTACATAACCAACCAGACGACGTTCGGGCGGATCGTGCGGGGCATGCACAACTGGGGGGCGTCCGCCATGATGCTCCTCGTCGGCATTCACATGATTCAGGTCTACCTCACCGCGGCCTATAAATTCCCGCGCGAGATGAACTGGATCACGGGCGTCGTACTTCTCGCGCTCACGATAGTTATGGGATTCACCGGGCAGGTAATAAGGTGGGACCAGACTGCCGTGTGGTCCGCGATCGTCGCATCGGAGCAGGCGGCGCGCGTGCCGCTCTTGGGAGACTGGCTCGCGGACTTCATAATAGGCGGCGAAACGATAGGCGGCGCGACTCTTAGCCGCATGTTCGCGTATCACGTATTCATAATCCCGGCGCTCCTTTTCGTATTCATAGGGTTTCACCTCTACCTCGTCATAAGGAACGGGATATCGGAGTTCCCTAAAGCCGGCGATCCTGTCGATCCCGCGACCTACAGGGAGAAATACGAGAACCTGGTTCATACGAAGGGCATTCCCTTTTGGCCCGACGCGGCGTGGAAGGACATGATCTTCGGATTCATAGTCATCACGACTATTCTCGTAGTAGCCATAGTCATCGGGCCGCCTACCCTCGGGCCGCCCCCGAACCCGTCGGACATAGACGCGCTCCCCGTGCCGGACTGGTACTTCGTCTTTTATTTCGCGTTCCTGGCGCTGATGCCGCCCGCACTGGAGACGTACCTGATGGTGCTCGGGCCGCTGATCGTGGGGCTCCTCCTCTTCTGTCTCCCGTTCATATCGAACAGGGGCGAGAGGAGCCCGCTAAGGAGGCCGTGGGCCGTCGCGATAGTGGCGCTCGTCATACTGACTATATCCGGGCTCTGGGCAATCGGGATCGTTTCGCCGTGGTCGCCGCACTTCGACGCCAAGCCGCTCACGGCCGAGATGATAGGGGCGGATTCAGGCCCCATTTACAGGGGCGGAATGGATTTTAACGACAAGGGATGCCTCTACTGCCACCAGATAGACGGGCACGGCGGGCTGAGGGGCCCCGACCTCACATACATCGGCGACAGGCTGAGCTCGAACGAGCTTACGTGGCGAATCATGAACGGCGGGCTTAACATGCCGGGGTTCGGCGGAACGCTCACGAACCAGGAGCTGAGCGACCTCGTGGCGTTCCTGAAATCGAGGACGCGGAAACCGGCTCAGGGCTTGCCGACCGGCGACTGATTCTGCCTTATCTCCATCTTGAGCTGAACGATGTCCCTCGGGAGGAATACGTCGAGGAACCAGTCTAGGGCCACCCTTATCTTTCTGTCCCATCCGGGGAGCTTCCCGAGATAGATGCAGCGCCACATGAACCACGCGAAGAACCCCGAGAACTTGAAGCCCCTTATCTCCGCCACGGCCGACCTGTGGCCGAGCGGAGCGAGCATGCCCATGGTCCTGTAAACGAAGGGCCTCTTGTCGCCGTCTTTCGCGTTTATGGCGGCGGCGACGTTAATTGCGACGCGCGACCCTTCGCGCTCGGCGTGCTGCGCCGTGGGCGGATACGGCGCTCCGGTATGAGGGTCGGGAATCACGGCGCAGTCGCCTATGGCCCAGACGCCGGGGTATCCCGCGACTTCCATGTACTCGTTCACCTCCACCCTCCCCTTCTTGTCGGCGCAGGCCAGGGCGGCGACCACGGGCTGGGGCGACGTCCCCGCGGCCCAGATGGTGGTGCGGGTATCGACTATGCTCCCGTCTTCCGTCTTCACGCTGTCCTTCGTAACCTCGGCGATTCTCGTCTTGAGGCGGAATTCCATCCCGCGCTTCTGAAGAAGCTTCAGGCCGTATTCCGCGAGCCCTTCGCTCATCTCGTGCATTATCCTGTCGCCCGGGTCGATCACCACGACTTTCACCTCGCCTGCTTTTACGTTCCTGTAGAACCTTCTGCTCGCGGAGACGTAATCGTTGAGCTCGGCCGCGACCTCTATGCCGGTATATCCGCCGCCGGCTACGACGAACGTGAGGAGCTTTCGCCTCGTATCCGGGTCGGTTTCGAGGTCTGCCCTCTCGAACATGTCTATCACGTGGTTCCTGAGAATCATCGCGTCGTTGAGAGTCTTTAACGGGAACGAGAATTCCGCCGCGCCGGGGACGCCGTGATAGCCGGTTATAGAGCCCAGGGCCAGGACGAGATAGTCGTACTCGAAAAGAAATTTCTCTCCTGTGTCGGGATGGCTGCACGAGACCGTCTTCTTGTCGAGGTCCAGACTGTCTATCGAAAGCTCCTTGAACGAGGCTTTTTTGAGACATTCCCTTATGGGGATCACGACGTGCTTTGCTTCGATGCTGCTCGACACCACTTCGGCGAGCATGGATGTGAATACGAGATAATTGTTCTTGTTGACGAGCGTTATCTCGACGTCGCCCCTTTCCTTGAACTGTTTTTCGAGATGACGGGCGGCTTCGAGGCCGCCGAAGCCGCCGCCGAGGATCAATATGCGCTTTTTCGCAGACTCCGGCATGGGATTATCCTCCTGGAAGTTCCGAGTATGCAGGGTGTGGACCGTTCGACGCAGGCCCGTTTAAACTCTTTCCATTTTCACATGAAAAGAAGACCGGTGTCAACAAAGGGCCCGATTAATAATACACCCATCCCGCCGGAAGGTGTCCGCTTCGCGAGGAAAAAGAACAGGCGAATCCGCCCGGCTCGGAAAACACTTGAGCGCGGCGGCGTTATTACGACTTTTCGTCGCCTATCCTGACCGCCGTGTAGATCGTGTTATTGCCCCTCTTCACGAGGAAGAGCGCGGTGCCTCCGGATTTGACGCCGGCGAGCGCCGATGTGTAATCCTGAAGTGATTTTATCTCTTTCTTGTTGAGCTCGACTATGACGTCGCCCGGCCTGAGACCTGCTTCGAGCGCCGGGCTCCTCCGCCCCACGTCCACTATGACGACGCCTGTGTCGGTGTCGAGGTTAAAGCGGCGGGCGAGCTGCGGATCGAGCGGCCTTACGGTAAGGCCGAGTCTGTCCTCGGCGTCCTCCGTCGCCGCGGCCTGGGCCTCGTCGTCCGGGAACTCGTCGAGCTTTACCTTGATGTCCTTCTGCTTGCCGTCCTGGAGTAGCTTTATGTTGACCTCGGTTCCGGGGGAAGTTACAGCGGCGAGAGTGGTGAGGTCCGTTATATCGTCGATTTTCCTTCCGTCGTACTCGACTATGACGTCGCCCCTCTTGATGCCGGCCTTTTCCGCGGGGCTTCCCGGCGTGACGTCGCTCACGAGCGCCCCTTCTTCCTCGTCGAGCCCGAGGCTCGTGGCGAGCTCGGGGGTGAGCTTCTGGACGTAAACTCCGAGCCAGCCCCTCACGACCTTCCCGCCCTCTTTTAACTGCTCGATGACGAAGTGCGCCATGTTGATCGGGATTGCGAACCCTATGCCCTGCCCCTGCGCCACGATGGCCGTGTTCACGCCGACGACCTCGCCCTTTAAGTTAAAGAGCGGTCCGCCGCTGTTGCCGGGGTTGAGAGACGCGTCCGTCTGTATGAAATCGTCGTACGCCCCGAGACCGAGCGACCTGCCCTTGGCGCTGACTATACCCGCCGTGACCGTATAACCGAGGCCGAACGGGTTGCCTATGGCGATTACCCAGTCGCCTATCCTGAGCCTTTCGGAATCCCCGTATTTTACCGCCTGGAGCTTCCCTTTGGGCTCGAATTTTATGACGGCGAGGTCGGTTTTAGGGTCTTTCCCGACGACCTTCGCCGCGTATTTCTCGCCGTTTTCGAGTATGACGCTTATGTCGGTCGCCCTTTCGACGACGTGGTTGTTGGTGACTACGTAGCCGTCCTCGCTTATGATGAATCCCGAGCCCAGACCCTGCCGCTGGAATTCCTGCTGGGGCTGGCCCTGGAAGAATCTATCGAAAAAGTCCTCGAAAGGATCGTTGGGGCCGAACGGTGAGCGCCTCTGCCCCTGCCCGAAACCCCTTTGCTTCACGACGCTCGTCGTGCTTATGTTGACGACCGACGGTTTCAATATTTCGACGAGATCAGCGAAGGACTGGAACCCGGCAACCGGAAGGTCTTTTACCGCCTCGGCCGTATCCTTTGCCGACTGCGGGACCGGCGCGGACGCGGGCTTCTCGGCCTGCGTCTCCCTTTCAGCACTGGGGGCGGAGCCTTCAGTGGCGCTTTTCTCCTCCGTTCTTTTACAACCTGTCGAGAGAGTCAAGACTAAAAGTGGGAATATTAAAAAAAGTGCGACATACCGCTTCATGAAAGGCCTCCTGGGTACTGAAGAAATTGCATTATGAAATAATATAGCCATCAAAAATCCGGAGGCAAGGAATAATTCACGGGGCTGTATCGAGGATGGAGCACATTAAAAAAGCTCGCCCGGAAAGGCGGATTTGCACGTAAACCGGGATTTACAGGGTGAACGCAAGACCCCCGCACGCTGTCTTCGCGAACCGGCCCGCCCGCCGTCTCCATAAGCACCGCACTTTAAAAAAACGCCCCGGTCGATTACAATCAGTGCTTACACCAAAATAATTCAGCCAGCGCCAGGGCCGGAGGAGAACCGCAATGCTCTATTCGACCAGGGAGCTCACAGAGCTCAACGACACAATATCCAGCCACATGTCCATAATCTCCGGGTGCATGATACAGACGGAGAAATACGGGAAGCTCCTTCTCGCATCCCCGCCCCGCTCGCGTTATCCCTACATTTACCCCAGGGACTCGAGCGCATCGGCAGCGCTCCTGAGAAGGATCGCAGGCTCGCTCCATCACTACGACAGCGCTGCTCAGGCATTCGAGATGCTCGAATCTATGGCCGGCTTCATAAAAGATGCGGCCTCTCCGGAGGGCGCATGGGGGCAGCGCTACGGCATCGACGGAAAGAACAAGAGCCTCTACAAGCAGGAGGATAACGTTGCGCACGGTATATCGATAATCTGCAATTACCTCCTGACGGCGCACCATCTGCAAAAGGATGTCTCCGATCTCGAAGGATTCCTCACGTGCGTGAACACGGCGCTCGATTACGGCTATAAAGTCCTCTACGAAAAGGAGCTCAACCTCTTCTATTCGACGACCGCGGTACACGAGTCGGCGATGGAGGAGGGATACACGTGCTGGGTGAATTTTTCGTTCCTCTACGCATATTCGCTCGCGACAGAGGTCGCCCAGAAGATAGACGAGAAGGGAATCATATCGCCAGCGCATTTAAATTTCAGGCAGCACTTCCTTTACACGGTGAGCGAATTGTTCATGTCCGGCAACAGGTACATAAGGAGGACCAACCCCTTCGGCACGATGGACATGAGGCCCGACTTCACGCTCCTGAGCCCGTTTTACTACGGGTTTTTGCACTATAAAGAGGAGATGAAACGGAGCGTGATGTTCCTCGAAAAGCAGCTCTGGGACCCAGAGCTCGGGATGATAATGCGCTATCTCCCATTCTATAAGGACTTCTCGACGCACGTCCACGCCGGGAACGGCCCGTGGCTCCAGTACACCGCCATACTCGCCCAGTATCACTACTGGAGCGGGAACATGAAGCGCGGGGACGAGATACTCGCCACGATCGACAAGTACCGTACCGAAAAGGGCGAGATTCCCGAGCACCTCTCGACGCGGCAGAGATTCGAGGAATTCATGGAGCGCGAATGGAAAACGGGGATCGACTTTCAGAAGGAGTTTTACAAGGAGATACTGCTCGACGACGTCGACTTCAACACCATACTCGAAGAAGCCAACAACATGGACCGCTCGTACAAGGACACGGGAGAGAAGTTACTCCACCCCGATCCCCGGAGCCGGGAGGGCGGGTACATACAGTTCGCGGCCCCGCTCACGTGGTCGCACGTCGAGTACGTGAGGGCGCTTCTCGTGCGCGCGGGGGACTGGTGGAAGATAAGCGCGAATGAATAAGGAGGCGGGCTTCCGGGGGAACCTAACGGGGCCCGTCTAATATACGTAATCGACGACGCTTCCTATCCTGAGCCAGAGCCGCGCCAGGGGATTCAGAATCCAGTTGTCGCCCGTATATACAGCCACGCTGGCCGAGCCGCCTATCCTGAGATCGTATTTCTCGCGGTCGATGTCGGTTATCCTGAGACGCACGGGAAAGCGCTGGGATAACCTCACCCAGTTGCCGTCGTCTTCCACGAGCGGAAGGTCGCCGGAGGGTATCCCCTGCCCCGCAAGTATTCCCCAGTCTGTGCTTTCGACCACGGCCTTGAAAATCTTTCCGGGATAGAGCGCTATGCTGACCTCGGCCTCCTGCCCGGGTTTTATCTGCCCGACGCTGTTCTCCCTGAAATTCGCGACGACGCGCCAGTTGTCGTCGTCTACGAACGTCAGCACGGCATCGCCAGCGTTTATATACGAGCCCACTACGAGCTGAAGGTTGGTTATGTATCCGTCCGAAGGGGCGTAGCAGATCGTTTGCTCGAGATTATACTCGGCGAGCGCCAGGTTCGACTCCGCCTCTTTTATTATCGCGTACTCGTCGTCTATCTTGTACTCAAGGGCCTGCTTCGCCTTCTCGAAATCGGCCCTCGCCTGGTTCAGCACCGCCCTCTTCGCGTTTACCTGCTGAAAGGCCTTGTCGAGCTCGAGTTTGGCGATGTAGTTCTTTTCGGCCAGCGGCTTGAGGTCGCCGTAATGCTCGCTCGCGTATGCCAGGTCCGCCTCGGCCTGTTTTACGACCTGGGACGCGGCGGCGATGTCGCTGTTTAGCTCGTCTATATTCTGACGCGTCTGGACGAGCTTCGCCCGGAGCTGCTGCGCCTGGTATTCGTAGGGCCGCGGGTCGAGCTTGAAGAGCTTCTGCCCCTTCTCGACGTGCTCGTTGTTCCTGACGTAGATTTCGACCACTCGCCCGTCCACCTGCGGAGCGACCTGGAGGACGTATGTCTGAAGATATGCGTCGCTCGTGTAGGGCGTATACCTGTCGAGGAGGACGTAGTAGAAGATGAGCACGACGATTATGAAAATGACGAGGAGAACCCAGAACCTGACCGAAGAGGTCAGATTTTTTACATCTATCCGGGTCGCGAAGTCCTTAAGGCTCATGGGCCGAGCGTACCTTTATCCTCCGGCTGCGGGCCGGGCTTATCCGCAGCCGTAATCACGGACGTGCCGCCTTTAAGCGATTACCAGCCCCAGGGGCCGCCCATCCATCCCCAGTATCCGGGACCGAACGCGGCCTCTTCCATCATTTCGGCCGTTTCCTGCTGCTCTTCGGCGATATTAGATTCCACGACCAGTCTCTGGTAGCGGTCGTAGGCCGCCTGGTCCCCCGTCCAGACACAGTTACAGTTGACAGGGTCGGCGTACCAGTAGAGGGGCTGGTTGTTCTTTACGGAGAACTGGACCTTGTTGGGCGGAAGGGAGTTCAGCATGTCTACTTCCGCGGGCGTGGTCGCGGGGACCATCTTGAATCCCGCCGCACTGAGAAGGCTCTCCGTGCTGACGGTTTCTTCGGTTTTTATCGCCGCACATCCGATCAGAAACGAAAGCGCGAGAAGCGCCGGGACAGCAACTCTGAAAGATATCATCGAATTTCCTCCTGGAATTTGTATTCCCGCTAAATGCCGAATCAGGGCTGGCGCCTGATTTTACTTAAACCTAACACCTAAACGCTCGGAATTAAATAGGGTGCGGCTCAATGCTGATTCTCTTTTTTGTTATTCCACTTGACGGCGTTTTCGAGGGTGAGCCCCTGGACGAGTATCGAGAACACGACGACGACGTAGGTCATGAAAACTATGAGGTCCCTTTCCTGGGAGTCGGGCAGCGAGAGGGCAAGCGCTATCGAAACGCCGCCCCTGATACCGCTCCATGTCATTATGAACCCGGAGAGGTTGGGAATCTTCCTCACGTACCTCAAAAGAACCAGCGGGAGCTCCACGCTCACGAAACGGGCGAGTGTGATGAGCGGAATAGCCAGAAGCCCGCATATAAGGTATGGCCTTTCGAAGTTAAGTATCAGCACCTCGAGCCCGATGAGGACGAAGAGGACGGCGTTCAGGACGTCGTCGATTATCTCCCAGAAGCTGCCGACGTAGGACCTTATATGATCCGCCGAGCTCGGCATGAGCCTTCTTCTTCGGGCGAGGAAGAGGCCGGCGACGACGCAGGTAAGGGGCCCGGAGACGTCCAGAATCTCGGCGAGGGAATAGCCGCCCGAGACGAGCGCCAGCGTGATGAGGGCGACGACGATGCTCCCTTCCTTTCCCCTGACGACTATCTCGAATATCATCTTGTAACTCAGCATGCCGAGCGATATGCCGAGCGCGAGCCCGCCGAGGGCCTCCTTTAAAAAGAATTTGCCTATCTCGATCCCGGTGAGCGTCGTTTCTCCCGTAATCACGTCCATAAAAAGCACGAAGATAACCACGGCTACGGCGTCGTTGAAAAGCGACTCCCCCGTGATTATGGATTCGAGCGACTTCCCGGCATTGACGCGCCTGAAGAGCTTGAGCACCACTACGGCGTCTATGGGCGAGATTATCGCCCCGAAGATAAGGGCGTATATGAGAGGTATATCCATACCGAGAAGACCGAACACCCACCATATGATCCCTCCCGTCAGGAAGGTCGCGATTATCATGCCGAGCGTGGCGAGGTAGGCTATGGTGCCTTTATACTCGCCGAGGTCGTCGAGATTGACCGTGGAAGCCCCGGCGAAGAGAAGAAAGCTGAGCATGCCATTCATGACGAGGTGGTCGAAATCGGCCGCCTCGACGAGATCCACGGCCCAATCTACGTGGCCGAACCCGAAATATCCCGCGATCAATATAAAAATGGACGACGCGAGCGAGGCGAGCATGATGCCTATAGTCGTCGGCAGCTTCAGGGATATTTCGTTGAGGAAACTGAATACCGCCGTAAGCGTTATCAGTATTGTGAAGACTGCGAAGAGGTCCATTTTAATCCGGTTAATTCGAAGCGGGCCTAGGCCCCTAAAGCTGATTTTCTACTCCGCATTATACAAAGCGGGAGGACGAAAGTCCATATCCCTGCCGCTACGAAGCGCCGGTGCTGACGAGCGTTACAGCCGCATTTTTATCCGGCTGCTCTATCGTGGACATGAGAGAGGATATCTTCGACAGGGAATCGAGAATGCCGTCCACGCTGCTCGCCATGAGTATGTCCTCTTCGACTTCCTTTACGGGGAAGCTCTTCCAGATCCCGGTTTCCCGGAACTCCTGCCTTCTCTTTCTTATCTCCTCCATGAGGTCCGAGATTTGCGGGCTTGAATCCTGCCCCGAGCTGAAACCGGCCGCCGCCGCGCCGAAGAGAGCGCTGATCTTTTCATAGCTCGGCGTCATGTGCTCTATGTACGCGGCGAGAAGCTTGTTGTCTTTCCCGGCGTAGACCGTTTTCTTGATGGTTTCGAGCTCGGAGAATATCACTTCGAGCGATCCGATTATCTCGACGAATTCATCGCCGTGGAGCCGCTCGTCGCCGATTACGAAGCGGGCGTCGAAGAGAAGGGACGAGCTCGTCGGGAGAGAAGCCGCGAGGGGAGTGACCAGGGATTCGATTTTGTCCCTGTCCCTTTCGTCACCCGTGAGGAGCTTCGCGAATATCTGCCCGCTGACCTTGAGCGCGTACGATATCTTTTTCTTGAGCTGCTCGTAGGGACTCACCGGCCAGAGGTTGTGAAGAATAATGAGGCCTATCGCCGACGCCATCAGCAGCGCGCAGAACCTCGTAAAGGCGAGGTCGAGGTTTACCTCGGGGCCCGTGTCTATAAGAAATACGTAGGGAACCATAAGGCCCGCCTGAACGCCGGAGTAGGCTATTCTCCTGCTGCCAGTGGCGACGTACGAGGCGAGAAAGAGGCCGAGGCAGAAGAGTAGGATCAGTATGAGAAAACGAGTCGTCTGCGAGACGATTATGAGCCCCAGGATGCCGTAAGAGAGTCCGGCGACGACGCCGATTATGGCGAGCCTGCCCTTCAAATGGGCCTGCCCCGTGTTCGGCATCGAGCCGAAGAGGACGCCGTAGAATGAGGCCTGGGAGCTTCCCGGGAGGTTCAGAAACATCTCGCCCAGGAGAAGAAGCATTATGATGATCACGGTTTTTACGGACTGCTTCACGTCGTCTGGGGTGAAATACGCGCCGAGTGAGCTCTTTACCTTTTCGACCTCCGGGGCGTGCGTTACCCTGTTACCGAGCAGCTCGGCGTAGGAGCCGTCGTGTATGACGCCGAGCGTATGGACGGAATTCTTCAGGAGATTTAGTATGCCGTCGAAGAGCGGCGGCAGCGAGCCGAGCGCGAGAAGGTCGTCGAAATATTCCCTGTCGCCGGGGACATCGTGGAGCTTAAGGTAGAGCGTCCCTAGCGAGGTGGAAGCGGCGTCGAGCGCCGCATCGGGAGCATTGGGGGCGCTCCCGGACTCGACCGCTTCGGCAAGTTTGGTGAATTCGGCCGAAAGGCCCGAGAAGATCCCCCCGATTACATTTTTGGCTTCCCCCGATTCGAGGCATTTATGATCCTTCGACATGAAGTCTTCGAGGACGTCGAGCCTTATGTACACGCCCTTTGCGTAGGCCGTGAGCTTCATGTAGGGCTCGGGGTAAAACGTGCCCTCGCGGCTCTCGCGCTTGGTGCGGTCGACGAGGTTGACGAGATTGTTGAAGACTTCGAGCGATATGGCGTCTTCGCCCCGTTCGGGCGCGCGGCCTTCAGCGAGACTGGCGAATCGCTCGGAAAAGTCTTTGTAAACCGAAGCCAGGGTCGTGCGGAGGGCGTCGCTGCTTCTCCGGGGCCAGATGAGGTCGTCTACCATCCATGCCGCAAAGACCCCGAGGCACATTTGAATGAGATAATTCTCGATCGTCGTCGTCGCCTGGCCCACCGACTGGAATATCACGACGAACATCGACATCGCGGCGACGATGCCGCTCAGGAGGGCCGGGAGAAAATATTTACCGACTAGCAGCATGATCATAAAAATCAGGAGGCCCATGAGGAGGAGATAAACGACTCCTGAATGTATGAAGACGGTGGCTATGAGAAGGGAAAGCCCGCCGGTCACAGCGCCGCCTGCGATGGACTGGAGGCCGACGGCCAGTGCCTGCCCGTTATACATGAGCATTATGAGATAAAGAAAGAGGACCGAGAGGTAAGCGGATTCGAGGTGGAAAATGTTGCCGACGAGGAGGCAGAAGAGCCCGCCCAGTGTTATTTTTATCGCCGACTTGATGCGGAATGTGAAGAGGAAGTGTCTAAGGCTCATACCGTGACACCGAAGTGCGGGACAATGTGAGATTATCACACGGCTGCGGCGCTCCTGTCAAACCCGCCGTTTGACAAAACTTCCGGCTTCGTGCCATAATGGCTCGGACGAAGCGGCAACGCATACGCCCCGAAAATACCAAGAGCACATAAATGATAATTCCCGAATCGATCACCGGCGGAGTTCTCCTTCTCTGGTTCATGCTGACGGCGGCGTCGCTGATATTCGTGATATACGACCTTGAGAAGAATACACCCGCAATGGGAGTGATGAAGCTCGCCTGGGGTCTCATCGTTCTTTACACGGGACCTGTGGGCCTTTTCATTTACCTCCTTTCCTGCAGGCAGCCAATGCCCGGCACGCACGACGCATTCATCGCCTCCCACTGGAAGCAGTCTGTCGGCTCACTCATGCACTGCGTCGCGGGGGACGCGACGGGGATAATTCTGGGCGCTATAGTAACGTTTCATCTCGGCCTCCCGAACGGCCTCGACATAATCATCGAATACATCGCGGCTTTCGTCGTGGGGCTCTTCGTTTTCCAGGCGCTTTTCATGAGATCGATGTTCGGCGGGAGCTACTTCACCGCCGTCAAAAAAACTTTCTTCTCGGAAACGGTCTCCATGAATTTCGTGATGGTGGGCATGATCCCGGTTATGGCCATACTCAGGGCGAAGATACCGGGCGGCGACGACCCGGCCGGGCTCATGTTCTGGGGTATATCGTCTCTGGCCACGATAGCGGGAGGTTTGACGGCATATCCCGTAAATTCCTGGCTCGTCGGGAGCGGGCTCAAGCACGGGATGATGTCGGCCTCGACCGGCAAGCCGGCGGCCGGCTCCATGCACGATATGGCGGGAATGGCCGGGATGGACATGCACTCGGAGCACAAGAAGCCGGACGTTTCGTTGAGCACCAAACTGCTCGTGTTTCTCATTTCCGCGATATGTCTGGTGCTTGCAGTGTGGGCGACATCGTACTTCGTGACACTCAGGTTGAAATAGCCGACCTGCCGTATGCTAGAATTAATCCATGGTTTCAGGCGAAATGCTCAAAGAGCTCCAGGCCGAGTACGAGCGGGTGAAGGAGCCGATCTCGGCCCAGCTCGACGAATTCAGAAAGACGGGCGAGAGCGCGGACGACGAGAAGATTTTCGAAGAGCTCGCGTTCTGTATTCTCACCTCTGCGGTCGGGCCCAAGGTCGGCTTGAGGTCGATCGCCGCGATAAAGGACATCCTGAAAGACGGGAGCGGCGAGGAAATGGCGGCGAGGCTCGAAGGCATACACAAGTATCCTGAAAAGTCCTACTTCATCACGCATACACGGGATTATCTCAAGAAGGAATACGGCTTTAAGCTTCGGCAGCTTGTGGAGTCTTTCGACGACCGGAAGGCGCTCCGGGATTTTTTCGCCCTCAATAAAGATATTAAAGGACTCGGCTACACGCAGGCGAGCCACTTCCTGAGAAATATCGGCTATACGGATTACGCGATTCTCGACAAGAACGTCGCCAGGATGCTCTACGAAATCGGCGTTACGGAATCGGAGAAGCCTCCGTCTACCGGGAAGAAATATATCGAGGCAGAAGAGAAGATGAAGGCCCTCGCAGACGAGCTCGGCGTAAGCCTCGTCGAGCTCGACATGCTGCTCTGGAGCTTCAAGACGGGGCGAATACCCGTGTAACCGCCGGAACTATCGGCAAGGGCAGAACCCGGACGCGCTCAGATTTTAACTTCCACGAATACCTCGGCGTATTCCATTAGAGTGAGGCCGCCCGTTTCGTTAAAGACGGCGCGGTAGCGGTTAAGGCCCGTGATGCCGTCGGTGTAGTTTTTATATTCGAGCTGGCTCTTGTGGGCATCGATGGCGGCCTGCTTCACATGCATCTGGAGGGATATATCCTCGATCCTGTCGTAGGAAGGGAACGGGGTCCAGACCTCGTAGCACCAGACCTTTAGCCCCTCCGGCAAAAGAGCAGTGTCCATCTCCCGGAGCGTATCGAGAGCTATCGAGGATACGGCCCTGTGAGTCGGGTGCTTGTCGATCTCTGGGTGCGGCATGTATATCTCGCGCGGAGAGAAGCGCTCCATGGCGTCTTCGAGCGCGGAGGCGAAAGAGGATTGATTCTCCCCGGAGCGGACGTCGCCGAGGCCGAGGAGGATGAGGTAGCCGATCCCGAGGATAGCCGTCGCGTTCCTGACCTCGTATCCCCTGAGCTCCGCCATCTCGTCCTCGCTGAGCCCGTAGAGACTCGTGCTCCGCCTCCCGTCCGTAACGACCATCGATACAACGTTCACGCCCGACTCGGTAAACTTCGCTACAGTCCCGCCCATGCCTATTTCGAGGTCGTCCGGGTGGGGGGATATAACCAGCACATTATCGCTCATGCTCTCTCCGTCCTTGACAATTGTCCCTTATCAATCACCATTAATTTAACTGAAAGGAGACCCGATTACATGGAATTCGAACCGGTTATAGGCCTCGAGGTGCACGCGCAGCTCGAGACCGAATCCAAAATATTCTCCACCGCGTCCACCGCCTTCGGCGCGCCGCCCAACTCGCAGGTGACGCCCGTATGCCTCGGTATGCCCGGGGTGCTGCCCGTACTCAACAAAAAGGCCCTGGAGCTGGCCGTGAAGGCCGCGCTCGCGCTCAACTGCACGATACACGGGCGCTCACGCTTCGCGAGGAAGAATTATTTCTATCCCGACCTGCCGAAAGGCTACCAGATATCGCAGTACGAGGAGCCCTACTCTTCCGGCGGCTGGCTCGATATTCCCTCGGGCGAAGGTGTAAAGCGGGTCAGGCTGACGAGGATACACATGGAGGAGGATGCGGGCAAGCTCGTACACGACAATTCCGGCAGCTCCAGCCATGTGGACCTTAACCGCGCGGGCGTTCCGCTTATAGAGATCGTGAGCGAGCCCGACATATCGGACGCCGAGGAGGCGGTGGCGTATCTGAAGAAGCTCCGCTCGATACTGCGATATATAGGCGTATGCGACGGCAACATGGAAGAGGGAAGCCTGAGATGCGACGCCAACGTCTCCATCCGCCCCAAGGGTTCGAAAACACTCGGGACGAAAGTGGAGATAAAGAACGTCAACTCCTTCAAGTTCATACAGCGCGCCATAGAATACGAGATAAAGCGGCAGGAGGCTGTCGTAGAGGGCGGCGGCAAGATAGTTCAGGAGACGCGCCTTTACGACGCGGACAAGGGCGTGACGTTCTCGATGAGAACGAAAGAAGAGGCGCACGACTACAGGTACTTCCCCGACCCCGACCTCCTTCCCGTCGAAATCGGCCCCGAGGACATAGAGCTCTTGAAGGCGTCTCTGCCTGAGCTGCCGGATGCACGGCGAGAGAGGTTCGCGAGCGAATACGGGCTTCCCGAGTACGACGCCGGTGTGCTCACTTCCTCGCGCGAAATAGCGGATTATTTCGAGGAGGCGCTCTCGCATTACAAGAATCCGAAGACGCTCGGCAACTGGATAATGACGGAAGTTCTCCGGGAGCTGAGAGAAGACGACGACATCTCGGAATTCCCTGTTACCGCGAAAAAGCTGGCAGGGCTTTTAAACCTCATCGATGACGGGACTATAAGCGGGAAAATAGCCAAGGACGTATTCGCCGAGATGGTTTCCGGCGGCGGCACGGCAAAGGAAATCGTCGAGAAGAAAGGTATAAGACAGATATCCGACAAGGGCGAGCTCGAAAGCCTTATATCCGGGATACTCGAAAAGCACCCGGACGAGATATCGAGATACAAGGGCGGGGACGAAAAGCTGATAGGTTTCTTCGTCGGGCAGGTTATGAAGGCGACCCAGGGCAAGGCGAACCCGAAGCTCGTGAACGATATTTTAAAGGCTGAGCTGGCGAAGTAAACCGGGGATGCGCCGGGAAAGGGATTATTCTAAATTCTGTGCTTGCTGAGCTCGAACATGAGACCCTTCAGATACTGCGAGCCCGAGCTTGCGACCTTCTTTCTGATACTCTTCCACTCGTCGATCGGAACGTTGACGAATGTATCGACGACTACCGGATCGAACTGGGTGCCGGAGGATTCTCTTATCCTCTCCACCGCCTCCTCGAACGGCATAGCCTTCTTATAGACCCTCTTCGAGGTCATCGCGTCGAAGGCGTCGACGACGGAGAATATCCTCGCCCCGAGCGGAATGTCGTCGCCGGCAAGTCCCTGCGGATAGCCGTTCCCGTCGTAGCGCTCGTGGTGCGTATAAACTATCAGCGACGACTCTTCCAGGAACTCTATCTTGTTGAGAAGCTCATATCCCAGTTGGGCGTGCTGCTTCATAAGCTCCCACTCTTCGTCGGTCAGACTGTCGGGCTTGAGGAGTATGTTGTCGGGAACGCCGATTTTTCCTATGTCGTGAAGGAGAGCGCCCTTGGCTATGACTGAAAGCTGCGATTCGTCGAGCTTGAGATGCCTTCCGAGGTTTAGCGCGTATTCGGTGACCCTGTAGGAATGATGCCCCGTTTCGTGCTCTCTCAGGTCGAGAGCGAGTATCATCGCCTCGAGCGTCCCGGAATAGAGCTTCACGAGCTCTCTCGTCTGGTCGGCGACTTTCCTTTCGAGGTTTTTCTGGTAGTCCTTGTTCGCCTTTATGAGGTTCGCCCTTTCGAGCGCACGCCGTATGACGGCATCGACGTCGACGACGTTAAAGGGCTTGAATACGTAATCATATGCGCCTTCCTTGAGCGCGACGCGGACGTTTTCAATCTCCCGCGATGCGGAGACCATGATTACGGAAAGATCAGGCGAATAGGATTTCAGCTTCTTCAGGGTTTCGATGCCGTTTAACTCGGGCATCTGGACGTCGAGCAGAACGACGTCGTAGTTCCTGACCCTGTAGAATTTTTCGAGACATTCGAGCCCGTTCCTGGCGACGTCGCAGTCGTATCCGAGCTCGTTCAGCGCCTCGACGAAAAGGTTCCTGATAGCGTCTTCGTCGTCGACTATCAGTATCTTGTCTCGCGGCGCTCTGTCTCTTTGCTGAAGTATGGTGGCGACCGTACTCATGTCCTTTACAACTAGTGATACAGCAAATTTTCATTCATATCAAGCGAAATTAATCCCCGCCCCGTGGTACGGCCGGCGTCGTCTTCCTGTTGCAATCGATTATAAAAATTGCTGCGCCCGTCCTAACTGTTTGTAAAGCTTGATTTAAAATTATCGCTCCGGCATTTTCCCGCCCTGACCGGGGCGATTCGGGGAAAAGGAGCACGTTATAGAAAACCGCCGAGCCGGTGTAGACTTAACTCCGTGATCAGAATTCAGAAAGGAAAGGTTATAGCGCTCTTTGCCTTCGACATCGGCTTCGAAGTCGCGCTGGACAAGCTGAGCGGGGTGCCTTCGTCCGCCCCCGTGCAACCATTGTCGCCGAAAAAACAGACCCCCGCTTTTCTCCAGCTCGCAAAGCCGCCGCGGGTGGTTAATCTCGGAGAAGTAAAACCCGTCTCCGTTTTATCGGAACCGGGACAGGCGCAGGTCACGGTATTCGACTTCGGCGCCGCGAGTCTTTCCTACCAGTGGCCGCTTCCCGCGGGCCTCCCGCTCGAGGAGCTTAAGCACACAAGCCGGGCGCTTTACGACCTTAACCTCGAATCCCGCGCCAGGGAGCGGATACAGAAGTTCATGGAAGAGATCCGGCCGGCAATTACGCGCCCCGAGCTCTCGCACCTCGTCGAAGATTATTATTTATTCGTCGTAGAGAGTTTCGATCAGCCTTTGACAGCCACTGAGCTTCTTTCCGCCAGCGGCGCGCCTGTAGCGCAGGTGCTCCGGTTCGAAACACAGCCCCTCAGCCGGGAGCACCGGGAGGAGGCGCTCAACCAAAGGCTCTCCTACTACGAGAACGATCTCGTAGCCGTCGACTGGAACGCCGCCTTCATCTACGACCGGGATTACCACGATACCGTCTACGTCCTCGAGTTCCTGAACGTCGAGCTTCTGGAGGCGCGCTACATAGACGATCAGCTCGATCGGAGAATCGGAGACTATCAGGGAATCTCGTTGAAGCAAAGCGACTGGCTCCTGCCGCTCCGCACGCCGAACCGGAAAGCGATACAGGCGCTGGCCGAGCTAAGGCTCGAATCGCTCCTTTTGGCAGAAAGGGTGGACAATACCCTCAAGCTGATAGGCGACCTTTACCTCGCCCGCGTCCACGCAGCGGCGGCGGAGAGGCTCTATCTGCGGGCGTGGCAGAGCTCCATCTCGCGAAAGCTCGACATCATAGCTAATCTCTATCAGGTGCTTACCGACAGGGTGAGGACTGTCCAGAGCCAGACGCTCGAGATCATAATCATCGCCCTCATTTTTGCGGAAATTCTTATGGCAATATTTTTCTATTGAAAATGAAAAGGCGTGCCCGCCGGCCCGGAATAAACCGGCTCCATGCGCCCTGTTTCAAAGAAATACATGAAGCCGCGCCAGCGGAAAATGAAGCGATAGAGCGCGGTTCTCCGAGGCTCCCCAGTTAAAGTTTGACACGCGGGTTTTTCAAATGTATTTTCCAACCGAGCCATGAAAAAAGCGATTCTTGTAGTCGAAGACGGAACGGTATTCGAGGGGCGCGGATTCGGGGCGGAGGGAGAGGCCCACGGCGAGGTGGTTTTCAATACCTCGATGACGGGTTATCAGGAGATACTGACCGACCCGTCCTATAACGGCCAGATAGTCACTATGACCTACCCCGAAATCGGCAACTACGGAGTAAACCCCGAGGACGCCGAATCGAGAAGGCCGTTCTTAAAGGCGCTCGTCGTCAGGGAATACTGGAAGGACCCGAGCAACTGGCGGGCCGAAAACGACCTCGGCTCATACATGGCGAAGTACGGCGTCGTCGGCATAGAGGGCGTCGACACGCGCGCGTTGACGAAGCTCATACGCTCGAAGGGCGCACAGAAGGCGGCAGTGTCGACTATAGACACCGATCCCGAGAGTCTTCTGCGAAGGGTGCGCGACGCGCGGGGGATAGTAGGCGTCGACCTCGTCACGGAAGTGAGCTGCGAGAGCCCCTACACCTGGAACGAGGGCACCGGAGCATGGCGGCCGGAGGGCGAGGGCTCTTCAGCCGATGGAAGGCGGTTCAAGGTCGCGGCTTACGACTACGGCCTAAAGCAGAACATACTGAGGAAGCTCGCCGACCTCGGGTGCGACGTTACAGTCGTGCCATCGAGGACGCCTCCTCACGAGGTGCTCGCCATGAACCCGGACGGCATATTTCTTTCAAACGGCCCCGGTGACCCGGCGGCAGTGGCCTATGCGGTCGAGAGCGTGAGGACTCTTATCGGCCAAAAGCCCGTTTTCGGCATCTGCCTCGGGCACCAGATCCTGGGGCTTGCGCTCGGCGGGAAGACCTACAAGCTCAAGTTCGGTCACAGGGGCGGGAACCAGCCCGTAAAGGACTTGCGAACGGGGAAGGTCGAGATAACCTCGCAGAACCACGGCTTCGCCGTAGACCCGGAGAGCCTCGGAAGCGACGTCGAGATAACACACGTAAACCTCAACGACGATACAGTGGAAGGGCTACGTCATAAAGAGCATCCGGCATTTTCGGTACAGTACCATCCGGAAGCCTCGCCGGGCCCTCACGATTCTTCTTATCTTTTCGAGGAATTCGTCGAGATGATGAAGGAAAACGCCTGAGCAGGGCGTTGATGCCCCCTCAAAGAATCTGACTATCGATTGCTGGAACAGTAATAGCGGCGTACTGTGGAAATTCTACGTCTTCAGGCGGCGCGCTGCTCGAGTATCTCACGCGCGAGCCGCTCAGCCTTGTCGATGCCCTCGACGGACTCGCCGGAGATAAGCTTCAGCGCCTCTTCGGCGACTTCTATGGTTATGTCGTAGTTCTTTCGCTTGTTCCTTTCGAACTCGGAGAGCGGGAAGACGATGTTGTCTATGAACCTGTAAAACGCCTTGATAGTCCTTCGCCTTACCTTGCCGTAGCCCTTCACCATCGAGCCGCTCCGGGCGATGAGGCAGCCGAGTTTGTAATCGAGCCCGGCGTAGTAGATCGTCGATTCCTTATACTTCCGCATGAGCGCCCTCTCCTTTTTGAACCTGTAGGAATGAGGCCTCATGAATCTGATTTTTGCCATCAGCCACAGACGGAGGTATCCCGAAAATGACGTCGTAGTAGGGGTCTGTGCGAAGGTGATCGGCTTTTTCCGCCGCCATATCTTTTTGAACAGCGGGCTCTCGATTATCCGCACGAATGGCGCGATAACGACGTTCGGCAGGAGGCCGTAAAGCTCCTCGGCGTCGGGCTTTAAATAATCGACGACCTTGAAGACCTGGTCGTCCCTGAGCCGCATCTCCTCTTTTATACGTTTGAATCTTTCGGACTTTATCTTGAGCTCTGCCACCCTTATGCCGTCCTCGTAACTCATGAGGAGAGCGAGGTTCCTTGCGAAGTGCTCGGTCAGCTTGAGATTCCCCTTCATGGATTCGTCGAGCCTGTATATCTCCCTCACGTCGTCGACATACGTATCAGCGTATTCCTCGTCCTGGTAATCGATGAGCCTGTAGAGCGACTCCGCAATTATCTCACGAAGCTGCTTCGGGAACTCGGTTTCGATCCGGGACACCTTTCCGAGAAAGACCTCTCTCTCGTATTCTTCGAGCCTGTCGGCCCTCGTTTTGACGAACGTCTCCCACACGACGGTTTTCTTTCCGGACTCGGCGTACTTTTTAGATGTGACGAAGTTCCAGCCGACCTCGAACCCGCGGAGGTTCGTCTTGACCGCCACTCCTACCTTTTCTACGGACGATACGAAGGAATTCTTCGAGAGCGGGAGGCAGCCCGACGCGGCGAGCGCGCCGAAGAGTATCGCGTTCACGGCGAGGTCGTCCATGCCGTTATCCTTCGCAAGCTGAAGGGCGTTTAGCTCTATCAGATTGGAGGAAAAGGCGGTCGCGATTTTCCGGAGGTTCTCGTCGGAGTAGATGCCGCTCCCTATGGGCATCTTTTCGAGCGTCGAATATATTCTGTGGGTGCTGGTGACGATGGTTGTCCTGTCGGAGCCGTAGCCGAGCTGTAGCGCCCTTCCGAGCTCGAGGAATTCCTGTGAGATTATCACGTCCACCTCGCCCGGCACGGGGAACTGCGCGAATATTATCTGCTTGTCGGGGGATTCGGGCCTGGGGTGTGCTTCGAGATAGTAGACTGTGGACCCTCCCCTCTGGGAGAGACCGGGAAGGCTTATTCCCTGGACGTCATAGCCCTCGAGAAAGAAGGCCTGGACGAGCCATTCCGTAAGGACGCCTCCGCCCTGGCCGCCGACCGCAGGGACCATGATTTTTATTAAATCACTCTTACCTTCCATCTCGGATGCTGCTTCCCTCTTTCGAGACATACTACAATAATTTTCCTGTCAGCAAAAGTTATGGACCGCCGGGTGAGCCGCCGCGTAAGGACCGTCCGGCCACGCACGCTGGCTTACAATATTTTCAAAGCCAGCCGGGTAGTCCGCTGCATGGACGGCGGAAAGAAGCCGTCAGCCTGTCCAGCCGTTTCGCGAGATGAGATGAAGAAGTGAGCGGTTGATCTTCGCGCCAATCCTGTCGATGAAGGAGGGATTGTCGATTATCTCCACTTTATAGAAAGAAGGGCACAGGACTGCGGCGTGAGCTATCTCGCCGCAGAGGCCGCATCCGACGCACGAGTGCTCTATGAACGCGACCGGGTCATCCCTCAGGATAGTGGGGCTCTCCTTCAGCGTCAGCGACGGGCATCCGTTATAGCGCATGCAGGAATGATCCCCCGTGCAGACTTCGGCGTCGACGCCGAGCCTCCTCTGCACCATCCTTCTCCCTTCCTTTATATTCTTTTTCAGAACTACTTTTTCTCTTCTCGTTTTTTCGAGCTGGCACTCGCCCCTCGATATTATCACCCTGAGGCCCTCGTCTTCCTCGTAGGCTTCTGTGAGGACGCTGAGCGACTCGGTGAGGTCGTAGGGGTTTACTGTCTTTATCCACCTGACTCCCGCACCGCGGAGAGCCTTTTCGATGTCCATCCCCACGCCTTCCTGCCTCATGTTCTTGCCCGACGCGGGGTTTTCGTGGTGCCCCGTCATCGACGTCCAGAAATTCTCCAGTATGATGAGTATCGCGTTTTGATTGTTGTATACGGCGTTGGCTATGCTGGTCGTGAGACCGCTGTGCCAGAACGTGCCGTCTCCCATGAACGAAATAACCCTCTTGTTCGCCATGCGCGAGAGGGCGCCTGCAGACGCGAGCCCGATCCCCATTCCCGTGATCGAGTTGCTGAGGTCAAACGGCGGAAGACCGCTCATGGAGTAGCAGCCGATGTCGGAGGCGTAATAGGATCTGCCGTAGTCCTCTTCCAGGATCTTTATCGCCGTGAATATCGGCCTCTCCGGGCACCCGGTGCAGAAGACGGGGTTTCTTTTCGCGACCGGCTGCTTTAGATAACTCGCCGCCCTTTCCTTGTGCTTTTCGGTAAATTCGCTTTTTTCCTTAATCCGCTCTTTCTCGTACGTAGAGCGCGTGTTCTTGAGGAGGTAAGCCCCGACGCCCTTGGCGATGTGATCCGGGGTGTACTCGCCCGCCTGGGGGAGTATGTCCTTCCCATATATATCGAGGCCAAGCTTGGCCCTCTGGGCTATGGCGCGAATCTGCTCTTCGATGAGGTTCGGCATCCCTTCCTCGACAATAAGAACGGCCTTCTTGTCCCTGAGGAAGAGGATTATCTCTTCCGGAACGAGCGGGTTCGTGACGTTGAGGTTGAGTATCGGCACCCTCGACTCGCCGTAGAGATTGGCCTCGCCGAGGTTGTAAAGGCATCTCATGAGGGAATTGAAAATCATGCCGTGCGTTATGATGCCCATGCTGCTCTCGCTTCCGTCGAAGAATTCGTTCAGCTTCCTTTCGAGAACGAACTTCCGGGCCGCGGGTATGCGCTCGTGATACTTCTTTTTTTCGTGGTCGAAGGTGAACGGCGGGAGCGGTATCTTGTCGAGGTCGGTTATGAGGTCGTCGAGCCGGTTGTTCATGCTTATGGACGGCGTCAGGTTGTTCCTGCACGTCATCTTGTTCCGTATGTGGGCGACCCTCGTCGAGAGGAGGAACATCACCGGCATGTTCGAATACTCCGAAAGCTCGAATCCGGCCTCGACCATCTTTGCGACGTGCCCGAGGTCGCCCCTCGGGTCTATCACTGCCATCGTTGACTTGAGCGCGAACGGAAGGGCCCTTTCGGCGACGCACGTGCTGTCGCAGCCGTAGTCCTCGCCGACGATTATCATGGCGCCGCCGGTAACGCCTGAGGAGGAGATGTGAGACAGTGCGTCCGAAGCGACGTTAGTGCCGACGATCTTCCAGTTTACGGAGCCCCTTATCGGATAGGATATGGAGGCCGAAAGGAGCGATGCCGCCGAGGCTTCGTTGCCCGAGCAGTCGAAGTAAACACCTTTTTCTTTTAGTATAGGGTCGTACGCATCGGAAATGGCGTCGATGAGCCCGGCTGTCGGAGAGCCGGGATAGCCGCCGAGGTAGCTTACCCCCGACTGCATGAACGCCTTAAGTATGGCGAGAGGGGTATCCCCGAAAAGCGTCTCCCCATCACCGAAATTCAACTGGTCGAGCAGTTCTTTCGAGTAACCCATTATAACTCCCTGTCCGGGCCGCTCTCCTTATCCCGGAAGTTATAATCTACCAGAAAAGAATGGTTATTTCCATAAAACGAGGCTGTACACCGCCCACGCGGGCACATTCTTAGAGCGGCTCTTTTATATCCAGGGTTTCCCGTATGAAGTTGAAATAGGTCTTGAGGGATTCTTCCTGCTCCCAGGTTACCACGTGAAAAGGCCTTTTGAGCTTGACTACGTTAAGGGCGGTGCCGGGGTCTATCTTCATCAGGTTCATGAGGTAGGCTGCTATCATGAGATTCGTCCTTCCCATCCCGGCGTAGCAGTGAACGGCCATCTTTTTCTTTTCGGCGGCCTGTGAGCTCGCGAACTCCATGAAAGAGACGAAATCCTCGGGCCTGGGGGCCTTGAAGTCGTTTACCGGGATATGTTTGACCATGAACCCGGGATAGTCCTGGGCGTATTTTTCTTCTTCCAGATTAACGATGACATCGATGCCCTTATCCCGGAGGAACTGGAGATCTTCATCCAGCGGCGAGAAGAGACCCGGCCTCTCCATACCGGCAAGCACGTCCTCGACAACCCACGAGAATCTCTGCGGCATATCCTACACCCTCCCTTTCTTCAGCTCGGCAACGTACCTGTCGGCGAGCCTCGTCGGCTCGGGGACCCTGAGCCCTTTAGAGCACGTCAGCGCTATTTCGAGCGCCGTATCGAGATCTATCCTGTGCCCCGGCGAGACGAATACGGGCTTCGTCCTGTCCTTCGTCCTTAATACCGCCCCTATGCACTCACCGCTCCGGGACGTAAGCGGCGTCCACGAGCCCTTCTCAGCGCCGGGCTCCTCGAAAAAGCCGTAGAGCCTCGACTTCGCTATCCCCATCGCGGGCACGTCGAGAAGGACCCCGACGTGGCAGGCTATGCCGACGCCGCGGGGGTGCGCCGTCCCCTGCCCGTCCAGTATGAGGACGTCGGGCTTTACGCCGAGCTTCCCGTAGGTTTCGATTATGGCCGGGCCTTCCCTGAACGCGAGGAGGCCGGGTATGTAGGGAAACATTTCGTCGACTACGGAGTACGTCCGCTCGATTTCGGTCATGTCGGGATAGGAAAAGACTATTATTCCACAGACGAGCTTCTTTTCCGATTTGAGTATTGAGATGTCGGCGCCGGCTACCGTTTTTAATTCGCCGAAAGACCTCTCGCATACTATGCGGCCTTTCAGGCGTCTCTGGAAATCGAACGCCTTTGCCACCTCAGGTGGCGCCCCGCGGTAAAGCTCGGACAGGAGATAGTAATCAATGGAATCCATATATTTCCCTGATAGCGCGCTTGAATCTCGGGGCGTAGAGGAGCTCGAACGCGAGCTCCTTTCCGGGGAACAGCGTGAGGGCATAATCCTTTACCTTCGTCATGTGCTGGAGCGCCTCTTCCCTCGTCATTTCGGACTGGTATATAAGTGAAAGGGTGAAATCGACCATGAACCGGAGCCTTCTGAGCCTGCGGTTTTCCTCTGCGATTTCCTCCGCTGTGGGTTTTTCCTTTTCCATCGTCCTCACGCCCGCCGTGCCCGGTAAGCCTCGGCCTCGTATAAAGTATACACCACGGGTGCGAAGGGCGTAACGACGGCCCCTCTGGCACTCTCGCAATTTGTCCGCATCGATAAAATTCGGTAGAATCAACCGACCGGCAGGGCTTAAATCATGAACCTTAAAATAGCGTTCGTCATGGACCCGATAGGGTCTATAAACATCGAAAAGGACACCACTTTCGTCCTCATGCTGGAAGCAGAGGCGCGCCGGCACGAGGTCTGGTATCTCGAGCTAAAGGACCTCTTCGTCAGGGGCGGAAAGCCTTTCGGGAACGCAACCCGCCTCAGCCTCAGAAGGGAAAAGGGCAACCACTACACTCTAGGCGAAACCGAAACCGTCGAGCTCGGGAGCTTCGATGCCGTCTGGATGCGAAAGGACCCGCCCTTCAACATGGACTACATATATTCGACCTACATACTGAGCCTTATAGACAACGGCAGGACGAAGGTGCTTAACGACCCGAAAGGGATAAGGGAGTCCAACGAAAAGCTCTACACGCTCTACTTTCCCGAGTGGATACCGGAATCGATAGTGTCGAAGGACATAACACAGCTGAATCGTTTTTTATCGGACGTCGGCGGTGAGATGGTCGTGAAGCCGCTCGACGGGCACGGCGGCGAAGGGGTATTTTACGTCAGGGAAGGCGACAGGAACGCCAATGTCATACTCGAATCGATAACGGACTTCGGGCGGAGATACGTCCTCGCGCAGAAGTTCATCGAGCGCGTGAGCGAGGGAGACAAGAGGATCATTCTCCTTAACGGGGAGCCTTTGGGGGCCGTTCTCAGGGTTCCGAAGCCGGGCGGGGAGTTCAGGTGTAACTTCCATTCCGGCGGGAGCCCGGCGAAATCGGACCTCACGGACAGAGAGATGGAAATCTGCAGGACGCTGGCCCCGAGGCTACGTAAGGACGGGCTCTACTTCGTCGGCATCGACGTCATCGGGGGCTACGTAACCGAGATAAACACGACGAGCCCGACGGGGGTTCAGGAGATAAACAGACTCAACGGCGTAAGGCTCGAAAGCGAGGTCACGGATTTTGTCGAAGAGCTCTGCGGACGGAAAGACTGAAAGCGGGTCACCGAGGAATAAATATGAAAATTTCGAAAGAGGAAGTCGTAAAGGTCGCAGAGCTCGCGAGGCTCGAATTCACGGACGAAGAACTCGACAGGTTCACCGAGCAGCTGGGGAACATACTCACCTACATCGAAAAGCTCGCCGAGCTGGATACGACCGGCGTCGAGCCGACGTCGCACGTCCTCGACATAGCGACGCCGTTAAGGAACGACAGGGTCGTCGAATGGCTCACGCAGGAAGAGGCGCTCGCTAACGCCCCCGAGAAGGAAGACGGCTTCTTCGTCGTCCCGCAGGTCATAGAGGATTAAGGAGAATAAACGCATGGAACTCCCTTTTTTAACCATAAGGGAAGCGTCGGATTTAATCGACAAGGGCGAGATATCGCCCGTCGAGCTCACGGAAGCCGTCCTGGGCCGCATAGGGGAGCTCGATGAAAAGCTGAACGCCTATATCACCGTCCTCGGCGACAGGGCGCTCGAAGACGCGCGGAGCGCCGAAAAGGAGATAACGTCCGGCAAGCGTAGAGGCCCGCTTCACGGTATTCCTATAGCGCTTAAGGACATATTCGTCATGAAGGGCGCCCCGGCGACGTGCGGCTCCAGGATGCTGGAAAATTTCATGTCTCCCTACGACGCGACTGTAACGAAAAAACTCTTGAGTGCGGGCGCGATAATCACCGGAAAAAACAATATGGACGAGTTCGCAATGGGCTCCTCGACGGAGACGTCCTATTTCGGCCCGACCAAGAACCCGTGGGACACGGAAAGGGTGCCGGGTGGGTCGAGCGGCGGTTCCGCGGCGGCGACGTCGGCCTCGCTCTGCCTCGGCTCCGTAGGTACCGACACGGGGGGCTCGATACGCCAGCCCGCGGCTTTCTGCGGCGTGGTCGGAATGAAGCCCACCTACGGCAGGGTGAGCAGGTTCGGCATGATAGCATTCGCCTCGTCCTTGGACCAGGCAGGCCCGCTCACGAAGACTGTCGAAGACACCGCGATAATATTGAACGCGATCTCGGGGCACGACGCGAACGATTCGACGTGCGCGAATTTCCCCGTGCCCGATTACACGCTGAGCCTGAAGGACGACATTAAGGGCATGAAGATAGGAGTGCCCAAGGAATACTTCATAGAAGGAATGGAAGGCGAGGTCGAGGACGCGGCCAGAAAGGCGATCTCTGTTCTGGAGAGCCTCGGCGGGGAGATAGTCAAAATATCACTCCCGCATACGGAATATGCAGTGCTCACCTACTACATAATCGCGCCTTCGGAGGCGAGCTCTAACCTCGCCCGCTACGACGGGGTGAAGTACGGCTACCGCGCGAAGGGCGCGCATTCACTCGGGGAGATGTATCTCAAGACGCGCGCCGAGGGGTTCGGGAACGAGGTCAAGCGGCGCATCATGCTAGGGACTTACGCGCTGTCCTCCGGATATTACGACGCATATTACCTCAAGGCGCAGAAGGTGCGGACGCTCATAAGGAAGGACTTCGACGAGGCGTTTAGGGAAGTCGACGTGATAGTCGCGCCGACGACGCCCGAGGTCGCCTTCAAGGCAGGTGAGAAGTCGGGCGACCCGATAAAGATGTATCTCTGCGACGTGCTCACCATACCCTGCAACATCGCCGGGCTTCCGGGCATATCGCTTCCATGCGGGTTTTCGTCGAACGGATTGCCTATAGGACTACAGATACTCGGGAAGGCCTTCGACGAGGGGACAGTCCTGAACGCCGCTCACGCCTACGAGAGGGAGGCCGGGTGGCATCTGAAACGGCCCCCGATATAGTGCACCCAGGGCCGTTAGACTGTAAACTCTAGAACAAGGGGAGAAGCACTCTTATGACCGAAAAGAAAAAGGTATGCATGCTCTGCGGCAAGCCCTCAGACGTTTCCATATGCGACGCCTGCAAGGCTAATGTCCAGGGGGAGGCCATAGGGGAAAAACAGAAGATTGAGAAGCAGGTGAGGGTCGGCTCCGAGGTCGAAAAGGACAAACTCACGCGGAAGCGGAAGGATGACTGATCCCCTGCTGTAGCCAATTTATCTTTATAGTCGCCGGTCTATTCCTTACCCCATATTTCGAGCGCCCTTTTGTATGTGCCGCTCTTAGATGCGCCGGTTTCCTCCGTCGTTTTTCTCACCGCATCCTTCAGGCTGAGCCCTTCGAGTTTGTACGCTTCGAGAAGACCGTCCACAGTTCCGGCGTCGGGCTTGCCCGCCTTCCTGTCCGCGCCTTCGACGACGAGAGTTACCTCACCTTTGACTCTGCCCTTTTCTTCGAGACGCTTTAAAACCTCGGCGATTTTGCCCCTCAGAGTCTCTTCGTAGAGCTTCGTAATCTCCCTTCCGAGCGAGACGCTCCTGTCGCCGAGAGTATCCAGCATGGCTTTGAGGGTTTTTTCTACGCGGTTCGGGGATTCGTAAAAGACGAGCGTTTCCGGATAGTCCTTCACGCGCACCAGAAATTCGCCGAGGGCTTTTTGCGTCCTCGGGGGGAATCCGAGGAAGACGAACCCCGAGGTCGGAAGGCCGGATACGCTGAGTGCCGCGACCGCAGCGGAAGGCCCCGGTATGGGGAGCACTTCCATCCCGCGCTCGGAGGCGAGCCTGACGGCCCTATAGCCGGGGTCGGATATGCCCGGCGTGCCGGCGTCCGTGACGAGGGCGACGCTCTTACCTTCGGCGAGTAAGGCAGCTATCTCCTCGGCCCGTGCCGTCTCGTTGTGCTCATGGTAGCTGATGAGTGGCTTTTCTATCCCGTAGCGTGAGAGGAGCTTTTTTGTCGTCCGCGTATCCTCGCACGCGATGACGTCCGCCTCTTTAAGTATCCTGAGTGCGCGGAGTGTGATGTCTTCGAGATTCCCGATCGGGGTTCCGACTATGTAGAGCTTTCCCGGCATGCTGTGATGATAATACATCACGCCCGAAAAGAAAGGAGGTCAAGGGCATGTTAAGCGCGCTGACCTGACGCCCCCGCAGCCGTGCTTAGTCCACGTTACAGCGCTTGTTGGATTCGTAGTTGATGCACTTGTCCTGCCCCTTGCCCGCGTCAATGCTGTCGGTGCCTGCGCCGCCGTCGAGGAAATCCTCACCTTCGTTGCCTTCTATATAATCATCTCCATCCCCGCCGTAGGCAACGTCGTTATCCTTTCCTCCCCTGAGGTCGTCGTTCCCGGCGTCGCCGTAGAGTATGTCGTCTCCCCCGCCGCCGGTTATGGTGTCGTTACCGTCTCCGCCGCATATGACGTCGTTCCCGTCGAGCCCCTTTATATTATCGTCCCCGCCAAGCCCGGCGATGACGTCCGGCCCCACTGTGCCGTTAATGGAATCGTTGCCGTCCGTCCCGACTATCGTTGGGACCTTCCCCTGGCAGTCCGGAGGAGGCGCGTCCGCCGCGCCGTCCTGCGCCGCTGCAAGCTGTAAATTAAACAGGCCGCAGGCTAATATTCCGATCGCGATTAAGAATAATTTTCTCATGCCGACCCTCCCGAAAAGCCGCTTTTATCCCAATTAAACTCCTCGCACGGTTGAATGTCAAGGATGTGAAATTGTTGCAAAAGTGTCCCTTCTGTATCACAAATAACCAGCGGACAACCCGATGCGGTTACATATGAGCCCTAAAGGACTGAATTATCGCGCGTGGCATGCGGCTTGCACCTGCATACGGCCAAGAAAAATCGAGAGAGGCTTATATGAGCGATAATCTGAACAGCATTCTGGACGCCAATTCCAGGTACGCGAGCAGCTTCGGCGAGAAGGCGGACCTCGCGATGCCGCCCGCCAGGAAGTTCGCGATACTCACGTGCATGGACGCCCGGCTCGACCCTGCCAAGTTCGCCGGCCTAAGCGAGGGCGACGCCCACGTGATAAGGAACGCCGGCGGAAGGGCGAGCGACGACGCCATACGCTCGCTCGTAATTTCGAGCCAGGTCCTGGGCACCCGGGAGTGGTTCGTCATACACCATTCGGACTGCGGCATGGAAACCTTCACGAACGAAAAAATCTCGGACGACCTTAAAAACACCTTTCAAACCAACGAGGGATACTTCATCAACTGGCTCACGATCCCGGACAGGGTGGAGAGCGTCAGGGAAGACGTGAACAGGCTGAGAAGTCACCCGCTGGTCTCGAAGGACATACGCATTTCGGGATACATATTCGACGTCAAGAGCGGGAGATTGATCGAAATCGTAAAAGATTAGGATGATGGGGCCGGGCCGTCTTTCCCGGCATCGGCATACATACCCGGGCACCGACCTCCAGCCTTCGGGTTATTCGATATGCACAACCTCGGGACGCGCCAAGCCGGCCAGGGTAGCACCGCCCACCGGTCGGGCGCGTCCCCTCTTTTTTCCTTCTTAGCCCCGTGATTTCCCCTCCAATATGTTCGACCGAGCAGCCCCGTTGAAAAGTGTGGGACACTGTTTAGTTCTTATACAACCCCTGAGCCATTAATCACCAAATCTGCATATTTTTAAACCGATAGTCACACATTTTCCGCTTTTAAAAGCTATGGCATGCCTCTTGCAATCTACCCCCGAATCTGTACAAGCGCTAAAAGGAGAGACAGCATGGCCCATTATACCAACGGCAGCTCGCCCCATGGGGAAGAGCTACCGGAGTTGTCGAAAGATGAGATAGAACGCTACAGCAGGCACCTCCTCCTTCCGGAGGTCGGCGTCGAAGGACAGCGGAGGCTGAAAAACGCCAGGGTGCTGATGGTAGGCACGGGCGGCCTCGGGGCCCCGCTCGGTATGTACCTGGCGGCGGCGGGCGTGGGGACGCTCGGCATAGTGGACTTCGACCTCGTCGAGGCCTCGAACCTCCAGAGGCAGATCATACACGGCACCCGCGACATCGGAAGGCCGAAAATAGCCTCGGCGAAGGACAGGATAAGGCAGATAAATCCGAAGGTGAACGTCGAGCCCCACGAGACCCGCCTTACGAGCAAAAATGCGATCGAGATAATCCGCGAGTACGACATTATAGTCGACGGGACGGACAACTTCCCGACGCGCTACCTCGTGAACGACGCGTGCGTACTGCTCGGAAAGCCGAACGTCCACGGCTCGATATTCCGTTTCGAGGGTCAGGCGAGCGTGTTCGACGCCGAGAAAGGCGCCTGCTACAGGTGCCTTTATCACGAGCCGCCTCCCCCGGGGATGGTGCCCTCGTGCGCCGAGGGGGGCGTGTTGGGAGTGCTTCCCGGCATAGTCGGCTCCATACAGGCGAACGAAACTATAAAGCTCATACTCGGCGGAGGGGAGACGCTCATAAACAGGCTCGTCCTCTTCGACGCGTGGACGATGAGGTTCCGGGAGTTAAAGCTCAGAAAAGACCCTCGCTGCCCCGTATGCGGAGAGAACCCCGCCATCCGCGAGCTGATAGATTACGAGGAGTTCTGCGGTCTTAAGGCCCCCTCGAACGGTAACGGCGTGGGGCATGACTACGAGGAGATCACCGCCTCGGAGCTCAAGAGAAGGATCGACAACAATGACCGGCTCCAGATTATCGACGTGAGGGAGCCCCACGAATACGAAATCGTGAAGCTGCCCAACACGAAGCTGATACCGCTCGGCCAGATACTCAACCGGAAGGCCGAAATCGAGCCGGGGCTCGACGCGGTTATCGTGTGCAAGGTCGGGAAGAGGAGCGCCCGCGCCATAGAGTCGCTGAAGAAAGACGGCTACAACGGGCGGCTCCTTAATTTGAGAGACGGGATAATCGGATGGTCGAAGGAGGTGGACAGGAACATAGCGATATACTAGGGCCGGGCAGACGGCCGCCGTACCCACACGGCGCAGAGCATTTAATCAATAAAATTCGATAGAGGAGAATACTTAAAATGGCAGAGGAAACAAAAAGCTTTAAAGCATTGGGTGAAAAAGCCGCATTTCAGCTTGCGGACGTAACGAAAATAGCCCCCCAGTTCGGCTCGCTTACGCCGAGATGGCTCGTACGCCTTCTCGAATGGAAGGCGCTCGAGGCGGGGACATTCAGGAGGAACAGAGTCAAGGAAGGCGAGACGCCGCTCGACCTTCTCTGCAGCCAGGAAGACGGATCATTACCCGAGGCGTTCGTCGATTACGAGGAGAACCCGAGGGAATACACGCTGAGCACTATCTCGACGGTGATCAACGTCCACACGAGGGTCTCGGACATTTACAGCAGCCCCTTCGACCAGATAAAGGAGCAGCTCCGCCTCGCCATAGAGAGCGTCAAGGAGCGGCAGGAGAGCGAGCTCATCAACAACAGCGACTACGGGCTTCTCAAGAACGTGCCGGATTCGCAGCGCATTCAAACGCGTAACGGCTCGCCGACGCCGGACGACCTCGACGAGCTTATTTCGAAGGTGTGGAAGGAGCCGTCCTTTTTCCTCGCGCATCCGCGCGCAATCGCGGCGTTCGGGCGCGAGGCGACGAGGCGCGGAGTACCGCCGCCGACTATTTCGCTTTTCGGCGCACAGTTCCTCACGTGGCGCGGCCTTCCCCTCGTCCCGACCGAAACGCTCTTCGTCGATGGACTCAGAAAACCCCAGAGCCAGGCCGGGAAAACCAGCATTCTCCTGGTCAGGGTCGGCGAGAAGAAGCAGGGCGTGATAGGTCTCTATCAGCAGGGACTTCCCGGCGAGCAGACCCCGGGGCTTTCCGTGCGCTTCATGGGTATAGACAAGAACGCCGTCGCCTCGTATCTCATCTCGCTCTACTGCTCGGCGTCGATTCTGACGGACGACGCGATAGGGGTGCTGGAAGACGTCGAGGTGGGCAACTACTACGACTACGAATACAACTACGTGTAACGGCGGGCGGACACGATGGCAAAAAAAGACAACGAAAAAGAGATCGACGTATATAACAGGTCGGGCGCATTTCCGGAGAACCTCCTCGACCCGGCTGTCATAGCCAGGCTGGCCGGCGAGTTTTTTCCGGAGTTCCAGGGCGCAGATGCTCAGTCGCCCGGAGCAGGATACGATCCCGGCCGCGGATCGCTGTCGGAAGACGAACTTAGGCTGATCCCGGAATCGCTTTATTCCGACGGAAGCAGCTCACAGACAAATTCTGATGGCAGGGCCCCGAATACAGGGCCCGGAACCGAGCCTGCTTCGTATGGCAGGACCGGGCAGGCCACTCGGGGCGGCAGCAGGTCCCAGGAACAGGGCTATCCCGGACGCCTTCCCAACAGCTACGTCCCCGACGCGCCGTCTTACAGCGACTTCCCCGGCGGAATCGAGGCTTACAAAGAGGGAATCAACTTTATAGAGGTCCCGGGAAAGGGCCTCGGCGCGCGGGGGTTCGGTGACATACCGTCACTCGTGGCGGCGTCGGAGCCGAGCCTCTCGGGGTTCGACGTAAATGCAATCCGGAAGGATTTCCCTATACTCTCGACGTACGTCAACGGCCGAAAGCTCATATGGCTCGACAACGCGGCCACGACCCAAAAACCGAGGGCGGTCATAGACAGGGTGAGCTTTTATTACGAGAACGAGAACTCGAACATCCACAGGGGAGCGCACACGCTTGCCGCGCGCTCGACCGACGCGTACGAGGCGGCGAGGGAGAAGGTAAGAAGATTTTTAAACGCCTCCTCCACGAACGAGATAGTATTCGTAAGGGGCGCGACGGAGGGGATCAATCTCATAGCCAAGTCCTACGGGCAGAAGCTTCAGAGAGACGACGAGATAATCATCACCTGGCTCGAGCACCACGCGAACATCGTCCCATGGCAGATGCTCTGCTCCGAGAAGGGGGCGAAGCTCCGCGTCGTGCCTGTCGACGACAGCGGGCAGATACTCTTGAACGAGTATACGAAGCTCCTTAACCACAAGACGAAGATAGTATCGTTCCCGCACGTCTCGAACGCCCTCGGCACTGTAACGCCTGTGAAGGAGATCGTGGAGCTCGCGCACCGCTACAATGCGAAGGTCGTCGTCGACGGAGCGCAGGCGGTCTCTCACATTCCCGTCGACGTGCAGGCGTACGACTGCGATTTTTACGTCTTCTCCGGGCACAAGGTTTTCGGCCCGACGGGTATCGGGGTCGTTTACGGCAAGTACGACATACTGAGCGACATGCCCCCATGGGAAGGCGGCGGGAACATGATATCGGACGTTACGTTCGAGCGGACGATCTATCAGCCGCCGCCCGCGAGATTCGAGGCGGGCACGGGCAACATTGCCGACGCGGCGGGGCTCGGCGCAGCGATAGATTACGTGACCCGCATCGGCCTTCACAACATATACGAATACGAGCACGAGCTTTTACAGTATGCGACCGAGGCCCTTCGCGCAATACCGGGGCTGAGGCTGATTGGGACCGCGCCAGACAAGACGAGTGTCCTGTCGTTCGTCCTAGACCAGTACACGACGGAGGAAGTCGGCGAGGCGCTGAGCAGCGAGGGTATAGCTGTCCGCGCCGGGCACCACTGCGCACAGCCGATACTGAGAAGGTTCGGGCTCGAAAGCACCGTGCGCCCGTCGCTCGCGTTCTACAACACGTTCGACGAAATCGATGCGCTCGTGGCTGCCGTCAAGCGGCTCCGCGCGGCGAGACCGTCGGTGCTTTAACGATACAGATACAAACCGGATAATACCTTGCGTGCTTTCCCGCGCGGCGAACGAAAGCCGTGCGGGATGCATCACGCGGGGGCCCAGTATACTCGCTGCAATTCCGAACTTTAAAACTCTGGTCCGCGGAGCGGATAGGGTTTCAAGGGAAAAAGCCCTCACTTTTTTAAGATTTGATGAATTTCCTCGAATCCATTTAAGCTGAATTTGCAAATATGTTAACATGCGAGTATGGAGCCGAGGACCCGCCGCAAACCAGATAAATCGGACAATCAAGACTAGAGGAGAAAGTAGACATGATCGCAGCGCGTATGCACGGCTACAGACAGCCGCTCGTAATTGAAGAAGTAGATGTGCCCGACATCGCGGCCGACGAGGTTCTTGTCAAAGTCGCGGCAACCGGGATGTGCCGCACCGACTGGCAGTTCGTGGACGGCTATTTCAAGGCTTATAAGCTGCCTGATTTACCGCTCACCCTGGGGCACGAAATCGCGGGGACAGTCGACAGGATCGGCAGCCTCGTGCCCAAGAGCTTCGGACTTGCCGAGGGCGACCTCGTAGCCGTCGTCGGCGGGTGGGGAGACGGCTCCTGCCGGCAGTGTCACGAAGGCAATACGCATATATGCAACAATGGAAACTGGCCCGGGTTCGGCCCGTACGGCGGTTATTCGGAATACGTCCCGGTCCCCTACAGCTATCTCATACCCGTAGAGAAAAAGTACAACCTGACGGCCGAAGAAATCGCGCCTCTCACCGACGCCGGCCTGACTCCCTACAGGGGAATCAAGAAGCTCCGCGACGCCGGGGCCCTCGGACCAGACAGGGTGCTTGCAGTTTTCGGCGTAGGAGGGCTCGGTACTTATGCGGTGCAGTACGCCAAGATTCTCGGCGGCGGGGCGACTGTCATCGCGTTCGCCAGGAACGATGAGAAGCTCGCAATAGCAAAGGACTACGGCGCCGACGAGATCATAAACGTCAAGGGAAAATCGCTCGACGACATCCGTAAAGAGCTGGTTCAGAAGACCGGACACAGAGAAATCGACGCCGTTATAGACTGCGCCGGTGCGGAAGAAACGATTCAGACGGGATTCAGCCTGCTCTCGACGGAGGGCCATTATTCGTCCGTCGGCCTCGTGGGCGACCGCATAAATATCCCGCTCTTTCCGTTCGTGGCCCGCGAGTTCACGTATCATGGCTCCTTCTGGGGGAACTACAACGACCTGAAGGAAGTCGTGGCGCTGGCGCAAGAGGGGAAGATCCGGCACACCGTGAAGAAAATCAAGCTGGAGGAAGTCAACGAGAACCTAGAGCTTCTCCGGGACGGCGACATCGTAGGGCGTGCTGTCATAGTCTTCTAAATACGCCCGCTTCGGTCAGGCGCGTAATAGCCGGTGACGTACACCAGCATCACGACATAGATTCAGAAGAGTTTTAGTGAGGGAACGGTTATGAGCAAAAACAGAGTCAGAGAACTTTTCGGGAATCTCGAAACCCGGCTGAGGGGGTTGGCCCGGAGGGGGATATTGATCGGCTCCGTCTTTATGGCAGCAGCCGGTACGCCGCCGGCAATCGACACGCTGAACCTCATACAAATGGACAGCCTCAGAGCCGTATCCGCTATCGGCGCAATGGAGGCTCATGCAGAATCCACGGGAGACGATAGCATGGAAGAGAAAAATAAAGCGATAGTCAGCGAGGGGTTCGCCAATTGGGCGAACGGCACGGGCAGCTTTTTCGATCTTCTGGCCGACGATGCGGAATGGACTATCACGGGGAGCAGCCCCGTATCGAAAACCTACACAAGCCGTCAGCAGTTCCTGGACGAAGCGATAATACCCATTAACGAGCGTCTGAGCGCGAGAATAATTCCGACGGTGAGGGGAATTTACGCGGATGGGGATGTGGTGATCGCTCTCTGGGACGGGGTCGCCACAGCCAGGGACGGGAAGCCTTACGAGAATACCTATTCATGGTACATGACCATGAAGGACGGGCGCATCGTGAAGGTAGTGGCGTTTTTCGATACGATCGACTTCACGGAATTCTGGAACAGGGTTACTCCAAAGAAAGGCGGAATAGCCCCCGCGGTCATAGAATAAAATTCGCGACGCCGCCGTCTGCCCGGAGAGCCGCGCCAGTCGTTGCGGACGATAACGGCGAGGCGATATAGGTGACGAGATTCGCGATCTCTTCGGGCGTCGCGAAACGGTTAATCAGCGAGCCCGGGCGTGCGGTCATGAAAAATTCTTTCTCAATCGATTCGAAATCCTTGCCGGGATTGGAGACCATTCCCTGAACGAAAACCTCCACGCCCTCCGACCACGTCGGCCCCGGAAGAACGGTGTTGACCGTTACGCCCGTGCCCGCAACCGTTGCGGCAAGGCCGCGGGAAACTGCGAGCTGCGCCGTCTTGGTCATGCCGTAGTGAACCATCTCGACCGGGATCTGGATTGCGGACTCGCTCGCGATGAAGATGACGCGTCCCCATTTTCTTTCGACCATCCCGGGCGTGAAGCGGCGCGACATCCTGACACCGCTCATGACGTTTACGTCGAAAAACTTTTGCCAGTCGGAATCGGTGATTTCGAAGAAGGGTTTGGGCTCGAAGATTCCGAGGTTGTTGACCAGTATATCGACGTCCGCGACTTCCCTGAAAAGTGACTCGGCGCCCTCGGGTGTTCCGAGATCTGCCGCTACGCCGGAGACGTCGGCCCCCGGAAATTCACTTTTTATCTTAAGAACGGCCCCGGACACCCTGTCCTCCGATCTGCCGTTTACAATGACCCTGGCCCCGGATTCGGCCAGGCTGCGCGCGATAGCGAACCCTATCCCTGCCGTCGAGCCCGTTACCAGGGCCCTTTTTCCCGTTAGATCTATCTTCATGGAGCCGCTCCGTCAGCCGTACACTTCCCGTCACGGCTTATTTCATTCTTCGCCTCTTCATCATACCCCGTCGAAACCGACAACGCATGCCGCCGCGGCGTTTCCCGTTCGACGAATGCATGCTTCTCACCGATGCGCATGACGGCGTCTTTAACAAACTTCAATCGGCGCGGACCAGCGGAACGTCGACTACGTGCTCGGCCAGGAACCATACCTGGAGCTCGTTCGTGCGTATGACGTTACTGACGAGGAGGTCGTTCGTCCCGTCGTCGCCGTCCTCCGCCGCCTGTTTCGCCATCGACCTCGCCTCGAGCAGTATGACCTCGTGCGCGTGGAGGAGGCGGGAAATCTGAACGGGGACTTCCTCGCGGCCGCGGACGGGGCGCGGTATCATTGTCGTTTCCGCAACGTCGTGAGCCATGGCTATGCTGATGCCGCCCAGAAGCTGAATCCGCTCGGCTATGGTGTCGACGAGCTCGCTTTGCTCTCCGAAGTGCTTGTCGTAGAGAAGGTGGAGCTGGTAGAACGTGTGGCCGGCCACCTGCCAGTGATGCTTCTTGTAAAGGTCGCGGAGCGTCATGGTATCAGCCAGAATCTGGTTCAGGTTCTCGACGCTCTTCGCGCAGACCTTCTCCGAAAGAGCTATCGGCAGCTTGACTATCATCCCGTACGGCTGAATTTCTATAGCTTCCTCGTGAACGAAGGGCTTCGCCTTGGAGCCGATGTTCTCATAATCCTTACCCGATCTTTGCTTCTTCATGATTCGTCTCCTCTGCCTGCGACCCGGCCGTGGTGTATGGCAGAGCCGCACAGGCTATTGTATTTTTTTCAATTTTAAAGATTCTTGCGGTCATATACAATCGATTCCGCTTATAGCATTGCCAATCTTTATTTTTTCGACATACCGCGCGGGCTGCCCCCGGGACGACCTACGACTTGATGAAGTCGAGCAGGTCCTGATTGATCCGGTCCTTGCCGGGTTCGGGAGAAATTCACGCACGCTCGCCCGAAAGGTACGGAAGTCTTACCTCGAGCCCGGCATTCTCCGCGGAAAGAAGGCCCAGGCTGCTCCAGTCGAGGTCCTGGTAGCCGCGGGCCAGCGCCGTGAGGAACTGCTCGTGTATCAGACTCGCGGTCGGCATCGGAGCGTCTATATCCTCTGCGGCAGCCAGCAGAAGCCGGAGATCCTTAAGGCCGAGCGGCAGCCTGAACCCGGCTGGCTCGTAGTCCTCCCTTGCCATAATTCTTCCGTAGGTCTTGTACACCGGAGCCGAAAAAAGAGAGCCCGTCAGAACGTCGAGGAACTTATCCTGGTCTATCCCGTACTTCCGTATGAGGGCCAGCGATTCACCCAGGCTCTCGATCACGGATGCTGTCAGGAAATTGCCGCTCAGCTTTACGATGCTGGCGTCCCAGGGATTCTCGCTGATGACGAACGTCCTCTGGCCCAGCACATCGAAGATTGGCAAGCATTTCTCGACCGCCTCCGGAGAACCCGCCGCCAGTATGAAGAGCTTTCCCGCGGCGGCCGCGTCAGGCCTCCCGAAGACCGGCGCCGCAACGTAGGCGCGTCCCGCCCGGTGATGGGCTTCTGCGAGGCGCTTCGAGAGAGCGGCGCTTATCGTGCTCATGGAAATGTGAACCGTCTCCTGCCTGAGCGCATATATCAATCCGCCCTCTCCGAGAACGGCCGTCTCGACGGCCGCGTCGTCGGAGAGCATGGTTATTACGATGTCCCCCCGGGAGGCGTCGGACGGCGTATCGACGACCAGGGCGCCGTCGGCCTCAAGCTCTTCAGCCCGGCTGCGTGTCCGGTTATAGACGCTCACAGTGTGGCCCGTCTTGCAGAGATTGCGGGCCATCGCCTGCCCCATGTTTCCGAGTCCTACGAATCCTATCTTCATTTTTCTTCTCCTTCTGTTCGCTTTTTTGTTTTCAGAAACGGCCGGGTATGACCAGCCTCCCGCCTCTCCTAGTTGCCTGAATAATCCGAGAGCTTACTCCGGAGGACCAGTCTCGCCCTGTGTATGCGCGACTTTACGTTCGGAAGCGAAAGCTTCAATATCTCTGCCACCTCGATGTTCGAAAGCCCCTCTATATCTCTCAGGTGAAAGACGGCCCTGTAGGCCGGGGGGAGCTCGCTCACGGCCCTTTCTATCTTTTCCATCCATTCGCGGCTCGAGAGCGCCTCGTCGGAGCCGGGAACACGGGAGCTCATCTCTGCCCCGCCGCCCATCCCGTTTTCAGTACGGGAAAGATATTCCTCGAAGCTCACGCTGTTTTTGTGCTTCTTCTCGGACCTCAGATGAGAGAAGCTCGCGTTCGCAGCGACGCTGTATAGCCAGGTCGAGAACTTATACTCCGAGCTGAAGGTGTGAAGCTTTTCGACGAGGATGATAAACACCTCCTGCAGCACGTCTTCGGCTGCGCTCGGGTTGCGCGTGATTCTGAGAGCCGTTCCGTAGATCTTGTCCGCATACCTGCCGACGAGCTCGTTGAAAGCCCCCTCGTCCCGGGTGTCGACAAAGCACGTGACGAGCTTCTTGTCCGTCATCCCTCTGAAATCCGGAGCAGACGCGCACTCTGCGCCGCCTGTCGCGGCGGACCTTATGGACGCTCCATTCTCTTTCGGGGGCATTGTATTGGCGCGAGGCTTTACCGTTTCAAGGTTATTAAATCTCATTTACTTCCTCCTCAATGCTCGTTTCGACTTCCATTATCTCTACTTATGAATTTATTCAGCAGCGAACATATGAACGGAGAACAGTTAATAATCTTTACTCTTTCGTCCTTTAAATCCCTAAGCATCCTGAGCCCCTTCTCCTCGATGAACGTTACGCCGGAGAAATCCAGCACTACGACCTTGTTCATCTCGTCCCTGTGAAAGAGGCATATGCTCTCCAGCTCGGAAACCCATACGCCGATCATCTTGCCCTCCAGCTTCATTACCACTTCCTCCCCGTCATCGAAAATTTCCGTGATTCTAAGCAATTCATTTTCTCCTCTACCCATCGTCCCAGAGGTACTAAGTGCAACGGGCGTGCCAGAGAAGAAATCTCGGATTTTCCGCGCTGGAATCAGCGCAACTCACTGCGTTTATTAAATTCGGGAATTTTTACTTCTTCCGGGCTGCACGAAATGCGTCGGGATATATCCCGACTGTAGGGAAATATAACAACCCCGAAGCCGTTCTTGACGCGTACTTTATCCATGGATATCGTTTTTTCGATGAATCCGTTTATCCAGGTGCGCCGTCTTTAATACTATCTCCTTAATGCCTGGAGGGCCCTGCCTGCGGCATTGGAAACGGCGTGTGATCGGACGATGCTGCGCCCGGCCGGTTTTTAGGAAGCTCTTCGTAAAATGCTCTACTGATTCAGTCAGGCAGCGGTCTCGCTGTAGAGACCCAAAGGACGAGATGAATATGCAAAAGAGCCCGCGTAGAGAATTGATTTTATCGATCCTCTGGAGATACGGGCTGTGCATCATTCTCGTGGCGCTCGCGGTTATATTTACACTCCTCCTTCAAAAAGCGTTTTCGACCCCTTTCTGGCGGAGCTTCTTTTTCGTCTGGGTCGTCATCGGCAGCACGTGGTTCCTGGGAAAGGGACCGGGATTCATGGCCGTCGTGCTCAGCACGCTGGCGGTCGACTATTATTTCACCCCTCCCTTCGGCCAATTTTCGCACGATCCCGGGAATCTGCCTTTCGTCGTCGTTTTTTTCATATTCGCATTCGTTTCGGGATTCGTCAGCTCCAGGCTGAAAGACAGGGAGACGGCGCTCGGCAAGGCCCGCGACGAGCTCGAAGAGAGGGTTCGGGAGCGGACGAAGGAGCTCGAAAAATCGAATATTCTCCTGCTGTCGGAGATAGAAGAACGGAAACATGCCGAGAAGATACTGCACAAGCAGGCGGGGCTCCTCCAGCTGACGCACGACTCGATCTTCGTCCGCGACGGGAACGGCCTTATCACCTATTGGAACAGGGGGGCGGAGGAGCTCTACGGATGGAAGAGCGGTGAGGCAATCGGTAAGGTCACGCACGAGCTCCTGCAGACGGTGTTCCCCGAACCGCTCGAGGATATAATGGCGCAGCTCGTCCGGAGCGGCCACTGGGAGGGGGAGCTCGTCCACACCCGGAGAGACGGTATGAAGGTAGTCGTGTCGAGCCGGTGGGCTGTCCAGAAGGACGAGCTAGGGCAGCCGGCTTCCGTGCTCGAGACCAATAACGACATAACCGAACGGAAGCGCGCCGAGGAAGGCATACGGAAGCTCAACGAAGAGCTTGAGGCGAGGGTGATGAAACGGACGGAGGAGCTCGGCGAGGTCAACAGGGAGCTCGAAGCGTTCGCCTATTCCGTATCTCACGACCTCCGTGCGCCTCTCCGTCACCTGGCCGGGTACGCCGAGCTCCTCCAGAAGAGCGCTTCGTCCGACCTCGACGAGAAGAGCGCGCGCTACGTAGCGACGATTCTCGAATCGGCGAAGCGTATGGGCGAGCTGATAGACGATCTTCTGTCGTTTTCCAGGACCAGCCGGGTAGAGATAAAAAAAGCCCGTGTTAGCCTGGACGGACTCGTGAATGAAGTAGTCAACGAATTGAGACGCGAGACGGGAGGCCGTGACGTAGTCTGGCGTATAGGCGCGCTTCCGGATGTTTACGGCGACCGCTCAATGCTGAGGCTCGTATTCGTGAACCTTATTTCGAACGCGATTAAATTTACGCGCCGGCGGCAACAGGCGGTGATCGAAGTAGGATGCGCCGATGGTGAAACGAAAGAGACAGCGATATTCGTCAGGGACAACGGGGTCGGATTCGATATGAAGTACGTCAACAAGCTCTTCGGGGTATTTCAAAGGCTTCACAGGACCGAGGAGTTCGAGGGCACGGGAATAGGACTTGCACACGTACAGCGTATAATATACCGTCATGGGGGCAGGGTCTGGGCGGAGGGCGCTCCCGATAAAGGCGCCGCCTTTTACTTAACGCTTCCCCGGCCTCCCGAGGACACAGGCCATGAATAAACTGGGCCGTATTTTACTTGTCGAGGACGATCCCAAGGACGTCGAGCTCACTCTGACTGCCCTTGCCGAGTACAATCTTGCAAACGAAGTGGTGCTGGCGCGGGACGGCGAAGAGGCGCTGGGCTATCTTTACGAGCGCGGGAAATCCGGCGACGGCCCGAACGGCTATCCCGCCGTGATTCTCCTCGACCTGAAGCTGCCCAAGGTGGACGGACTCGAGGTGCTGAGCCGTATCAGGTCGGACGATAATATGAAAGCTATCCCCGTTGTCATGCTGACGTCGTCGCGAGAAGAGAGGGACGTCGTGGACAGCTACAAGCTGGGTGTGAACGCTTACGTGGTAAAACCCGTCGACTTTCACGAGTTCGTAAATGCCATAAAGGAGCTTGGCGTCTTCTGGGCGATAATAAACGAGCCGCCGCCCGGAAGCATGAAAAGAGAATAACCTTAATTTTCAGAGCGGCACGCGGATGGCATTATGGAACGTCCTTTACGCATCCTCCACCTCGAAGACGACCCCCGGGACGCCGAGCTCATACAGGCGATGCTCGAAACAGACGGCATCGTCTGCGAGGTAACACGCGTCGAAACCGAAGCCGATTTCGCCGCCCGAATCGACGAGGGCGGGTTCGACCTCATACTCACGGACTATACCCTTCCTTCATTCGACGGCCTTTCCGCTCTCGGAATAGCGCGCGAGCGATGCCCGGACGTGCCCTTCATTTTCGTATCAGGGACGCTCGGCGAGGAAGTGGCTGTCGAAGCCCTGAAGGGCGGCGCGGTGGACTATGTCCTCAAGGAGCGGCTGTCGAGGATAGCGCCGTCTGTCCGCCGGGCGCTCCGCGAAGCTGAAGAGAGACGGGAGCGCAGATGGGCGGAGCAGGAGCTCTACAGGGTTAACCGGGCCCTGAGGGCGCTCAGCGAATGCACGCAGGCTGTAATACGGACCACGGACGAAACCGCTCTACTCAACGAGATATGCAGGATAATCGTGGAGGTCGGCGGATATGAAATGGCGTGGGTGGGGTTCGCGGACGATAGGAAGAGGGCCATACGCCCTGTGGCCGAGGCAGGCTACGGCAGAGGAAACCTTAAAGCACTCGGTCTCTCGTGGGATGATTCCGAGACCGGCAGCGGCCCTGTCGGCAAGGCTATACGCACGGGAGAGATATCCATATGCAGAGATATTCTGTCAGACCCGGATTTTGCCCTCTGGCACGACGAGTCTCTAAGAAGAGGATATTCATCGGCTGTCAGCATACCCATGATTTCAGGCTCGGCGCCTTTCGGCGCGCTCAACATCTACGCCAAACGACCGGACGCCTTTAACCCTGAAAAGCTCAAGATGCTGAAACAGCTGGCCGGGAACCTGACGTACGGCATATTGGCGCTCCGTACGGGGATGGAGCGGAGACGCGCGGAGGCAGCGCTCAGAGAGAATTTCGCCCAGCTCTCGAGGAAGAACCGCTACGAGGCGATAGTCAGCACGGTAACCAGGAGCGTTCACAGATCTATCGATCTCCAGGAAGTTCTCGAGAACGCTGTCGATTCACTGAGCGAGAATGTAGAAAAAGTGAGGCATGTCCTGATTTACCTGGCCGAAGGATCGGAGGCGGTTATAAGGGCCCACAGAGGCTGCCCGGAATGGTACATCGAACGGGCCGGAAGAATCCCCTACCCGAGGGGGCTCACCTGGAAAGTGATACTTGAAGGTAAATCCGTACACTGTGCGGATATAGATCAGGACAAGGCATTGGGACAGGCCGGAAGAGACACGGATATCAAGAGCTATCTATCCATGCCCATTTTCTTCGAAGGCCGGGCTGTCGGCACGCTTCACATAACTTCTGTCTATAAAAACAATTTTGACGAAGACGAGATAAAGCTGCTCGATCTCGTCGCACAGCAGATCGAAACGGCGATCAATAACGCGAAGCACGCGGAGGCGTTAAAGGAAGCTTTGACCGAAGTGGAGGAGCTCAAGAACAGGCTCCAGGCCGAGAATATATATCTCCAGGAAGAGATCAAGACGGAGTACAACTTCGAGGAGATAATCGGGGAGAGTCCTCTCCTCAAGAACCTCCTTCTGGATATAGAGAAGGTCGCCCCCACGGACGCCGCCGTTCTTATACTGGGGGAAACCGGGACGGGAAAGGAATTGATCGCGCGCGCCATTCACAACCTCAGCCACAGGAGAGAGAGGCCGCTGGTAAAGGTCAACTGCGGAGCCATTTCGGCGGGGCTCGTCGAGAGCGAGCTCTTCGGCCACGAAAAGGGTGCCTTCACCGGAGCGGTTCAGCAGAGGATCGGGAGGTTCGAGCTGGCCGACAAGGGGACCATATTCCTCGACGAGGTCGGAGAGCTTCCGCCCGAAACACAGGTCAAGCTTTTAAGGGTCCTTCAGGAGGGAGAGTTCGAGCGCGTGGGGAGCAGCATGCCCATAAAAGTCGACGTGCGCATTATTGCCGCCACGAATAAAAAGCTGAAAGAGGAAATTAAATCGGGCTCGTTCCGGTCGGACCTTTTTTACCGACTGAGCGTTTTTCCGCTGACGGTGCCGCCGCTGAAGGAAAGGAAATCGGACATACCGATACTCGCGAATTTCTTTCTCGCAAAATTCGCGAAGGACATGGGCAAGCGCATAGACGGCATATCCGGCGGCACGATGGAACGGCTCATGAGCTATTCGTGGCCCGGGAACATAAGGGAGCTGCAGAATGTTATAGAGCGGGCAGTCGTTCTTGCCAGGGAGCCGATAGTCCGGATAGACGAGGCCCTCGAAGAGAGGGCGGACGAAGGCATAGGGGCTCCGGACTCTGGAACGCTCGAAGACGTGGAGAGGGCTCACATATTACGCGTCCTCGAAGACACCAACTGGGTCGTGCACGGAAAAAACGGGGCGGCGCTTATTCTTGGAATGAACCCTGACACTCTGAGGTCACGGATGAAAAAGCTCGGCATTAAAAGGCCGGAGCGCTCTTTCTAGACGGCATCTTCCGCCGGGCGAATCAGCAATTGAAAAGAGAGAAAATTACTTCCCCAGTTTTTGGATGGTGTTCCAGTTTCTCGTCGTGATTTTTTTGCCGAAAAGCCTTTTTAGCACGTTCATCGCCTCGGTCGTGCCCGACTCGCCCAGAGTGACCACGCTGTAAACGGCTTTGCCGGATATTTCGAGTATGCGGAACGTCCCTCCTTCCCCGTCCGCGGACTCGTACGGAACGGTAACCTTCGCCTTCGGCTCCTCGGTGTAAAACGTAACGTAGAGACGGGTGTCTCTCGTAACTTTCACTTTCCCGAACGGGTCGGCTGCGATCATTTCTTCGATGTCAGCCATGGATCGAACGATAACCCCGACCTCGAAGCCGAACGTTTTTTTCAACTCCCCTTCCATCTCTCCGGCGAGCGCCGCGGCGTTTTTTCGGGGAGAATCGAAGAGGACGTTGCCCGACGCGAGCAGGGTGCGGACGTTCTTAAAGCCCATGCGCTCGAACATCTCTTTGAGCTCGCTCATAGGCACCCGTTTGTGTGGGCCTATGTTGATGCCGAGGAGAAAAGCGGCGTATTTGCCGGGATTTTCGCCGCTACTTTCGCGCATTTGGCTCCAGGCTCCGGGATAATTCAGATACGATAATTGCACTCATCTTAACTATTGTAACGTACGTGATCAATCTATAATATCTACAAACCTAATAAAGCAAGTTTTAAAGGGGGATATTCATAGCAGCGTTTCTCGCGATGCGCCGCAAAATTGCCGCCGCATAGGCTGAATACCTAAGCAGTTAAGTATAGGCAAGGAGGCCCGGCCGGCGCTTTAGGGGGGAAGCTGTGGGACGGTCAGGCTGCGGCTCAGAGATCGATCTGCATCAGGTCTTCGGCCACGATCACGTCCGCGTCCACATGCTTCCTGACCTGGCCGACTACGTCTGTTTCATCGCATTCGGGATAAAGGTGAGTCAGAATGATTTTTTTAGCCCGTGATGCGCTTCCTATCCTGCCGACTTCTGTAGGCGTAAGGTGGTTTTCAAATTTAAGCTCGTCGGGAAGAGAACACTCTATAATCAAGAGATCCACACCTTTGGCGAGCTCGATCAACGATTCGGTGTATCCCGTGTCTCCGGAGTAGACTACCGACTTGCCGCAGGATTCTACCCTGTACGCGAGGCTGTTATCCGTATGAAAAGTATTTCCGGCTGTCAAAACAAAATCGTCGATTATCAGCGGCTCCGAGCCCACCTCTTTCACGATCAATTTCTCCGGAGCGATCCAATCGTCGTAAGCCGTCTTTAAGGATGCATAGAACCCGGTGAAGCCTTCCGGACCCCAAATATAAAGTGGCTTTTCCCGGCGTCTGTTCAAACCAGGATATTTTGTGGCGAATAAGAACGGGATCAAATCCGCGGTATGATCGGGATGAAAATGGGTTATGAATATATGATCGACGCCGAGATAATCGATGCCGGCCTTGCCCAGCTTCCATGTTGTGCCGTTACCGCAGTCGAGCAAAATCTTTGATTTTGGAAGCTCGAGCGCGTAGCCCGAAGAGCCTCTTCTTAGGTTGGGCACGCACGTTCCGGAGCCTAGTATATGAATTTTCATATTGTATCGATTATACGCGAAGCAAGTATTCTTTTGGATAACACCACCTGCAATTCCACGAATCGTCCAGATATACGCTGAATCAACGCAGCACTAGAAGAAATATAAATCAAAATAAAAAAATAACTTTAAAATGGTATAATAATTGTGTAATATTAGCATACTTCTCATCAGCCAAAAAAATTTATGAGACGAACTCTCGGACGACTGGTTAATTATTTTCTGAGTCAGATCAACTATAAATTGATTCGACTTGATGCAAATAAACTGATCCGACTGGATTATCCCTATTTCCCGAAGCCCCGATCCTGGACAGAAACCAAAGGTATACAGCGCATAAAAGAACAAATGAACAGGGGTGAATCCGGATTTGCCGATATTTTATTATCCTTCTCCGGCTTTGTTGATAAATTTGAAGCCATACCTGTAAACGGTACAATCGACGACGAAAGTCCTCGCTGGATAAACGGCTGGTTGCCGGGCTTCGATGCCGTTACCATTTACGGATTGCTCGCAACCCGAAATCCTTCGTTATATTTCGAAATCGGTTCCGGCAATTCAACGAAATTCGCCAGAAGAGCAATTAAGGATAACGGACTTAGAACCAGGATTATCTCCGTCGATCCTCAACCGAGAGCTGATATCGATAGCATATGTGACGAGGTGATAAGAAGCGCCTGCGAAGATGTCCCAATTTCCGTGTTTGAAAATCTGCCTGGTGATATGATTTTCTTCGTGGATAACAGTCACAGATCTTTTCAGAATTCCGATGTAACTGTTTTTTTCAGTGAAATACTGCCGTCCTTGCCTGCAGGCTGTGTATGGGGACTTCACGATATCGAGCTTCCCAATGACTACTCTCCTGAAATAGCGGATCGTTATTATAACGAGCAATACCTTTTACTGGCTTACTTGCTGGGTGGTGGCGGGGACGATACGATCCTCCTGCCGAACGCATTCATCTCGAATCACCCCCGGTTATCATCGATTGTAGATACCTTTTTTGCCGGCAGCTATTTCAGCAAAGTCGAAAAGCACGGCTGCTGTTTCTGGATGCAGAGAGACAAAAAAACATAATTCCCCAAGTACCCCTCATACCAGTGACGAGGGATGTTCCTGCGCAAGCATCGTATCGATTTTTCATAGCGGTATGTGCCGTGAAAGATTCCACGTTTCACAAATGCGGAGGGCGAGGGATTCGAACCCCCAAGTCCTTTCGGACGCCGGTTTTCAAGACCGGTGCATTAGCCGTTCTGCCAGCCCTCCGGGGAATGGCCAAACAAATAACAAACGCCTTCTATCGAATGTGATTATACATTATTGTCGCTTAATTTCATTGTGATTAAACGCCTGGGCCCCGGATAAATTGCTCACGATTCTATTTCCTGTTTATTGGCACAGGATTTAAAACTTTCACAACTATCGAATCCAAGCCCTCTACTCCGCTTTTTTTGCCGCATATCTATCCCCATACAAAGATTAAGCATCATCTATAGTAGATGCGGCCCTAAAGTAGCCAGCGTATATGGAAGCGAAAATGGATAAGGAATTGCTCGTAAGCATACGTTAACGAGATAAACATGAAAAAATCGATCTTAACTTTCCTGGGCAAGATAAAATGTGAAAAAGGCGATTGGAGAGATACATTAATTGATTTGAACAAGTCTATTGAACTGAATCCCGGTGATGCCGCGGCATACTGCGCCAGAGGGTATGCTTTTTCCTCATGTGGCGATTTCGAAGGCGCGGTTCAGGATTTTAGCAAGGCAATAGAGCTCGACCCCGCACATGCGGAGGCTTACGTAACCCGGGGGCTGGCCAGGATCGTTCTCGGCGATTATGGCGGCGCGATTCAAGACTCCGACAGGGCGATAGAGCTCGATCCCGATTACGCCGAGGCGTACGTGACCAGGGGGCTGGCCAGGCGAAACCTGGCCGACTATAAAGGTGCAATGCGAGACCTCAACACGGCGATAAAAGCAAACAGTGATCTATTTCAAAAGCATTATAACAGCGGTTCCGCCAGGAGTGAGCTCGGTGACTACGCCGGGGCCATACACGATTTCAACAGGGCGATAGAGCTATACCCTAACTATGCCGATATGCATTTCATCAGGGGAATCACCAATATAGCGCTTCAGAGCTTCCACGAAGTGATCGAAGTCAAGCACGGTTATCTCCATACATATTACGACCGGGATTTTGAGAAGGAAGAGCCGGACAATTACAGTGCTTATACTTCCAGCTATTCTCTCGCATACTTCAGCAGGGGCCTTGCGAAGAGTCACATTAATGACCATAGGGGCGCGATAGAAGACTATAACTATTCCATATTGCTAAGCCCGGATATTCCCGTCGTATACCATAAAAGAGGTCTTGCTAAATCTTTTATGGGCGACTACGGAAGCGCAGCCCGAGACTTTAACAGGGCTATCGAGCTTAATACCGTCAGGCGGTCAGCCACTGCGGCCGGGTTTTCTTATTCCGAGCTTCTTCATCCTGGAGCGAAGGGTATAGGGATTCATACCTAATACCACGGCTGCGCCCCGTTCACCGTGAATCACCCAGCCCCTATCTTCGAGTATACGAAGGATGTAATTCCGTTCGACGTCCTCGAGCGTGCCTCCGCTTTGAGTATCGGAATCGGCATCGAGACGCATTTCCAGAGATTCATCGATCTGAATAACCGGGCTATGTGCGACAATGACCGCCCTCTCTATTACATTCTCCAGCTCTCTTATATTTCCGGGCCATGGATGAGCAAGCAGCCCATTCATCATTTCCTGGGATATATTATCGATTTTTTTCTCCAGCTTTTTGCTGTATTTCGCTACGAAATGCCTGACCAGCACGGGGATATCCTCTCTCCGCTCCCTGAGCGGGGGAATGAATATCGGGAAGACATTCAGCCGGTAATAGAGGTCGGGGCGGAATTTGCCTTCTTCTACGGCCTGCTTGAGGTCACGGTTTGTCGCGGCAATCACCCTGACAGAAACCTTGAGGGTGCGGGAGCCTCCCACACGCTCGAACTCCCCTTCCTGGAGGACTCGGAGGAGCTTTGCCTGGAGCTCCAGAGGCAGATCGCCTATCTCGTCCAGGAAGATGGTTCCCCCATCGGCCAGCTCGAAGCGGCCCGTTTTGGGCGAGAGGGCCCCTGTGAAAGCTCCCTTCTCGTGGCCGAAGAGCTCGCTTTCGATAAGCCCTGCGGGCAGGGCGGGGCAGTTGACTTTAACCAGCGGCCGATCCTTGCGCAGACTGAAATTGTGAATAGCGCGGGCTACGAGCTCCTTTCCTGTACCGGTCTCCCCCTGGATCAGAACCGTGGCTTCCGTGGGAGCCACGTGCTCCACCTTTCGCAGCACGTTCATGAGCGCCGCGCTCCGGCCGATGATTTCCTCGAAATTGTATTCGGTTTTAATCTCTTCCCGGAGATAAATATTCTCGGCCTGAAGGCGGTTCTTGAGCTCTTCCACCTCCGACAGCGCCTTTTTTAAGGCCTCCGCCTGCTGCGCGTTGTTAATCGCCGTTCCGACCTGCTGCGCCACATTCTTGAGGAGCTGTATCTCTTCTTTGTTGAAAGCGTTTTTATGAAGGGAAGATACGTTTATGGTGCCGACGCTTTTGCCTTCGAAAAAAACGGGCATGGACAAATAGCTTTTTATTCCGGCTTCCTTTGCCGACGCACCGATTGTCTTATCCTGATCTACGTCCGCACAGTATCTAGGCTTGCCGTCCGTTATTATTCTCCAGGTAAGGCCCCTGGGATAGGGAATTACTCTGACACGCTCCACGAACCAGTCGGGGTAGCCCCTGTACGCCCTCATTACAGCATCTCCACCTTCGACCATGTAAATCGAGACATGCTGGACTTTATCTATGTTTTCACTCAGGGCTTCGACTGCATTTTCGAGAACTTCCTGGAGGTTAATCGTCTGATGCACTGTCCGGGTTACGACGCCGATAATCGATTCGTACCTGTTCATCTTCGACAACCGGCCAAGCGTTTCTCTGAGTGTCTTCTCCGCAGCCTTTCGCTCCGTGATATCTCTGAAAACAAGGACCGTGCCCACATATTTTCCGCCTTCCCGAATCGGTGTGCTGGTATATTCGACCGGGAAAGACGAGCCGTCTTTTCTCCAGAATATTTCATTATCCTCGTAGCGGACAATACCGTCCTGGAAAGCTACATATATAGGGCATTCTTCGAGTGGATAAGGGCTGCCGTCGGGTTTCGTGTGATGCATGATATCGTGCCCCGGCTTCGAGATAAGCTCCTCGACTTCCCATCCGAGCATTTTTGCTCCGGCAGGATTTATGAATGTGAGGTTCCCGTTTATGTCGGCGCTGGCCAACCCTTCGCCCGCAGCATTTAATATCAGCTCGTTGTTGTATTTCGACTTTTCGGAAGCAGACATCGTGATCGCCCGAAATCAGTAGAAGGACCCGAAAGGATATTTTGCCCTGATCGTTATATTTCCCTACGGTGATGATATTTCCTAACTCAACCCAGACGCTTTAGAGAATAAACCAAAAGGCAACTTTACTCAAACGCAATAAAATCAGCCCCTTAGCTTACAAACTAATACGCTTTCACTTTCCGGCACGGCCTTTGCACTAAAGTTATCCAGATTCCAAGCAGTCGACAATATCCGTCGAAACTGAAAGGCCGAAATCGAAAAGGAGAAAAGGAATGGAAAAGAAGATCGCTGCCATAGAGGAACAGGCGCAGTATGAAAATTTCGAGAGCTTATACACGCACGGGAATACGCTCCGTACGAAATCCCTCGTGGAGGGATATCCGGCCAAAAATGATCGGGAGCAAGATTTTAAGCGGCTCAGCGATACCGAGGTTGTCCGCCTGTACGTCGAGACTCAGGAGGAAGGGGCTTTCAACGAAGTGGTAAACAGATACGGAGAGAAGATATTCAGGACGGCTCTCAGGATCACGCGCAGCACGACCGGGGCGGAAGAGGTTATGCAGGAAGTGTTTATTAAACTCGCAACCAGGCTTGAAACCCTGAGCGCGGAAGACAAGTTTTCGTCGTGGCTCTACCGCGTCACGGCGAATGCAAGCTTCGCCTATCTCAGGACCGAAAAAAAATACAGGAACGATCTTAGTCTCGAAGAGCATGCGTCGAACGGATTTGAGATCGGGGACTGGAACCGTGAACCCGGCGACCATTTTTCCAGCCTAGAGCTTCTCGAAAAGCTGGAGCGGGCGGTTAACGAGCTCCCGGTGGTTTACAGAACGGTCTTCCACTTGAGAGATGTGGAAGGCCTCACAAATCCCGAAGTGGCGCAAGTGCTTGGCCTTCCATTAGCCACCGTCAAATTCAGGATTCGGAGGGCAAGACTTTTCTTGAGGGTGCGCCTTTCGGGGTTTGTTTAAAGATTAAAAGAGCGGCCGCTATCCCTTTGCCGTCAGCATCAATCTTACCTTGTATGAAACAATTCAACATTAATAAAAGGAGGTGACACAAATGAGAAATAACATACTCATTTTGTCCTTGATGTTAGCTTTCGTATTCTCGATTTCACCGGCCGGTTCCGGCTTTGCAAAGGACGAGCAGGTAACGGTAACGGGCAACGTCATATGCCTGCTGCCCGATTATCAGAAGGGGACTGTCAATCCGGTGATAGCCGACGGCCCTTGCAAGAATCAGCCGCCGCACCAGCATCTTCTGGTAACGGATGAAGGCACCGTTTATTACCTTCAGGGGCTCCAGGAAGGGCTGATGAAAATTCAGCTGAATCCTGTTCATAAAGAAGTGCAGGTTTCGGGCAGGGCCGAGCAGACGCCGGGGGGATGGATCCTCTACGTAGATTAATTCTTTGCAGTCTAATTTCGGGTGGGGGGGGTTCAAGGCAGGACCCCCTTCGTACCTCGGCGATACATTCAGTTAAGAACAACGCTCACTGAGCGGAGGATGGAAACCCCGTCTCGACGCGGGTGTGGATACGACCGGAGGCAAGTTATGAGAGGCACTCAAATTTCAGACTCAGGGTTTGGGAACGCGGAAACCGCTTATCGGGAAATCGGCGGCGAAGCCCCCTATGCAAGACGTACAGGCAAAGCCTCAGCGGTGAAAGACGTCAAGAGCGCGGCCGATGAAGAGCTCGTCCTCCGCCTGAAGAGGGCACGTGACGAGGAGGCGTTTAACGAGATAGTAAACCGTTATGCGGACGTCGTCTTCATGCTCGCGCTCAGGGTAACGCTCGATCCGTACGATGCCGGGGAGGTTCTTCAGGAAGCGTTTCTCGCTCTGGAGACACCGCATACCTTTCGCGGGGATGTGAAGTTCTCGACCTGGTTTTACAGGATAGTGCTTAGCCTATGCTTCGCCAGACTCGGGGCCGAAAAGAAGCATAAAAGTAACGACAGCATGGAGGAGTATCCGCCCTGCAGGGAGCTCGGCGCACTCGAGCGGACTTGTAACGGAAGCCTCAGCGCAGGTTCAAGCGACGCGGCCTTCTCGCGGGAAAGGCTCGGCAAAATCGTGGACGCCATGGGTGAGCTGCCGGCGGGCTACAGGGCGGTTTTCCAGCTCGCGGACGTCGAGGGGCTTACCGATAGCGAGGTCGCGGAAATCCTCGGGCTTTCGGTCGAGTGTGTGAAATCTAGAATATGCAGGGCGAGATTCTTCTTGACTGAAAAACTCTCCGATTATTTTTACCGGCTGGAGGAAAGCAGCCGTGTAGCGGCGGGATGAAGCGGTTTTATCACGATTCGAGAAACAAGAAAAGAAAAACAGGAGGTATTGAATCATGGCTTATGTAACGGTAGGAAAAGAAAACGGATCGGACATCAATATTTATTACAAGGATTGGGGCAGCGGTCGGCCGGTGGTCTTCAGCCACGGCTGGCCCTTGAACGCCGACGCGTGGGACGGCCAGATGCACTTTCTGGTGCGGAACGGTTATCGTGCGATCGCGCTCGACAGACGCGGTCACGGGCGGTCGAGCCAGACTTCGTCCGGGAATAATATGAACGGATATGCCGACGATCTTGCGGCCGTCATCGAAGCGCTCGATCTAAAGAATGCGACGCTGGTGGGCCATTCGACCGGTGGCGGGGAGGTCGCGCGCTACATCGGCAGGCACGGGACAAAGCGTGTCGCCAGTGCGGTTCTCGTCTCCGCCATTCCGCCACTCATGCTCAAGACGCCGGACAATCCCGACGGCTTGCCGATCGAGGTGTTCGACGGGCTTCGGGCCGCCCTCGCGGGGAACCGTTCCCAGTTCTACAAGGACCTTGCCGTTTCGTTCTACGGCGCAAACAGGAAAGGCGCAAAGGTCTCACAGGGGACGCTCGATCAGTTCTGGCTCTGGAGTATGCAGTGCGGACAGATAAATGCATACGAGTGTATAAAGGCATTCTCCGAGACGGACCTCAGCGAAGACCTCGGGAAGTTCGATATCCCGACCTTGGTGATGCACGGAGAAGACGACCAGATCGTGCCGGTCAGGAACCATGCAGAGAAATCCGCAAAGCTTATCGAGGGAGCCAAGGTGCTTGTCTATCCCGGGGCTCCGCACGGAATGACAGCCACTCACCAGGAGCGGATCAACTCTGATCTGCTGGAGTTTATAGGCAGCGCCGGGAGCAGCTCCAAGGCGGCTTGAGCCGGGGACATCGGGGCAGACAGCAGGATATGTATGGTGATTCGATATGACAAAGCGGCATGAAAAAACCAGGCAATCCCGGATACGGAAGAAGCCGGGATTGTATATCCAGGAGGACGTATCATGAAAATCGTTGTTATCGGGGGCACCGGGCTCATAGGCTCAAAGCTCGTGAACAGGCTCCGCCAGCATGGCCATAATGTGATAGCGGCGTCGCCCGGCACCGGCGTCAACGCCATAACCGGCGAGGGACTGGCCGAAGCGCTTTCAGGCGCCGAGATCGTCGTCGACGTAGCGAACTCGCCTTCGTTCGAAGATAAGGCAGCCATGGATTTCTTTGAGACATCGGGGCGCAACATATTCGCGGCGGAAGCGGCAGCGGGCGTAGGGTACCATGTCGCGTTGTCGGTCGTAGGCACAGAGCGCCTTCTCCAGAGCGGTTATTTCCGGGCGAAGATGGCCCAGGAAAACATGATCAAGGCCTCGGGAATTCCCTATACGATCCTCCGCTCGACACAGTTCTTCGAGTTCGTGGGAGGTATTGCGGACTTCTCAACTGATGGACAAACAGTCAGCCTGCCGCCCGTCTTGTTTCAGCCCGTAGTCTCGGACGACGTCGCCGACGCCCTCGCCGACATAACGCTCGGACCACCGGTGAACGGTATAGTAGAGATCGCCGGCCCCGAGAAGCTCCGTCTCGATGAGTTCGTCCGGCTGTATTTGAATGCAAGTCACGACTCACGCCAGGTGGTCGCGGACGGCGGCGCACGCTACTTCGGCATAGATGTGAACGATCGGTCTCTCACTCCGGACGGGGAAGCGCGTATCGGCAGGATGCGTTTCGAGGACTGGCTTATTAATTCCATTCCTCCAGCAGCCAGGCATGGATAGTAAAGGCTGCCGGGACCGGCGACACGGAACCGTCCGTGCCTGCGAAGGAATTTTTACAGGCACGGACAAACACCTGATTAATCACATGGGGGAGGATTAATACCATGAAGAGGACGACGGGTATCAGCGCTGTCTCGATACTGGTATTTATATTGGTTGCGTTCAACGGAATATTCCTGTCGGTAAACGGAATATTTATGCTCGTCGCTCCATCCCTCTGGTACGGTCTCGTGCCGGGCGTTTCAGACACGGGCTTCTTCAATCAGCACTTCATCCGCGACATAGGGATAATTCAGTTTTTCCTCGGCCTCGCCTTCGTGATCGGTATGTTCAGCCCGGCGCGGCGCGTCGGGCTCTGGGCCGTGGCGACGCTGTGGCTCATCGCACATGCCCTTTTTCACCTGTGGGAAGTCGCGGTCGGGATTTGCACTCCGTCCGTAATTCTCCGGGACTTTCCCGCCGTCACGCTGCCGGCCATTATCGGAATCGTGCTTACCTTCCGGGCGATCGGCCGCTCGCGCTCAGGTAAAGCCATGCCGTATAATTTGCGATCCGGAGACACTGCCGGGCCGGCTTACTGATTCGGATTCGGGAACGTCGGCCCTCCCGGTCTCGGCGGATTCGTTGGAACCGTCGGCGGTGGATTATCGGGATTATCCGGATTTACCGGCCTTCCGGGGAATAGCGGGAAATCCGGCCTCGGCCTGTCTGGCGGCCTCGTGGGCACGGGCGGGTCCGTCGGAATAGGCGGCGGTGGCATGGTCGGAATAACCGGCGGCGGATTTGTCGGCACGGTTGGCGGCTCCGTCGGAACAGTCGGCGGATCGGTCGGAACAACCCTCGTCCTGAAGTCGTCCTGCGCGTCAGGCGGCTGCTGATTATACGGCGGCTCGCCGTCCTTTAGCTGAGTGACCGGCGCGCGGAGCAGCGTTTCCAGGACGTATAACAAATCGGGATTGTTCCTCACGGAGTCCACCGGCTCGATAGCGCCGGTTTCGAGATCCGTCTTCTCCGCGGCGTCGATGCCCGCATCGGTAACGGAATCCGCGGCCAGGTGCTGAACCGGGATCAGAAACGCCGGCAGAAGAAGCAATAAGACCTTGCCGATCTTACGTGTGAGGCTTTTCATTTTGTCCCTTATGACACCCATAATTTTACCTCAGTAGCTGAGAAAGAGAGACCACGTCAGGATGTGCCTGTCGAACTCCAGCACCTCGTAGCTCGAGTTCTCGTTCGTGTAGCTGTACGAGAACGCCCCGTAAACCGGGCCGGCGATGTTCCTCGCCAGGCGCACGAACAGATTCACCCTGTTCGTCTCCCTGTCTCTCGGGCCCTGAAAGTCGGGGTAATCGTCCCTCTGATACTCCCCGCTCAGGTCCCCCCTGATTTCCCAGACTATAGGCACGGAAAATCCCGCACCGAACTTGTTCCCGTTGAAGTTAAAGTTAAGCCCGTCGGCGTCGTTATGCTGAAACTCGTACGCGAGCCAGACGTTTATCGCCCTTTCCATAAAGAAGAAATACTGCACTATTCCGAAGGCGTTGTTCGTCGCGTTGCGGGACGAAATGGCCGGGTCGAAGCCCTTGTCGTCGAAGCTGTCGAACGAAATCTTGTAGTAGGGCATCGTGAGCGTGTTGGGGGTAAGCCCGGTGTTAAAAGTTGCGGTTATAGTATGCGAATTGCTGTAGCTGTCGTAATCGAGGAGCGAGTAATTGAAATTGTAGCTCAGCATCGGGGAGAAGGATTTTCCCAGAACCGTCGTCGTGTAGTTGATGTATGGCGTGATGTTAAACGTCGAGAGATTAAATTCCCTCATGCTCTTTTTCGTATGCTGGCTCTGGTAGGTCGAGAAATATGTCCCGAGCATCCACTTTCCGAGCTGCTTCGTCCTTAGACCGAGGGAAGCGTATTCCGTGAACCTGAATGATTCGTCGTCACTGAACGAGCTGCTTACGTTCGGGTCTTCGGGGACGTTGAAGTCGAGCTGGGGCGCGACCTGTATGAACACATCGTACAGCCTCGGTCCGCCGGGCTGTTTATATTCCGTCTCGCGCTGGATTATCGCCTGTACGTAGCGCTCCGACCATTCGGCGTAGAGCGATTCGGGCGCAAGGCCGATGATTCTTTCGAAGATTTCCCGCGCGGCGGCCGTATCGCTTATCTTGAAATAGGTCGAGGCCATGTAGAAGAGCGCGGGAACATTTTGCGGCTCGATTTCGAGCGCCTTTTCGAACGTGGCGATCGCCTTTTCGTACTGCCCGAGGCGGTGATAGGAAATGCCGATGTAGCGGAGTATCGTTACCGCGTCGTCGGGATATTGTTCTAGGAGAACGTTGAGCTCTGTGAGGGCCTTCTCGTAATCGCCGGATTTAAAAGCCCTGCCCGCCTCGGTTTCCGTCAGCATAACCTGTGCGAAGGCCGAATGGGAGAACATAAAAATGGCCAGGAGAAAAAGAACCCGGACGGGCCGCACCGCTTCACCCTCCTCTGGAAGAAGTAGACATATACTAGAATATTTATTCCCGCGATTCAACATTATTTCCAGTCCCCGGCGGCTGATTCCTGCCGCCGCAAATCCAGCTCCGCCTTTTTTTATTTGTAGCAGTGAGTAGCGGTTCGTGTCTAGAGGGTTCATTTTTGTTCGTTTACATCCCGGACGCGCCGTCCCCTTCCGGAGACGGCATCATCCGGGCACATGCTATAACGAAGCGTACCTTCTTCGTATTCGCGCGATTAATACGAAAAGCAGGACGATGAGATAAGCGCCAAGTGATCCTGTTTCCGTGGCGCCCGTTTTCGCAAGCGAGCATCCGCCGCTGTCACCGTCTCCGCCATCGGGAACCACAGCGGCCGGGACGAATTCAAAAGCGCCCGCGTCGCATATGGCGGTGCCGTCGCCGTCGCCGTCTACAGGCCTTCCGGTTCCGGTCTGATCGATTCCGATGTCGAGGCAGAAGAGCTCGTTATCCGCGGAATCGATGGCGGGGCTTCCTTCCTGAAGCGCGTGTGTAAGCGTAGGGCCGCCGTTATCCTGGAGCGGACCGAGAAGCGGGTCTGTATCGGGCGAATCCGTCGGATCTATCAGGTTGCAGTCACTGGTCGAGACGTTGTATCCGAGTGATTCTATGAATATACCGCCGCAGTCGCCCGAGGAGTTCCCGGCTATTATGGTTCCGAAAAACTGTGCGCCGCTTCCGACGATCTGGTGTATTCCGCCCGCGAGTCCGGCCTCGGTGACGTTACCGGCTATGGTGGAGAAAACCGCAGCGAAGTCGCCCTCGTTGAAAATGCCACCGCCGAGGTCGCCCGCCGTGTTCCCGCTTATCGTCGTGTTTATGACTACTGTCTCCCCCGAGTTGTATATGCCGCCGCCACGCTCCTGACCCGGATCGCCGGTCGCGCTGTTGTTAATAATCGCCGAGCTCCATATCTGGGCGCGGCCGTCGGGGCCGACGTAGATTCCCCCACCCCTCGGTGCTGAGCTGTCCTGAACGCTCACGCCTTCGAGATATAGAATCTCCGAGACGTTCCTTATAGCACCGCCCGCATTGCCGGCTACAGAGTTCTGAATCGTGAGGCCCAGGATTCCGACCTCGATCTGCGAGAGGTCGTCATCGTCTATGAGATGAAATACGCGCGTAATATTCCCGGCGTCGATGATCGTTTCGCCCGCCCCGGCCCCGTGGATTACGAGGCTGTCCCTTATATCGAGGTCGCCGTCCGCGGCCAGGTTGTCCGTGCCCGGGATCGTTATAAGATATACCTCGTCAGAGAGAATTATCTCGTCCTCTCCGGCGAGAGCGTTCGACTCCATAACTGCAGCGCGGAGTGTGCAGCTCCCCGAGCCGTCGTCGCAGAGCCCGTCTCCGGGGTTGTCGTCCACGGCGTCGATGGTGCTGTCGACGACGAACTCGGCGGCTCTTCCGTCATAAGATATGGATAATGTCAAAATCATCACAGCCATAATCAGCATGCCGCATCTAAGGCTCACGGCACCGAATTCTTTTATAAACGCGAATAACCTCCTCATGGTTATTCCTCCTTTAAATGGTCTTGAAAGTGAGTAACCAGGCGCGGGCGGAAGGTTCGGAATTTTTGGCGGCGTGACAGAAAAAAGCCCCCTCGGGCGCGCGGCCGTCGGGGGCTTCCGGAAGGTATAGAGAATG
>CAZUDM010000009.1:0-90278 GCA_964618635.1 uncultured Spirochaetia bacterium
GCGAAGACGGCATACCCGGGCCGCCGGGGCCCCCAGGGCCTCCGGGAGAACCCGGCGAGCCGGGAGAGCCTGGGCAGCCCGGTCCTCCGGGACAGCCTGGCGAGCCGGGTGAACCGGGCGAGCCAGGGCCTCCGGGACCTCCTGGGACACCGGGGACTGTGCTGGACATATCGGACGAGCCCCCCGGCCCCAACTGCGAGTTCGGAGGTACGAAGATCGAGTACGGTCTCGACGTCAACGGGAACGGAGAGCTCGACCCGGACGAGATAGAAGGAACGGACTACGTCTGTAACGGCGCTCCGGGACCTGAAGGGCCGAGAGGGCCTAAAGGCTCCGGCGGGTGCGCCGTTGCCGGTGAAGGCAGCGGCGGAGCGGCGGCCCTCGGAGGGCTCATGCTTTATGCTCTCCTCCCGGCGTTCATATTCGCCAGGAGAAGACTGGTAAGACGGTAGCGTTCCAATAATTAAAGAGATAAAAAAGCCCCGTGCCGGCTCTGCCTGTGCGGGGCTTTTTACGTGGAAAGCCGCTTTTCCGCCTCTGGAATCCGTCTTCCGCACGTATATTTTGAAATCCCTTTCGTGTATAGTATCTCTTTCCCGGAGGCGTTATTCACACAATCCGGACATGCGGTTTAAACGATATCATAGCGGGGAGGTAGTGTAGTAATGAATGGTTACAAAGTCAGATACCTAACAAACTGCTTTAAGTATATTTCGTGCCTTCTGTTTGTTATCGGGGCGGTTTTCGCGCCTCTAACAGCCGGCGCGCAGGACCTGAAGCTTCATCCGCTCGAAAGCTACTCGGTGAAATACAAGTGCGAGGGAAATGCGACCGGAGAAAAAATCCAGGTCTCTCAGGATTATGGAAGGAAAGTATGCTTGAAAGAAAACCTGCAAATTACGATGCCCGAGGTCGGCAGCGTCAAGCGAAATGAAAAGATGGTTTCCTGGATCGAGAACGGAGAGCGCTGGATAGTGGTCGTAAATCTCGACGACAACACCGGCACGAAGTTTAAAGATCCGACGTTCGCCAAGATAAACGAATCGATGAAGGGGAAGGACCCTATGGAGTTCAATAAGCAGCAGCTCATGGGTATGGGAGGAATAGTAAAGGGCCAGAAAACGGTGAGCGGACAGCAGTGCAGCATGTGGAGCTTCCCGCAAGGGATCGATATGTGCATCACCGACGACTTCATAATGCTCGAAACGGTGGCCAACGTGCAGGATCTGGCTATTAAGGAAACCGCCGTCGAGGTGAAGAAGAACTCACCCGAGCCCGCCGGCCTCTGCGATCTGACCGGCATCAAGATAACCGAGAGAGACATCTCTCAGATGATGCAGCAGCAGGCTCCCGCGCAGCCGGCGCAGTAGCAGGTGTTCGGAAACCGATAAAGTTACAATAAGAAAGGAGAGGGCAGGGGCCCTCTCCCTGTACTAAGCCGTTTTACTGCTTCTTGTGAATGCCCTCTATTTCGAGGGTTATCTTCACTTCCTCGCCGACGACCAGACCGCCGGTGTCGAGCGTCTTGTTCCACGTGAGCCCGAAGTCTTTCCTGTTTATCTTCGTCTCGGCCTCGAACGCCGTACGCTCGTTGCCCCAGGGGTCGGTCGTATGGCCGCCGTACTCGGCGTCGAGCTCGACTTCCTTCGTGACGCCGTTGATCGTGAGGTCGCCGACTATCGTGTAGTCGTCGGAATCGCCGGGATCTTTTGTCACGCTCTTACTTTTAAAGGTGATATTCGGGTGCTTTTCGACGTTGAGAAATTCGTCCGAACGGAGATGCTTGTCGCGGTCGGCTTCGTTGGTGTTGACGCTTGCGGCGCTTATCGTGGTTTCGACCTTCGAGCTCGCGGCGTTGTCGGGGTCGAACGTATAGTTCCCTTCGAATATGTCGAACCTGCCGGTGACGTTACTTATGCCGAGGTGCTTGACCTTGAAAATTATCTGCGAGTGCGCCGGATCGATCTGGTATACGACAGGCTCGGCGACGGACGGCGAAGCGCCCGAAAGCCAGAGTGCCACGGTAGCGAGCATTGAAAAAGCGATTCCGTTTAAAAATTTCATATGGTACAACCTCCTTGGAGTATCTTTAACTATCTTGAACCTTCAGATGAGCATAAAGTTTCATGGATTCAAAAAATACCACACGAACGTAATTATTTCAGAGGAAATTTCCATGACGCGCCGGTTTCGGTTTCGTAACGGCTCCACGGACCCGGCCGTGCACGATGTCGGAGGGATTGCCGCGAAGGATCGGCTTTATCGAGGGGTCGGGCTCCCGACGGATAAGGCTGCCGTTCGCCGAAACGGAACGCGCAGATAATCTTACAGCGGCGCGGTGAAGAGCTGCGAATTTTTTACATGAGCCCGCCCGCCGGGATTCACGCGCCGGAGCGCGCAGTAAAAACCGCCGGTATATAATTTCAGGCGCGAATTCTCCTTCTGGAGAGATACGCCGCCGACACTATTCCGAGAACCGCGGCGGCGGCCATCATTCCCCATTCGGAAAGGGTAGGTATGGAAGTCGTAAGATCCACGACCTCCCCAACGAGCTGAAACGCGAGGCCGCCGTCGTCGCCGCCGCAGCTCTGAATGGGCGTGAAGACGACGCACCCGGTTCCGAAACCGTTGCCCGGGTTTTCCCACACTGCGGCGCTCAGGTCCTGAACGTCGCGCTCGAACCAGAACCACTGCCCGTTAGGCACGAACAGCATGTCCGCCTGGACGGAGACCCAGTATTTGCCGCCGTTCAGTACGCAGGGGGCCGGAAGCTCCGTGCTGAAGCTCGGGTCGAGTATGTTGTCGGGGAGCACCTGCAGGTAATTACAACGCTCAATTATCTGATCCGGCCTTCGGAGGTTGTCCGTGTAAAACACTATATTGAGCGATCTGGCCGGGTCGGGCGTGTCGTCGTATATTCCGAGGACGTTCACGCGCTCTATGCGCCAGATGTCACCTCTCGGTATCTCGAAATCGTCGGCCGCACGCGTATCGTAAATGTCGAACGTGCCGTCGCCGTCGACGAAATCCTGCGAGGAGATATCGGAGTCGGAGACGTTATTGAACTGGTTCCAGAGCACGTTCGGCGGCACGGGCGGAATCAGCGGGGCGGGGTCGTTGTCGCGCATTATCGGGGCGCCGTTTGCCGACGAGACCCGTGGCAGACAGAAAATAACGGCGAGGAACGAAAAGAGCAAAACCAGGCGGACAAATTTTCCGGCACCAGACGGGCGTTCCGGGTTACGCATGCGAATATCCTCCACGGGACGGGCCTGAAATAAGCCTGCCGCCGATTAATCCTCTTCACCTCATTCTAGCAGGCGGCAGGGAGCGCTTCAATAGCCTTGGAAAATCACCTGAACGGACGGAAGGAGTATTGACCCGGGAGACTTCTGCTATATCATGAGAGGATGGAGGTACGCTGATGGCCGGTATAACAATCAGGAATGCCGTACCAGGAGACGCGGTACGCATGGCCGAAATACTGCGGGAGATCGGATGGTCGTCCAGGCGGAACTCACTTCCGCTCGAGGAGGTCTCGAAACCCATCGAGAAACTTATAGAGCACTGCATAAAAAACAGCCACGGGCATTCGATGCTGGTAGCCGTGGACGACGCCGACAGTGTGGTCGGCTTTACGTGCGTGCACTGGGTTCCGTTCGTCATGCTCGGGAGCTGGGAGGGATACGTGTCGGACATGTTCGTGAGCCCCGAGGCGAGCGGCATGGGTGTTGGAACCACGCTCATAGAGCGTGTGATCGAAGAGGGTGAGTCGAGGGGCTGCATGAGACTCATGGTGACTAATGGAAAGGAAAAGGCGTCGTACAAGCTGGGTTTCTACAAGAAGCTCGGCTGGACGGAGAGACCTTCCGTCGCGAATTTCGTTTATTATTATAGAGAGCCCTGGTCGTAGCGTGGGGCGGAATTTTCGGCGCGGCGCGGCCGGCATTGCGTTCGTCCGGTGCGGACGCCGGACGTGAACGAAGCATGAAATCCAGGACCCTCATACTCGTAAGACATGCGAAGTCGAGCTGGGATTCTCCGGGGCTCGACGACAGGGAGCGCCCGCTCAACGAAAGGGGGAAGAAGGATATCTCGCGCATGGGGAAATTCCTCTCTGACAAGGGCGTCCGGCCCGGGCTGATAGCGTCGAGCCCGGCGGTGAGGGCGAGAAAGACAGCCGAGGGCATAGCGAAGGAGCTCGGCTTCAAGAAATCCGAGGTCAGGATAGACGAGAGGCTCTACACCTTCGACGAGGATGCGCTCCTCCGGGTTATATGGGGGTTCGACGACAGCCTCGACGAGGTGATGGTCGTCGGGCACAACCCGGCGGTGACGGCCCTTTTGAACCGGCTGACGAGGGCGGGGGTGGATAACGTGCCCACGTGCGGCGCGGCTGTGGTTGAGATACGCTCCGGGAGCTGGGCAGGTGCCGACGACGGCAGGGGGCGCCTCGTGTCGTTCGACTATCCGAAAAACATCTCCTGAACTCCCCTTGATATTTGATTCCGCATCCGGTTAAATCCCTATCCCACATGGAGATATCGACGCCCGATCTCTGCGACAAGTACCCGGACCTCGTCAGGATCGCCGAGCCCGTATTCAGGAGCTACGGCGGCCGGGGAGCGTTCTCGGGCCGCATCGTTACGGTCAGATGCTTCGAGGACAACTCCTTCGTTAAGGAGCTCGCCGGAAAGGAAGGCACGGGAAAGGTGCTCGTCGTCGACGGCGGCGGCTCAGTCCGGAAGGCTCTCCTCGGCGACCTCATCGCCGCGAGCGCCGCTCGGAACGGCTGGTCGGGCATAGTCGTTTACGGAGCTATAAGGGACGTGGAAGAGATAGGCCGGACAGACCTCGGCGTCCTTGCACTCGCGTCTATACCGCTCAAAACCGAGAGAAAGGGAGCGGGCGAGACAGGCATACCTGTCACGTTCGCCGGCGTAACTTTTAACCCTGGCGAGTATATTTATGCCGACGGCACGGGGCTTATCGTGTCGCACGGGCCGCTTCAGCTTTGAAACCAGTCCGACCGAAAATGTAATACCGACACATGTAATACCGACACTACCCCCGTTTCTTTCGCTGATGCGAAGCCGTTATCAACACACAATTTTCTTGCTTAAAATCCGAAAATATTCTAGAATGGACTTACCGGATAATACTCTTTAAGTAGAGATACAGAAAGACTTGAAAGGCGGCTCCCCCTTAGAGCGGTTTACCCGGGGGGAGACGACGGGAGGACTTGATGAAACTGCTTCTTATCAACCCGAGATTCCCCGAAAGCTTCTGGAGCTTCAAATGGGCCGTCGACAACATAATGCCCAAAGAAATAAGGACGATTAATCCTCCGCTCGGCCTTGCCACGCTGGCCGCCCTTTGCCCGCCGGACTGGGAAATCGAAATAGTGGACGAAAATATAGAGACCATACCGCTGAGCCCCACGGCCGACCTCATAGGCATATGCGGCATGGGGGTTCAGTTCAAGAGGCAGAGCGAGCTTTTGAAATTCTACAGGAGTAAGGGTCACTACGTCGTCGCGGGCGGAAGCTACGCATCGCTATGCCCCGAGTATTTCGAGAACCTTGCCGATACGGTCGTCGCGGGCGAAGCGGAATATATATGGAAGGAGTTCTGCAGGGATTTCGAGAACGGCGCTCCGAAGAAGCTCTACAAGGAAACGGAGGAAGTCTCGCTTGAGGATTCCCCGACGCCGCGCTTCGATCTGCTCAAGCTCGACAGGTATCAGGCGGTGAGCCTCCAGTTCTCGCGCGGCTGCCCGTACAGGTGCGAGTTCTGCGACATTATAGTGATGTTCGGCAGAAAGCCGAGGGTGAAATCGATGGAGCAGGTAGGGCGGGAGCTCGACGAGCTGAGGCGGCTCGGGATAAGGAATGTGTTCTTCGTAGACGACAACCTCATCGGCAACAAGCCCGTCGCAAAGAAGCTGATGGTGTATCTCCGGGACTACCAGAAGGAGCACAACTACACATTCCTCTTTGGGACGGAGGCGTCGCTCAACCTCGCGCAGGACGACGAGCTCTTGAAGCTCTTCACCGAGGCCAATTTCGGATGGGTGTTCATAGGCATCGAGTCGCCGGACGAGGAGAGCCTCAAGGAAACGCTCAAGTTCCAGAACATGCGCTCGGACATACTCTCTTCCATAAGGCATATATACTCTTACGGCATAGAGGTGCTCGCCGGCTTCATAATCGGGTTCGACAATGACACGGTAAAAACGTTCGATCTCCAGTACAACTTCATACAAAACTCCGGCATACAGGCGGCGATGATAGGGCTCCTGACAGCCGTGCCGAAAACTCCCCTTTACGAGAGGCTCGAAAAGGACGGGAGGCTTATAAAAGAAGCGAGCGGGACGGACAACACGAAGCTCGGGACGAATCTCATACCGAAGCAGATGTCTTACGACGAAATGGTCGAGGGGTACAGGCAGCTCTACTACAAGCTGCTGGACGACCGCACCATAGCCGACAGGATACTCAACAAGACGCGCTACATGAAAAACCCCCTCTTCAGGAGCACGTACGACATACCGGACCAGCTGCGATCTTTGAGGGGATTTTTACTGAGGGGCATACTGCCGGGCGGGCCCGCGAGGATTTATCATTTCCTCCGGACGTTCCCCTTCACGCAGCCGAGTCTCGTGCCGCTCGTGATACAGGACTGGACTATAGGCATATCGATGCGGAACTACATCGACCGGCATTTCATAAGGGTGCAGGACACCGAAGAGAGCCTTGCAAGAAACCATTTCGAATCGTTCGAGAGGTCTCTCGGGAAGTATCTCAGCAAGGGTATAGTCGAGGTGTCGTTCAATAAGTACAAGAACGCCGCGGCGAACCTCCTGATCGCGATAAAGCGGAAGCCGGACGGCGACTTCTTCGAGAGCGTCGCGCCTCACCTGGAGAACGTGCTCAAGAATACGCCTTCGTCCATCACTCTGAAAATAGAGGAATTCCACGACGAGCATCACCGCCACTTACACAGATTGTTCAAGCGCCTCTCGCGCTACGGCGACAGGATATACATCGCCGTCCACGAAAAGCTCAGGGACAAGGTGCTCATAGACTCTTCGGTTTTCAATCTCGTGCTGGAGACCTAGGCTACGACACGCAGCGTGTCAGCCGTCTTTAACAAACCCGACTTCTCGAATACAAGGAGCTCAGGATGACTGTGAATACGAATCCGTCCGCAATACTTAAAAGCGCGTTCGGCTTCTGGGAGTCGAAGGTGCTCCTGACAGCCGTGAGGCTCGGGCTTTTCACGAAGCTCGGCGATCACGCAATGACGGGAAAAGAGATAGGAGAAAAGCTCGAGCTGCACCCGAGGGGCGTATGGGATTTTCTCGACGTCCTGGTCTCGATGAATTTCCTCGAGCGTCACGGCAACGGCCGCGACGCACTTTACAGGAACACGGTAGACACACGAAGATTCCTGGACAAGAACAGCGACTTTTACATCGGCGGCATGATAGAAATGCTCGACGCACGGCTGTTCAAATACTGGGACGACCTCGGCGAAGCGCTCAAGACCGGGAAGCCGCAGAACGAGACCAAGCACAGCGGGAAGTCTGTCTTCGAGGAGCTTTACCGCGACGAGGAGAGGCTCGAGCAGTTCATGGATGCCATGGCCGGTCTTTCGCGTGGAAATTTCGAGGCGCTCGCGGAGAAGTTCGATTTCTCGAAGTACCGGACGCACTGCGACGTCGGCGGGGCGACAGGTCTCCTGTCCATCACCGCAGCCGGGAAGCATCCGCATTTGAAAAGCATCTCGTTCGACCTGCCGGTGGTGGAGCCCATAGCGAAGAAGCACATAGAGCGCGCCGGGCTTTCGGGCCGTGTTCAGGCCGCTTCGGGCGATTTTTTCAAAGATCCGCTGCCCCGGGCCGACGTCATAACGATGGGGATGATACTCCACGACTGGAACCTGGAAAATAAAAAGCATCTTATAGGGGCCGCCTACGACGCGCTGCCCGGGGAAGGGGCGCTCATAGCCGTCGAGAATATAATCGACGACGAGCGGAGGACGAACACCTTCGGCCTTCTGATGTCGCTCAATATGCTTATAGAGACGGGAGACGGCTTCGATTTTACGGGCGCCGACTTCAGGGAATGGTGCGGCGAGGCGGGATTCAAGCGGTTCGAGGTCATACACCTGGCCGGGCCGTGCAGCGCGGCTATCGCGTATAAGTAATCTTCTTTAATCCGCTGATTGAATATCCCTTTGCCAGGGAGTTTAGTAGAAATATATTCTCTGCCTGACAGCCATTTTCATGAGTGACCCCGGATCCGATTATTCGGACGTGCGAAACGGCGGCGGAGTCAACCCGGCGACGCAGCTGGTGTCGGGGGGCACATTCGGATTGGAGAGGAATGACCTGACCACGCTCTGTGCGCATTCCGACTGGGGTGTGACCCAATGCCCAATCCCCGGGATAACGATCCTGGTCGAGTTTTCGAGCGTCATGGCAGCGTACTCGGCCCACTGCGGCGATGTTTTAGCGTCAAAGCTGCCCGAAATGACGAGTGTAGGAATGCTGCTGATCGTGACATCACGTATAGAAGGATTCGCACTTGGAACATTCCAGATGGCACAGTCCTCGGTCTCAAAAGGCAATTGTGGCGCTTGGGACAGGACCGAGTCGGGGTAGGTCGGAAAAGCGAGACGCCCTTGCGCAAGGATCTGGGATTGGGGCTCGAAGGGAATCCATTCGCTACAGAAGACGCCGTAGGTCAAGCCGTAGCCGAAGATGCCCTCACCCGCCGGGTTGGCGAGTGCCGCGCGCCCAGCCGCAATCTGTTTCGGATCGCCTTCGACCAGCTCTTGTATGGCCGACGGAACAAGGGTAAAGGCCGGACCGGCTGCGACGAGCCAATTCACCAAGGCTCCACCGTCGAGCACCACCGTCACCGGCGGGCCGTCCGGGGCATACTGCGCCGTCGTTGTCAGCGGATTGGCCTCGAGCTGCTGGACCTGGCTGGCGAACGTTGCCGCCACATCGCCGTACTCACTGTTGCAGGCGGGCTGATCGGCACACGCGCGAAACAGGTTGTCAAAGGCTTCACCAAGGTTGGTCCATGTCCAACCGAGGCTCGCGACACTGGGTGGGACGACGGAGTCGATGATCACGCTGCGAATGGTCTCGGGGTAATCGCGCATCAGCGTAAGCGCCAGATAGGTGCCGTAGGAATAGCCGTTCAGACTCCACCGTTCGATCCCCAACACTTTGCGGAGATCATCGAAGTCGGCCGCATTTTCGGTGGTGTTGTAGGCGCTCAGATCGATCCCTTCGGCCACCAGTCGATCACGACAAGCCCGCGTCGCGGCCAGATGCTCCGCCTTGGTTGAATCAGCGCCGTAGACAAGGCCGACCAGCCGTGCATTGAATTGGTCGATCTCCGGGCATGTCAGCTCCGGCTCTGTGTCCAGCGTTCCGCGCTGCGCCATGATGATCAGGTCACGCTGTTGGTTCAGCCCGGCAGGCACGAGAAACTCCGCCTCGGCAAGCGCATCGCCGCCCGGACCGCCGGTCAGGTGAACGATGGGCTCGTTCGGGGGCGGCTGGGAGACGGACGGGATGATTGCAACAGGGAGCCGGATCCTGCGTCCACTGAATTTGGTGCGACTCTCCGGCACCACCAGAAAGCCGCAGCTCGCGTTGGCGAACGTGGGAAGCGACGCAACGCTCTCCGGGCACGCACCAGGCTCGAACTCGGCCGGCGGAAGCCCCGAGTCGGATTCGCACGCGACAGATGCCAGCGCCAAAATAATCGCCAGCGCCGCCACCTGTACCTTCCATATTGGTCTCAAATTCATGGCATCAGCTCCTCTGTGTCAAATGGCGGCGGCGTCAGTCCTGCCACGCAGCTGGTGTCGGGCGCATCCGGTGTGTCTAGGAAGGATGCGATGACCATCTGTGCGCATTCCGACTGTGGTGTAACCCAATGACCGATCCCGGGAATGACGATGTTCGTCGAATTAGGCAGCGTCTCGGCGGCATACGCACCCCACTGCGGCGACGTTCTGCCGTCGAAACTACCCGTTATGATGAGCGTCGGGATGTCGCTCGTAGTAATCTCACGTGCGGAGGAAGGCGCTTTGGGAACATTCCAGACGGCGCAATCCTCGGTCATGAAGGGTAGCTGCGGCGCCTGAGAGAGGACCGAGTCGGGGTAGGTCGGAAAAGCGAGACGCCCTTGCGCAAGGATCTGGGATTCGGGCTCGAAGGGAATCCACTCACTACAGAACACTCCGAAGGCCAGACCATGACCGAACAGACCTATTCCTGCGGGGTCCGTAAAAAAAGACCGCGAATTGGCGATCGGCGCCGGGTTACCATGGGCCAGTGCGTCTATGGCGGCGGGAATCGAGGAAACATCGAGAAGAGGTTGCGGGATGGCGGCAAGCCAGTTCACCAGCGCCCCGCCGTCGAGCACTACGGTCACCGGCGGAACCTCGGGCGAATACGTTCCCGTCGTCGTCAATGGATTGGCTTCGAGCTCCTGAACCAGACCCGCGAACGTGGCTGCCAAATCGCCGTACTTACTGTTGCAGGCGGGCTGATCGGCACACGCGCGAAATATGTTGTTGATGCCTTCATTGGCGTTGCTCCATGTCCAACCGAGGCTCGCGACACTCGGCGGCACGACGGAGTCGATGATCACGCTGCGAATACCTTCGGGATGATCGCGCATCAGGGTGAGCGCCAGATTGGTCCCGTACGAGAATCCATACACGTTCCACTCCGCTATCCCGAGCGCCTTGCGCAGGTCGGCGAAATCGGCGGCGTTCTCGGTCGTGTTGTAGGCACCGAGGTCGATCCCTTCGGCCACCAGACGATCATGACAGAGCTTCGTCGCCGCCACGTGGAGCTCCCTGGTTGTGTCAGCACCGTAGGGAAGACCGATTACTTCGATGCTGAACTCGTCGACCTCGGGGCAAGTCAGCTCCGGCTCGGTGTCGAGATCCCCGCGCTGGTCCATCAAAATCAGATCGCGATCCTGATTCAGCCCGGAGGCCACGAGAGTCGGGGCCTCGGAAAGCGCATCACCGCCGGGACCCCCGGTCAGGTGTACGATGGGCTCGCCCCGCGGGGGCTGGGACACGGACGGGACGATTGCAACCGGGAGCCGGATCGTGCGTCCATTGAGTTTGGTGCGATTCTCCGGTACCACGAGAACCCCGCAGAGTGCGTTCTCCAGCTCGGGGAGTGAAGCTTTACTGCTCGGGCACGGACCAGGCTCAAAAACTGCTCGCGACGAAAACGAATCTGAAGAGGAACACGCAGAGGCTATAAAGGCCAGCGTGCCGACAACCGGCACGACCAAGATTTTCGACACTATTCTCCACCATCTCATCACGCTCTGCCTCCATTGTCCTTCATGTTGAACATGGTTTTTTCGATCGCTGAACCAATAATTGGACTGCAGACCGTTTAAATCCCATGTTAAAGTAAGACAACTTATTTAAAGTCTGAAATAATGTACTATTCCTGCCAACAGTTAATAATATAAATGCCTGTGTTCTTTTTTAACAGTGGACTAAGGTACTGAATTTACGCAATACTATTACCCCTAAAACCGGGGCGGTTAATACTTTAGCATTAAAGGATTTCCGGCTCCGGGATAAAATTACCGGCCGGCCGCCGCACCCAATACGATTTATTTCAGTCTGAAATAATATCAATACGATTAGTTCTATCGAGCACAGTTTCCTCTAGCAAGATCGCAAATTCACTCAATGGATAAAGACTTAAGCATAATTTTATATGCTGTCGCATCTCCAGGGTATAATGAATATATAGTAAAAAAAGCGCGCGTCTGCAGATGCTCTCGCTTCTTGGAATTCTGCTTCTCTAATATTCAAAAATTTGACAACACGCCGTAATCAAGGATAATTTTCTCTTCTATACAAGCGGGAGGAGTATATTATGCAGGCAGTAATCAAGACGGGCGGAAAGCAGTACAGCGTATCGAAGGGCGACGTCATAACCATCGACCATCTCGCCGGAAATCCTGGCGACGAGGTCGAGTTCAAGGACGTCCTCCTGGTTTCGGACGGAAACGGCGGTGTGAAAGTGGGCTCGCCCGTGCTCGACGGCGCTACCGTAAAGGCGAAGATAGTCGGTGACAAAAAGGGCAAGAAGCTCATAGTCTTCAAGTTCAGGAGAAGGAAGGACTTCAGGAAGAAGACCGGCCATCGCCAGACTTTCACCACTGTCGAGATAACCGACATAGTAAACTAGAGAGGAACATAAACCATGTCAACAAAAAAAGGCGGCGGAAGCAGTAGAAACGGAAGAGATTCAAGAGGCAGGCGGCTCGGCCTGAAGAAGTTCGGCGGCGAGACAGTAAAGGCCGGAAACATACTCGTAAGGCAGCGCGGGACGAAGTATCACCCGGGGCTTAATGTCGGCCTCGGCCGCGACCATACGCTCTTCGCCCTTAAGGACGGAGTCGTGAAGTTCGACACGGGCAAGAACGACAGGACCCGTGTAAACGTTGAAATCCCGGCCGAATAGTCGGCCGCTCGGAACGGGGGAGGCTTACCGGCCTTCCTTCACCGATGTCCCTTCGCCGGGGGTATGCGTTTGCCCAGCCATACCGGTACAACACTTATGATCAAGCAGAGGTCGTTCCGCCCCGGCGGCTGCGCTCAGACCCATCGGTAAACCCCCGGGAATTTTGTTAAGGTCGCGTGAAAAAACAGGCTTTACTAGTTAAATTTTAGCCAGTATTATGAATTAAGGCTTGCCGATTTTTTCATCGCCATGACCTGAGCATTTCGGCCTGACGAAGTGCGTTACGCCAATCAACCGGAGAAACGAGGTATATGGAATTAAAGTCCAGGATCGGGAATTTCTATTCGGGAAATACTATAATTCTGGCGGTCATACTAATCCTCGTAGCGGTTCTCGTAGCAGCTTTCAACGCGTATTACTTCACGTCGACGATTAATGAGCAGCGGGGGCAGGAGCTGGCGCAGCTTTTCAGCTCGTCGAACAAAAGCTTCGCCGACACCGCGAGGGACATACTGGATTCCCGCGGCGACATCCTCTACGTGAAGCTCACGAACCCCGACGGAGTTCTCCTCGAAAGCTTCGGCGACGGCGAGAACCAGAACACCGAGATATTCCCCATCAGAACCCCGGACAACAACACCATAGTGCTCGGTGTAACGCCGCGCGATTACAAGAGCCTCGTAATGTCCGCAATCATGTGGAGCGCCCTCATAGGCATAGCGTTTACGGTATTCTTCGTGTTCATAGGCTCCTTCTTCGGCCCCGGAAAGAACGACTCCATAGAAAAGCTGATAGGGGCCATGAAGAGCGTCGCCAGGGGCGACTTCTCGGCGAGGCTCAATCCCGATTCTTCTGACGACGTGTCAGTCATAAGGGCGTACGAAGCGTTTAACCAGATGCTCGACAGGCTCCGGAAGAGGGACGACCTCGAAATCGATGAGGACGTGCCGCCGTTTCAGCCGACTCTCATTACATCGAACATAATTGTGGAAGAAGAAGATATTTTCCCGGCGAAGGAAAGGAACGTCATAGTAATTGTCGCCAAGATCGCCGACTTCCAGGAGCTGTCGACGACGCTCAATCCTTCGGAGTTCAATTCCTTCCTGGCCGATTACAGGAAGGCGGCCTCGACGATCATCTCGAATTACGGCGGTGTTATAGAGGCGCTTTTGAAGGACGAGATAGTCGCGTTCTTCAACGCCCCCGAAGAGCAGAACAACGCCGAGCTCAAAGCCGTGTGCGCGGCAGTCGAGGTGCTGCAGCTCCTGGCCAGCATAACGAGGGAGAGGAAGATAGAGGGCAAGACCGCCATATCCGGCAAGATAGGCATCGCTATGAAGGCCGTATCCGTATACGACGAGACGGGCGTTCCCCACGGCATCAAGGACATAACCGAGGCGGCGCGGAAGATTTCGAACGTCGCCCCCGTCTGGAGGGTGATAGTGGCGGCCGACGTGTACGACGTCGTGAGCGATTTTGTCGACGCGAGGGAGCTCAAGCTCGGAAACGAGGCTTTCTACTCTATAGTCGGGGTTGAAGAAGGCGTCGTTTGACAGCCGGCAGTTGCCCATCCGCCAGCTAAATACATCCGCTGGTTCTTTCGTGCTCATTCCGTAATTCTCCAATCCTCTTTGGTTTTTCCGCTGTCTCCAAACCCTGCGGCTGAAAAATATTTCTGATTTATTGTTTGCGGAAATGGATTCCCGATACAGGCGTTCGGGAATGACATCCTAAAATACTAAATCCCCCCGTACCCCCCTTTTTCTAAGGGGGGATAAAAAGCAAAGACGCTCGACGCGCGCAATTTGTTTACGATACCTCGTTTGGGTAATATTTTTGGATAACCATGAACAATAAAAGGGTAGTGGTGGCGATGTCGGGCGGAGTGGACAGCACGACGACGGCGGCGCTGCTGAAGAAAGAAGGCTGGGACGTTATAGGCGTCACGATGCAGCTCCTCGACTACAGGGACGCCGAGGGCGGGTGCTGCTCGTTCGACCACGTTATAGACGCGCGTCGGGCCGCCGCGCAGATAGGCATCCCGCACTACGTCGTCAATTTCGTCGACCAGTTCAAGACGCACGTCCTCGGCGATTACGTCGAGAAGTACAAGTCCGGAAAGACGCCGATACCGTGCGTTCTCTGTAACAAGTACGTGAAATTCGACCTCCTCATGACGAAGGCGCTCGAGCTCGGGGCGGGCTATCTCGCGACAGGGCACTACGCGCGGATAGTCGAGGAGGATGGTCAGTTAGCGCTCAAAAAGGCGCTCGACGAGTCGAAGGACCAGTCGTACTTCCTCTACACGCTCACGCAGAAGGAGCTTTCGAGGCTTATGTTCCCGCTGGGATACCTGTCCAAGGATGAAGTCAGAGAAATAGCGCGCGGGCTCGGACTCATACCCGCCGAAAAGCCGGACAGCACCGGGGTGTGCTTCGTTCCGGGGGGTGATTACCGCGACTACCTGGCCGCACAGGGAGGCCTCGTCCCCGAGGAGGGGGAGATAGTCGATGGGGAGGGGAAGGTCCTCGGGAAGCACAACGGCGTATTTTCCTTTACCATCGGGCAGAGGAGAGGGCTCAGGATAGCCCTCGGAAAGCCCGTATACGTAACCGGCATCGAGCCCAGGAAGAATCGCATAGTAGTCGGCGGGCAGGAGGAGCTTTACGGGCGGAAACTCGTCGCCGAAAACATAACATGGATTAATGACAGCTACTTAAATGACATAGTTGAAGTAAATGCTAAGGTCAGATACAGGCATACTGAAAGCTCCGCCGAGGTTCACATGAGCTCCGAAACGGACGCCACGGTAGAGTTTCGCGAGCCCCAGCGCTCCATCACCCCCGGCCAGGCCGTCGTTTTCTACAAGAACGACAAGGTTCTCGGCGGCGGGTGGATAAAAGAGGTGGTGAGGCAGTGAAGAGCATCTCCGTCGTTACGCTCGGGTGCAAGGTGAACCAGTACGACACCGCGGCTATACTGAACAGGCTCCCCGAAAGTAAATACAGGACAGTCCCGTTCCCCGATAAGGCGGACGTTTACGTCATAGATACGTGCACCGTTACACACAAGGCGGACGCCGAGGCCAGGCGGTGCATATCGCGCGCCCGGAGGTCGAACCCGGACGGCATCGTTATCGTGACGGGCTGCTACGCCCAGGTCTCGCCGGACGAGATAAGCCGTATCGAGGGCGTCGATTACGTTATAGGAAACTCGCATAAGTTTTCGTCGCTCCTTAAGGCCATAAGGGAAGGGGAGGCGCAGGAAGAGCCGAAGCTTTTTATATCCGACATTTTTAAAGAGAAAAAAAAGAGCTTCGAGACGCCGGGGATTGAAAGATTTCCCGGGCGGACGAGAGCGTTTTTAAAGGTGCAGGACGGATGCAACTATGCCTGCACGTTCTGCATAATCCCGAGGGCGAGGGGGCGCTCCCGGAGCCTCGAAATAGACGAAATAATAAAGCGGATGCGAACGCTGGCCGAGGCCGGCTACAGGGAAATAGTCCTGACGGGGGTTCACATCGCGAGCTACGGGCGGGATATCGGCACGACGTTCCCCGAGCTCATACGGAGGATAGACGCGGCCCGAGTCGTCGGGCGCGTCAGGCTCACCTCGCTCGATCCCGCCGACATGGACGAGGCGCTCGTAGAGCAGATAGCAGCGTCTGAAACCATATGCCCGCAGTTTCACGTCGCACTTCAGAGCGGCGACGCCAACATACTAAAGAGGATGCGAAGGCGCTACGCCCCGGAGAGGTTCCTCAGGATGACCGGCCTCATAAGGGAGACGATGCCCGACGCGGCGATAGGCTCCGACATAATGGTGGGGTTCCCCGGGGAGACGGACGAGGAGTTCGCCAACACCTGCGAGACGGCGGGGCAATCGGCGCTCACATATTTTCACGTGTTCCCGTACTCGCGCCGGAGTGAAACCCCGGCTGCTGCCATGCCGGATCAGGTTCCGCCGGACGTCATACGCGAGAGGAGCAAGGCTCTGAGAGCCATAGGCTCCCGGAAGAAGAGGGAATTCTATTCGGGTTTTATAGGAAGGACGCTTCCCGTGCTGGTCGAATCCGGCAACACGGGGACGACGCCAAATTACATTTCCGTCCGCGTTACGGAGGGCGAATTCGAGGTCGGGGACGAGGTCCCGATGACTATAGCGGGGCTCGACGGGGAGGAAGCGCTGGCCGTACCCGTCCGGGAAGCGCGAAGCTGACGTATATTTAAGTGTCACCATGACGCGAGCCCTCTTACCCTTCATCGCAGCGGCCCTTTTCTTCGGGTCGTCCTGCCGCATCGGTTATACGTCCGGAAAAGAAATGCTCGAAGCAGACTGGTACGACCCCGTAAACACGCTCACCGTGTGGGCGCTCGCCGACATACAGCCCAAGAACGAGGGGCACAGGGAGGCGTGGGAGGAGGCTGTCGAAGATATGAACCGGAACGTCCCCGGGATAGACTTCGCCATCGTCGCCGGGGATATCGTGAACGACACTGAAGAGGAGACCTTCGACTGGTACGTGAACACACGGAACGGGTCTTACATCGAGGAATGGTACGAGATAATCGGGAACCACGACCTCAAGACGGACAGGGGGAAGCTCTTCAGGGAGAAGCTCCGGGAGGAGACCGATTACGCCGTCGTGAAGGGGAACATACTCTTCATATTCATGTCGGATTCAGAAAGAGGAAAGTCGACGGAGATAAGCGACGAGACGTTCGAGTGGTGGAAGGACCTCGTCGTCAATAACCAGGACAAGATAATCGTCGTCGTGACGCATGCGCCTCTCAAAGGAAGCGGCATATCGTTCTCGGCCTGGAAAGGGAGGAACATAATCGGCTCTAAAAGGTTCAGGCAGGTGCTCAAGAACTACAGAGTCGACCTCTGGCTTTCGGGCCACCTCCACATCCCCACCGGCATACTTAGCACGACGTCCAAAAAAAAGAGCCTCGGGGGAACGGTGTTCATTCACATATCGTCGATACGGCCGGAGATGGCAGGGATGAAGGAACCGGAGTCGCGCGTGCTGACTTTCGTGTGCGGCTCGGACAAGGTGCTGGTGAGGGTCAGGAACCACAAGCGGCATGAGTTCGTGACGCACCTCGACGAAGTATTCACTCTCTCGAAGCCCTACGAGTGCGAGGGCGTTAAACCTCTCGTGGGGCCGTCAGCGCCGGGTAAAGCCGTGGGAACCGTTACTCCTCCCGCGACGACGCCTTAAAGGACCTTCTTTTTTCTCTTGAGATAATCGACCAACAGGTATTTGCCGAGCTGGGAGGGGGTCGTGAAGAACGCGCGGCCCTTGTTTATGCGCGTCATCTCCTCGACGAAGCGGCGGAGCGACGGGCTGTCGTCGAGCATGAAGGTGTTTATCTTGATGCCCATTCCCGTGACGCGCTTCACTTCCTTGAGCGTTTCGAATGTCGCCCTCGGCGAGAGGCCGCCGAAGAACATCGGGAGCTCCACCTGAAGATAACCGTCCATGTAGTAAGCCGTCGGCTGACCGTCGGTTATCAGAATTATCTGGCGGTTCGAGCTCCTCTGGCGTGAGAGGAGCTTCGCCGCCGCCGACAGCGCCTCCTGGATATTGGTGAACGGGTCGTTCGAGTCCCACGCCGTGACGGCGAGCTCGGGCGTCGTCAGCCTCCTCGCACCCGTCGAGAAGCCGATGATGTAAAGCTCGTCGCGGGGGTAATTCGTGCGTATGAGGTGGTCGAGCGCGAGCGCCACTCTCTTTGCCGCGGGGAACCTCCCCTGAAAGCTCATCGACCACGAGAGGTCGAGGAGAAGTGCCGTAGACGCGTGGGTGTGGTACTCGGTGTCGTAGACTTCGAAGTCTCCCGGCTCTATCCTGAGCCCGTTCCCGCCGGCCTCGCGGGCGAGGGATTTCTTGAGCGTGTTTACTATGTCGAGGTTGAAAGGGTCGCCGAATTCGTATTGCTTGGTTTCTTCCGGACGGGCCGAGCCCGTACCCCTCTGACCGGTTTCGTGCTCCGAGAGCTTTTTACGGTCGAGGGACGAGAATATGTCGGACAGGGCCGTTTCGCCGAGCTTCCTGATGCCTTTGGGGGTGAGCTCCGTGCGGTCGCCCCTCGTCATGATGAGGCCCGACTTTTCGAGCTCGGACTTGAGCCCCTTGAGAAGCGTGAGGGAGTTAACGCCGTCCGGGTTGAGGACGTCCTTCATGTCGTCCGGGTCGATATCCTCCAAGTTCCCCGACGCGAGGAGCTTTTCTATGCGCTCCAGTTGGTTGAGCCTTTCCATGAGCTCGAGGAGCTCTTCGAAGTCGAGCTCGTCCTCGCCCGTGAACCTCTCGCCGTAGCGCTTGACGAACCATTCGGCCTTCTTGATCTTGTCGAGGAGGGCGTCGATGCTGTCGTAGCGCATCTTCGCTTCCCTGTCAGCGAACTCGTATTCGTAGAGATCGTCGAGCGCGAGGCTCAGCTTGCTCTGGATGCTGCTGAGGAATTCCTCCTTCCGCCTGAGCACGTCCGAGCCCTCGGGGTATTTTTTCCTCAGGCTCTCGAGCTCCCTCTCGATTATTTGGGTGAGCTCGTCGCGGAGGTTCCTGAGCGCTTTCTTCACGCTCGCCGAATCGTACAAGCTCTGTCTGTACGAGGCTATACGGGAGCGGAGGTCTTCTATCCCCATGATGCGGGATTCCTGGCCGCGTATGCCCTGCTTGAGAATCCACTGGTAGGCCTCGTCGGGCGACCATCCTTCCATGAGGTAGTCGGAGAGCCCCTCGAAAAGGTCGCCCGCGCGCATGTCGAACCCTTCCTGCGCGCCGTCCCAGCGTCTGTATCTGTATAGGGTCATTTGTAGACCATCTTCCCGCCGACGTTTTCCTTGTTGAGTTTATTGCTAAGATGAAGCCCTTCGAGCGTGAATTCGACGGCTGAGGCGATTTCGGCCGGGGAGTCTCCCGCGCCGAGAATCTCGACGCATTTCCGGAGCCCCGGCACCTCGCCAAGCCCGGTCATGTATTCCTCGGACCGCATGTAGTCCGCTACCTCGACGTAGCCCTTCTCGAAGCTCTTTACGAGGTCGGTCATGACGTCGAGCGAGGGGAAATAGGAATCGAACACTGTCTTCACCGCCCGCTTTATGAGCTTGTCGACGACACCCGATTCGGAGACGTCCTCGCCCAGGTATTCGAGCTCTATCTTGCCGGTCGTCGAGGGAATCATAGAGGGGAAGTCCGTGATCCGCGGGGAGACGACCCTCTCGCCGAGCCTTATCGCTCTTTTCCCGGAGGCGGCGATCACGCTTTCGTAGTTGGCTATCGTCGTCCTTACGCTGACGCCCGAGCGCTGGTTGATGTCGGGCGAGGTGCGTGCCTGAAAGGATATTTCCGCCACGATCTCCTTTATGAACGGGGGAACGCGGTATGTGCAGCCGTCTATCTCGGGGACGTCGGCTTCCTGCTCCATTATCGAGATTTCTACGTCCCTCGTCTTCGGGTAGTGGGTCGCGATCTGGGCCTGGAACCTGTCTTTCAGCGGTGTGATTATGCGGCCGCGGTTGGTGTAGTCTTCCGGGTTGGCCGTCGCGACTATGCATATGTCGAGAGGGAGGCGGATCTTGTAGCCCTTTATCTGAATGTCTTTTTCTTCCATGACGTTGAAGAGCCCGACCTGCACTTTTTCTGCCAGGTCCGGGAGCTCGTTTATGGCGAATATGCCCCTGTTGGTGCGCGGGATGAGGCCGAAGTGTATCGTGAGCTCGTCGGAGAGGTAGCGGCCCTCGGCGACCTTTATCGGGTCGACCTCGCCGATGAGGTCGGCGACGGATACGTCGGGCGTGGCGAGCTTTTCGCTGTAGCGGTCGTCGCGGCCCAGCCATTCGATCTCGGCGTCGTCGCCGTGCTTCAAAATGAGGTCGCGGCTCGCGCGGGATACGGGATTGTACGGGTTATCGTTGAGCTCGCCGCCCTTGACGACGGGTATCTCTTCGTCGAGGAGATTCACGAGCGCCCTTATGAGCCTCGACTTCGCCTGGCCGCGCTCGCCTATGAATATGAGGTCGTGCCCGGCGAGGACCGCCGTTTCCACCTGCGGTATGACAGTGTCCTCGTAACCCAGTATGCCGGAGAACGGCTCTTCCCCGCTCCGGAGCTTTCGGATGAGGTTCTTTCGCATCTCGTCCTTTACGGAAAGGACCCTGTATTCGCTGGCCTTGAGCTCGCCTATAGTGCGGGGTTTCGATTGCATGGATAAAGCGCCTCCGGATAGGGTTTGGCGGCGCGGGAGCGGATTCCGGGGGGGCGGGGCCCGGCAGGAATAGCGCCCCGGCACGATATGCGCCCGGGCGAAAAGCCCCATCACCGCTTTAAATACAAGTTTACTCGGAAATTATAGCAGCATCGGATTTTATTTTGAACGGGTTTCGGAAAAGCCCTTAAAACGGCCGGAGACTTTAAAAAGGGGAGCCGCGGATATATAATAAAATATCCCGGATATAAGGTTATCCGAGTCCCGGAGCCTTTTATTTCATCTAACAGTGTGGCAGGCAGTAACGAGGAGAATACCAGATATATGTTTATATGCAGGGACGTGGTAGAGAACATCATGGATTACATAGACAACGAGCTCGACCTCAAGACCCTCCAGGCGCTCGAAAAGCATACGGGTGAGTGCCCGGAGTGTAAGGCGTTCGTGGATACGTACAGGCGCATGCTCGATTTGTCGGGGAAGATGAAGGAGCAGACTTTCGTCACGCCCGAGGTGAGGGAGAGGCTCAAGAATCTTTTAAAGTCGAGAATGAAACCCTGCTGAAACCCTGCGTATTCATCCATGGGCAGGCTCCTCCCCACGGCCGATAAAAAAGCGTTTCGACGGCTTTTTCCCTCCTTTATTTCTAACCGGAATGTAATATAATTGTTACGGGTCGCCCCAGGGCCCGGAGAAAGGGATATGGAAAACGATACCGCTCGCGAGAGCGTCAAAAGGATTTCTGCAAACTTCGAGCTGGAGCTCCTCCGGCTTATCAAGACGCTTAACCTCTTATCGCAGTCAAAGGAGCTCTTCCGCACGCAGGCCGCGGGTATGGAAGCCTTTACCGCGGGCTACAGGATCAGGCTGGGCGATTTGAAGGCGAAGCTGGCCCGGATGGGCGACGCCCCTCCGGCGTCAGGCGATCCGTTCGCCGCCCCCGCCGAAAGTCCCCCCGTACCCGATTATCTTTTCGATATAACGCGGGACATCGAAAGCTACCTCGACGAGATAGGCTCCGACCTCGAAAAGCTGAAGACGGACTACGTCGGGAAGCTCGACACCGTGTACTCGGTTTATAACCTCGAGCTCGGCGCTTCGCAGACCGACCTCGACACGCGCCTGAAGGAGCTCGAAAAGGAGCTTATACGCGCCGTCGGCACTGCCGAGAAAACGCCCGAGCCGGAGGCCGCACCGGCAACATACCAGGCTCCCCCCGCCCCGGAAGAAAGCGCCCCGGAAAGGACGTTTGTGCCGAGGGTCGATTATATCGGCCCCGACCCGACGGTGGACAACATAACGACTACGAGACCCAACGGTAAAAAGCCCGGGGAGACCGAAACGAAGCCCCCGGAAAAACCTGAACCGGAAAAGCCGGAAAAGAAGGAAGTGAAGGCGGCGAAGCCGAACGGGCAGGCGGCGCAGGCAGGCTTCAAGAGCCCGTACGTGATGAATGCCGTGCTCCTCATAATGGGCCTCATACTCGGCGTCATATTCTACGACGCGCTCATGAGAACGTGGGGGATTCAGAATTATACGGGCGCGCAGAAGATCGAGGGCGAGGCGCCGCCAGTGTCCGCGCCGGCGCCGGCAAAGGAAGCCGAAAAGAGCAGGGCTTCAGTCATAAATCAACGGCTCCAGGAGCCTGCAGCGGCGCCGAAGCCTGTGGAGCCCGCTCCCCAGCGAGCTGAAATCCCGGCCATAACCGCGCCGGAAAAGCCGCAGCAGGAAGCCGTCAAGGCTGAACCGGAAGAAGCCGCGCCTGCCGTCGAAACCGGAGCTGAGCCGGCAACGACTCCCGCAGCCGCAACGACGACCGGAGCCGGGGCATATACCGTTATCGGGGCCGGGGCCAACGTCAGGAGCGGGCCCGGAATGGGCTATGACGTCGTGACAGAAGTGACCGGAGGGGAAACCCTTACCTCGACCGGCGAGGTGCGCGGAAGGTGGGTGAAGGTCACAGTGCCGGGAGGCGGCGAAGGATGGATATCCTCGAAGCTCCTAAGGGAAGCCCGGTAATTCCTCCCGGGGCGTTTACTTCTTTAAATCCCGAAGTGATTATTCCGAAGGCGCGGGGTTCGTGCTCACGGCGGAGAATTCCGGCTGGGGGATAAATCCCGTGCCGTAGAGGCTGTCGTAAATCTCTCTCGCCTTATCAGGCTGCCCCATCTTTTCGTAAGAAAGAGCGGTGTGCAGCTTGGCCTGCGTGCCGTAGGGGCTCGACGGGTCGTCGTTGATGAGCGTGAAATAGTCGATCGCTTCCTGCCACTTTTCCTGCCTGTAGCGCGCTATGCCTTTTTTGAGGACAGCGGCCTGAACGAGAAGGCGCTCGCCGTTCTTCGAGCTGGTGTACGCGTCGAGCATCACGACGGCCTCGTCGTAATTCCCGTTCTCGTACTGTATGAGCCCTGAGTAGTAAGCGGCGAGGGCGGCGACTGGCGTGTTCGGATATTCGTTTCTTATTGCGGCGAATTCCGAAAGGGCCGCTTCGCTAGAGCCGGAGTTGTACTTCGCGACTGCATCCGAGAATTTCTGCCCGGCTATGTCGCTCTTCTTGCCTGCCACGCCGGCGACGATATATCCGACGACGATAAGCGCGATTATCACGATGACGCCGATAAGTATTTTCTTCGAGTGGTCGGAGAAATATTCAAAGCCCGAAATGACCGTGGAAACGAACTTGTCGGGCCCTTTAAGCTCTTTTTCAGTGTATTTGATACGTTTTGCCATGCGGGAATTATAATCGGGGGCCCGAGAAATTCAAGCGTGCGAAACGCGCTTCGGAACGCCTCGCCGGAAGCGGCTTTTCTTGCGATTGACGGGCGCTGTGGCTAAACTAGTCTCAGTCCCCATATCATGATCAGAACGGTATCGCTGTCGCTTATAATCCTTTCTTTTTTCATTTTTTTCGCCGGCAGGGCGCTCACCCAAAATGCGCCTCCCGAAGAGAAGGGGGCTGCCGCGTCTAATGGTCGCTCCCCGGGCGAGGTCGTCGTCATAGAGATAAACGGGACGATAAACCCCGCCACGCTCGACTACATACGCACCGGTCTCGAGACTGCGGAGGCCGGCTCCGCCGAAGCCCTCGTGATACTCCTCGACACCCCGGGCGGCCTCCTGACGTCGACCAAGGAAATCGTGAAGCTGATACTGAACTCTCCCGTGCCGGTTGTCGTGTACGTCGCTCCCAGGGGCGCATCAGCGACTTCGGCGGGAGTGTTCATAACCCTTTCGGCGAATATCGCGGCCATGGCCCCCGGAACGAGCATAGGGGCCGCGCACCCCGTATCCCTCGGGCCGAAAGGAAACGAGGAAGAGAAGAAAGACGGCCAGGGTAAAAAAGACGGCGAGGGAGATAAAAAGACCGGGGATGAAAAGCCTGCGGGGGACAACAAAACGAACGAAGGCATAATGGGTGAGAAGCTAGAGAACTACGCCTCTTCCTTTATAGAGAGCATAGCCGAGGAGAGGGGGCGGAACGTAAAGTGGGCGGAGGAGGCCGTGAGGAAGAGCGATTCCATAACGGCGAACGAGGCGCTGGAGCTCAAAGTGATAGACCTCATCGCGCCCGACCTCCCGTCGCTCCTGGGAACGATCAGCGGGCGGACGGTGAAGGTCTCGGACGGGGAAAGGACTCTCCTCACGAAGGACGCCCCGGTGAGAAACGTCGAAATGACGGCCAAGCAGAAGTTCATAGACGTAATAAGCACGCCGGACATCGCGTTCCTCCTCCTTTCGCTGGGATCGCTCGGGCTGCTGCTGGAATTCTACAACCCGGGGCTCATATTCCCGGGCGTCGCCGGTGTCGTGTGTTTACTCATGGGGTTCGTGTCGTTCCAGGTGCTGCCGTTCAACTACGCGGGCATCGCGCTCCTTCTCGTCGGGGTGGCGCTCTTTATCGCGGAGGTGTACGTCTCGGGATACGGGCTTTTCGCCGTCGGCGGTCTCGTGAGCTTCGCGCTCGGGGCGCTCCTTCTCTTCGACACGCCTGAGTCGGACGTCCGCGTCGGCTTTGACGTCGTCGTAGCCTCTACGCTCGCATTCGGGGTATTCTTCGCATACGTTATATTCTATTTGATAAAGGCGCAGAAGCTTGCGCCCCGGCTCGGCCTCGAAGGGCTTATCGGGGAATCCGGCAACGCCGTGTCGGACATTCACGCGTCCGGTAAGGTGTATATCAACGGGGAGTACTGGGACGCAGTCAGCGACGAGCCCATAGGGAAAGGCGAGCGGGTAAGGGTCGAAAAGACGCTCGAAGGGTTCAGGCTTAAAGTAAAAAAGGCATGATTAAATATTCATAGGAGGCCCGCACATGTTCTCGCCGGTCGTAATATTCATAGCAATAATCGTGATACTCATCCTGTCGGGTGTCAAGATTCTTAACGAGTACGAAAGAGGAGTCGTCTTCAGGCTCGGAAGGATAGTCGCGCCCAAGGGCCCCGGCTTTAAATGGATAATCCCGATGGTGGACAAGATGATAAAGATAAGCCTCAGGATCATCACCATGGACGTCCCTCCGCAGGACATAATCACCAAGGACAACGTTTCGGTGAAGGTGAACGCCGTCGTTTACTTCCGCGTGGTGGATCCGGTGAAGGCCGTCATACAGGTCGAGAATTATCTCTACGCCACTTCCCAGCTCGCGCAGACGACTCTCCGAAGCATTCTCGGACAGGTTGAGCTCGACCAGCTCCTCGCCGAGAGGGAGACGCTTAACGTGAAGCTCCAGGAAGTCCTCGACAAGCAGACGGACCCCTGGGGGATAAAGGTTACGCTGGTCGAGGTGAAGTACGTCGACCTTCCTCAGGAGATGCAGCGCGCGATGGCGAGGCAGGCCGAGGCCGAGAGGGAAAGGCGGGCGAAAGTGATCGCGGCCGAGGGAGAATTCCAGGCCGCTGCGAAGCTGTCGGAGGCGTCGGACATACTGTCGAAGAACCCCATGGCGCTTCAGCTTAGATACCTCCAGACGATGTCCGAGATGGCTTCCGAGAAAAGCTCGACGATAGTGTTCCCGCTGCCGCTCGACCTGATCACGCCGCTCATGAAGAAGCTGTCCGATTAGCGAATAAGATAGAAGCCGACAAGGAGAAGAAATTTGAGAACCCTATCCCTTTACTCAGTCCTGCTTTTAGTGGCCCTGCTCATGGCCGTTTCGTGCAAGTCCGGCGGCGACGAGAACAAGGCCGCGCAGAAAGAAAACGGCACGGCGGAGAGCTCCGGAACGAACTCTCCTGGGGGCGAGCCGGTTGAAGGCGACTGGCTCATATATCACCTCGGCGCCGAGCCCGGGACGCTTAACCCGATCGTCGCGACAGACGCTTACGAAGGGGTCATCAACAGCAGCAATATATACGAAACCCTCATAGAGCGGGACAACGAGACGCTCGAGCTTAAGCCCCTCCTGGCGGAGTCGTGGGAGATCTCGGACGACAAGCTCACCTATACCTTCAAGATAAGGGAAGGGATAAAGTGGCACGACGGTACGCCGTTCACTTCCGCCGACGTCGTGTTCTCCTACAAAACCATAATGGACCCGAAGGTGGACGCGCCGCAGCTCCGGAGCTACTACCAGGAGATAAGGGACGTCGAGGCGATTGACGACCTCACGGTTAAATTCACCTACGCGAGGCCCTACTTCCTCGCGCTCGAATTCTGCGGGGGAATGCCGATAGTCCCCAAGCACATATTCGAGAAGGGAGACTTCAACACTAACCCCGCGGGGAGAAGCCCCGTCGGGACGGGGCCGTTCAAGTTCATGAAGTGGACGACGGGCAGGGAGGTGGTTCTCGAAAAGAACCCCGATTACTGGGGAGAGAAGCCTCACATTAACAGGATAGTGTTCAGGATAATCACGGACTCGTCCGTAGCGCTTCAGGTTCTGAAGCGCCAGGAGCTCGACGTCGCGAGCCTGACACCGATACAGTGGCAGATGCAGACGAGCTCGCCCGACTTCGAAAAGCACTTCGACAAGTTCAGCTACTTCACGCCCAACTACAGCTACATAGGATGGAATTCGAGAAGGCCCTATTTCGCCGACAAGCGCGTGAGAAGGGCGCTTACGCACCTCGTGAACAGGGAGCTCATACTCGATAAGGTCATGTACGGGCTCGGGGCTATCGTGACGAACCCCTTCTACATAAACAGCCCCGAGTACGATAAATCCATCGAGCCTATTCCGTACGACCCCGCGGCCGCGAGGAAGCTCCTCGAAGAGGCCGGGTGGGTCGACCACGACGGCGACGGGATAAGGGACAAGGACGGCGTCAAGTTCGCGTTCGAGTTCCTGATACCGGGCGGCTCGGACACGGGCGAGAAGATAGCCACGATATTGAAAGAAGAGCTCGACGCCGTAGGGATACAGATGACGATAAGGAAGACGGAGTGGGCCGTCTTCACGACGAGGCTAAACGACAGGAAGTTCGACGCCGTGACGCTGGCGTGGTCGATGGGCATCGAGTCGGACCCTTACCAGATATGGAGCTCGACCCAGGCGGAATCCGGCTCGAATTTTATTGGATTCAAGAACGCCGAAACCGACAGGCTCATCGAGGAGGCCCGAAAGGAGTTCGACAGGGACAAGCGCATAGAGCTTTACAGGCAGTTCTCGGAGATAATTCACGAGGAGCAGCCCTACACCTTCCTCTTCTGCAGGAAGGCCACAGTGGCCGTGAACAAGCGGTTCGAGAACGTTATCGTATACCCCCTCGGCATAGAACCCACCGAGTGGTACGTACCCCTCCCGCTCCAGAAGTATAAGGAATAGGCCGCCGGATTCTTCCCGGCCGCCGCTCTATCGCGGCCGGGAAAGGGAGAATCTCTCAAACTCTTGTATCCGAAACGCGGGGAATGAGTATAATTGTATTCTATATGCTTAAACTTCAGGGTTTAAACGCATATACTTCCCTTTGACCCGGACATGAGAAATTATTTAATAAAGCGGCTCCTGCTACTTATACCCACTATGCTGGGTATCACCATAATCACGTTCTTCATAATCCAGCTCGCGCCCGGAAACCCCGTCGAGAGGAAGCTCCAGCTCGACGAGGGGATAAAGTCCGAGGCCATAACGCAGCAGATAGTCGAGGAGACGAAAAAGCTCTACGGGCTCGACAAGCCCATATACGAGCGCTACTGGATATGGCTCAAGCAGATAGTGACGCTCGACTTCGGAAGGTCTTACAAGGACCACCGCCCCGTCATCGACAAGATAGCCGAGAGACTTCCGATCACGATAACGCTGAATATAATATCGATATTCGTTATATACCTTATAGCCATTCCCCTCGGGGTGTACTCGGCTGTCAGAACAGGCTCGTTCGCCGAGCGCTCGACGACCTTCTTTCTTTTCATACTGTATTCGATACCGAGCTTCTGGATGGCTATGATACTGATCTTCTTCCTCGGGGGAGGGGAGTACTGGAACATCTTCCCCGTCTACGGGATCCTCTCGCCGGGGGCGGAGACTTACCCTTTTTTCAAAAAGGCGCTCGATTTCCTCTGGCACATAGTCCTTCCCGTCTTCTGTCTCACGTACGGGAGCTTCGCCTATCTTTCGAGGTTTCAGAAGGGAAGCCTCCTCGAAGTGCTGAGGGAGGATTTCGTGAGGACCGCTACGGCGAAGGGCCTCCCTCCTTCGAAGGTGATTCTCAGGCACGCCCTTCGTAACGCCCTCATTCCTATAATCACGATACTCGCCGGCATCCTTCCCGCGATGATAGGCGGGAGCGTCATAATCGAGACGATATTCTCGATACCCGGTATAGGGCAGCTCGGGTTCGAGTCAGTGCTGGCGAGGGACTACCCGATGATAATGGCGATAGCGACTATATCGGCCTTTCTCACTCTCCTCGGGATACTCTTTTCCGACATCGTATACGTCCTCGTCGATCCGAGAATCAGCTTCGGAGGGAGACGTTGAGCGAAACGGGAAGCGTCGGATACTGGGGGAGCGTCTGGGAGAAATTCAAACGCGACAGGTTCGCCCTGGCCGCGCTCCTTATCATAATCCTACTTTTCTTCATAGCGGTGTTTCAGAACTTCCTCGCCGGGAGCAGGCCGATAGTGATGAAGTACGAGGGCAGCTACTATTTCCCCGTACTCTTCCATTACCCTGAATTTTTCCAGACGAATTTCAAGGAGCTCGCGAAAGAGCTTCCGCCTGGCGACTTCGCCGTGTTCCCGCCTGTCCGGTACAGCCCGACGGAGAACGACCTACTATCGATACTAGTCCCGCCGTCGTCGGAGCACCTCTTCGGAACGGACGACAGGGGGAGGGACGTTCTCTCGCGGATGATACACGGCGCCCGCATATCGCTCTCCATCGGCTTCATAGCCGTTGGCATATCGGCGATCATCGGGATCATACTCGGCGGCATCGCGGGGTATTACGGCGGGAAGACGGACTTCATCGTCTCGCGTCTGTTCGAGGTCATGATGACGTTTCCCGTCTTCTTCCTGATACTGACTATACTCGCATTCAGGGACCCGAGCATCTACAACATAATGATAGTTATAGGCGTTACGAGCTGGACAGGCGTCGCGAGGCTCATACGAGGGGAGTTCCTAAGGCTCCGGAGGTTTGCATACGTAGACGCCGCCATAGCGCTCGGCGGGAACGACGCCCGTGTGATGTCGAAGCACATGCTCCCTAACGCCCTCGCGCCCGTGCTGGTGGACTGTACGTTCGGAATAGCCGGCGCGATACTGGTCGAGTCGGCCCTCAGCTTTTTAGGCTTCGGCGTGCCGCCGCCAGACCCGAGCTGGGGCGACATTCTCTCGCAGTCGCAGAGGTACGTGGATTTCGCGTGGTGGCTTGTCCTATTCCCCGGCGCGGCTATATTTTTAACTGTGACGGCTTTTAACCTCGTAGGCGAAGGGTTCCGTAACGCGGTCGATCCGAAATTCACCGTGGACGGGTAGGGTGTGTAAGCGTGTCAGAGGCTCCGCCGAAGAGCGGAAAGAAGATGCAACAAAGTAAAGAGAGATAAATGGACAGCGCGCTCGAAATAAAGGACCTCCGGGTTTCGTTCTCGTCGAGGGGAAGAAAGCTCGAGGTCGTAAGCGGCGTTTCGCTCACGGTCCCTCAGGGAAAGATCGTGGGAGTCGTCGGCGAGAGCGGCTGCGGGAAGACCGTAACGGCGCTTTCAATCATGAGGCTCATACCGGAGCCCCCGGGCAGCATCGACGCCGGGCGTATAATTTTCGACGACGCGAACCTTCTGGAGTACAGCGAGAGGGACATGCGCTCAGTCCGCGGCAACAGGATATCGATGATATTCCAGGAGCCGATAAGCTCGCTGAACCCTGTATTCACTGTCGGCGACCAGATAGGCGAAGCCCTGAGGACGCATCTTAAAATTTCGAAGCGCGAGGAAAGAGATAAAGTCATCGAGCTGCTTAAGCTCGTCGGTATCCCCGCCCCCGAGAGGCGTATGAAGAACTACCCGCACGAGATGAGCGGCGGCATGTCGCAGAGGGTTATGATAGCGATGGCGCTCGCCTGCAGCCCCGAGGTCCTGATAGCGGACGAGCCGACTACCGCCCTCGACGTCACGATACAGGCGGGGATTCTCAAGCTCATAGACGATCTAAGGGTGAAGATGGGAATGGCCGTTCTCCTCATCACGCACGACCTCGGTATCGTGGCGGAAGTAGCCGACAAGGTGTACGTCATGTACGCGGGGAAGGTCGTCGAGGACGCCGCGACGGCGGACTTATTCGCCGACCCGAAGCATCCCTATACCGTAGGGCTTCTGCACTCGATACCGGACCTCAGGGACAGCAAGGAAAAGCTCGACGCGATTCCTGGAGTGGTGCCGAGCCCGGGAGACTTCCCCCCGGGGTGCAGGTTCCAGGACCGCTGCCCGCTCGTCATAGACAAATGCAGGGTGGAGGAGCCCCCGCTCGCGGAGCACGCCCCCGGGCATCTCTCGGCGTGCTGGAGGGCGGACGACGTGGAGCTAAAGGTGTGACAAACGTATGAAAGAGCTGCTCAAGGTAAGCGGTCTTAAAAAATACTTCCCCATAACCTCGGGGATACTTTCGAGGGTGTCCAATTACGTCAAGGCCGTGGACGGCGTAGACCTCACCGTCGCGCGCGGCGAGACGCTGGGCCTCGTCGGCGAGAGCGGATGCGGCAAGACGACTCTCGGCAAAACCATCATAAAGCTCCACGAGCCGACAGAGGGCGAGATAATTTTCGAAGACAAGGACATCACGAATCTCTCGTCCTCGCGCATGCGCCCGGTGAGAAAGCGCATGCAGATAGTGTTTCAGGACCCCTACGGCTCTCTTAATCCCAGGATGAAGGTCGAGGATATAGTGGCCGAGGGACTCGTCATACACGGCCAGACTTCGGGGGCCGAGAGGAGGGCGGCAGTCAGAGAGACCTTGAGGACAGTCGGCCTCAGGGAAGACGCCCTCTCGCGCTATCCGCACGAGTTCTCGGGCGGGCAGAGGCAGAGGATAGCCATAGCCCGGGCCATAGCGCTCAGGCCCGACTTTATAGTTTGCGACGAGCCGATCTCCGCGCTCGATGTTTCAGTACAGGCGCAGATAATAAACCTCTTCATAGATCTCCAGGAAAAGCTCGGACTCACCTATCTCTTTATATCCCACGACCTCCGTGTCGTAAAGCACATAAGCGACCGTGTGGCCGTGATGTACCTCGGGAAGATAATCGAGCTCGCGGCGAGTAAAGAGCTCTACGAAAACCCCCTTCATCCATACACGAAAGTGCTCATATCTTCCGTCCCCGTGGCCGACCCCCAGCGGAAGAGGGAGACGACGATACTCAAGGGCGACGTGCCGAGCCCGATCAATCCGCCGGAGGGCTGCGCCTTTCATCCGCGCTGCCCGATAGCCGTCGCCAGGTGCAGCCGGGAGGAGCCCGGGCTCCGCGACGCGGGAGGCGGGCACATGGTCGCCTGCCACCTCGTCTGACCGGCGGTCATCCCTAACTTGCAAATGGATTATCTTGTATTATTATTTAGTTCCGTTAAATTCGAGGTAGTTTTTTCGGCGAGTCCGGGCAATGAAAATCAGGGTATCGGATATAGGGGGCGACGGTTTACACATCGAAACGCGGAGGGACCCCCGGTGGCTTTATAACATCCCCGAGCTCTGGTCAGGCAGCGAGGAAATGAAGCTCGTTTCGGATATCGATGTCGATATCGAGCTGACGAAGGTGCTGAGGGAAGTGTCCGTTCTGGGGAACCTTTCCTTTACCATAGAGGCCCCGTGCGCGCTTTGCCTGGAGCCCGTGAGGCTTGACATCAGCCCGGACATTAGGCTAATACTTTCGCCGTCGGACAAGATAGACGACGACGAAGACCTCGACCACGAAACGTACAGGGGAGAGGACGTCGACCTCGGGGATTATCTCAGGGAGCTTATAGCCGTATCGCTCCCCGTGAAGGTGCTCTGCCGGGAAGACTGCAAGGGGCTTTGTCCCGAATGCGGCACGAACCTCAACCGCGAAACGTGCGAGTGCGGAAAGAAATGGAAAGACCCGAGATTCGCCGGGCTCGAAAAATTTAAACTATGATAAGGTAAGGGAGATATAGAATATGGGACTGCCTAAAAGAAAACACTCCAAGTCCAGGTCCAGAAAGAACAGAACCCACTACAAGATAGCGGCCCCCGGCGTGTCCGTATGCCGGAACTGCGGCGAGCACAAGCCGCCTCACAGGGCGTGTCCGAGCTGCGGCTTCTACAAGGGCAGGACGTTCATAAAAGAAAAGCAGGAAGAGATTCAGTCCTGAACCGGCCCGGCCGTAAAGGAATAAGGTCTACATGATTGCATTCGTATTCCCCGGACAGGGCTCCCAGTACGTGGGGATGTGCAGGGAGCTTTATGACGGCTTCGGTGCCGCCAGGGAAGCCTTCGGCGAGGCGGGAGAGGCGCTCGGCATCGACATGGCGAAGCTGTGCTTCGAATCCCCGCAGGAAGAGCTCTCTCTCACGGCGAACGCCCAGCCGGCTATACTCACGGCGAGCGTCGCCTGCCTGAGGGTGCTGAGGGACGAGACGGGGCTTGAGCCCGACTTCGTCGCCGGGCACAGTCTCGGCGAGTATTCGGCCCTCGTGGCCAACGGCTCGATGGATTTCGCCGACGCGGTGAGGGTCGTGAGAAAGAGGGGCGAGTACATGCAGGAAGCCGTGCCGGTAGGAGTCGGCGCTATGTCCGCCGTGCTCGGCCTCGCAATAGAGGACGTCGAAGAGATATGCAGGCAGGCGTCGGACGATAAATATGTGGTAAGCCCGGCCAATATGAACGCCCCGGGGCAGATCGTGATATCGGGCAATAAAGAGGCCGTCGATGCGGCCGCCGACGCGGCGAAGCTAAAGGGGGCGAGAAGGGTGGTGCCGCTGGATGTAAGCGCGCCGTTTCACTGCGCGCTGATGAGGCCGGCTGCCGAGAGGCTCGCGGAGACCCTTTCGGAGATAAAATTCTCCCCGATGTCGGCGCCGATAGTCGTCAACTGCGACGCCGCCGTAAACGACGACTCCGGGAAGACGATGGAGATACTGGTCCGGCAGGTGACGAGCCCTGTAAGGTGGTACGAGTCCGTAGAGACGCTCGGAAGGGAAGGGGTAACCAGATTCGTAGAAATAGGCCCCGGGAACGTCCTTTCGGGGCTCATAAAAAGAACGCTCACGAACGCGGAAATCAGCAGCTTCGAAAATACAGCACAACTGGAGTCACTCAAAAATGGGAGAAAATGAGCAGAAGGTAGCGCTCGTGACAGGGGGCTCGAGGGGCATAGGCAGGGCTATAGCGCTCCGGCTTGCGGCGGACGGCGCATACGTCGTGGTGAACTACGCAAGGAACCGGGCGGCTGCGGAGGAAGTCGTATCGGCTATCGAAAAGGCCGGAGGACGCGCCAGGGCGATCGGTTTCGACGTTTCCGATTTCGACAGGGTTCAGGAGGAAATCGAGAACATCGTAACCGAGCTCGGCGGCATTCAGATACTCGTGAACAACGCCGGCATCACGCAGGATACGCTCATAGTCCGCATGAAAAAAGACGACTGGGACAACGTTATCACGACCAACCTGAACGGTGTATTCAACTGCACCAAGGCCGTGGCGAGGATAATGATAAAGCAGAGGCAGGGAAGGATAATCAACCTCACTTCGGTCGTGGGCGAAATGGGGAATTCCGGGCAGACGAATTACGCAGCCTCGAAGGCCGGTATAATAGGATTCACGAAGGCCGCGGCGAGGGAGCTCGCGTCGAGGGCGATAACAGTGAACGCCGTCAGCCCCGGCTTCATCGAAACGGACATCACGCAGAATCTCACGGAAGAAATAAGAAAGCAGTATATAGAAAAAATTCCCCTCCTCCGGTTCGGCTCACCTGAGGACGTGGCGGGCGTCGTTGCGTTTCTCGCGTCGGACGAGGCGTCGTACATCACGGGGGAAGTGTTAAGGGTTAACGGCGGAATCTACACTTAAAACAGAAAGGAGGTATTTGAAATGGCTCAGGAACAGGAAATACTTGCCAAGGTCAAGGAGATGGTCGCAAGCCAGCTCGGAAAGACCGAAGACGAAATCGCCCCGGAATCTTCTTTTATAGAGGACCTCGGCGCTGACTCGCTCGACCTCGTCGAGCTCATCATGTCTATGGAGGACGAGTTCGGCCTCGAGATATCCGACGAGGACGCGGAATCCATAATAACGGTTCAGGATGCGGTAAACTTTATACTGGAGCGCAAAAAGTAATGAAAAGAAGGGTAGCGGTTACGGGCATAGGCCTTGTGACCCCCATAGGCATAGGGAACGAAGCGACGTGGCAGGCTGTGTGCAACGGGCGCTCGGGCGTAAAGAGGGTCACGAAGTTCGATCCGACCGAGCACAAAACACAAATAGCCGCCGAGATAAACGGCTTCGACCCCGAGCTCTACATGAACGCCAAGGAGGCGAGAAAGACCGATACCTTCATCCAGTACGCCGTCACGGCGGCGAAGTTCGCGCTGGAGGACTCCGGTCTCGAGATAACGGAAGAGCTCTCGCCCAGGGTGGGCACTATAATCGGCTCCGGCATCGGAGGGATGGAGACGTACGTCAACACCGTCCTCACGATGAACGAAAAGGGGCCGGGCCGCCTTTCGCCCTTTTTCATAACCAACATCATAAACAACATGGCCGCGGGCTACGTGTCGATATTCTTTAACGCCAAGGGCCCGAACTGCTGCACGACCACGGCATGCGCCGCGAGCGCGCACGCCATAGGCTACGCGGCGCAGGCGATACGTAACGGCGAGGCGGACGCCATGTTCGCCGGCGGCACCGAAGCACCGGTAATACCGCTTACATTCGCCGGGTTTAACGCCATGAGGGCGCTCTCGACCCGTAACGACGAACCTGCGAAAGCGTCGCGCCCGTTCGACAGGGAGCGCGACGGCTTCATCATAGGCGAGGGAGCGGGGATGCTCATACTGGAGGAGCTCGAATCCGCGAAGAAGAGGGGCGCCCATATATATGCCGAGATAGTCGGCTACGGCATGAGCAGCGACGCGAGCCACATAACGGCGCCGTCGCTCGACGGGCCGGAGAGGTGCATGAAGGCTGCCCTCCACGACGGCGGAGTGAACCCGGACGAGATCGACTACATAAACGCCCACGGCACTTCGACGCCCCTTAACGACGCCAACGAGACGAACGCTATAAAGGCAGTATTCGGCGAAAGGGCGTACAAGATACCCGTGAGCTCGACGAAGTCGATGACGGGGCATCTTCTCGGCGCGGCCGGAGCAGTGGAGGCGGCGTTCAGTGTCCTTGCGCTCGAGCACGGAATACTCCCGCCCACGATAAACCAGGAAGTACCCGACCCCGAGTGCGACCTCGACTACGTGCCCAACCAGACGCGGGAGACGAAGATAAAGACCGCTTTAAGCAACTCCTTCGGATTCGGCGGAACCAACGCCTCATTAATCTTCAGGAAAATAGACTGAAATCACGGGCCGCTACCGCCCCCGGCGGGCTTATAAAATGCGGCCCATATGCTTGATTTGTCCCCATTCAACTGTACAATGATTGGGGAGAACCTTCCTTCTAACCATCAGCTAAGGAGAATTTGTATGAGTGAAATAAGAGATGACCTGAAAGCGATTTCTACGCTAAAAACAAGCTCGGGTGACGTAAAATACTATTCCTTAAAGGCCATCGAGGCCCGCCTGGGGGTGGATATTTCGCGCCTTCCCGTATCTATAAAGATACTCCTCGAAAACGTTGCAAGGAATTACGACGGCGACATTATCCACGACGGGCACTTAAAAGCGCTCGCGACGTGGAGCCCCGGGAGCGAGGTCGCCGAAGAAATTCCCTACTGCCCCGCGCGCGTCATTCTGCAGGACTTTACGGGAGTGCCCTGCGTCGTCGATCTCGCGGCCATGAGGACAGTAGTGAACAGGCTGAACGGAGACCCGGCGAAGATCAATCCGATAGTTCCCGTCGACCTCGTCATCGACCACTCGGTTCAGGTCGACTACTTCGCGAGCGACAGGGCGTTCACGCTCAACGTCGAGCGCGAGTACGAGCGGAACGGCGAGAGGTACGCGTTTTTGAGGTGGGCGCAGAAGGCATTCGATAATTTCAGGGTCGTCCCTCCCGGCACGGGCATAGTGCACCAGGTCAATCTCGAATGTCTGGCGAGCGTCGTCGCGTCGAAGACAGTGAACGGCGAGACGCTGGCTTACCCGGATACGCTCGTCGGAACGGACTCGCATACGACGATGATTAACGGCCTCAGCGTTCTCGGATGGGGCGTCGGCGGTATCGAAGCCGAGGCCTGTATGCTGGGCCAGCCGCTCTACATGCTCGTGCCTGAAGTCGTCGGGTTCAAGCTCCACGGCCAGCTCGCCGAGGGAGTGACGGCGACGGACCTCGTGCTCACCGTTACCGAGATGCTTAGAAAGAAGGGCGTCGTCGGGAAGTTCGTCGAGTTTTACGGCCCCGGGCTCTCGCAGCTCGCGCTTTCGGACAAGGCGACGATAGCGAACATGGCCCCCGAGTACGGCGCGACGATGGGATTCTTCCCCGTCGACGAAGAGACGCTTACATACCTCAAAATAACCGGCAGGGACAGAAAGCTCGTAGAGCTCGTAGAGGCATACACGAAAGAGCAGGGCCTTTTCAGGACGGACGACACGCCCGACCCGGTATACACCGACACGCTAGAGCTCGACATTTCGACAGTCGAGCCTTCCATGGCCGGGCCGAGCCGCCCGCAGGACAGGGTTCCCCTTAAGAACCTGAAAGAATCTTACGAAGAAGTGCTTAAAACGAAAACCAAAGACCCCGAAGGCAGGAACGTCGGGAAGAAGATTACTGTGAAGATGGAAGACGGCACCGACGCCGAGCTCGGAAACGGCTCGGTCGTCATCGCGGCCATAACGAGCTGCACGAACACCTCGAACCCGTCCGTCATGGTGGGCTCGGGGCTCGTGGCGAAGAAGGCTGTCGAGAAGGGGCTTACCGTTAAGCCGACTGTGAAGACGAGCCTCGCGCCGGGCTCCAGAGTCGTAACCGACTACCTCGACGCCGCGGGACTCACGCCTTACCTCGACGAGCTCGGATTCGACCTCGTCGGCTACGGCTGCACGACATGCATCGGCAACAGCGGCCCGCTTCCCGCCCCGATAGAAGAGGGCATAAAGGCGAACGACCTCACGTGCGCCGCCGTCCTCAGCGGGAACAGGAACTTCGAGGGCAGGGTTCATCCGTTCGTGAAGTTCGCATACCTCGCCTCGCCGCCGCTCGTCGTCGCCTTCGCGCTCGCGGGCACTGTCGACATAGACGTATACAGCCAGCCCATAGGAACGGGCAGGAACGGCGAGCCGGTTTATCTGAAAGACATATGGCCCTCGCAGAAGGAGATCAGGGACACCGTGAACAGCGTCCTCAACCCCGAGATTTTCAGGGCGCAGTACAAGTCCGTTTTCGACGGCGACGATACCTGGAAGGGCCTCGATGTGCCTGAGGGAAATCTTTACAAGTGGGACAAGTCGTCGACATATATCCAGAACCCGACGTTCTTCGAGACGTTCTCGCTCGCGCTCCCGGAGACGGGCGACATTAAGGGCGCATACGTTCTCGCGCTCCTCGGCGATTCCATAACGACGGACCACATTTCTCCCGCGGGCTCGATACCTAAGGACAGCCCGGCGGGGAAGTATCTCATAGGGCACGGAGTAGAGCCGAGGGATTTTAACAGCTACGGCTCCCGCCGCGGAAACCACGAAGTCATGATACGCGGCACGTTCGCAAATATCAGGATAAGAAACCAGATGCTCGACGGCGTGGAGGGCGGGTATACGAAGCACGTCCCCTCGGGAGAGCAGATGACGATTTTCGACGCTTCGATGAAGTACCAGGAGGCCGGGCTTCCGCTTATAGTTATCGGCGGGAAGGAGTACGGCACGGGAAGCTCCCGCGACTGGGCCGCGAAGGGTACAGTCCTTCTCGGGGTGAGAGCGGTCATAGCGGAGAGCTACGAGAGGATACACAGGAGTAATCTCGTCGGAATGGGTGTTCTCCCGCTCCAGTTCAGGGAAGGCGAGAGCAAGGATACTTACGGGCTCACCGGTTATGAGCGCTACGACGTAGGCGGCATATCCGAAGGGCTTACGCCGGGCAAGGACATAACCGTTAAGGTTACGAAGCCCGACGGCGGCAGCTTCGATCTTCACGTAACCTGCCGTCTCGACAGCCCCGTCGAAGTCGAGTATTACAAGAACGGCGGGATACTTCAGACCGTTCTCAGGCAGATGATGAAGTCGTAAAAACCCTCCCCGCTGAGAACGGAGTTTCAAGAAAGAGTGGCATCGGCCGATACGGGCTGCACCGGAAACCTGCGTAATTTTAGTGAGAAGGGGCCGGCGGGCCCGTCAAAAGTTGAATTATGCTCGTTTTTTATTTATATTTCAGTCCAAATTTTTTGTACAGGAGTTTCAACAATGTCATCCCGCAAACCCGCTTCGGGTGAGAAAATCCAGATAGATACAGCCAACGACAGACTAATCGTGCCGGACAATCCCATAATCCCCTTTATCGAGGGCGACGGCACGGGACCCGACATATGGCATGCGTCGCAGATAGTATTCGACGCCGCCGTGGAGAAGGCTTACGGGGGAAAGAGGAAGATAACGTGGCACGAGGTGCTGACAGGGGAAAAGGCCTTCGCAGAGAAGGGCGAATGGCTCCCCGACGAAACGATAGAGGATTTAAAGGAATACATAGTATCCATAAAAGGACCCCTCACGACCCCTATAGGCGGCGGCATAAGGAGCCTTAACGTCGCCTTAAGGCAGATACTCGACCTCTACGCATGTGTGAGGCCGGTGAAATACATAAAGGGAACGCCCTCACCGATAAAGAAGCCGGAAGACATGGACATGATAATCTTCCGCGAGAATACGGAGGACGTCTATTCCGGAATCGAATGGCAGAGCGGCTCGAAAGAGGCGACCGATATAAGAAATTATCTCGTAGAGAAATACGGCGTCAACATAAGGGAAGGATCGGGCATAGGCATAAAGCCCATAAGCCCCTTCGGAACGAAGAGGCTCATGAGAAAGGCTATAAAGCACGCCATCGAAAAAGGAAGGGAGACTGTCACGATAGTGCACAAGGGGAACATCATGAAGTTCACCGAGGGCGCTTTCAGGGACTGGAGCTACGAGCTGGCCAGGGAAGAGTTCTCGGAAGGCGCGATAACGGAGGAGGACCTCTGGGACAAGTTCGGCGGAAAGACGCCTCCGGGAAAGGTGGTGATTAACGACAGGATCGCCGACAACATGCTCCAGCAGATACTCACGAGGACGAGGGATTATAACGTCATAGCCACGTCGAACCTGAACGGCGACTATCTCTCAGACGCCTGCGCCGCGCAGGTGGGCGGCCTCGGAATGGCCCCCGGCGGCAACATAGGCGATTACCTCGCGCTCTTCGAGGCGACTCACGGCACGGCTCCGAAGTACGCGGGGCAGGACAAGATAAACCCGAGCTCAGTCATACTCTCGGGCGTGATGATGTTCGAGTACCTCGGCTGGCAGGAAGCAGCGGACCTTATAGTGAAGGCGATGGAGATAACAATCCTCGACAAGACTGTAACCTACGACCTCGAGCGCCAGCTCGAAGGGGCGAAGCTTTTAAAGTGCTCCGAGTTCGGCAAGGCTATAGCGGCCAACATGGACAGGGTAGAAAAATAAGAGTCTTATAAAAAGGCAGTGGCGGGGGAAGATTTAGCTTCACCCCCGCGCGGAGGGTCCCGGAAGCACACGATAAATCCCCAAAGCTACAACATCGATAATAAATACAATAATACGTGTAAGGAGCGGTTAAATGAGCAGACCAAAGATTTCAGTTATAGGCGCCGGCAACGTGGGCGCAACGACCGCGCTGATGCTCGCGCAGCAGGAGCTCGGAGACGTCGTCCTCGTGGATATCGTCGAGGGCATGCCGCAGGGCAAGGCGCTCGACCTGATGGAAATGAACCCGGTTTACGGCTACGACGTGAACGTAACGGGCACGAACGGCTACGATGAGACGGCGGGCTCGGACGTCGTCGTTATAACCTCAGGCATACCGAGAAAGCCCGGAATGAGCAGGGACGACCTCATCGCCACCAACACCGCCATCGTGACGGAGGTTACGAAGAACGTAGCGGCCAAGTCGCCGAACGCGATACTGATACTCGTTACGAATCCGCTCGACGCCATGGTCTACGTCGCGCACAAGGTCAGCGGATTCCCGAAGGAGCGCGTGATGGGTATGGCCGGAGTGCTCGACGCCGCGAGGTTCAGGTCGTTTATCGGCATGGAGCTCGGTGTATCGGTCGAGAACATTCACGCGTTCGTCCTCGGCGGACACGGCGACGACATGGTGCCGTTAACGCGCTGCACGACTGTCGCTGGCGTACCGGTGACTGAGCTCATACCGGCGGACAGGCTCGAGGAGATAGTTAAGAGGACGCGCGGCGGCGGCGGCGAGATAGTAGCACTCTTAAAGACCGGAAGCGCCTTCTATGCGCCGGCTGTGTCGGCTGTCGAGATGGTCGAAGCTATACTCAAGGACAAGAAGAAGATCCTTCCCTGCTGCGTTCTCGCAGAGGGTGAATACGGCGTCGACAACACCTTCGTCGGCCTTCCCGTAAAGCTCGGCAGAAAGGGCATCGAAGGGATATTCGAGGTCGCGCTCTCGGACAAGGAAAAGGAAGAAATAAAGATTTCCGCGAGCCACGTAAAAGAGCTCTGCGATCACATCGACAAAACAGCTAAAGTCTGAAACCAAAATCAGCCCCGGGCGACCCGGCCTTTTGCTTGACTAGCCCGGGGCATTCATATAATATTACACGCACCGATTTTCCCCGAATCGATGACGGCAACCCCGTGCAACCAATAAGAATAAGATTAGAGGCAAGTTAGGAGACACAGAGATGGCGAATGGAACTGCTCAAAGCTCGATTACCATGCGCAAGGACGCGTGGTGGGCTGCGCCGCTTGTGACGGCGACGATTCTCTCGGTTTTCGGTATTTACTCGACATGGCGTGCGTTCTCGAACGCCGATTTCCTCGTCGAGCCCTATCTCTCCCCGTTCTACTCCCCGTATCTTCTGGCCTCGTGGTGGCCGCTTTCTCCGGCCCTTTTGATTCTGTGGGCGCCGCTCGGATTCAGGGCGACGTGCTACTACTACAGAAAGGCCTACTACAGGTCGTTTTTCATGGCTCCCCCCGGCTGCGCGGTGCGCCCGCTCGCCAAGGAAGGCACATACGCAGGGGAGACGAGATTTCCTTTCATTCTGCAGAACCTGCACCGTTATTTCTTCTACGCCGCCAGCGTAATACTTCTTTTCCTCTGGATAGACGCTCTTCACGCATTCAAGTTCGAGGACGGGTTCGGCATCGGGGTAGGCACGATAGTTCTTATCCTGAACGCCGCTTTCCTCAGCATGTACTCGTTCTCCTGCCATTCCTTCCGCCATCTTGTAGGGGGGAAGCTCGACGTGTTTTCGAAGTGTCCGACGCGCTTCCGGATCTGGGGGAAGGTCAGTGTGTGGAACGAGCATCATATGTTCTGGGCCTGGGTGAGCCTCTTCAGCGTCGCTCTCGCGGACCTTTACGTTTTCCTCCTAGCCAGGGGAGTCATCACAGACATCAGGATTATATAAGAGGTAACAATAGATGGAGATAGAGACACATACACATGACGTAATCGTCATAGGCGCCGGGGGAGCGGGGTTAAGGGCCGCCATCGAGGCGTCGGCCAGGGGGGCTTCGGTAGGGCTCGTATGCAAATCCCTTCTCGGAAAGGCGCACACCGTCATGGCGGAGGGAGGCGTCGCCGCCGCTCTCGCCAACGTCGACGTTCAGGACAACTGGAAGGTTCACTTCCACGACACCATGCACGGCGGAAAGATGCTCAACAACTGGCGCATGGCGCAGCTCCACGCGCAGGAAGCTCCCGACAGGGTGAAGGAGCTCGAGCACTGGGGAGCGCTCTTCGACAGGACGAAGGACGGCAAGATAATGCAGCGCGCCTTCGGCGGACACACCTGGAAAAGGCTCGCTCACGTCGGCGACCGCACCGGCCTCGAAATGATAAGGACGCTCCAGGACAAAGGCATACACTCCGGCATCGACGTATACATGGAATGCACTATTACACACCTCTTAAAGGACGGCGAGAGAATTTCAGGCGCCTTCGGATACTGGAGGGAGAGCGGAAGGTTCGTCCTCTTCAAGACGAAGGCCATCGTTCTCGCGACTGGCGGTGTAGGAAAGTCTTACAAGGTAACCTCGAATTCCTGGGAGTACACGGGCGACGGGCAGGCGCTGGCTTACGAAGCCGGGGCCGAGCTCATAGACATGGAGTTCGTCCAGTTCCACCCGACGGGCATGGTATGGCCCCCGAGCGTGAGAGGCATACTCGTAACGGAGGCTGTCCGCGGAGAGGGCGGTATACTCACCAACCGTAACGGCGAGAGGTTCATGGAAAAGTACGACCCCGAGAGGATGGAGCTCTCGACGAGGGACGTCGTCGCGAGGTCCATTTACACGGAGGTCATGGAAGGCAGGGGCTCGCCCCACGGCGGCGCTTTCCTCAACATAGCGCACAGGGGGGCGGAGTACGTCAAGAAGAAGCTCCCGAGCATGTATCATCAGTTCATGGAGTTCGCGCTCATCGACATCACCAAGGACCCGATGGAAGTTTTCCCGACGACGCACTACATCATGGGCGGCGTCAGGGTGGACGCCGACACGGCCGGCACCACCGTTCCCGGGCTCTTCGCCGCGGGAGAGGTTGCGGGCGGCATGCACGGGGCGAACAGGCTCGGCGGGAATTCGCTCTCCGACCTTCTCGTCTTCGGAATGAGGGCCGGTATGGGCGCGGCGCAGTATGCAAACGAAATCAAAGACAACACACTTAAGATAGACGATAAGGACTTAGAGCTCGCGGCCGAGGAGATGCTGAGGCCGTTCGAGAGCGAAGAGGGCGAAAATCCCTACACGATACACCAGGCCCTTCAGGAAACGATGGGCAAGTTCGTCGGCGTTTTCCGGACGAAGGAAAAGCTTCAGGAAGGTCTCGACGAGCTCCAGGTGCTGAAGGAAAGGGCTTCCGACCTCAAGATCGAGGGCTCGCGTATGTTCAACCCCGGCTGGCATCTCTGTAAGGACCTCAAGTCCATGCTCATAGTCTCCGAAGCGATAGCGAAGTGCGCGCTTCAGAGGGAAGAGAGCAGGGGCGCTCACAGCAGGGTGGATTTCCCCAAATATAACGACGAAGTATGGGGCAAGGTGAACTCGGTAATTTCGCTTGACGGCAACGGAGAAATGCATCTGGGCACGTCTCCCCTTCCGCAGATGCCGGAGGAGCTAAGGAAAATAGTCGACGGAGGTTACAAATAATATGGCCATAGCCAAGATGAGGGTATACCGCGGGGACGCAAGCGGCGGCGGGGAAAGGGAATACGATGTACCCGTTGAGGAGGGGATGGTTGTCCTCGACGCCATACACTTCATACAGGCCAACTACGACGGCGACCTCGCAGTGAGGTGGAACTGCAAGGCGGCCAAGTGCGGCTCGTGCAGCGCCGAGATAAACGGCATGCCGAAGCTCACCTGCAAGACCCGCATGGATTCACTTCCGCTCGATAAACCCGTTATCGTATATCCCATAAAGAGCTTCCCGATTATAAAAGACCTCGTCACCGACGTTTCCTGGAACTACAAGGTCAGAAAGACGATACCGCCTTTCAAGCCTGCAAAGGACACGAAGTGGGTCATGTACCAGGAGGACGTCGAGAGGAGCCAGGAGTTCAGGAAGTGTATCGAGTGCTTCCTCTGCCAGAACGTCTGCCACATTCTCAGAAACCACGACAAGAAAAACGAGTTCGCGGGCCCGCGAATGCTGATCAAGATAGCCGAGCTCGAAATGCATCCGCTCGACACCGACGACAGGAAGGCATACCTCAGGACCGACGCCGGCCTCGGGTACTGCAACATCACGAAGTGCTGCACTGAAGTCTGCCCCGAGCACATACACATCACCGACAACGCAATCATCCCTCTCAAGGAGAGGGTGGCCGACACCTACTTCGACCCGCTCCAGTGGCTCATTAATAAATTCAGGGGAAGCTCGAAGCAGTAACAGGCGAAGGCGCATTTCAAGGAGGATTCAAGAAGTGAACATACACGAGTATCAGGCAAAAGAGCTGTTATCACTTTACGGCGCGGCGACGCCGACGGGAAAGGTCGCGTTCAACGAAGACGAAGCGCACCAGATAGCGCAGGATTTAAACTCCGGAAAGTTCGTCATAAAGGCGCAGATTCACGCCGGCGGAAGGGGCAAGGGCGGCGGCGTAAAGCTCGCGAGCATTCTCGACCAGGTAAAGGAAATCGCCTCCGAAATTCTCGGAATGATACTCGTAACCCACCAGACAGGGCCTGACGGCAAGCTCGTAAAGAAAGTGCTCGTCGAAGAGGCTTCGGATATAGACAAGGAATTTTACCTCGGGATGGTAATAGACAGGGCGAAGGAAGAGATCGTCATAATGGCCAGCCGAGAGGGCGGCGTCGAGATAGAAGAAATCGCCCGTACGAATCCCGAAAAGATTTTAAAGGAATACATAGACCCTGTTGTAGGCCTTCAGCCCTTTCAGTGCAGGAAGATTGCGTACTTCCTCGGGCTCGAAGGGAAGAGCGTGGGCAAGGCCGTGAAGTTCGTATCCGCCCTCTACCAGCTCTTCACCGACAAGGACTGCTCCCTTGCGGAGATAAACCCCCTCATACTCACCAAGTCGGGCGACCTCATAGCGCTCGACGCGAAGATGAACTTCGACGACAACGCCCTTTTCAGGCACCCCGACATCGAAAAGTACCACGACCCGGATGAGGAAGACCCGACGGAGCTCGAAGCCAAGAAGTGGGGCATAAGCTACGTTAAGCTCGACGGCAACATAGGCTGCCTCGTCAACGGTGCGGGCCTCGCGATGGCGACGATGGACATCATAAAGCATCACGGCGGGGAGCCGGCGAACTTCCTCGACGTCGGCGGCGGCGCCAGCACAGAGCAGGTTACGCAGGCCTTCAAGATGATCCTCAGCGATCCGAACGTTAAAGCCATATTCGTAAACATTTTCGGCGGCATCATGAAGTGCGACACGATAGCCGAGGGCATAATAGCCGCGGCGAAGGAAGTCGGGCTCCAGGTGCCTCTGGTCGTAAGGCTCGAAGGGACCAACGTCGAGCTCGGAAGGAAAATGCTCTCCGAATCCGGCCTCAACATCATAACCGGCGCCGACATGAGGGAAGCCGCTGCAAAGGTTGTAGAAGCGGCCGGCGCCTGACTCTAAAGCGAAGCCTTCGGCCCGCGTTTTATCCGAAAAAGCGGGCCTTTTGGGGCTTTATCCGCCCAAATCGGAAGAAATACGTCAGGATTAGAACCCTAACCGCCTGACAACAAAGAAAATATTGATATCTATCATAATGCCTCCTCCCCCTTGACAATTCCCGGATGATGATTAGTTTTGGAAAAGGAGGTATGTAAATAGATGAATGCGATAGCAGTCAGAGAGCCGATGGGAGTGTTTCTCAGGGAAATAGAGAAATACCCGGTTCTGAGCAGGGACGAGGAATACGCCCTTGCTGTGAGGTATTACGAAGACAAGGACCTCGAAGCTGCGAACCAGCTCATAGTGTCTAATCTGAGATTCGTCGTCAAGATAGCGTCGGAATATGCTTCATATGGTTTTCCGCTGACGGACCTCGTTCAGGAAGGCACTCTCGGGCTCATGAAGGCCGTAAAGAAATTCAACCCGTACAAGGGCTACAGGCTCATATCCTATGCGGTGTGGTGGATACGCGCGGGCATACAGAACCACATCATGAAATTCTGGAGCCAGGTGAAGATCGGCACGACGCAGGCCGAGCGGAAGCTCTTCCACAAGATAGGGAGGGCGAAGAGGGAGCTTCGTCTGGACGGCGGAACCCTTTCCGAAGAGGATGCGGGCAAGGTCGCAAAGCTCTTCGGCGTGAGGGAGAAGGACGTCCTCGACATGGAGCTCCGGACGGCGGCGAGAGACTTTTCACTCGACTCCACGGTTACCGAAGACAACTCGGTAACCTACATCGACACGCTGGCCGTGGAAAACCCGTCGCAGGAAGAGGTTCTCGAGAGCATCGAGACGGACAGCCTCGCCAGGAGGGGGCTCGAAGAGGGCCTCACGAAGCTCTCGCCCCGAGAGAAGCGGGTTATAGAGAGCAGGTATCTTTCGAGCCCGCAGGGCAAGCTCCGCGAGCTCGGCGACGAGCTGGGCATATCCAAGGAAAGGGTGCGCCAGATAGAGGTTCAGGCTCTGAGAAAACTGAAGGGCGAGGTCGAAAGCTCCATAGATGCGGGAGAAGCGGGGCACGCTCACGCCGACTGAAACGAACATAGAAAGCACAGGAGGTAGTTAAGATTATGGCAACAGGCGGAAAAATTATAGGTATTGACCTCGGAACGACGAACTCTGTCGTGGCGATAGTCGAGGGCGGCGAGCCCAAGGTTATCATAAACGAGGAAGGCGCGCGTACCACCCCTTCGGTCGTCGCCTTCACAAAGGACGGCGAGATACTCGTCGGCGGGCCAGCCAAGAGGCAGGCCGTCGTGAACCCCGAGAATACGATCTTCTCCGTGAAGAGACTCATGGGGCGGCGCTTCGACGAAGTACAGGACGAAGCGAAGAGGCTCCCGTATAAGGTTGTAAAAGCGAAGAATGGCGACGCGTGGGTCGAGGTGATGGGCAAGCAGTATTCCCCGCCGCAGATCTCGTCGCACGTACTCATGAAGCTGAAGAAAGCGGCCGAGGACTATCTCGGAACGGAGGTAAAGGAAGCCGTCATCACGGTGCCCGCATACTTTAACGACAGCCAGAGGCAGGCGACGAAGGACGCAGGCAAAATAGCCGGGCTCGAGGTGAAGCGAATCATAAACGAGCCGACGGCCGCGGCGCTTTCCTACGGATTCGACAAGAAGAACGAGGGCACAATAGCTGTGTACGACCTCGGCGGAGGAACGTTCGATATTTCGATACTAGAGGTCGGCGACAACGTCATAGAGGTCAAGTCGACGAACGGCGACACGCACCTCGGCGGCGACGACTTCGACAGGATACTCATGGAATACATAATCGCCGAGTTCAAGAAGGACTCCGGCATAGACCTCGGGAACGACAAGATGGCGCTCCAGAGGCTCCGGCAGGAATCCGAAAAGGCGAAGATAGAGCTTTCGAACACGCTCGAAACCGAGATTAACTTACCGTTCATAACGGCCGACGCGACGGGGCCGAAGCACCTCGTGATGAAGATCACGCGCTCGAAGTTCGAGCAGCTCATAGAAGACAAGGTCAAGGGAACGCTCGAGCCCTGCAGGCAGGCGCTCAAGGACGCGGGCTTAAAGGCTTCGGATATAAGCGAGGTCATACTCGTCGGCGGCTCGATCAGGATACCGCTCGTTCAGAAAGTGGTTACGGACTTTTTCGGAAGGGAGCCCCACAAGGGCATCAACCCGGACGAGGTCGTGGCCATGGGCGCGGCGATACAGGGCGCCGTCCTCGGCGGAGAAGTCAGGGACGTTCTTCTTCTCGACGTCACACCGCTCTCACTCGGTATCGAAACCCTGGGCGGAGTCATGACGAAGATAATCGAGAGGAACACCACCATCCCGACGAAGAAGAGCCAGGTGTTCACGACGGCCGAAGACAACCAGACGTCCGTCGAGATACACGTCCTTCAGGGCGAAAGACAGATGGCGGCCGACAACAGGACGCTCGCGAGATTCATACTCGACGGCCTCCCGCCGGCATCGAGGGGCGTGCCCCAGATCGAGGTTACGTTCGACACGGACGCCGACGGCATACTGCACGTTTCGGCCAAGGACCTCGCTTCGGGCAAGGAGCAGAAGGTCAGGGTCGAGGCTTCGAGCGGGCTCGGCAAGGACGAGGTCGACAGGATGGTCCGCGACGCCGAGGAGAAGGCCGAGGACGACAGGAAGCGCCACGAGCTTGTCGAGAACCGTAACAAGCTCGACGAGCTTATCTACAGGACCGAGAAGAGCTTTAAGGAATTCGAGAGCAAGCTTTCGGAGTCCGACAAGAAGGAGCTCGAAGAGGCGCTCGAGGAAGGGCGGAACGCCATAAAGGGCAACGACCCCGACGCCATAGCTTCGGCCACGGACAAGATAACCAAGGCCTCCCACAAGCTGGCCGAGCTGATGTATAAGCAGGCCGACAGCGGCGCCCAGGAGCAGCCGGGCGGCGACGGCGCGGAGCCCGGGGCTTCCGAGCCCGCGGAGGGCGGGCAGGACGAGCGTCCGAAGGACGACGGCGATGATGTTATAGACGCCGAGTTCACCGAAAAATAAGAAAAGGAACCCGGGATTCCGGGGTAAAAGACAGTGTAATATGCGAGAAAGGCGGCCGGTAAAGCCGCCTTTTTTGCTTTCAGGGAAGCGACTCTACTTGCTGAGCCGCCATTTAAATGTTAATTTACTATTAATAGACAGGGGTCTATTTCATCATATCTACGTATTCACGTAAACAGGAGGCAGTAAATGAAGGCGGATATACATCCGGAGTACAAAGATGTCACCATAAGCTGTTCGTGCGGGGCTGTATACAACACGAAATCTACGCGTTTTGAAAACTTCACGGTCGAGGTTTGCTCGAACTGTCACACGTTTTACACAGGCAAGGAAAGGGCTGCGGAAGCGAAGGGCAGGGTAGAGAGGTTCAGGAAGAAGTACAGCAAGAACTAGGCGCCCTTTCGCGGAGTAAATTGAACACGTTCACCTGAAAGCGGGAATTATACCTATAGAGGAGACGGACAAGTTGACGAGGATCGACGTCAATAACAGACAAAGGAGGTAACTCCCCCATGAAGGAGTACAGTAGAGACTGTATAAGGAATATCGCGCTCGTCGCACCTCACGGCGCCGGTAAAACATCTCTGGCTGAAGCTATCCTCTACACCCACGGCGCGACCGACAAGCTCGGAAGGGTCGACGACGGAACCTCGGTGCTCGACTTCGAACCGGAAGAGAAGCACCGGAAGATGTCTATAAATTCCCACATTACATTCTTCGAAACCAGGAGCCACCTGGTCAACCTCATAGATACACCCGGATTTCTAAATTTCCTATACGAGGCGGAAAACGCCGTCAGGGCGGCCGACGGTGTCGTGCTCGTCGTCGGCGCTGTCGGCGGCGACGCCGGGCTACAGATCAGGAAATACTGGGATATGGCGAGCGACCTGCCTCGCATGATATTCGTCAACAAGCTCGACAAGGAAAATACGAGCTACGAGGCCACGGTGAAGGGCATCTCGAAAGAGCTCGGCGGGGCGAAGGTAATACCGCTCACGCTCCCCATAGGCGAGAATCACGACTTTAAAGGCATCGTCGACCTCGTCGACATGAAGGCCTACGCCTACGACGGCGCAGGCGGCGCCCGGGAGATACCGGTGCCCGACGAAATGATGGACGACGCCGCGGCCGCGCGTGAGGCCATAATCGAGGCGGTCGCGGAGCTCGACGACGAGCTCCTCGAAAAATATCTCGAGGGCGAGCCCGTGGACGAAGACAAGATCACGAGCCTTCTCCACGAAGGCATACTCGACAGCCGTATCTTCCCCGTCTTCTTCGGCTCTGCGACGGGGCTCGTCGGGCTGAACGTCCTTTCGAGCGCCATCACGAGATACATGCCCTCGCCGCTCGAAAGAAAGCCGCTAAAGGGACTACTACCCGGAGGGGAAGAAACGGAGATCGCCCCGGGCGAGAAGGGGCCGTTCTCGGCTTACGTTTTCAAAACGATTTCCGACCCCTACGCAGGGAAGATAAGCGTCTTCAGGGTATATTCCGGCACGCTGAACGGCGACGGCAGCGCATACAATTCGACGAAAAGAAGCAGGGAGAAGCTGGGCCACCTCCACAGGCTCATCGGCAAGAAGGAATTCCCGCTGAGCCCCGCTTCGTGCGGCGATATAGTGGCCGTTAACAAGCTCAAGGACGCTTCCACGGGCGACACGCTCACGGACGAATCGCACCAGCTACTGATACCTTCCGTGCCGCTGCCGGCGGCGGTGCTGTCTTACGCGATCGAGGCAAAGACGAGAAACGACGAGGACAAGCTCACGCCGTCCCTCGCCCGAATTCACGAAGAGGACCCGACGATACAATACCGAATAGACGAGGAGACGAAGGAATTTTTACTTTCAGGCACGGGACAATCGCACGTCGAGGCAGTCGTAAACAAGCTCAGGGACACTTACGGCGTCAACGTCGATCTCAAAACCCCGCGCGTCCCCTACAGGGAAACCATACGTGGGAAGGCTAAGGCCGAAGGCAAGTACATAAAGCAGACTGGCGGAAAGGGGCAGTACGGCGACGCCTGGGTCGAAATCGAGCCCTTGCCGCGCGGCGGGGGATTCGAGTTCGTGAACAACATCGTCGGCGGCGCTATACCCAAGAACTTTATCCCGTCGGTGGAAAAGGGCGTCGTCGATTCAATGAAGAAGGGCATACTCGCGGGCTACCCGGTCGTGGACGTCAGGCTCACGCTGTTTGACGGAAAGTTCCACCCTGTGGATTCCTCCGACATGGCGTTTCAGATCGCGGGCTCCATGGGCTTCAGAAAGGCGATGGAAGACGCAGCGCCTGTGCTGCTGGAGCCGGTGATGAAGATGGAGATAACCATCCCGGACGAGTGCATGGGCGACGTCATAGGGGACATCAACGCCCGGAGGGGGAAGGTCGCCGGGTTCGATTCCATGGCCGGCTCGAATATCATAAGGGCCCTCATACCGATGGCGGAGATACTGACATACGCGTCTGACCTCAGGGCGATAACGAGCGGGCGCGGGACGTTCTCGATGGACTTTTCGCACTACGAGGAGCTGCCGGACCATCTGGCCGGGAAGATAATAGAGCACGCGCATGCCGGCGCGGCCGAGGCTCATGCAGGGCACTAGACGGGACGAAAGTTGGGCCCTGATCGAGCTGCCGGGTAGAAGTTAAAACGCTTCCCGGGAGCGCATGGAAAACCTCTTTATTTAGTCACATTCCGTGGTATAACTCTTGTCATATCCAAAACCGGCCGGAGGAGCGGGGGAGCCGTTTCAATAATTTTGCATCCCTCTTCACCCGGAACGCCGAATAGCTGTAAAATTGAGCTTACTACTATGAGAATAGCCTCGATAGATATAGGAACGAACACATTCAGACTCCTCGTTACAGAGCCCGGCGAGGGGAATTCGCTTCACAAGCTCTACGTCGGCCGCGAGATAACGCGCCTCGGCGAGGGCTCGGGCAACGGTACCAGGCTCATAAAACCCGGCGCGATCGAAAGGTCGCTCAAGGCGCTTTCCGAATTTTCGGAGATCATACGCGACCTTGGCGTCGAAAAGACGAGGGCCGTCGCGACGAGCATGGTGAGGGAATCGGATAACGGTCCCGAGTTCGTGAAAATGGTGAAAAACGAAACCGGCCTTCCCGTCGAGGTTATAACGGGAGAAGAAGAAGCCCTCCTGACCGTGAGCGGGGTTTTGAAGTCGGTCACGTTCGACACGCCCGACTGTCTCATATTCGACATAGGAGGCGGGAGCACGGAATACATATACGTGAAAGAGGGGACAGTAACGAATCTCACGAGCACGAGGCTCGGAGTTGTCTGCCTGACTGAGCGCTTCCTGTCAGAAGAGAAGGAATCCGAAGCCGCCCTTTCGGCCCTCGGCGCTCACATAGAGAAAAAACTCGCCGAGAGGCTTTCAGGGTTTCCCCCGGGCGGCAGGGGGCTCACTATCATAGGCACCGCGGGCACCCCGACGAGCCTTGCCGCCGTGGAGCTCGGCCTCAGAAAATATGACGCCGACAGGGTGAACAACTATACGCTCACGCGGGACGGAATTGTCAGGATACTCGACATGATTCTGGGCACACCGAGGGCGGAAAGGTCAACCATACCCGGCCTCGAAAAGGGGAGGGAGGATCTTATAGTTTCGGGGACGGAGGTAGTTCTCAAGACTATGGACAGGTTCTCCGTGAACGAAATGGTGGTAAGCGACGCGGGGCTCCTCGAAGGCGTGGCTTACGAGCTTCTGAGCTGACCGGACGGCACCCTTTAGAAGCGGCGGGAAGAGGCTTTCGGCTCGTTGACAAACCCCCGGCCGATTATTATATTTTGCGTAGAGTAAAGCCCAAGGCCCCGGTATTTCACGCAAAAGCTTAACTATAAGACTTAACCGGAGTATAATTATCAATAAATTTTGGAAGTATTTGTGATTTAAAATCAGGAGAGAATAATGAATTCCGAAGATAAAAACGATAACCCCGGGGAGATCGAGCTCAGCGAAGAGGGCGAGGTGAACGAAGCTGAGCAGGCAGCGCGTGCCGAGAGCGGAGAAGATAAAAGCTATAAAGACCTTTACCAGAGGTATGTCAGGCTTGCCGCGGATTTCGAAAACTATAAAAAGAGACTGGCCAAGGAAAAGGCCGACATAATCACCTACGGAAACGAGGAGCTCATTAAGGCGCTTCTAAACGTGCTCGACAACCTCGAAAGGGCGCTTACCCATTCCGAAGGGCCTGAGGAAGACACAGGGGCTGTCCTCGAGGGCGTAAAGCTGGTTCACAAGCAGTTCCTGAGCCTTCTCGAAAAGTTCGGCGTAGAGCCCGTTCCGGCGGAGCGCGGGCAGGAGTTCGACCCGAGGGTACACCAGGCGATAGACCGCGTCGATTCACCTGACGTCGAGCCCGGGCACATTATATCGGAGATGCTCCGCGGCTACACTCTGAAAGAGAGGCTTCTCCGGCCGGCGCTCGTATCCGTATCCAAGGGCAGGAAGGAGTCTCAGGACTCGGACTCGTCACCAGACAAAAACAATGGAGGGGCAGGCGGCAATTCCAGCGGGATATTCGACCTTACCGACGAAGGATAAAACCGCGCGCGACAATATAATATGGCAATAGTAGGAATAGACCTCGGTACGACCAACTCGTGCGTTGCGATAATCGAGGGCGGAAGCCCGGTCGTCATACCTAACGAAGAAGGGAGCAGGGTGACGCCGTCGGTAGTGGCGTTCACCGAAGACAACTCGAAGTTCGCCGGAGCGGTCGCAAAAAGACAGGGCGTCGTAAACCCGACGACCACTATATTCGGTGTGAAGAGGCTCATCGGCAGGCGCAGCGACGCGCCCGAGGTGAGAAAGGCGATGGAATTCGCTCCTTACAGCATAGTCCCCAACGAATCGGGCGATGCCTGGATAGAGATCAATTCCCGTACATACAGCCCGCAGGAAATTTCCTCCATAGTGCTTACCAAGATGAAGCAGGTGGCCGAGGAATACCTCGGGTACGAGGTTACGGACGCCGTCATAACCGTGCCCGCGCACTTCAACGACCTTCAGCGCCAGGCGACGAAGGACGCCGGAAGGATAGCCGGGCTCAACGTTAAGAGAATAATCAACGAGCCCACGGCGGCGGCGTTGGCGTACGGCTTCGACAAGATAGGCGACAGGAGAATAGCCGTTTTCGACCTCGGCGGAGGGACGTTCGATATCACGATACTAGAGATAGCGAACGGCGTCTTCGAGGTCAAGTCCACGAGCGGCGACACCTTCCTCGGCGGAGACGACTTCGACCAGAAGCTCGTCGAGCTCGTCCTCGAAGATTTCAGGAAGCAGCACGACATCGACCTCAGGGAAGACAAGATGGCGCTTCAGCGCATAAGAGAGACCTGCGAGAAGGCCAAGCACGAGCTTTCGTCCGTCGAAGAGACGACGATAAACCTTCCGTTCATAGCGGTAGACCAGGCGGGCCCGAAGCACCTCAACTACAAGATCACGCGGCAGGAATTCGAAGAGCTCGTATCGGACCTCATAGACAGGCTCGAAATACCTTGCAAGCAGGCGATAGAAGATTCGCGGCTCGACGTCTCGCATATAGACGAGGTCGTGCTCGTCGGCGGTATGACGAGGATGCCGAGGATACAGGAAAAAGTCAGGGAGATATTCAAAAAGGAGCCCCAGACGAGGATCAACCCTGAAGAAGTCGTCGCCATAGGCGCGTCAGTGCAGGGGGGAGTGCTCGAAGGGAAGGTAGACGAGGTTCTCCTTTTGGACGTCGTTCCGCTTTCGCTAGGCGTAGAAACCAAGGGCGGCCTCTTCACGAAGATCATCGAAAGAAACACCACTATTCCGACGAAGCGGAGCCGCACATTCACCACCGCCTTCGACAATCAGGACTTCGTCGGCATACACGTCCTTCAGGGCGAGAGGGAGATGGTCGACGACAACATCTCGCTCGCGAACTTTAACCTCATCGGCATCCCGCCCGCGCCGAGGGGAATGCCGCAGATCGAGGTATCGTTCGAAGTCGACGCCGACGGCATACTGCACGTTTCGGCGAAGGACCTCGGAACCGGGAAGAAGCAGGCTGTACACGTCGTCACCTCAGGCGGCCTTTCCGACAGCGAGATACACAAGATAATAGAAGAGAGCAAGGCGAGCAGCGACGTCGACAAGAGAAGGCGCGACCTCGCCCTTTTAAAGAACGAGGCCGAGGGGCTTTTGTATTCGGTGAAGAAAACCCTCGATTCTTATTCAGACAAGATAGACCCCGAGCTCAGGGAGCACCTGGAAAGCTCTGTAAAGGAAATGAGGGAATCCCTGGAAGGCGAGGATTACGCCTACATAAAGGACATGCTCGACCGTCTCAAGAACGCATCCTATAAATTCGCCGAAGTCATATATTCCAGGCACGAGAGCTATTCCGAAGCGTTTAATGAAAACGAATAGCCTTCCATAGACAGGTATTATATTACTCTTATGAGCAACGTGGATTATTACGAGATTCTCGGGGTCGGGCGGAACGCCACGATCGACGAGATAAGGCGATCCTACAAACGGCTGGCCTTCGAATGGCACCCCGACAGGAATCCCGGGAGCCGAGAGTGCGAGGAAAAGTTCAAGGTCATCAACGAGGCCTACCAGGTCCTCAGCAATCCCGACAAGAGGGCGCGTTACGACAGCTTCGGGCACATGTCGTCCGAGGGGCTTTTCACGGAGTTCGACTTCGAGGCCGGGTTCGGCGACATATTCGGAGATCTTTTCAACGAGGTCTTCAGCGGCGAGGCGAGGGAGAAATCCCGGAGGGGGAACGACCTCAGGTATTCGATAGACCTCAGCTTCGACGAGTCGCTTACGGGATGCGAGAAAACTATAAAGATCCCGAGGCAGAGAGCCTGCTCCGGATGCGGCGGGAGCGGCGCGGCCCCCGGAGGGGACGTCCCCTGCCAGTCGTGCGGCGGACGGGGCGAGCTCCAGTACTCGCAGGGATTTTTCGCCATAAGGCGCACGTGCCCGACGTGCGGCGGGGCGGGCAGGCGCATAGTGAAGCCCTGCGCCGAATGCCGCGGCGAGGGGTATCTGCTGATAGAGCACGATCTCACCGTAAAGGTTCCGGCCGGCATATCCGACGGGGCGCGGCTCAGGATGAGGGGCGAGGGAGACGCCGGGCAAAGGGCGGGGGCGAACGGCGACCTTTACATCGACGTTCACGTCGAGGAGCACCCGCTCTTCAGGCGTGAAGGCGACGACCTTCACTGCACGGTGCCTATAAGCTTCGTGCAGGCGGCCCTCGGCGACGAGATAGAGATACCCGTGCCGGGAGGGAAGAGCACTATAACCATTCCGGCCGGCACGCAGTCGGGACAGACTTTCAGGATGAAGGGCAAGGGCGTTCCGAGGCTCGAAGGGCGCGGTGCGGGCGACCTCTACCTGGACATACACGTCGAAGTTCCCGTTAAGCTGAACAGGACCCAGAGGCTCCTGCTAGAAGAATTCGCCCGGGCGAGCAAAGAGGAAAATGTTCCCATGGCGAAGAGGTTCGTCTCCAGGCTTCAAGAACTCATCAACAAATAATTCCGAATAAATAAATCCCGACGGTCCGGCAGTGTACTAAGTACCGGTCGGGTCATGGGGCCGTTTAAGGTAAATCCCTCGCGGGGGAGGCCTACGCGCGGCCGCCTGCTATCGCCGGGATTATGGACACGACGTCCTCTTCCTTGAGAGAAGTCTCTTTACCGTTGAGGAACCTTATGTCTTCGTTGTTCACGTAAAGGTTGATAAACCTTCTCAGGTTCCCGGACTCGTCGCAGAGCCTGTTCTTTATTCCGGGGAACTGCGACTCCAGGCTCTCGATTAGTTCATTCACGTTTGCGGCGCTTATGGAAACCTCGTCCTTGTCTGCGGTGAGCTTCCTAAGCGGGGTTGGTATGCGAACTGAGGGCATCTTGCGTACCTCCTTTTTCTTCCTGGTTCTTTATTTTCGAATAAAGCTCCTCGAAATCCTCGAGCTGAGCTTCGATTATGTGGGGCTGCGCGACGCTGTCGGCTATGGCCTCCTGTGTCTTGAGCCCGTTACCTGTAATGCAGATCACTATCGTTTCGTTTCTGGGGATCGCTCCCTGCTCGATGAGTTTTTTCGTTACTGCCATTGTGACGCCGCCCGCGGTTTCGGTGAAAATCCCCTCCGTCTCGGCGAGGAGCTTTATGCCGGCTATAATCTCGGGGTCCGAAGCGTCCTCGCCCCAGCCGCCGCTCTCCTTCATCACGCTCATCGCGTAAAACCCGTCGGCGGGCGTCCCTATGGCGAGGGACTTCGCTATGGTGTCGGGCTTTACGGGCTTGAATATCTCCCACTTGTTCTTGAGCGCAGTCGTAATCGGGGAGCATCCCGTCGCCTGGGCGCCGTATATCCTGGTGCCGTTTTCGGGGATTATCCCCAGGAGCTCGAATTCCTTTATGGCCTTCCAGACCTTTGTCAGAAGCGAGCCGCTGGCCATCGGCACGACGACATGCTTCGGGGCCCGCCATCCGAGCTGCTCCATCATCTCGAACGCGAGAGATTTCGAGCCTTCGGAATAATAGGGGCGGAGGTTGATGTTGACGAAGCCCCAGCCGTATTTACCGGCTACCTCGCTGCAGAGCCTGTTGACGTCGTCGTAGGCCCCCTTTACTCCCACGAGGTTTGCTCCGTAGATGGTGGTTCCGATTATCTTCGCCTGCTCGAGGTTGTAGGGAATGAATATGAAGCTTTCGAGCCCGCCCTCGATGGAGAGCGCGGCGACGGCGTTCGCGAGGTTGCCTGTAGAAGCGCAGGCGGCTGTTTCGAACCCGAACTCCTTCGCCTTCGAGAGCGCGACGGACACGACCCTGTCCTTAAAAGAGAGGGTGGGGTAGCAGACACCGTCGTTCTTGACGTAAATCTCCTTTACGCCGAGTGTGCGGGCGAGGTTATCGGCCTTTATGAGCGGCGTGAAGCCGACGCTTCTTCCCACAGCCGGGTCGGCATCGACGGGCAGGAGCTCCTTGTAACGCCATATGCTTCTCTCGCGCTTTTCGATTACGTCCCGCGTGAGGACTTTCTTTATCTCGTCGTAGTTGTAGGCCGCCTCTAAAGGCCCGAAGCACGTTTCACAGACGTGAAGCGGCTCCTTGGGGTACTCTTCCCCGCATTCCTTACACTTAAGTCCCTTAACGAAACTCATAATATACCCCGCAGATATATTGAATAAAATAAAGAAGTTACCCATTCCCCGGCAGGTTGTCAAAACCGCTTCGGGGGAAGAGGCTTCAGCTACCAGTCATCCCGTTTTTTTATTTCCTCGTCTTTTTTGTCCTGTTCCAGGACTATTCTTTCGTACTGCTCGGATTCTATGTAGCTTCCGTTTTTCCTGTATATGCCGCCGACGACAATATAGTCGTTGTCCTGGATGTCCCACGTTCCGGGCATTTCGACTTCTATATAATTACCCTTGAGGTCCATGAGCCTGAAAAAGGTGGTGGGCCCCTCCGGGTGCTCCATGTCGACCTCGAGGCCGGACACGATACCCTCGACGGCGACCAGCCGCCCGTCAAAAGCTATGGGCGAGAAAAGAATCTTGTATATCGGCGCCCTGTACCCTTGGACGCTGCTGCCGGGGATGTATTCGGGCTTTTTGTTGCAGCCGGCGGAAAGAATCATCAATAAGAAGAGAAACAGGAGCGGCGCTGCAAAGACGGCGTTCGCAGGAAGGATACGCCTTCCGGCTGGGTTTAAATTCTCGATATCCTGGCCCGACACCGCCATAGGGATATATTTTACCCAAACGGGAAAATTTTGCCGGTTTTGTGGCATAATTAACAGTTCTCAATTAACCGGCCGGTGATTCCGGCGCATGGAGGCAAAGGAAAAGTGGAGACATTCAGCGGAGAAGGATACGGGATCGGAAGGATAAAGTCCGAGAGGAGCGACAATAACTATAGCTACGTAATCTGGTGCACGAAAACGTCGGAATGCGTCGTCGTAGACCCGAACGATCCCGTGCCGGTGCTCAATTTCATAAGGGACAGGGGGCTCAGCGTGAAGTACATAATCGACACTCACTGCCACCCCGACCACATACTCGGAAACGACCCTGTCCTTAAAGTTACCCTCGGAAAGATACTCGTTCACCCGCTGGGATTCGACCTCGTATCCCCGAGGAGCGCGACGGTGAAGGACGGCGAAGTGATAAAGTTCGGCGAGCGGGAGATCGAGGTTGCCTACGCCCCGGGACACACGCCCGAGCACATAATCCTTCTCATGGACGGCGAGGCGTTTACGGGGGACACACTCTTTTTAGCGGGCGTCGGGAATCTGAAGCATGGAGGCGTCGCGGAGGACCTTTTCGACACGCTGGAGACGAAGGTCAAGACGCTCCCCGATGGGACGCGAGTATGGCCCGGCCACGATTACGCTGAAACGAATCTCCGGTTCGCCGTGGACGTCGAGCCCAAAAACCGGGACGCGAAGAAGAAGCTCGCCGACGTCAAAAAGCTCGTAAAAAAGGGGAAGGACCCCGAGCCCACGACCATAGGCGAGGAGAAGAAATATAACCCATTCCTGAGATGCGGCAGTCCTGAAATCTCGAAAGTGCTCTCGAAGAAAAACTCCGACTGGAAGGGCGGCTCGTCGTTTTCCGTCTTCACGGAGCTGAGGAGACTCCGCGACGGCTGGAAGTGAGCTGCATCCCCATCCCCGTAAATTATTGAAATAAATTCATTTTGGTATACTAAACTCACTATGACAAAGACTGAAAACGATTCGGCGCGGCTCCTCCGGGAGCTGCTCGGGGAGAGGATTCTATTCCTCGACGGCGCCATGGGCACGATGATACAGCGCTACAAGCTCGAAGAGGGGGACTTCAGGGGGGAGAAGTTCAAGGACCATCCCGTGGACCTCAAGGGAAATAACGACCTCCTCTGCTTTACGCGGCCCGACGTTATAACCGAAATACATACGAAATATCTCGAAGCCGGCGCGGATATAATCGAGACGAACACGTTCAACGCTAACCGCATCTCGCAGGCGGATTACAATCTCGAAAGCATAGTGCCTGAGCTCAACCGCGCGGCTGCCGGGGTCGCCCGAAAGGCCGTGGACGAGTTCATGAAGAAGCATCCGGAAAGGAAATGCTTCGTCGCCGGTGCGCTCGGGCCGACGACGAGGACGGCGTCGATATCGCCCGACGTGAACGACCCCTCGGCGAGGGGCGTCACGTTCGACGAGCTGGCCGAGGCCTACTACGAGCAGACGGCCGCGCTCGTAGAGGGCGGAGCGGACGTCATACTGGCCGAGACGACGTTCGACACGCTTAATTTAAAGGCCGCTATTTATGCCGTCTTCAGGTATCGTGACGATTTCAAGAACGACATACCCCTGATGCTTTCCGTAACGATAACGGACGCCTCGGGGAGGACCCTTTCCGGGCAGACGATAGAGGCGTTCTGGAACTCGGTGCGCCACGCAAAGCCCCTCAGCGTCGGCATCAACTGCGCCCTCGGGGCCGAGCAGATGAGGCCATATATAGAAGAGCTTTCGCGTATAGCCGACTGCTACGTGAGCTGCTATCCCAACGCCGGGCTCCCGAATCCGCTGAGCGACACAGGATACGACCAGACGCCCAAGGACACGGCGTCTTATCTCGAAGACTTCGCCGAAAGCGGCTTTTTGAACATAGTAGGCGGCTGCTGCGGGACGACGCCGGACCACATTAAGGCGATAGTGGAGAGGGTGAAGGATTATCCGCCGCGCGCAGTGCCGACGGTTCCCCCGGCCACGCGCCTCAGCGGGCTCGAAGCCCTCAACATCGGCGAGAACGCGCCGTTCATAATGGTGGGCGAGAGGACGAACGTCACGGGCTCGCCGAAGTTCGCGAAGCTCATAAAAGAGGATGACTTCGAGAGCGCGCTATCCGTTGCAAAGCAGCAGGTGGAGAACGGGGCGAACGTCATAGACGTCAACTTCGACGAGGCGCTCCTCGACGGCGAGGCGTGCATGACGAGGTTCCTCAACCTGATCGCGACCGAGCCCGACATAGCGCGTGTCCCGGTGATGATAGACAGCTCGAAATTTTCAGTCATCGAAGCCGGGCTCAAGTGCATACAGGGAAAGGGGATCGTAAACTCCATAAGTCTCAAGGAAGGCGAGGAAAAATTTTTGGAGCACGCCCGGCAGGTAATGCGCTACGGCGCGGCTGCCGTCGTCATGGCGTTCGACGAAAACGGCCAGGCGGCGACGAAACAGGACAAGATCAGGATTTGCGAGAGGGCGTACAAGCTGCTCACGGAGAAGGTCGGCATGGACCCGTCGGACATCATATTCGACCCGAATGTTTTGACAGTCGCGACGGGCATCGAGGAGCACAACAACTACGCGCTGGATTTCATCGAGGCTGTGAGCGAGATAAAAAAGGCCTGCTCCGGGGCGAAAACGAGCGGCGGGCTCAGCAACGTCTCGTTCTCCTTCAGGGGGAATAACCCCGTGAGAGAGGCCATGCATGCAGCCTTCCTTTACCACGCGATAAAGGCCGGGCTCGACATGGCGATCGTTAACGCCGGAATGCTCGAAGTCTATGAAGAAGTAGACAAGGAGCTCCTGGAGAAGGTCGAGGACGTTCTACTTAACAGGAGCCCGGACGCGACGGAAATTCTCGTCGATTACGCCGAGACGGTGAAGGATTCCGGGAAGGCGAAGGACAAGGAGGCCGAGAAGTGGAGGGAAGGGAGCGTCGAGGAGAGGCTCTCGCACTCCCTCGTAAAGGGCATAGTCGATCACATCGACGCCGACACGGAAGAGGCGCTCGCGAAATACAAAAGGCCGCTCGACGTCATCGAAGGGCCGCTCATGGACGGGATGAAAATCGTAGGCGAGCTCTTCGGCGAGGGAAAGATGTTCCTGCCGCAGGTCGTCAAGAGCGCGCGCGTCATGAAGAAGGCCGTCGCCTACCTGCAGCCGTTCATGGAGCTCGAAAAGGCCAGCGCCGGCGGAGGCAGCACCAGGGGGAAGTTCGTCATTGCGACGGTGAAGGGCGACGTTCACGACATCGGGAAGAACATCGTCTCGGTCGTCCTCGGGTGCAATAACTACGAAGTCATAGACCTCGGTGTCATGGTGTCCTGCGACAATATCCTGAAGGCCGCGAAGGAAGTGAACGCGAATATCATCGGGCTCAGCGGCCTCATAACGCCTTCACTCGACGAAATGGTGTACAACGCTTCGGAGATGGAGAGGCAGGGATTCAAGACCCCGCTGCTTATCGGAGGCGCGACGACAAGCAAGGCGCACACGGCCATAAAAATAGCGCCGCACTATAGCGGCGTCGTGAGCCACGTGCAGGACGCGTCGCTCGTCGTCAACGTCTGCAACAATCTCCTGAACCCTGAGAAATACGAGGAGTTCGCCGAGGAAACGAAGCGGAAGCACGAGGAGCTAAGGGAGCTTCATTCGAAATCGAGGAGCGAGGCCGAGTTTATCCCGATCGCGAAGGCCAGGGAAAAAAGATTCACCGACGACTGGAAAACGGCGCAGATAGACGTGCCGGAAAGGCTCGGCGTCGAGGTCATAAACGACATACCCATGGAAGAGATAGTGCCTTACATCGACTGGTCGCCGCTCTTCTGGGTTTGGGGGCTGAAGGGCCTCTTCCCCGCCATACTCGACCACAAGAAATACGGCGCGCAGGCGAGGAGCCTCTACGAGGACGCGGAAAGGCTCCTCGGGCAGATCGCCTCGGAGAAGAGGTTCGGCCCGAGGGCCGTGCTCGGATTCTGGCCGGCGAACAGCGTCGGCGACGACGTAGAAATATATTCGGACGAGAGCCGGAAGAAGGTAGTGGAGACGTTTCACTTCCTCCGACAGCAGAAGTCGAGGGGAGAGAACGAAACATATTACTCCCTCGCGGATTTCGTCGCGCCGAAGGAGTCAGGCAGGGCGGATTACATGGGCGGGTTCGCCGTCACGGCCGGGAAGGAGGTCGAGGCGTTTTCGGATACGTTCCGGAGCGCCGGCGACGACTACTCGGCGATAATGGTGCAGGCCCTCGGCGACAGAGTAGCGGAAGCGCTAGCCGAGATGATGCACAAGCGCGCGCGAGATACCTGGAATTACGGAAAGGAAGAGGACCTCACATACGAGGATCTGATAAAGGAAAAATACAGGGGCATAAGACCCGCGCCGGGATATCCGGCCTGCCCGGACCACACAGAGAAGGCCGCCCTCTGGAAGCTGCTGCAGGTGAAGGAGAACATAGGCGTCGAGATAACTGAGAACTTCGCGATATATCCGCCGAGCTCCGTCGCCGGGTTTTACTTCGGGCATCCGCAGTCGAGGTACATGCACATCGGCGAGATAGACAGGGACCAGGCCGAGGACTACGCGAAGCGTAAGGGGATACCGCTCTCGGAGGTCGAGAAATGGCTGAGGCCGAACCTCGGCTACTGACCGCCTTTCGCCGGGAACGGCTTTCCGGCGGCGAGGTCGGCGAATATTTGCTCGACGTTGAGCGCCATCCACGACCGCGGCGCGACGAGGTCGTATCCGGCTTCGGAAGCCTGTTTTTTGAGCCCTGTTTCGACGTGCGGGAGAAAGCCTATAACGGGCGCGCCGGAGAGGGACGGAGTTTCCCTGATCTCCCTTATAATAGCGAAAGGATCGAGGTTTTTGGCTCCGAGGTCGACGATGAAAAACTCGGGTGGAGTCGAAGCGAGCTTGTCCGCGAAGCCCGGTCCGGGCTTAACGAATTCGAGCCTGACGCCGTTCCTTCTGGCTGCCTCCCGTATCCTCGAAGCGAAGATCAGATCGCGTACGACGACCGCGACGTACGCCGGTTTTGTGGTCTCCATCACCTGTTACTCCTTCCGGAATTAGAGTGTATATTAAAGTCTTCATTCAGACAAAGAGAGATATTTTCATGACCAACGGAAACATAACGACAATATTCTTCGACGCGGCCGACACCCTCTTTTTCATAAAGGAAGGGCTCGGAAACACCTATGCCGGCGTCGCCCGTAAATATGGGGCCGACCCCGACCCGGCCGCTCTCAGGAAGGCGTTCTCGAAGGCGTTCAGAACGGCCCCGCCGCTCGCGTTCGGCGGAGTTTCGCAGGAAGAAAGAAAGAAGCTTGAAAAGGAATGGTGGAAGAAGGTAGTTACGGACGTTTACACGGAGGTCGGCATGTTCACCGCCTTCGACGAGCATTTCGACGAGCTCTTCGAGGTGTTCAGGACGGAGGCGTGGACGCTCTTTCCGGAGACGGTGCCTGTGCTTGAGACGCTTAAATCGAAGGGCTACAGGCTCGGCATAATATCGAATTTCGATTCCCGCGTATACGACGTGATGGAGCGGCTCGGCATATACGGCTATTTCGACACGTTCGTCATATCGAGCGAGGCAGGGTACGCGAAGCCGTCTCACGGAATCTTCCTCACGGCCCTCGAAAAGGCGGGTGTGGATTCGGGAGAGTCTATTCACGTGGGCGACGATCTCAAGAACGATTTCCACGGCCCGCGCGCGCTCGGCATACGCGCGATTCTCCTCGACAGGGAAGGGGAATACACCTCTCTCGATCGGATAGACAGGATTAACAACCTTACCGAAATAGAGAGCTGCCTTAACGGCTCCGGCGACTCGCGACTCGAGGCGGAAGGCTGAAGCACGAAGCCTCCCGGATACCGGAAAAGAATTCATAAAACGGCTGGAAGATTGTGGAAGAGAGGTCAGACGCTTTTCAGACCTTCGGATTCCGCCGCAGCGGAAGTGAAAAATATGAAGGCCATAGTCGGCCTCCTGGAAGAATCCCTCACGACAAAATGTATACCGTCGAACACCCATCCCTCGGGCACCCACGTGTTGAGGACCTTTTCTATTTCCTCGTCGGTGACGTGTGGCAGCTCTACGACTTTATAGTGCGGGCGGTCTGACATTTACTTTCTCATGCCCCGGAGGATTTCGGCGGCTTCCTTTGCGTGATAGGTGATTATGATGTCGGCACCGGCGCGCTTTATGCTCGTCAGTATCTCCATCATCACGAGCTTCTCGTCTATCCACCCGAGCTTTCCGGCGGCCTTCACCATCGAATATTCGCCGCTCACGTTATACGCGGCTATAGGGTGATCGAACTCTTCCCGGGCGGCGCGTATGACGTCGAGGTAAGAGAGCGCAGGCTTCACCATCACGATGTCGGCCCCTTCTTCTATGTCGAGGGCGATCTCGCGGAGTGCCTCTCTCACGTTGGGCGGGTCCATCTGGTAGCCGCGCCTGTCGCCAAATTGCGGGGGGGATTCGGCGGCGTCCCTGAAGGGGCCGTAGAACCCCGAGGCGTACTTGGCCGAATAAGACATTATCGGCACCTTCTCGAAGCCGGCGTCGTCGAGGGCCTCCCGTATGACGCCGACCCTCCCGTCCATCATGTCCGAAGGCGCTATCACGTCCGCCCCCGCCTCGGCGTGTGAGACGGCCATCTTCGCGAGGTAGTCCAGGGTTTCGTCGTTGTCGACGTCCCCGTCCTTTATTATCCCGCAGTGCCCGTGGCTCGTGTACTCGCACATGCATACGTCCGTGACGACGAGCATGTCCGGGACTTTCTTCCTGAGCTCCCTGACCGTCTTCTGGATTATGCCGTCGGCGGCGTAGCCCTCGCTCCCGGCTTCGTCCTTGTGCTCCGGGATGCCGAAGAGGAGGACGGACTTTATGCCGAGCGCGGCAGCCTCGCGGGCCTCCTTTACGATGTTGTCTATCGACTGCTTGTATATGCCGGGCATAGAGGGAACCTCCTGCCGGAAGCCCTTGCCCGGTGCGGCGAACATGGGGTATATGAACTCGTCCGGGGACAATCTCGTCTCGGTGACGAGGGCACGTATGGCCTTCGTTCTTCTCAGTCTTCTCGGTCTGTATGCGGGGAAATACATCATGCGTAATTGTAATTGCTTGAGAGAGGTTAAGCAACATGCACATCCGCCGGAGAGGGCTTTTTCACCTTTGATGTTTTTCTCAGGTCGTATAATATTAATCCCCGGAGACAGCCGGGACAGGGAAAAACGGAATGGAAGAGAACGGAGAAAAAAGAAGCCTCGACTTCATACGCACGATAGTCGAGGAGGACAACGAGAGTGGGAAATTCGGGGGCAGGGTGGCGACGCGTTTCCCCCCCGAGCCCAACGGTTACCTCCACATCGGGCATGCAAAATCGATATGCCTCAACTTCGGCGTCGCCGAGGAATACGGCGGAACGTGCAACCTTAGATACGACGACACCAATCCGACTAAGGAAGACACTGAGTACGTCGAGGCCATAGAGAGGGACGTCAGGTGGCTCGGTTTCGACTGGGACGGGCTCTTTCACGCATCCGATTATTTTCAGGCCCTCTACGACCATGCGGTAACGCTCATCAAGGCCGGGAAGGCGTACGTCGACAGCCTATCCGCCGACGAGATAAGGCAGTACCGCGGCACACTCAGCGAGCCCGGAAAGAACAGCCCCTACAGGGACCGCTCAGTCGAGGAGAACCTCGACCTCTTCCGGCGCATGAAGGAGGGAGAGTTCGAGGAAGGGGCCCACGTGCTCCGGGCCAAGATAGATATGTCCTCCGGCAACATCAACATGCGTGACCCTGTCATGTACAGGATAATCCGCGAGCCGCATTACAGAACCGGAAACGAGTGGCGCATATATCCGATGTATGACTACGCGCACTGCATCTCGGACTCGATAGAAAAAATCACTCACTCGCTCTGCACGCTCGAATTCGAAGACCACCGGCCGCTTTACGACTGGTTTCTGGACGAGCTCGCCGTATACCACCCACAGCAGATAGAGTTTTCGCGGCTCAACCTCAACTACACAGTCATGAGCAAGAGGCGGCTCCTCGAGCTCGTTCAGGGCGGATTTGTGAACGGCTGGGACGACCCGCGCATGCCGACGCTCTCGGGCCTCCGGCGAAGGGGATACACGCCTGCGTCCATCAGAAACTTCTGCACCCGGATAGGCGTAACGAAGCAGGAGAGCGTCATAGATATATCGCTCCTGGAGCACAGCATACGTGACGACCTCAACAAAACGGCGCGGAGGGTGATGGCCGTCCTGAACCCGCTCAAGGTGACTATAACGAATTATCCGAAGGGGGAGTCCGAAGAGCTCGAGGCAGTTAACAACCCGGAGGACCCTTCGATGGGCAAGAGGAAGGTGCCGTTTTCGGGAGAGCTACATATAGAAAGGGACGACTTCATGGAAAATCCTCCGAAGAAATTCTTCAGGCTTTCGCCGGGGGCCGAGGTGAGGCTGAGATACGCCTATTTCCTCCGGTGTGAGAGTGTGGTCAAGAACGAGAACGGCGAGGTCACCGAGCTCCTCTGCACGTACGACCCGGCGACGAAGGGCGGCGACGCCCCCGACGGGAGGAAAGTCAAGGCCACGATACACTGGGTCTCGGCCCCGCATGCGATAAAGGCGGAGGTGAGGCTATACGACCGGCTGTTTACCGTGCCAGAGCCCGGAGACGACGGCTCGGATTACAAGGAGCACCTGAACCCGGATTCACTCACGGTGCTGAAGGATTGCCCGGTAGAACCGGGACTCGCCGACGCCGAGCCGGAGGTAAACTACCAGTTCGAGAGGCTGGGATATTTCACGCCCGATGCCCTGGATTCGAAAAAAGGCGCGCCGGTATTCAACAGGACTGTCACGCTCAAGGATTCCTGGGCGAAGGAAAAAGTTAAGGGGTAGGCCCGGGGAAGTCTCTTCGGTAGATATTATATAATTACAGCCAGTTAGAAATTGAAGCTAAAGTTTATTCTAGGTCTATCATTTAAGGATTTTCAGATTCCATCCGGTATCCGGTGTTCCCCAGCCTGATTCCGTCTACGTATAAAGCCCCGTCTTTATCGATCCCGACCCTGCCTTTGGCCAGAAGCCCGTGGACGGCAAAGGGGAATGCCTTCCATTCGGCCTTTTCCCTGATCTTAGCACCCATCGCGTCCTTGTCGTCTTCTGTGAAGCCCGCGAGCGATACGGGCGGCGACTGCACGAGCGCCGCGCCGAACCTCTCATCCGGACGCTCCAGGTATACCGTGCACCTTATGCTGTCTTCCCCGGCATGTATGGCCTGGACGCACGCGTCGACGCCCCTTACGAGATAGTCCTTCGTAATGTCGCCCGGGTAGAGATTTAATAACCTGTTTTTGTACCTTTCGACGAAGACCCGGCCTAGCCGCCGCCTGTAGCCGGCCAGGACTATAATGTCGGGCGAGCAGACGTTTTCGATAAGCGCGATTGCGGCAGCGTCGTAGTAATCCCTCATCTCCTCGTCTTCGGGGCTCTTGCCGAGAACGTCGAAATATTTTTTCGAGCTTAGGCCCAGAACCGGTATCCCGTACTCCGCCGCCTTCTTCGCTCCCTCGCACCCCGGGGCGTTCGTGAATACGGCGTCAATCCTGCCGTAGAGTTTTTCACCGGAGCGGGCGAGGCGCTTCTCCTCCTCGGCGATGGCTATGAAATTCGTACCCGAGCCCGAGAGGAGGACCGCGACGCTCATCGGCTCTCCACGGGGCTCAAATATGGGTTTTATTATTGACTCACTCATCAGGATTAATAATTTATTTGCAATAACCCTCAGGTTATGGACATTATATCTATTCGACCGGTATGAGCAACTTCTGGCAAAGAATAGTCACGGCCGCCGTGGCCATCCCGATACTCTACGTCATTTTCAGACTGGGGGGAGCCATATTCCTTCTATTTATAATGGCCCTCGTCCTCACGGGGCAGATAGAGTATCAGCGGCTGCTCCAGTCCCGGAGCCTTCCCTGCGCGCGGGGATCGGGGATAATCCTCTCCCTTCTCATCGCCGTCGCGGCGTACATGGGCTACGTCGACTTCTCGCTCATGTTCACGCTCTCGGTGCTCCTCGTTCTCATATTCAACCTCAGGAAAACGGGCGAGGAGAGCGCGATAATAAGGGGCGGGGCGACGCTGTTCGGCATAGTCTACCTCGGCTGGCTCCTCTGCCACGCGGTGCTTCTCCGGAACATAGACACCCGCGGCGCCATAGGATATTACGCGGAAAACGCCCAGGACCTCGCGGACCCGGGATTCTTCTTCATATTCTTCACGGTCGCCTGTACGTTCCTGAACGACACCGGGGCCTACTTCACCGGTCTTAAATTCGGCAGGAGAAAAATCGCTCCGGTCGTTAGCCCGGGAAAGACGGTCGAGGGCACTCTCGGCGGCGTGGTCGTGTGCATAATATCCGGCCTCGTAGTCAATTACGGCTTCGGCTCGCCGCTATCTTCCGACTGGACGATCCTCTTCGCGCTGTTCGTTTCGGCGGCCGCCATATTCGGCGACCTCGTGGAATCCGCGATAAAGCGCGGCGTCGGCATAAAGGATTCCGGGGCGATAGTCCCCGGGCACGGCGGCGTTCTCGACAGGTTCGACAGCCTTATTTTCGTCTTCCCCGTATCCTACTATTTCGTCCTCGTTTATTACTCCATGCAGGGCGTCGCCGTCGGCTGAGCGCTCATTTCCAGAACGACGCCGTCCTTATCTCCTCCACCAGCTCCTGCCTTATAAGCGCCCTCAGGCCGATAAGTATTATGAGGTTAAAGAACAGCCCGGTGAGCGCCGCGAACTGCTCCTTGTAGAATATGAACACGTACGTAAGCAGTATGGAGACGAGCACCGCGCGCTCGAACATCATGTAGGCCTTGAGGCGCGAGCGGCGCATGTAGTAGACGCCCAGGAACACGAAGACGCCCGAGAGGGCGGAAGACAGGAGACGGGCGATGTCGATGAAGGAAAGGTCGTCGATGTCGAAGCGGGCGCGCTCGAGAGCGGCGAAGCTCAAATTCGAGCCCAGCCCGAAGCCGTAGTAGAGCGTTAGGAAAATGACGTACCCGAATGTTATCACGAGCTGAGAGAGAAAGAGCACTACGATGGCCCGCCTGAATACGGCCGATTCGGCTATCCTCTCGTAATAATCGCAGCAGCCGTCCTTGAACCTCCGGTAAAGCCCGGGGGAGGGCGTGGGCAGGGATTCCACGCTCATGATGAGCCGCCTTACGGCGGGCGTGAGCGGGTCGTCCGGGTCGCTCCTTTCGAGGTAAAGAAGCACCTTCTTCTTCTCGTCCTCGTCGAGGTCCGAAAGCGCAGCCTCTTCGAGCCCCTTCAAGGCGTTTACGAGATATTCCCTCCCCGTAAACGTCCAGCCCGACCTTATCATGTGGAGAGCGAGCACTATGAGCACTATGACGACGTACATTATCGCGACTGAGGGCTCGAAGAAATAGTCATTGTCCCTCGTCACGAACTTTCCGACTTCGTCTATGAACGTGCCGAACCCCGCGCCGCCGAGTATGGCCGCCCAGAGCTCTATCCGCTTCCCGATGAAGGAGAAAAGCATTATCAGGGCTGCGAGCATGAGGAGCCCGCCCCAGAGCATGTGGGCTATGTGAAGGGTGCTGTTCCCGACCTGGGGGTATCCGGTCATGTGGAGGAAGAGACGTATGCCGAGTATGGCCGACACGGCGCAGACGAGGAAGACCTCGGCGTAATAGAACGCGTCCAGGTTCCTTACGAATTTCGGATGGCTTTTCATAATTGACTCACAGGATTATAGTATGTTAATCTCAGTTGCTATTCTACCGCATTCAGCCGTATTTGCAGGAATCGAAACAAGGCCTAACCCGCCGAATATATGAACAATCCGGAAAGAGGTTCCCAAGCCCCCTCGCTCGAAACGGCCAAGGACGGGAAAGGCACGCTCACTATCAAGCCCGGAGGCCGGCTCGACGCCTACACGACAGCCGACATATGGAACAGGGCCGAGGACGCCGTATCGAAAGAAAAACCCCGCAAAGTCGTTGTCGACGCCTCGGGCATAGACTACATGGACGCCTCGGGTATGGCGCTCCTCATCGAGCTCAGGCTCATGCAGGAGAAAACAGGGGGCGGTTTCGAGATAACGGGCCTCAGGGACGATTTACAAAAGCTCTTCGACCTGTTTAATCCGGAAGACTTCGCGGCGAAAGAAGAGGCCCCGAAAAAGCGCGAAGGAATAATCGAGAAGATCGGGCGCGCGGCTTACGACTTCCTCGGGGAGATGAAGGTCCACATAATCTTCACGGGGCAGGTGACGGTGGGGCTCATAGCGGCGCTCCTGAACCCGTTCAAGGTGAGGTGGGGCGAGGTCCTGACCACCTGCGAGAAATTCGGCGCCAACTCCTTTTTCATAATAGCGCTGGTCAACTTCCTCGTCGGGCTCGTCATAGCCTTCCAGTCGGCCATGCCGATGGAGCAGTACGGGGCACAGATTTTCGTCGCGGACCTCATAGTCATAGCCTACTTCAAGGAGCTCGGCCCGCTGATGACTGCCTTCGTCGTCAACGGACGGAGCGGGTCGGCCTTCGCCGCCGAGCTCGGCACGATGAAGGTGAACGAGGAGCTCGACGCGCTCGACACGATGGGGCTCGACCCGGTGAATTTTCTCGTCGTGCCCAAGGTGATCGCCGCGCTCATGATGCTCCCCCTGCTTACGGTGTTCGGCAATCTCTTCGGCTTGATCGGCGGCCTGGTTGTTATGCTGTCCCTCGGATTCACATTCGAAACCTACATGAACCAGATAACGGCCTCGGGGACATACGTGATGTTCCTGGCCGGGCTATTCAAGACGCTCTTTTTCGCGGTGATAATAGCAGGAGTTGGATGCCTTTCGGGCATGAGGGCGTCGCGCGGCCCGTCGGCTGTCGGCGACGCGGCGACGGAAGCGGTAGTCCTCGGAATCGTGCTTATGATACTGACCGACGGCCTGTTCGGCGTGATTTACTACGTTTTAGGGATCTGACATGGGCGGAGCTAACGGCGAAAGGAAAAGGGAAGTTATTATAAAGGTGTCGGACCTCACGGCGAAGTACGGCGACAACACCATACTCGACAATATCACTTTCGACGTCTACAGGGGCGAGATATTCGTCATACTGGGCGGCTCGGGATGCGGAAAGAGCACGCTCTTAAAGCACATGATAGGCCTTTACAAACCCTTCAGCGGGAGCGTTCTGATTGAGGGACGCGACATAACGACGGCCGAGGGTGAGGAGAGGATAGAGATATTGAAACGCATAGGTGTGGCTTACCAGCTGGGGGCGCTCTTCGGCTCGATGACCGTCCTTCAGAACGTCATGCTGCCGCTCGAAGAATACACCGAACTGGGCAAGGAGGCTAGGGACCTAATAGGCAGGATGAAGCTCTCGCTCGTCGGCCTTACGGGCTCCGAGGACAAGATGCCGTCCGAGCTCAGCGGCGGCATGATAAAGCGCGCGGCGCTGGCGCGGGCGATGGCGCTCGACCCGAGCGTCCTCTTTCTGGACGAGCCGTCGGCCGGGCTCGACCCGATAACGTCGGCCGAGCTCGACGAGCTGATAAAGCAGCTCGCCCGGAGCCTCGGGGTGACGTTCGTGGTCGTGACTCACGAGCTCAACAGCATTTACAATATAGCGGACAGGGTTATCATGCTCGACAAGAGCACAAAGGGTATAATTGCCGAAGGGAAGCCGGAGTACCTGAGAGACAATTCGACCATCCCGGTCGTCCAGAAGTTCTTCAGGCGGCAGACCGACTCGGAGCTCGGCGGTGAAGAAAAAACAGGGGAGTCCGGAAGATGAAAAAACCGAATTACTTCAAGATTGGGCTTTTCGTTATCGTCGCCAGCCTGTTCCTGGCCGCGGCGATAATCATATTCGGCGGCGGGAAGTTCTTCCAGGAAAAAACGATCGTCGAGACCTACTTCGACCAGTCCGTGCAGGGGCTCTCGGTCGGGGCCTCGCTCGAATTCCAGGGGGTTCAGATAGGCAACGTCAGCTACATCGGGTTCGTGTTCAACGAATACGAGACGAAGAAGACGTACGTCCTCGTCCGGGCCGAGATATACCTCGACAGGGTCGGAGGAAGGGGAAGTAAGGGCAGGCTCTTCGAGACCGAGGAGGAAAGGCAAAAGGGTTATCAGAACATGGTTCAGAAGGGGCTCCGGCTCCAGCTCGCCTCGCAGGGCGTGACAGGTATCGCCTTCCTGAACGCCGTTTACCTCGACCCCGAGCGCTATCCTCCGCTGGAATACGACTGGAAGCCCGAGCACGCATATATCCCTTCGGCCCCGGGCACCATAACGCAGATCACGCAGACCATAGAGAACCTGTCGCGGAGCATAGAGAACATCGACATACAGAAGATAACGGACGGCGTGGAAGACCTCGTCGCGTCTCTTAACAGGGCCGTCGAGCAGGCCAAGGTAGGCGAGCTCAGCGCCGACCTCCGGAAGCTCGTCACGACGATCGACACCACGACCGCCGAGCTCGACAAGCTGCTCAAGAGCAAGGAAACGAAGGAAACCCTCGCGAACGTCACGGCGATCACGGGCGAGCTCAACAGAACCCTGAGACGAACGGACAGGCTCCTCTCGAACAGAGAGCACAACATCAAGCTCACCATGGAGAACATAGAGCGCATTTCAGAGGACATGAAGGAGTTCATGGAGATCCTGAAGAAGTATCCGTCCTGGGTGCTTTTCGGGAGCCCTCCGCCGCACATCGAACCCGAGGGGGAGGAAAAGAAATGAGAGCAAGATTCCTTTTACTGGTATCCGCAGCCGTATTCGCCGCGCTCGGCGCGGCCGGGTGCGGCGGCATAACGAAGAAGTACCCTGAGCGGACATACTATATGTTCGAGGTTCCCCCCGCGGAGAAAGTGCCGGCCCCTGTAAAGGGCGCCGTGGCCCAGGTGTGGAAGTTCAACGTATCTCCGGGGAGCGACGGGAAGGAGTTCGTATACAGGGTCGACGACATCAGCTACGAATCGGACTTCTACAACCAGTTCTTCAGGCCCCCGGGCTCGCTGCTCACCGAAATGACGATACGCTGGCTTGCGGAGACAGGGCTCTTCGAAGACGTCATAAGCTCGCTCGGGCAGGGCTTCGCGAGCTATTATATACAGTCGAACGTCGTCGAGCTCTACGGCGACTACAGGGGCGCTCCGGCGGCTGTAATGACGATACAGTTTTTCCTCCTCCAATACACGCCCGAGAGCGAATACGGCGACAGCACCGGGATAATCTTCAACAAGACCTACAGCTCACACGTTCCCATCCCGACTGCTTCGGCCCCCGACCTCATGAGAGGGTGGAACACCGCGCTCGGCGAGATATACGGCCGGTTTCTCCAGGATCTCAGGCTGTACGTAAAACCCTTTCCGCAGGCAGTTGCATCGGATTGAAACACGTGCCGGGTCGCCCGGACTCTTCGCCCGAGGGACGGATCAGGCTTTATTCGCAGCGCATGTTGCATATCACCCGACGGGGGAAATATAATTAAGCTATTGTGAAACGCCGACAAGGGAGAGTGATATGAGGGTTTTATCTATAATACTTCTCGTTCTGGTCGTAGCCGTCGTCGGGGCGTCCTACAAGTTCGGGATGGACACCGAGAAGGTCTACAACGACCTCATCGACAAATATACAGAGGACGAAACTTTCAGCGTGGTGAGCAAGAGCTACGACAGGGGGCTCCTGAGCTCGAGAGCCAGAACGGTTTTCGCCGTCAAAAACATGGGGAAAGAGGTCGTCAGGCTCGACGAGACCGACACCATATACCACGGCCCCATACCGATCCTCGCCGTATTCAAGGGAGAGGCCAAGCCCGCTCCTGTTCTTGCAGTGATGGACTCCGAAATCAGGATCGTTCCCGCCGAGGGGGGAACAGAAAACGCGGAGCTCTTCGAAAAGATCCCCCCGGTCGACGTCCATACGGTAATTTCATTCGACAACAAGGCGGTTGCCGACATGTCCATGCCGGGCTTCGAGCTCGATCTGAAAGAAGGCGAAAAGCTCACATGGAAAGGATTCACGGGACAGGTCGATTACGACACGAATTCGTTTCACAGCATAAGCGACCTTAAATCGCCCGGTTTCGAGATAGACGGTGAGGAATCGACTCTAACCCTCTCGGGACTTAAGGGCTGGTCCGAGCTTTCATATTCCGAGCCCGGCGCCGAATATCCGACCGGTGACGTTAACTTCACCGTCGAGAGCGTGGATTTCGTCGCCAAGCCCGGCTCGAAGAGCAAAAAAAATCTTACGATCACGAATTTGGAATTCAAGGGAAATTCCGAAGAGAAGGGAGGTCTTCTCGACAGCTCTCACAGCGCCGTTTTCGACGAGCTGACTTTCGGCAGCGATAAATACGGACCCGGCGGATACGAGCTTTCGATAAGCAATATAGATTCGGCGTCGTGGAAGAAGCTCCAGCGGCTCATAAACGAGAACCAGAACGCTGCGGACAACGAAGAGCTGAAGGCCCGCTTCACCGGAGAGCTCGTGGATCTCCTGCCGGGGTTTATAAGCAAGTCGCCGAAGATCGAGCTCAGGAAGCTCTCGCTCGAAACGTCCGGAGGAAAGCTCGAAGGCCACCTCGGCATATACGCCGACGGGTCGGGCCTCGAAAATGTCGACCTCGCGCAGAACCCCGTGCTGATGCTGGCGGCGCTAACGGCGGACGCGGGCATAACCGTATCGAAGGAGCTTTTCCTATCGGCCCTTACGAACCACAAGAAGGAAGAGGTGCTGAATAACCTTGCATCGATGGGAGACGACCCGCCGACAGAAGAAGAGCTCACAGAGCTTGCGAGAGGGGCCGCCGAGGACGAAATAGAGATGCTCGTCTCGGGCGATATTCTTGTAAGCGAGGGCGATTCCTATAAGATAGAGGCGGCCTATAAAGCGGGGCAGGTGATCATAAACGGCCAGCCTATAGACCTTGGGGCGCTTCTGAAATAATTCCCGCACACACGTAGTGTGTTTTTCAATATAGAGGCATCTACCCGGTTGTATCCGCCGCTCGCGTGGCAGGCGACAATGTCTCTATACCCGCTACGTCGGATTCCTGCGCACATGGTGCGCATGTAGTGTGCTTTCCGGCAAGCAAGAACGGTAACTCAAATCTCCTGCCGCGCGAAAGCTGCCAACACACACCTCCCATGCTACGTCCGCACACACGGTGTGCCGTGGCGTGCCTAGGAAATGGAGAACTTCTTTTCGAGCTCGCGGTACCCGGGAACGTCGACCACTGCTTCGAATTCCCTGAACGTGAGCATATCCGAAAAGCCGAAGGTCGAGCCGTTTTTCCTGAGATAGGAGAAGCACTCCTCCATCGCCTTAGTGGCCGAAAAAAGCCCGGCCAGCGGGAAGACTACGATCTTGAACCCGAGCTCGCCGAGCTCGGCTGCGTTAAGTAGCGGAGTCTTTCCTCCCTCGACCATATTGGCGAAAAGCGGGGCGTCGGGGAACGCCGCGGCTATTTCCCTTAGCTCGTCGACCGACTGCGGGGCCTCGATGAAAACTACGTCCGCCCCGGATTCGTAATATATCCTCCCCCTTCGTATGGCGTCGTCGAGCCCGTTCACGGCGCGGGCGTCAGTCCGGCCTATGATGACGAGCTCGCTCGCCCCGCGGGCTTCGACCGCAGCCCTTATCTTCTCAGCGTGCTCTTCCGCGGAGATGACCCGCTTCCCCTCGAAGTGCCCGCACTTCTTGGGCCACTCCTGGTCTTCGAGTATTATGCCGGCGGCCCCGGCTGATACGATCTCGCCGACTGTCCTCATGACGTTAAGGGGATTCCCGTACCCGGTGTCTATGTCGGCGACGACGGGGATGGAAACAGATGAGACTATCCGGCTCACGCTCGCCAGCATCTCTGTCGCCGTCAGGAAACCGAAGTCCGGCCTCCCGAGCGTGGACGCCGATATGCCGAACCCGCTCGTGAAAGCGGCCTCGAAGCCCGCCGCCTCCGCAAGCCTTGCGCTCACGCAGTCGTGCACGCCCGGCAGAACGAGCACACCGTCGCCCGAAAGCACCGCCCTCAGCCTCTCTCCGTTAGTCGTCATATCGTCACCCCGTTTTTAAGAGAAAAATAGATAGCGCCCGGGCAAGTGTCAAGCGGGATTGAACTCGGGCTGGCGTTTGTGATATTCTGGAGCTATAGATTCATCTGTACATGCATTTTTTCTACGGACCCCGGCGTGAAAAAAAGAGCGGCGAAAGAGACGGACAGGAAGGAGCCCCAGGGCAGGGTAGAATCCGGCCTCAAGAGCAAGGACGTCATAAAGCTCATCGAGGCGCTCGAAGGAGTGAGTCTCGATTATGATCACCTTTACTACTACGAGCACACGGGACTCATCGTTCCGAGCCTGAGGTCGGCGCAGGGGAGGGGGGTCCCCAAGCTCTATTCCACTGAAGACTTTATAGTCCTCAGGTGGCTCGTCTCGCTCCAGAAAAACGGCATACCCGTTAGCCGCTTCCGTGAGGTCCTCCGTTTCCTCAAGGAGAAGATGCCCGAGGTGCTGGCCGAGCCGCACAACTGGGTCCTCATAACGGACGGGAAATCAATAAGGTTCTTCGACAGGGTATCGTCGAGGGCGTTCGACGTGCTCAGGGATACGGGGCAGTACCTCTTCTTTTTCCCTATAGGCAAGGTCGCCGATGAGAGCAAAAAGGCTGTCAAGAAGCTCGGGGCGGGAAAGAAAAAAGGCGGATGACTTGAAGGCTATTTCTTTTCCCTGGTTGTACGAAGAGCGCTCGTCGGCTTTATGACGTCGGGTATGGACGTGAAGGAGATCCTGAGAGGCGCTGCATCCGGGGCCTTGTGCATCGAGCCGTAGTATATGCTGTTGGTGCCGAACTTGTCGTTGATCCTGTCGAGCGCGGCGGCGACGTTGTCCCTCCTTCTTTCGGCGGGCAGTAATGGGAGCGTGCTTTCGCCGGCGGGGACGAGGTCGATGAAGGCGACAGATACCCTGAGCGGCTTCCGCCCCCGGGGACGCCCGCCCCAGACTCCCATGAACGCCTCGATCATCGTCTGCGTGTCGTTCTTGAGGTCAATATCTATGCCCTTCCTCCAGCTCTTGTGCTCCCCAAAATAATCTATCCCGACTATCATCTTCCGCGTAAGGCAGCCGAGCCTTCTCAGCCTGAAGGCGGCCTTGTGTATGAGGTTGACGAATACCGCGCGGACGCCTTCGTCCGTCCTCTGCATGGGAGGGAGGACGTGCGAGTGGCTGACGCTCCGGCGCTCCGTTTCGACCTCGGGGATGTCCTCTCCCCTGAGGAGCGCGTACCACCTCTTCCCGACGACGCTCTCCCAGATGCGGCCCATCCTGCTTTCGGGGAGCGCGCAGAGGGCCTTTATGGTATCGATCCCGTTCGCCCTGATCCGCGCCTCCATGCGCCGCCCGATCCCCGGGAGGTCCCTCAGCGAAAGGCTGTAGAGCTTTTCGGGAAGCTCTTCCTTTCTTATGACGACGAAGCCGTCGGGCTTCTGCATGTCGCTCCCCACCTTGGCGAGAAAACGATTGGGCGCTATGCCGACGGAGCACTTCAGATACTCGCCGGCCTGCTTCCTTATGGCGTTTTTGACTTCGTGCCCGAGCGCGACGGCGTTATCATACTCCGTCTGCCGTCCCGTGAGCCTGCACGACATCTCGTCTATGGAATCGACCCTGTGGACGGGGAGGACGGACTCGACGGCGGCGCGTATTCTCCCGTGCATCTCGATGTATTCGACGGGCCGCGATTCGACGAGCACGATTTCCGGGCAGAGCTTCTTCGCCGCCGAAACCCTCGTGCCGGTGGCGACGCCGAACGCCTTGGCCTCGTAGCTCGCCGCTATGCAGCAGGTGCTGTCGGCCATGACGGGGACGACTCCGACGGGCATGCCCCGCAGCTCGGGGCGTAGCTCCTGCTCGACGGAGGCGAAGTAGGAGTTCATGTCGACGAAGAGCCAGTTGAGGGGCGAGTGGTCCACGATCGAAAAAGGATAACACAATATGGAGGAGCGAAAGCCCCCGGGTTTGTGTGCTAGAATATGGCTATGGACAGCCGCAGCTTCGACTTTCTTTTCGCGGGGGCGGGCATACTGGGCTCGTCGGCCGCGTGCGCGCTTTCTAAGGAGCTCGAACGGCGGGGCGAGAAGGCTAGCATCGGTGTGCTCGACCTCGACCTCGAAGGCGAGCATTCCTCTACTCTCAAGAACGCGGGCGGCGTCAGGGCGACGTGGCGCAGCAGGGCGAACATCGAGCTCTGCAAATATTCCATAGACTTCTACGAGACGATATCCGAGATCATACAGTTCCGGGAGCTCGGGTACTACTGGATGCACGGGGGCGCCTCGTGGAAGGAGGTAAACGAAAACCATCCGCTCTACGTCGAATACGGCCTCCCGGTCGAGCTCCATTCACCAAAAGACGTCCCGCGAATAATCCCGCTCGTCACCAGCACCGAAGGCATCGCCGGGCTTTCGATATCGCGTAAGGCCGGCCTCATCGACCACTACTCCCTCAGGGAATATTACAGGGGCTCGGCGAAGGCGAGAGGGGTGAAGTTCGTAGGCGGGTGCTTCGTCAATGGAGTAGACGCCCGGGACGGGAAGGCGAGGGCGGTGACGGCTTACGACCTCGGCGGGCTCGGGAAGGGCGCGGGCGGATACGGCGACGCGGCGAGGGAAATTCTGACGAAGGGCGCGCCGGATAGAAACCTCCCCGTGATCGAATTCGAATGCGGGACGTTTATAAACACAGCCGGCGCGTGGGCTCCGGCAGTCGCGAAGCTTTACGGTTTCCAAGACGACGAGATAAAGCCGCGGCGGCGGCAGATGGTAGTCATCGACGCGCCGGACGTCGACCTTTCGGCGTACGGCATGGTCATAGATACCTCCGACGTTTACTTCCACCAGGAGGGGACGGGCATACTCGCCGGGTATTCGAACATGGACGAGCCCGTGGGATACAATTTCGACTTCAGCTTCGGCGGGATGAGCGAGGAGAGCCAGTTTGTAAGATACATCTGGGAACCGCTCTATAAAAGGATGAATGGATTCGAAAAGGTGCGGCTTGTCAGGGGATGGGCGGGCGTATACGCCGAGACGCCGGACAGGTCGGGCTACCTCGGGAAGGTGCCGGGATACGATAACATTTATGAATGCGCGGCGCACACAGGGAGGGGTCTCATGATCTCCTACGGGGCCGGGGTCGCACTTGCGGATATTATCCTCGATGGGAAGCCGAGAAAGGAGTTGAGACACGCGGCCGACCTCTCGCGCGAGCGAAAGTCGGGCCCTCTTTACGAGGGGCTTCATCTTTAGGTAAGCGGCAGGCAGGCAAAATGTTGCGCCCGCCGTGCACGATACATGCATCTGCAATAGTGAAGGGTAGCTGTTCGTGAGGGGCCGGACAGTTAATCCTCTATCATGTCTATCGCTTCCTCGAACTCCTCTGCCATGCCGGGGTGCCCGTGCCGGTTCGCAGCCTCTATCCCCTTGAAGTAGGCTTCCCTGGCCATCTCCGAGTCCCCGATGTTGAGGTAGCACTCGGCGAGCATCCTGTAGACAGCGCCCTGGTCGTCCGTTATTTTGAGGTACTCGTTTATCTGGGCTATCGCTTCTTCGTAGAGCCCGAGCTTGTAATACTCGTTCGCGAGCCCGTACCTCGCGAGGGGATTGTCAGGGGCCTTCTCCAGCGCCGCCCTTAATGTTTTTATCCTGCTTTCGTCGTTCATCCGGATTCATCCTCTCCCATCGGCCGTCCTGGCCGAGTCGTCCTGCATAAAAAAATATTAACACAGCGGCAGGGCGGATTACAAAGGCCCGGGGTGAGGGTTGAATGTTTCCCGCTATGCTGGATACTCTTTGACGGCAAAGGAGGCGGCCCGCATGTCCAGAATCATGAACTTTCTTTTTAACGCGATTGCCGTAAAGGAGTTCCTCGTTTTTTCGGGGTGCTATTTTGTTCTCACGGCTATTGCGATGTACTACACGGACGACCTCGTGAGGCCTGCGGGATGCCCGGGAATGATCCCGCTCGAGCTCGCGTTCACGAAGGGCGCGTTCATGGACATCGTGAACCGGTGCGGTGAGAATGGCGTCCGCTCTCTCATAATACTCAACTGGATAGACTACCTCTTCATCGTCGGATACATCGGATTCCTGGCAAACCTCATGGGAGCGCTCGTGAAGGGACTCGAAAGAAGCACGGCGGTCAAGCTGTTCAGCATACCGATCATAGCCGGCGCCCTCGGTGCGATAGCGAATACCATATTTATCATACAGCTCGCCGATCCGGAAAGCGCGGGGGGCGCGGCCATATTCCTCGCCTCCTCGGCCGCGACCGCGAAACTCGCGCTAACGGCGATAACGGTTCTCCTGATTCTCTACTATCTCTACCTGGCCATCACAAAGAGAAACCAGACGGCATCTTCATAGCCTGGATTTTGGCAGACGGTTTATAATTCCTTTATTCTTGACCCCGGCGGCGGCAGACGTTTATAATTCGATATGCCGTCCTGTAAGTAATTTAAAGGAGGAATAGCCAGATGAAATCGATGCTCCAACGGATTATCATCGCCGCGATTCTTTTTTTCATGGCAGGGCCCGCGCCGGACGTTCTCGCCCAGAGCGCTTCGAAGACCAACTCTACGACATTATTTAAGAACGTCCGTATCTTCGACGGCAAGAGCGGCAAGCTCTCGGCTCCGTCGAACGTGCTCATCAAAGGCAACATTATCGAGCGTATTTCGACAGAAGATATTTCCGCTGAACAGGGCACGATAGTGATCGACGGCGGCGGGCGCACGCTGATGCCCGGCCTGATCGACGCGCACTGGCATGCGATGTTGATACGGCCTACCCCTGTGCAGTCAATCACCGACGATGTCGGCTATAACAATATCGTGGCCGGGGATGAAGCGAACGATACACTGATGCGCGGCTTCACGACCGTTCGCGACGTCGGCGGGCCTGCATTCGGCCTCAAGCGCGCCATCGACGAGGGCGTCATCAACGGCCCGCGTATCTATCCCTCCGGGGCGATAATCACCGTTACAAGCGGGCATGGGGATTTCCGTCAGCTGTCGGAGCTGCCCCGGAAGCCCGGCACGCTCAGCCGCATGGAAGAGATCGGCGGCAGCATGGTCGCCGACAGCCCGGACGAGGTGCGCCTCCGTGTCCGGGAACAGCTCATGCAGGGCGCTTCTCAGATAAAACTTACCGCGGGCGGCGGCGTATCGTCGCCTTTCAGTCCGATCGACGTGTCGACTTTCACCGATGCGGAGCTTCGCGCGGCTGTTGAAGCCGCTGGGAACTGGGGGACATATGTCACCGCGCACGCCTTCACTACGAAAGCGATCCAGGGAGCCGTCAACGCCGGAGTGAAGGTTATCGAGCATGGATTCCTGATGGACGAAGCGACCGCCAAGCTTCTTGCCGATAAGGGGGTTTGGCTGAGCCTCCAGCCGCTCCCCGAGGAGATGCGGACCGGCCTCCCGCCAGGCTCTGTCCAGAGGGCCAAGGCCGATGAGGTATGGCCCGGCATAGAGAAAACGTACGAGATGGCAAAGAAATACAAGATAAAGACAGCCTGGGGCACTGACGTCCTGTTTTCACAGGCGCTGGCTCAGCGCCAGGGTGCGATTCTGGCCTCGCTCGCCCGGTGGTACACCCCGGCCGAAGCGCTTGCCATGGCGACAAGCACCAACGCCGAGCTTCTGGCGTTATCCGGCAAGCGCAATCCCTATCCCGGAAAGCTCGGGGTAGTAGAGGAGGGCGCGTTTGCAGACCTGCTGCTGGTCGATGGAAATCCGCTGGAGAATATCGAGCTCGTCGCGGATCCGGACAGGAATTTCGTCGTGATCATGAAGGACGGAAAGATATACAAGAATACGCTTCCGGATTGAGGGCCGTGGCCGCGTGCACATGCTGCAGACCGCGCACGAAGGTAAAGCCGTGCATTGGGGTGCGGTTGGCCTCGGCGAGCGACGGGGCGATTCTCCTCACCTCCACCGTCGCGACAGCTAAATTCGTGGCTTAATATTTGATCTCGGCTACTAGGAGTAAGTGCTCCAGCGATTAATCTCAGAATTGTCAATGTCGTATTGAATATTTCTTATAGAGGTACTATACTATAAGTTTAATTCTTTATAGGTTTTCCTCACACTAAAAAGATGAAATTCATTGATTTATTTTCAGGTTTGGGAGGATTCCACGTTGCATTAAGGCAATTAAATCATGAATGCGTATTTGCTTCTGAATTAGATAGTGAGCTTTCAAATATATACTTACAAAACTTTGGCATTAAACCTGTTGGTGATATACGCAAAGTAAATGTATCAGATATACCAAAGCATGAGATCCTGTGCGCAGGTTTTCCTTGTCAACCTTATTCGAAAGCTGGTGACCAATTGGGGGTGCAATGTCCTCGATGGGGGGATTTATTTAAAGACCATGTTCTACGAATAATAAACCACCATAGACCTGTATTTATTCTTCTAGAAAATGTCGCAAATCTTCAAAAACATAACGGTGGAAATACGTGGAGAGAAATGAATCGAATGCTTGCGAGATATGGTTATGACATTGATGCTAAAATATTATCTCCTCATCGATTTGGAATACCACAAATTAGAGAAAGGATGTATATCGTTGGAAGCCTACTGGGGTTAAAAAAATTCGAATGGCCGGTAGAGACAAATGTGCCGGTTTCTATCTATAGTGTTTTAGAATCAAATCCGAGTAACGCGAAAAGATTGCCTCATAGGGAAACGAAATGTCTTGACGTATGGCAAGAATTTCTCGACAGATCTCCTCAAGATATAGAATTGCCTTCATTTCCCATATGGACAACAGAGTTCGGCGCAGACTATCCCTATCAGGAAGAAACACCATATGCTATCGGTCTAAACAAACTCAAGAAATACAAAGGTGCTCATGGATTCCATCTATCTAGTTATGAAGCTCAAAAAAGGTTAGATGGACTTCCATCTTACGCTCGAACTTCAGAGAAGAGGTTCCCACGATGGAAAATCAATTTCATAAAACAAAACAGAGAATTCTATATATCAAACAAAAGTTGGATAGACCCTTGGCTACCAAAAATTTTAGAATTCCCTCCGAGTTGGCAGAAATTCGAATGGAATTGTAAAGGCGAAGAAAGAAATATATGGAAGTTCATCGTCCAATTTCGAGCTTCCGGAGTTCGTGTTAAAAGACCAACTACAGCTCCATCACTTATAGCTATGACCCTTACTCAGATTCCAATCATCGCATGGGAAAAGAGATACATGACACCAAGGGAGTGTTTACGAATTCAGAACTTAGATACCCTTCGTAATTTACCTATATCACCAACGAAAACTTATAGAGCGTTAGGAAATGCTGTGAACTCAGAAATTGTAAAATTAATTGCCAAATCTTTAATTGGAAAGATAAACCATAATGACAAAATTCAGGACTCAATGAAAAATACAGCTTGATACCGTAAATAACAATATCTACTAATGAAATGTGAATCTTTATTTCATGGGGTATCTAAATGACTTATGAACGTGTTAGCATTCGTCCTGGTATTAAGATGCTTTCTGTTCTTAAGCATCTTAACTACCATCCATGGTTTGCATTGGCCGAGTTTGTCGATAATTCTATACAAAGCTTTTTTAATTATCAGAAAGAGTTAATAGCCTTGGAGGGAAAGAATTTTAAGTTAATAGTGAATATTGAAATCGATACTAAAAACGGCGGGCGCATAGTAGTAAGAGATAATGCGGCCGGAATCCATGAAGAAGATTTTGCTCGCGCTTTTCGTCCGGCAGAGATTCCAGCAAATACAACAGGATTATCCGAATTCGGAATGGGCATGAAGAGTGCTGCATGCTGGTTTTCCCCACTATGGCAAGTTCGAGGATCAGCCCTGGGTGAGCCCTACGAAAAAACTGTTACATTTGACATAAAACAAATTATTAATGATGAACTCGAAGAGATAAAAGTCTATTCCACCCCCTGCAATGAAACATACCACTATACAGAAATCACATTAAATAATCCACATCGAGTTCCAACAGGTCGGACTCTCAGGAAAGTTAAAGAGCATCTTCAAGATATTTATAGAGTATTTACGCGCAATGGTCTAATGATCTTGAGATTAAATGGTGAAGAGCTAAATTACGAAGATCCTGAAGTATTATATGTACCTCACTATCGCGATACTTCTGGACCTCCAATCTTATGGCGAAAAAATATTGAATTTGATTTTGGTGAAGGGCTAAAAGCTACTGGATTCGCAGCGATAAGAAAAACAGCTAGCACTTCAAGAGCAGGATTTTCATTATTCCGTCGGAATAGGCTGATCCAAGGCAGTGGCGATGAAGGTTATAGACCTGAAATTATATTTGGAAAACCTAACAGCTTTATATATCAACGAGTCTTTGGTGAGATTCACCTTGAGGGGTTTCAGGTTAGTCATACGAAAGACGGCTTTCAGTGGGACGAAAATGAAGAACCGTTTTTAGATATTCTTAAAGAAGAGTTATCGAAAGATGAACTACCTTTACTACAACAAGCAAGAGAGTATCGAATTCAGCGTCAACGTGAAGATTTTAATAAGGGTGCAGAAGAAGCTGTAAGAAGCACATCCGAGTCGATTAGGCAATTTGCACCACCTGTCTTAGATTCACTCAGCGCAGAAGCTGAAGACAGTTGTGCGGAATCATTACCTGATACAAGTTCTATATCTCGTAGAGTTATTGATGTTGACTTACACGGAGAACGATGGCGAGTCGTAATCGAGTTGTCGTATGATCGGTCTATAGGAGACTGGCTTGAAATCGGTGATCACCTTCTGGGTGAGCATACCGATCATCTAAAGGTACCATACAGAATTGTTGGACTTCGTTTGTCATTAGCACATCCCTTTATGGAGCGTTTTAGCGGTACGGACCAAGATCAAATTGAGCCATTATTGCGTGTGGCTGCTGCTATAGGACTTTCTGAAGTAGCTGCTAGAAACGCTGGTGTTAGACAGGTTGGAACGATTAGAAGAAACATTAATGAACTATTAAGAAATGCTTTGTCGAAAACATAGATTAAGACTTACGATCTTGAGGTAAATAAATAGAATGAGTAATGACAACCTTTCGGATAATTATGAAACAATAGAAGTACTTGAACAGAGCCAAATTCGCACCGGCAGATGGAATCCGATTGTAGGTAATGAAACAATAGAGTTGCTCCAAAGTTTACCAATTCCTATAGAGACAGGTCTACGAGTTCGAGACGAAGCTCTTTCAATATTGAGTAGATGTGTCCCTCCTAGTGAACCTAGTGGACAAGAAACAGGACTTGTTGTTGGTTACATACAAAGTGGTAAGACAATGTCATTCACTACTGTAACTGCACTCGCGTGCGATAATAATTATGCAATGATAATTGTAATAGCTGGCACTTCGATTCCTTTAACTGAGCAATCCAAGGAGCGACTGCGCCATGACTTACGAATCGAAAGAAGACAAGAACGTAGATGGCGGCATTTTCATAATCCTCAAATAACTAATAATGACCATATTAGAATCTCAGATGTTTTTGATGAATGGAGAGATAACACAGTTCCACCGGAGGAACGAAGAACGGTACTTATAACGGTAATGAAGCATCATGGACGCCTAAATAATTTAATAGAAGTTCTCCAACAAATAAATCTTGACCGGTTACCCGTTTTAATCATTGATGATGAAGCCGACCAAGCAGGCTTGAATAATTTAATACGGGTCGATGATGAGAGCACTACTTATGCACGCCTAAGACAACTAAAAGATATAATTCCACATCATACATTTTTAGAATACACTGCAACACCTCAAGGACCTTTACTCATTAATATCATAGACGTTCTTTCACCTGAATTTGCAGTAGTTCTAACACCTGGAGTTGATTACGTAGGGGGCCAAGACTATTTTATAGAAAACGATGAACTGATAATCGAAATACCAAGCCATGATATTTTTTCACGATCTAACGAACCTAAAGAACCTCCAGATAGTTTATTAGACGCCCTAAGAGTGTTTTTTCTTGGTGTTGCTTCCGGTATTGTTCGGGGCCAAAACGGTAACAGATCTATGATGATACACCCTTCTCAGAGCACTCTGAGCCATGAAACGTACTACAGGTGGATTCAAGCTATTAGAAACAATTGGAAAAACATACTTCAAATTCAAAATCCGAATGATCCAGATTATCAAGACCTTATAAGTGATTTCGAGAATGCGTATGAACAACTCCAAAGAACAGTGACCGATCTAGAATCGTTTGATATTTTATGTGGAAGATTGCATCATGCAATAGGGAGAACCGAGCTACATTTAGTAAATGCAAGAAGAGGCAAAACACCTCAAGTAAATTGGGCGGGTACATACCCGCATATTCTTGTAGGTGGTCAGGCATTAGATCGTGGATACACAGTTGAGGGATTAACAGTTACGTATATGCCAAGAGGAGTGGGGACTCGCCAGGCCGATACAATTCAACAACGCGCGAGGTTTTTTGGGTATAAAAGATCCTATATGAATTTTTGTCGTATATTTATTGAAAGCGAAGTGTCTGATATCTTTCGTTCCTATATTCAGCATGAAGAAAACACCCGCCGTCTGCTGTCTGATCACCTCTCTACGAATCGTCCTTTATCAGAATTAAGAAGAGCATTCCTTTTAACTAGAAGATTGTATCCAACAAGACCAACCATAATAAATAACGACTTTGTTCGAGTTAATTTTAATGAAGGGTGGTTTTTCCCAAGATCACCACACGAATCAATAAAATATGTTGCTAACAACATACAGGTAATAGGGAATTTTACACGAGAATTAGCTTTTGTATCCGACTCCGGTCATCCCGAACGCACAAAAATTCAGAGACATGAAATTGCTACCGATATCCCTCTTTCTAAAGTATATGAGCTATTATTAATTAACCTTCAATTTGCTAGATTAGACGATGCTCAAAATTTGTTGGGTGTTCTTGTTATTATAGATCAGTACCTAGCGGAGAGAGGCAATGCCACTTGCGATTTATACAAGATGAGCTCGGGACTGAGTCGAGTAAGAAGATTGAATCAAAATGGAGAAATTCCAAATCTTTTCCAAGGTGCAGCACCTGTAAATCCTCCTGAACTAAGAGGCACTATTTATCCTGGCGATCGACACATTCGTTCAGACAGTAATATAACTTTACAGATACATATGTTGGACATACCTAATAACGGATGGAGCACTGAACTTAGACAACAAATTCCCTCAATACCTTGTATAGCAATATGGATTCCTGGAGAAATTGTTGGCGATGTCTATATTCAAGACCAAGGCCAGTCACCTGAGATTGAGAATGAATGAATTAAAAACCTTATTCGACAGATTGTTGTTACCTAAAGAAATTGGTCAATCTATACAAGTTTATTCGAGTATCCTAATACCTGGATTCTCGGGGTTTCATCTTGCAAAGGACTTGGAATCCAGACCAGCAATTATTATCAGCCTTAAAAATAAAATAGATATCCCTATCCATTCAATCGAACTCGAAAATTTGAGAGTTGAGCACAATGTTTATTGCAAAATTTCATCCAACGCCGGCCAACAATCAACAGATAAATTCTCTCTCATTCAGTGCCTAAGTAAGGACCATGTACTTATTGAATATTTTCTGGACGTTATGGGAGTGATACTCACATCGCTTACAGATGAGATTACATCTTTAGAGTTAACATTAGCAATTAATAAGCTAGTCGAATTATTTCATAAGATGAAGAAGCCTTCTTTGCGTAGTGTTCAAGGCTTATGGGCAGAACTGTTGCTAATTGTACACTCAAGAAACCCTAAAATAATGCTAGAATCGTGGTATTCCGAACCAAATGAACTTTATGATTTTAACCATGGTAAATACTACCTTGAAGTAAAATGCACTAGTAATAGGGAGCGTAAACATTACTTTTCTTTCGAACAAGCATATCCACCTAGAGATTCTCATGTGCTTGTTGTTTCCATGTTTGTAGACTCCACATCAAATGGCACAACGCTAGGTGAACTCTGGGATTCTGCCAGGAAGTTATCTGGATCTAACTCCGAATTAAGAATTAAAATTGAGCAAATTTGTATTGAAACTCTCGGGGATGATTGGAAGATAGCGCGTGATCGGGCTTTCGATAGTCAATTAGCTCTTACTTCAATTAACTTTTATGATCTGGACACTATACCAAGGGTCCATAAAAAGCATCCACAAGGTGTTTCAGAAATTCGTTTTCGATCAGATTTGAGCCATGCAAAACCAATTATAAGATCGAATTACAAAAACTCATCTCCATTATTTGATTCTTGTCTAGATATATCTAAAATATAACTAGAACCATGGTTAATATTGTACCGAATTATAAATCATTCAAGCCTTCCTCAGAGTTGGCTTCACATGTTAAAAGTAAAAACAAAAAAAAAGACACAAAAGCTGAGGTACTATTACGAAATCATATATGGAAATTGGGCTTGCGATACCGCATCCATAAGGACAACTTACCAGGCAGGCCGGATATTGTATTTACAAAAGCAAAAGTGGTAGTATTCTGCGACGGAGATTTTTGGCACGGCAGAAACTGGAAGCAACTCCGCAACAAACTACAAAACAGAGCTAATCCTAACTACTGGATACCGAAAATTGAATATAATATCAAACGTGACAAACTCCAGGAAGAAAAGTTGATTAAGCAAGGTTGGAAAGTGCTACGCTTTTGGGAAACAGATATATTAAAAGATCCTGCGGCGAACGCTCGAATCATTTACGATTTCGTAACTAAACGAAAAGATTATATGCCCGCTTAGCCCCTTCACCCCAGCCCTTTCCGCATCGAGTACTTCACGAGGTCGACGAGGTTGTGTATGTCGAGCTTCTTCATTATGTTCGCCCTGTGGGTTTCGACTGTCTTGATGCTTATCGAGAGCTCCTTCGCGATGGCGCTGTTGCTGAGGCCGCTCGTGATCAGGCCGAGCACTTTTTTCTCCTTCCCGCTCAGCATGCCGAACTTGTCGAGCTCGTTCTCGCCCTCCCTCATCAGCTCCCCCGGCTCCATGTAAAAGGGGCTACTATATACGACCCCTCTTTCGACTATGGTCGGATGTGTCCTGAATATCGCCAGGAGCTCTTTCGAGCTTATGCGCTCGACGTTGTGCTGCGTCAGCATTATGACGGGCTTTTCGAGGCTCAGCTTGTTGAGAGACGCCTTTATCCACATCCGCTCGGACGGCGTCAGGGAAAAGAACGGGTCGGTGTTGAGCGACATGAGCACCCGTAGCGGTCTTCCGCCTTTTTTTGCGGTTTTCTCTATGCTCTTCTCGATGTGCGAGAGGAACGTGTCGGGCCTTCGCGGCTCCTTCAGAAAATTCCCGAGTATGATCTCTTCGAACGCTCTGGTCTTGCCCACGTGCTTTACGCCGTGCCCTTCGAGCCTCTTCAGCAGGTCGGGCGGGGCCGGCCTGTCGGATATGTAAACGCACGTCTTGCCTGCCTTTATACCGTGAAGGAAGAAATTGGCAGCTATCTCGAAACACTCCGAATCGTTTTCGTAAATGTGGCAAACGTGGTCGTGCTCGACGAACGAATTCAGGTGCAGGAATATGGAATTATCCATGTGTCAGAGTTCTTCTATCGTATCTTTTATTATCATCGCCGCGTGCCTTATGGCCTCTATCCTCCGGAGCGTTTCGCCGTCATGCTTGGCGGCGCCCTCTTCGAGGAAGA
>CAZUDM010000010.1:0-89719 GCA_964618635.1 uncultured Spirochaetia bacterium
TCCCCTCCCACTTCCAGTGGTCTATGACGCCGTGAAGCGCGGCGAGCATCTTCTTCGGCGTTGCGGGATGAGGGGTGTCTATACGGTATCTTTCCGCGAGCAGAACCCCCTTTTCCGTATCCACGGGAGCGGCCTTGATTCCCGTCCCGCCTATGTCTATTCCGAGTATGGTCGATTTTTTCGAGGAGGGTTTTTTACTTCCAGGCATTGGCTTTTCCTTTCGTCAGCGAGTTTTTCTAATTCTACACCAACTATCGTCGAAATTTAAAGACCCGTGGGGTTTAATCGAAACGGGGGCGCGGAAACGAAATTCGAATGAATCTTTACAAACCCCGAGGAATCACAATAATATCAGGTCCGCCGGTTCCCGAGACCGCGCGGCGCTCAGGCGTGCATAGAGACTTCGCGCCTCACCTATAAAACTTACGAAGCAGGAGGTAAGCAGAATGGCGTGGATTTACTTACTCTTGGCCGGAATGATAGAGATGGGGTGGCCGCTCGGGCTGAAATACGCCTGGACCGAGAAGGGCATACAGATCGTGCCTGCGATCATAGCTATAATATGCATACTCCTGAGCGGATTCCTCCTCTTCCTGGCCCAGAGGGAAGTACCAGTGGGCACCGCTTACGCAATCTGGACGGGCCTCGGCACAATCGGGACTTTCGTGCTCGGGATCATACTCTTCGGAGAGCCCGCCCAGGCGATGAGATTCGTCTTCGTCGGGTTCATACTGGCCGGCATCGTCGGGCTTAAGCTCGTATCTACCTGACGTACGCAATCGAAGAGGGAAGAGAGCCGTTTTCGATACGGGGCTATGTTATAATCTCGGGATTAAATGGACGCCGGAGGTTAGGTTACGAACTATTCCCGAGGCACGGAGTTCAGATGGGCAAGGCGGCGTTAATTACGGGCGGCGGTATGAGGCTCGGAAAGGCCATGGCGCTCACGCTGGCCGAAATGGGCTACGACATAGCCCTTCATTACAACCTCTCAAGGGACGAGTCCGAAAAGACGGCGGAAGAGATAAAGGCACTCGGCAGGGAGTGCGAGATATTCCAGGCGGACCTCGCCAAAATGAAGGAGGCTAGAACGCTCGTCTCCCGCGTCTTCGAGGCGTTCCCCGGGTGCAGCGTCCTCATAAACAGCGCGTCCGTTTTCGAGAATATACCCTTTGCCGAAGTGACGGAAGAAAGCTTCGACAGAGATATGACCGTAAACTTCAAGGCCCCCTTCTTCATATCGCAGGATTTCGCAAAAGAGGCGGCCGCCGAACTTATCGTCAACATGCTCGACTCCCGCATTTCGAAGAACGATACCGGTCACTTCGTTTACAACATCAGCAAAAAGGCGCTAAGGGACTTCACTCTGATGGCGGCAAGGGCGCTCGGCCCGAAGGTGAGGGTAAACGGAATATGCCCCGGCCCTGTCCTGCCGCCGCCCGGAAAGAGCGAGGACTATCTCATACGCATCTCGCAGGATACACCCATCGGGAAGCCCGGGAGCCCTGATTACATAACGGTAGCGTTAAAATATATAATCGAAAATACGTACATCACGGGTGAGTGCCTCTTCGTCGACGGAGGGCAGCACCTCGTTTAGGCGGAAGAGCAGATGATAATAAACATAGAGAACTTAAGACTCAGGACGGTAGTAGGAATATTCGAGTGGGAGAAGAACATAAAGCAGGACGTAGTAATCAATATAGAAATAGAATTCGACGGCACGAAGGCGATCGAAAGCGACGACATCGAGCACACGATAGACTACAAGGCAATTACGAAGAAGATCATCGCCGAAGTGGAAGAAAAGGAATATAACCTCATCGAGAGAATCGCCGGCGACGTCGTCCGGATAATCATGGAAGACGAAAGGGTGGAGGCGGCGTCTGTCAGAATAGACAAGCCCGGCGCCCTCAGGTTCGCCGACTCGGTTTCCGTTATACACACAGAATCGAGATAGAAACCTTACTCAAATGAAAACCAACCGGGCAGTCCTGGGGCTGGGCTCGAACATCGATCCCGAAGAGAATACTCAAAAGGCGATAGAGCTGATCCGCGCGGAATTCGGTCTTATAAAAATTTCCTCTTTCGTCAGGACCGAGCCCGTGGGATTTAAAGAGCAGGCACCTTTTCTGAACGGCGCTCTCCTCATCGAAACGGAGCTCGACGCGGCATCGCTTAAAACCAGGCTCAAGGAAATCGAGATTGCGCTTGGAAGGGTCAGAGCGGAGAACAAGAACGGCCCCCGTACTATAGACCTCGACATACTCGTCTGGAACGGCGAGGTCGTGGATGACGACGTCTACGAGAGGGAGTTCCTTAAAACCTCGATAAGAGAGCTTCTTCCCGGGTTTACCTTTTAGCGGATTTTATGAGACTGTTTGAAGGCAGAGAAGGATCGAGCACCTTCCGGGCCGTCTCCACTCCCGCGACGGGCAGGCTACCGGGATCGAGCAGCCCCACCTGTACGAGGACAGACGCCTGGTCCCAGTAAATGTGCTCGCTCGCGATCTTGCCGTCCTCGAATCCTACTACGACGACAAGGGGAATCTCCACCCTCTTTCCTGTGGGCGGTATACCGGGGAGCATCCACGGCATGTCGACAGTGTGGGTGAACTTAAAAATGAGCTCGTCGACCACGGCGTACTTGCCGACCGTGCGCGAAACCATTTCGAGCTCCACGTCGGGCGGCTGGCACGGAATGAACCAGGTCGAGTAGAAGTCGATTACGTTTTCGGTCCCCGATCCTCCCGTCATCACCGGGACGTGGTTTACGTGCGGGTTACCGCTCATGGTTTTCATGGTGTCCTGGACGTCCTTCGTCGCGAATTCGCAGGTTGTGTGCTCCGTCCATAGATCGACCATGCTCTGTTGCTCGGCTGATAGATTGCTCATAAGTCCCCCCACTCATCGAACTTAACTAATAAGTGATTATATTGCATATGCATGAACCTTGTCCAGTGGGAAAATAAACCGCCGGATCGCCGAACCGGACGTCAAACAAAAATTCCCGGGAGATATCCTTCGAGGTCATCGAGACTTGTGGGCTGATTCCTGAACCCGACGTATCCGTCCGGCCGGACGAGGTAGAGAGAAGCCCTTCCCGCGCCGAAGTCCTTGTGCATATGCAGCTCCCCGTCGATCAATACAGAGCTCATATGCCTGTAATCCTCGGGCACGCCCCTCGGCCCGGCTACGACGTGAGTGGCTATAAGCCCCTCGTACTTCGCGGTAATTGCGCCGTGGATTTTTCTCAGCTCGTCGAGCTCCATGTCTTCGGGATCGCTCCCGGTGAAGAGGAGGAGATTGTGAATCCCGTTCCTGAGGAGGCCATAGAGATTTTCTTCCCCGCCGGAAAGATTCTTGAGACGGTAATCCCTCACCCTCTCGCCCGCCGTGAGGTCGTCCCTGTAGCCATGATAGCCCTCGACTGTGTCGGGCTGATACCACCTCTCGGAAACTATGGGACTCTCTTTGTAATGTATCTCGACCTGCGAAAGCGTGGCGAGCAGTTTTTCCTGAACCGCACCGATACGCGACGCGATCCCCACGACCCTGTTCCTGATCGCCCCGAGTATGGGGTTCTGTATACCGGCCATGCGCGTAGCCTTGTCCGTCAGGCTGACGACCTCCTCGCCGACGGGCTGCCGCTCGGCGTTATAGCTCGCGAGGAGCGACTCCGGGGATTTTCCTTCGAGCACGAGCGCGAGCTTCCAGGCGAGGTTGTAGGCGTCCTGTATCCCAGTGTTCATGCCCTGCCCGCCCATGGGGCTGTGTATGTGCGCGGCGTCACCTGAGAGAAAAATCCTCCCGTCGCCGTACCTGTCCACCATCCTGTGGTGGAGCTTGAAATACGCGAGCCAGTTGGGGTCGGTAACGCTCTTGTATTTTATCTCCCTCTCCCCCATGAGCCTCCTCACGTCGTCGAGAGTGGGCTCGGGCATATCGTCGGTTACAGGCGCGTTCTGGAGCTCGAACATGAGCCGTCCCCTGTCTTTATAGAGCGGAAAGTAAGCCGTTATTCCCTTCGGATGGACGAACGCCGAGAGGTGGTGAGAGGGGTAGTCCCAGTCGAGGTTGCAGTCGGCGAGGAGCCAATAATTGGGATAGGGCGCGCCCTTGAATTCGAGCCCGAGGACGTGCCGGACAGTGCTGTGCGCCCCGTCGCACCCGGCCACGTAAGCACTTTCGATTATCTCTTCCGAGCCGTCGGGGAGCTTTAGGTGCGAGCGGCACTTGTCGGGGCCCCTGTCTATGCCGAGGAGCTCCTTTTCCCTCTCGACCTTTACGCCGTAGGATTCGAGGCGCTGGTTAAGGACCTTCTCGGTGTCGCTCTGGGCGAGTATCAGGAGGTAGGGATACTTGCTCTCTATCGAGCTGAAAGAAAGGCTCGCGAGCGGACGCCCGCGGTCGTATATGTCGAAGCCGTTGCATATGTTGCCCTCGTCGAGCACGGAATCGATGAGGCCCATGTTCTCGAAAACCTCCATCGTCCGGGCGTGGATGCCGAAGGCCTTCGACTTGTCCGAAGGGGCGGCGGCCTTGTCTATTATCCTGAACGAAATACCCCTTCGGGCGAGCTCGCACCCCATCGTGAGGCCCGTCGGGCCTGCTCCGACTATAAGAACCCCGGTACCGGAACCTGACATTTTTGGCCTCCATTGCCGGCGGGGCCTGAGCGAAGACCGGAAGACCCCCTCGCGCGGCGCTGTAAATTTATTCCGGCGAATAAATTATACAACCGCAGCCCGGCAGGCCAAATTTGACTTGGGATTCGATTTCATTTATCGATTGTATATGGCCAAGAGTATGCTCATCGTATACGAGCCTGTAGACAGATTCGGCAGAATGAGCGAATACTGGAAGCGCTACGTAAATTTCTACGAAGAGTACTGGGGCGGGCCGACTTCTCCCTACGGCGTCTGGTTCGGAAACGAATACAACGACTTCAGGGAGAAGCTTTCGGGCGCGCTCCAAGTCCCCGACGAAGAGATACGGCCGGACTTCTACTTTGACTTTCCGCCGCCGGACAGACCGGCCAGCTTTCCGATCGGCCCCGCGGGGTCGATAACTTCCTTCAGGGCCGAATACGGAACCGTAACGAAGTAAGAGCCCTCGGCGTAAGACCCTACGGCGTAGGGGGCGAAGGCTATGGATATTCCCCTCGGCGAAACGGCGAACGCGCTCAGGTCGTCGGTGCCGAGCTCCTTTAACTGGCCGTCGACTACCCACCCGGCGTTTTGCCTGCGAAGGTCGTTTATGCAGTAATCGGAGAGCGCCTTCAGGTAATTCGAATTCGGGAGAAAGAGGTCCGGGAGCTTCAGCAGAATTGGCTTTCCGTCCTTTATCCAGTAATTGGACGACATGTACTCCGTGTTGCCGTGTGCCCCTCCGCCGTACATGTATATCTCTCCCGAGAGGCTCACGATCTCGGGGGAATAGTATTCTATCGCGTAGTTATACCTCTCCTGCCACTCGGCCCTCGCTTCCTCCGTCTTGAAGTATTCCTCCGCCTCTTTCGTAAACTTCGCCTGCTCGGCGATAGCGTTCTTTTCCAGGTCCTTTGAGATTTCCTCGAACGGTTTCAGGCCGGAAATGAAATCGGGATACATGTACGACATCTCGTATTTTCCCCCGGCCTTCGTTTCGGACCAGATGTAGTATGCGACCTTATTCAGCTTGAAAGGTATCTTGTCCTTTCCCCCGGCCTTCATCCATTTCCCTTCGATCGTCTTCGCGTAGTTGGTCCCTTCGGATTCGAGCTTGCCGGCGAAAGTCCCCGTCCGATTCCCCTTATCGTCCTGCTCGACGAGCGTTATGATAGAGGTTTCACTATCGATGCTGCCGGTAAGCGAAAGCGGGGTTCCTATTCTGTCGTACAGGTAAGAACCCGTGACGCCGGAGGAATCCATCACGAGCTCCATCTGTATGCCGAGACCGTCGCCCAGTATGCCGGTATAGTAGTATCTCGATTCCGGGCGGTCGCCTTCCTGACCGGAGGCATCCGTCAGCGTGACGAGGGCCGAGAAAAACAGCAGCATAGCGACAGCGCCTTCAAACCGCTTCCACATTTTCATTTATGAGCTCCCTCTGAATCTCCGATTTAGACCCAGGTTAAAATATAATACGAGATAACCCCCTGCGAAATATCCGCTTCCGACTATTTTGGCCACGAGAGATTACGATTTTTTGTCAAACCGGTGCCGCAAATTTTCCAATTTTGTATGGATACGCACATGGGAAGAAAAGACTCTTCGGGAAATAATGCAGTATTGAGAGATTGTTACGACGCTCTTTGGAAGCGGCACGCAATTTGCAAGTTTTATGATTGAATACACGCACTTATTCCCCATCCTCTAAAGGGCGGTTAACGAAGAGATTCGCGATCCGCCCTTGAATTCTTCCCGGGCAGGTAAAGATTGATATTTACCGATCAGGTGAGGGCGAGGACTCCCATCATGTCCTTGTGTATGCCGGGGGCGCTCGCGAGGATTTCCTTCACGTAGATGCTGTAGGGCTCTCCGTTGAAACGTGTGACGACGCCACCGGCTTCCTCGACTATCAAAACCCCGGCTGCCGTGTCCCAGGGATTTAAGCCCAGCTCCCAGAATCCGTCGAACCGTCCGCACGCGAGGTAGCAGAGGTCGAGCGCCGCCGAGCCGTCTCGCCTCACCGCCCGGGATGCCCTGATGAAGTTGGCGAAGTGCCTGAGGTTGTCTTCGACTATCTTCGGGCTTTCGTGAACGAAGCCCGTAACCAGGTGGCTCTCGTCGAGCCGCTCCGTCTTCGTTACGTGTATCGGCCTGCCGTTCAGGAAAGCCCCCTTTCCGAGCTCGGCCGTGAACATCTCGTCCTTGACGGGATCGTACACGAGCCCGGCCTTGAGCTGTCCTTTTATTTCGAGCGCAATGGATACGGCGAAGAAGGGATATGCGTGCGCGTAGTTAGTCGTGCCGTCGAGGGGATCGATGAGCCAGACGTGATCGGAGCCGTTCGAATGCCGCCCGGATTCCTCGGCAAATATGTCGTGCGTGTGGAACGTCTCTTTTATACGTCTGACGATGAGGTCTTCCGAGAGCTTATCGACTTCAGTGACGAGATTGTTCTTGCCCTTGTAATCTATATCCCTGACTTTACCCAGGTGCTCGATCAGGATTTCGCCGGCTTCCCTTGCCGCCTTTTCAGCTACTTCGAGGTATCTCAAGCTAGGCTCCCTGCTCTACTGTTTACATGATTCGAAGGCTTTATTTTACACGATCTGCAGGAAGCCGCGGCTATATGTTAAAACCGGGCGGAATTCACGGCAAAGGCCCGAGCGGGCGCCGGGAAGAGTTATTCCGCCGGAGCTTCGGGAATGATTATCCACCCGAGCACGTACACGAGGACGGCGGTTCCGACAGTAAACAATCCTATGAGAGCCGCCAGGAGCCTTATGAGCGTAGGATCGATCGAAAACATCTCCCCCAGGCCGCCGCAGATGCCTGCTATCATCCTGTTCTTTCTCGAACGGTGGAGTTTTTTAATATCGTCATCGGCCATCTTGCACCCCCGAAAGAAGGATTCTAGATATGAGTATACCTCAAAGTCAGGGACGGCCCCGCCGTTTTATTTCAGACGAATTTTGTGGACAGCCAGCCGCCCGTTGGACAAGGCGCTTTAACACACATGGTTAAAAACCTTCTCTTTGCTATAATTATGGAACCTCCCGCGGACGAGGCGGCATGCGTGTGGACAGAGCACTGCGGGAATATACGGAGGAGACCCATGAAAGATACTCTCAAGCCGGGCCTTAAGTTCGAATTCGATTTCAAAATACCTGAATCGAAGACCGTGCCCTACATTTACCCCGAAGCGGAGGAATTCCAGATAATGCCGAAGGTGTTTTCGACGGGCTTTATGGTCGGGCTCGTGGAATGGGCGTGCATCAGGTTCGTGAACCAGCACATCGACTGGCCGAGGGAGCAGTCGGTCGGTATAGACGTCAGGATGAGCCATCTCGCCGCGACGCCCCCGGGGCTTACGGTAAAGGTAAACGGAGAGCTCACGGCCGTCGAGGGCAGGAAGCTCTCGTTCGCCGTATCCGCACACGACGGCGTCGACCTCATCACCGAGGGTACTCACCAGAGGTTCGTCGTCGATGCGGAGAAGTTCACGGCCAAGGCCGCAGAGAAAGCCAAACAGGCCGGCGCCTGAAGGAGCCTCGCGATATGGGAAAGGATAAATTTCACGTAAAGGCGCTCGCCTTCGACGTATTCGGAACGGTCGTCGACTGGCGGGGCTCCGTAATCAGGGAATGCGAGGCCCTCGGGAAGCGGAAGGGCATGATACGCGACTGGGCGCGCTTCGCCGACGAATGGAGGGGCGGCTACGCCCCGGCCATGAACCTCGTAAGGAAGGGCGAGCTCCCCTGGACGAATATCGATTCCCTTCACAGGATGGTCCTCGACAGGCTGCTTTCGGAATTCGAGATAAACGGGCTTACGGAAGAAGAGAAGGACGACCTCAACCGCTCATGGCACAGGCTGAGCCCGTGGCCGGATTCGATAGCGGGCATGGAGAGATTGAGGACGCGGTACGTCGTAGCGAGTCTTTCTAACGGCAATATTTCGCTGCTGGTAAACATGGCCAAAAATGCGGGACTGCCGTGGGACTGCGTCCTCTCGTCCGAGCTCGCGAGGCACTACAAGCCCGACAGAGAAGTCTACCTCATGGCGGCCTCGCTCCTGGGACTCGATCCGGGCGAGGTCATGATGACGGCGGCCCACAGGGACGACCTCGAAGCGGCCCGGAGCTTCGGCCTGAAGACGGCGTTCATATCGCGGCCGCTCGAATTCGGCCCGGACGGAAAGCCGGACACGGCCTCTCCGGGTGAGTTCGACATAGTCGCGGAAGATATAATCGACCTCGCTCAAAAGCTCGGCGTGTGAATGGCGAGAGGGGTTGGCTTAACGATTCACCCGGGGACGCTCAAATCGTCTCGAAGGTCTGTATCCTGTAGAGCCCGGCGTATATCCCGTTTTTCTGCATGAGCTCCGTATGCCCGCCGCTCTCGACGAGCCTCCCCTTTTCGAATACTGCCACGGAATCGAAGCCGCTTATCGACGGCACCCTGCTGGATATCGCGAGGAGGGTCCTGCCCTTCATCTCTCTTCGGAGGTTCCTCAAGACGAGGCTTTCAGTCCGGAGGTCGAGCGATGAAAAAACGTCGTCCAGTATCAGCACGGCGGGCTTTAAAAGGAGCGCGCGGGCGAGCGCTATCCTCTGCCTCTGTCCCCCAGAGAGCGTAAGCCCTCTTTCGCCGACCCTCGCGTCGAAGCCGCCAGGGAATTCCATTATGTCGTCGTAAATTTCGGCGATCCTCGCCGCGTTTTCTATCTCCTCGTCCGTGAGCGCGGGGTTCATGAAGGATATGTTGTCCCGGACAGTCCCGCTGAAAACGGTCGTTTCCTGGGGGACGTAGACGACCCCTTTTCTCAGGCTCTCTTTCTTGATCTCGCGCACGTCGACGCCGTCTATGAAGACAGTCCCGAATGGCGGCTCCTCGACCCTCGTCAGGAGCTGAAAGAGAGTGCTCTTCCCCGAGCCCGTCGCCCCCGTGATTCCGACGGCCGAGCCTCTCGGGATTTTGAGCGATACATCCTTGAGAACCCTCTTCCCGTTGTACGAAAAACTTAGATTCCTGAATTCGATGTCGCCCTTTATATCGACGTCGAGTGTGCCCGTTTCGGTGACAGACTGCGGGGTTTCGAGGAGTATGTCGTTAATCCTGTTAAGGGAGGCGTTACCCCTCTTGATTATGTCGACAGCCCACCCCATTGCCATCATCGGCCATGTGAGCATGGTGAGATAAAGCAGCACCGCCGCGAAATCCCCGAGGGTAATGTCGAGTGTTATCGTCCTCACGCCGCCTAACCAGAGGAATATTGCGGTAGCAATTCCGGCCAGAAATGTGATCACGGGCTGGTAGACGCCCCATATCTTTATGAGCCTGAGGTTCTTGTCCCGGTAATCCGCGCTCGCGCTGCTGAAATCCCCGGCCTCCTCCTTCTCCCTCACAAACGCCTTTACGACCTTTATGCCCGATATGGAGGTGCGCGCGCTCTCGGTAAGCTCCGAGAAGGAGTCCTGCACCCTCTGGAACCTCTTTTCGATCATATTGCCGAATTTTATTATGATGAAGGCGAGTATAGGGAACGGAATGAAGGCGTAAAGGGTCAGTATTGGGGAGATGTAAAGCATCGCTCCGAATATGAATACGAGAAGAAAGACGCCGTCGTAGGCTATTAGAACCCCGAGCCCGCAGGCGAATTTGAGCGTCTCGATGTCGTTGACAGTATGGGCCATGAGGTCGCCGACCTTCTTCCGGGAGAAGAAGTCGAACTGGAGCCCCTGGAGGTGCTCGAAGAATTCGTTCCGGAGCGACTGCTCTATCTTCCTCGCCGCCCCCATTATGAAATAGCGCCAGAAGAACCTGAATATCGACATCGTAACGGCTATGCCGACCATTATCAGCCCGTACTTCGAAATGTCGTTAAAGCCCGCCCCTTCCAGCGTGAGGGCGTCCACCACGCGCTCTATGACGAGGGGTATCGAAAGCTGGCAGAGGTCGACGATAGATAGGGCGAGGAGCCCGGCGAGAAACGAATATTTATAACTCAGGAGAAGAGATAATATAGTCTTCTTTTTGTTCATGATTCCTGCGTTGGAAAGCGCCGGGGATGCCCTCTCGAAAGGCCTGTCTCAGGACATTAGTATACCAGAACGAAGCGGCGGAAATGCAGCGGCCCGGCAGGCAGCCGGGCCGCATTCGGAACGTGTTTCAGGATTTATGGAGTTCCCGGGCCGCAGCGGCGCTGGTTATCCATCCTGTGCGGCCGCTGTTAATCTTCAGCCCGAAATTTTACAGCTCAACAAAACCGGCCCGCGGGGGATCAATGCGGAGCGCTCGTACCCTGGCCCATCTCGGCCGCCTTGAGGATTTTTCCGTCGTGCGAGTACTGCGCGTAGAACCAGCCGCCCTCGGGGCCCTGGCCGCCGAGGTTAATGACGGCGTTTATGGTCTTGAGCTCCTTGGCCTCGTCGTACTGTTCTTCGACTATGATCGAGCCCGGTGGAAGGGGCGTCGTTTTACTCTCGAGCGCTTTCTCCGCGATGGGGTTTAAATAGGTTACGAGTGACTCGTCCGTAGCGCCTTCGGCCTTGTGCTGTTTCCAGTTTATATTGTATTGCTCGGTCTCTATGAGCTTCCAGAGCTCTTTCGCCATTTCCTCGGGGGCTTTCTTCTCGAGCCGGGAGAGCTGCTCCTGGTGAAGCTCCTCGGTTTTTTCGACTGCGTCGTCCCCGGCCTTTTCAGCTTCCTCTTCGGCCTCTTCGACAACGCTTTCGGCGGAGGTGCTCCCGGAATCGGCCGTAGTCCCTTCGCTCTTTTCTCCGGACTGGCCGCATGCGGCAATACCCGCGCTTATCGTCATCAACAATATCAACAGAAAACTTGTCGCTCTCATCATCTCCTCCGGTTTTTTGAGTGTTTATTCTATCATCACGGCACGAAAAAATCCAAGCCCGGGAGGGCTTAAACCACTCTCCGGCCCGAAGAGCGGTACCCCTCACCGGTTTTCCCGGCCCGCCCGGCTGCGCCATATTTTTTTAAGGCCCGAAAAAAACCGCTTGACAAAAAATTTTAGATATACTAATATCCTCATGACTGACTAGTCAGTTCAGTTTCAGGGGTTAGGGTCACAAACAAATGGCTAAAGCGCAGAAATCAAGAAAAGGACGGGTTCGTATGGGAAAAACTCAGGTAGCCAAGACTACTCGAAAGGAAGAGATTATAAGAGTAGCGGCAAATCTTTTTTCGCAGAAGAGCTACCACGACGTGACGATGGACCAGATCGCGGAAAAGGTGGGCGTAGCCAAGGGCACGATCTACCTCTACTTCGAATCCAAGGAAAATCTTTATCTCGAAATACTTGAAGAAACCTACGAAGAAATCGAGTCGATCCTCGAAAAGGAGATAGCGAAGAAGGACCCGGCTCCGCAGAAGCTCAGGAAGATGCTCATGCTCATTTTCAAGTTCTATCTGGAGAATCTGGACGTACTCAGGATTCTCAGCAGGGACGAGACACACCTCATCAGGGAACACTACGAATTCACCGAGCACTGGCGCGTTAAAGGCGTCAGGTTTTATCAGAAAATATTGGAAAAGGGTATCAACGAAGGATCGTTCCGGCCGGTCAACACCGAGCTTACCGCACTCATCATCTTCGGGCTCGTGCGGTCGGTAATGTTCTTCTACCATACCGATAAAAGCGCAGCGGAAATTGCCGAAGAGGTTTTTTCGATGATTTCAGAGGGCATCCTGGACCCTCGTTACGAAGATACCGCTACGGAGACCGCATAAGCAGTGTGTAAATCATTCACCAATTTTTTTAAGGAGGTATTACAATGGCAGTTTCATACCCGTTCAGTTCCAAGATAAGCCACTTTGTGCCGCCCAAGCAGTGGGCCAGCATGAGGGTCGCCCGCGATCTCGAAAAGAAGACAGGCAATAAAATCATTCACTTCGAGAAGGGTGACTATCAGGGTCCGGACTTCTACACCCCCGACCACGTGCTCGAAGCCACGATACAGGCGCTCAAGGACGGATACGTAAGGTACGATCCCGGCCCCGGTCTACCGGAGCTCAGGGAAGCCATAGCGGCCGAAACCTCGAAGTTCGGAAGGAAGACGAAGCCCGAAGAGGTCATCGTAACCGCCGGCGCGAAACACGCGCTCACAATGTCCCTCCTGACCTTCCTCGAAGAAGGAGACGAAGTTATCTTCCCGAATCCCGGTTATCCGCCGGACGAGGTCTGGGCCAAATACGTCAGGGCGAACATCAAGCACGTACCGCTTACGAAGCCCGACTGGCAGTTCGATCTCGAAAAGCTCGAATCGATGATAACGCCGAAGACGAAGCTCCTCATCATCAACACCCCGCAGAGGCCGAACGGTCACCTCGTGGAGAACCCCGAGGCGATAGCCGAGATGTGCTTCAGGCATCCTAACCTGATGGTCATATCCGACGAGATATTCTCTCACGTCACGTTCGGCAAGCCCCACAAAACGATAGCCGCCGTTCCGGGAATGGAAGACCGGACTATCGTGATCGACACGTTCTCAAAAACATACGCCATGACAGGGTGGAGAATAGGCTGGGCTGTCGCTCCCGTACCGGTTATAGACAAGCTCTCGATATTCCTCCAGGATTCGATAACGAACGTCGCCGCCTTCATACAGAAGGCTGCGTACGCAGCCATCAGCGGTCCCCAGGACTGGACAGTCGAGAAGACCGCCCTTCTCAAGAAGAAGCGCGACAGGATGGTAGCGGGGCTTAACTCCGTGCCCGGCGTCAAATGCGACGTCCCGGACGGCGCGTTCTACGCCTTCCCGGACATCACCGGCACCGGCTACACGTCCCAGGAATATACCGACAAGCTGGTCGAGACGGCCGGAGTCGCGGTAGTCGCAGGGACGGCCTTCGGCAGCCAGGGTGAGGGATACATAAGGGTAACGTATGCCTGCTCCGACGAGGACATAGACGAAGGTATCAGAAGAATGAAAGAGGCGAACCTCGTAAAGTGAGGCGCGCTTTGAACCTGGTTTGACCGAAGACGAGCTTTTGTCTCCTTCCGATCTTAACGACCGGCATGGGGACAAGAGCCCGTCTTCATTATTTTACTGTGCCGGCCTGCTTACAGGGAATCTGAATAAGCGGATGGAGAAGTAGAACGCCCCGACCGTTAAATACGAAGCCTCTAATCCGCTCCGGACGCTTCCACGATAATAACGCTGCCTCCCTCGAGACGAGGACACCACAAACCCGCCGACCTTGCATAATTCATTTAAATATTTATTGCAAATCCACACCGAATAGATAAAACTAATTTAATCATGACCGTAAAAAAACCGTCGTTTTACAGGGATTACATTGCAAGACCGCTCCTTATATTGATTCTTCTGGCCGCTCACGGAGCGGTGCTTATATCGTGCTATACCGCCCCCGTTACGGGAAGATCGCAGCTCATCCTCCTCTCGCAGTCCGAAGAAAACCAGATGGGAGTGGCAGCGTTTCAGGAAGTCCTTAAAACAGAAAAGGTTTCCACGAATGCGCAATATAACGAGGTAGTGACCGACGTCGGCATGCGCATCGCCGCCGTCGCCGACACCCCTACTTACAAGTGGGATTTTAAGGTCATAGAAGATAACGAGCAGATAAACGCCTTTGCCCTTCCCGGCGGGAAGGTCGCCGTTTACACGGGCCTCCTGCCCGTCGCGCAGAACGAGGCAGGGCTCGCGACGGTTATGGCTCACGAGGTGGCGCACGTAGCCGCGCGGCACGGCGGGGAGAGGATTTCGACAGACATACTGGCGCAGATAGGGGCCATGGGCGTGAGCGCCGCCGTCGGCGGGAGCGATCCCTATATATCCGAAGCCGTCATGCAGGCCTACGGTATAGGCGTCCAGGTAGGCGGCATTCTCCCGTTCACGCGCGGGCAGGAAGCGGAGGCCGACCGTATAGGCCTCATTTATATGGCCAAGGCCGGGTACGATCCGAGAGAGGCGATAGCCTTCTGGGAGCGTATGGACGCCGCCAACAAGGGAAAGCCGCAGCCGCCCGAATTCCTTTCGACGCACCCCGGGTACGGAACGAGGGTAAACAACTTGAAGCAGTGGCTGCCCGAAGCCATTCCCTATTACGAAAAGGCGCAGAAGGCCCCGAACAACCCCATAACCAAATAGCGGTGGAAATACCCGCGTCAATCATTAGGTAGCCTATACTTAACCGGCGGCCCTATGGCGCGGCCCGAGAGGTAATTACTTTGTCCAGGTCCGACAGGATACGGAGATTCTACGACGAGCTATATAAAAAATACGGGCCGCAGGGATGGTGGCCGGGGGATTCTCCGCTCGAATGCATAGTCGGTGCGATATTAACGCAAAGCACGTCGTGGAAGAACGTCGAGAAAGCGATTTCAAACCTTAAAAACGAGGGCCTGCTTTCGGTCGAAAGGCTGAGCCTAGTCACGGCGGAAGAGCTTGCCGCCCTTGTGCGCTCCTCGGGCTATTACAACCAGAAGGCGATTAAAATCAAGAACTTCATCTCGTTCCTCACCGCCGACTACGGAGGAAGCCTCGAAAAGATGTTTAGGGAAGACAAGTCCACACTCAGGGAAAAGCTCTTGTCCGTAAAGGGGATTGGACCCGAGACGGCGGACAGCATAATGCTCTACGCGGGCGGCATGCCCGTATTCGTGGTGGATGCGTATACGTGGCGGGTTCTGTCACGGCACGGCATCGTGCCGGCGGAGACATCGTACGCCGAGATGCAGGAGGTGTTTACCGACTCACTCGGCGAGGACGCCGGGGTATTCAACGAATATCATGCGCTACTGGTAAGGCTTGGAAAAGAGCACTGCAGGAAAAGCTCGCCGGTCTGCGAAGGGTGCCCGCTCGAATTCGATCCGCACTTCACATGATATTAAGTAATATCACTATGCCTTCCATAAGAACACACATTCAATATCAAATGCCAGTATTCTTATTTCTCAACTCTGATTACGATGCTCTCCGGCATAACTAATTCAGTACCAATTTAAGATTCTCTATTTATCGGCTTTGTGTTTATCTAATAGACGGATCATTATCATCATATCATTCCCACAGTAGTATAATATTTTAATGGAATACGGAACGAAAAATTCGTTGCACTATGTGATTTCTTCGGTTGTAAAAATATCTCGTGATACTACAGGTATAAATTGCACCCGAGAACAGGCAATAGCTTCAGACTTCTTGTTAAAAAATTCTCTGGTTTCAATAACTTTATGGAACACTATTTTCCCTAAAGCACTAACGGAATTTCCTGGTATCAATAAATCATTCAAAGTTTATGATTTTCCATCCACATATGTATTAATTCGTACTTTATTCGAGGGCTACATTAATATGTATTATCTGCTTATTGATCCAATTTCAGATATTGAGTGCGAATTTAGGTTAAATATTTGGGATAGACACGCATTAATCGAAAGACAGAAAATGGGTATTTCAATAGCTTCTAAAAATGAGCAACTCCAAAGAGAGAAAAAGCAAATAGAGAAATATACACAACTGATCAGAGAATCAGATTACTTTAAGACATTGGACAAAAAGGAACAGCAATATTACATAACAACAGAGAAATGGACAAAGCATAGCAAGACTGATTTAGCCAGAAAAGCAGGTTTTCATAAATCACAGTCAGACTTTATATATAAGTTTCTTTCGAACTATGCTCATTGCGATCCATACGCATTAATGCAGATACATTGTATAGATAGTCCTCAATTGGCAGAAGATTTCACAAAAAAAATACCTGTCGATTATACCGAAATGATTTTATGTCTTACTTTGAATACCTTTACTCAACTATTACCGAAAGCAAAATCTATTGTTATGGATGATGAGATCCTCATTGAAATAATTGACTTCTGGGAGGAATTGAAATCAAAAGATTTTAAAGAAATGATAACTCTATAAATTATGCTGGATATTCAACGAATACCACGCACTGATTGTGAGACTGGGAAAAGAGCACTGCAGGAAAAGCTCGCCTGTCTGCGAAGGGTGCCCGCTGGAGTTCGATCCCCACTTCGTATAAAAGGGGAAACTCAACCGGACCGATTTGGCCCTAAATCAGTACCCCACCAGAAACAGCAAAGCCGCCCGAAGGCGGCCCTTTTGTATTCTATGTTGCGTGAATGCGTTCGCTCAGTTAAGCCCGCTTCTGGCTACGTCTACGACGGCCTTGAAGCTCTCAGGCTCCCTGATAGCCATCTCGGAAAGGGACTTTCTGTCGAGCTCGATGCCGGCCTTCTTGAGCGCCCCCATGAAGCTGCTGTACGAAAGACCGTACGGCCTCACAGCAGCGTTTATCCTGACTATCCAGAGCTTCCGGAAGTCTCTCTTCTTGTTTCGCCTGTGCCTGAAGGCAAAGGCCATTGCCCGGAGTACTGTTTCCTTGGCGCGCCTTACGTTATTCTTCCTTCTGCCCCAGTATCCCTTGGCGCTTTTAAGGAGTCTCTTTCTCCTCTTCCTGGATGCTACCCCTCTTTTTATTCTCATTTCCTGCTCCCTTTCGAGATATTATACCGCTTCTGTTCCTGACTGCCGCTTTAAAATACGCCGCGTTATTTATAAGGTATGTACGACCTTATCCTTAACGCCGCCGTCCCTTCGATGAAGTCAGCGGAGACCAGTCTTCTCATGCGCTTCCGCCCCTTCTTGGCGTTCGAGTGGCTTTTCCCGCCGTGGTATCTCTTTATCTTGCCCGAGCCTGTGACCTTAAACCTCTTGGCAGCGCTTCTGTTGCTCTTAACCTTCTGTTTTGGCATTTTCTTTCCCGCCTTGTCCAGTGCTTTTCTTTGGTGAGATCACCATAATCAAATTCTTGCCTTCCAGCTTGGGGGGCATGTCTACCCCGCCTATATCCGCCACCCGCTCGAGTATCCTGTTGGCGAGCGCGCGGCCCAGCTCGGGATGAACTATTTCCCGGCCCCTGAAAAATATCCTTATCTTCGCCTTGTTTTCGTCCTCTAAAAATTCCCTTATCCGGGAGATTTTAACGTCGAGGTCGTGATCCCCGATGTTCGGACGAAATTTTATTTCCTTTATCGTATGAACTTTCTGCTTCTTGGCGTTGGCCTGCTTCTTGAGCTCGTATTTATATTTCCCGAAGTCCATCATCCGGCATACCGGAGGATTGGCGTTCGGGGCCACTTCCACGAGGTCTACGCCCCTTTCTTCCGACATCGCGAGGGCGTCTTTTATCGGCACTACGCCAAGCTGTTGGCCGTCTTCGGAAATCAGGCGTACTTCCCTGGCCCTTATCCTCTGGTTGATCCGGACTTCCGGCTCCCTGCTGCTTCCTCTGCTTGTGCTCCTCACGAGGGCTTACCCGCCTCCCTCCAGGTGCCGGGATCGAGTTCTCCGGCTATTCGCGCGAGGAATTCGTCTATCGTAGCCGGAGGAATGTTGGCTCCTCCGAGCTTTCGCGGGGCAACGGTGCGCGTCTCCATCTCGTTCTTACCGACCACCAGCAAATATGGAATCTTTTCTAACTGCGCCTCCCTTACTTTCAAACCCAGTTTTTCATTCCTTATATCTTTTTCTACTCTGATGCCCTTCTCCTTTAATATCTGATAAAGCTCTTCGGCGTACCCGGCCTGCTCGTCCCCTATGGTCGCTATCCTGACCTGAACCGGACTGAGCCAGAGCGGGAATGCGCCGCCGTAATGCTCTATCAGCACTCCGAAAAAACGCTCCATCGAGCCGAATATGGCCCTGTGGATCATAATCGGCCTGTGCCGGGCGTTATCCTCCCCGACGTAGGCCATACCGAACCTTTCGGGAAGGTTAAAATCTACCTGAACTGTGGAGCACTGCCAAGCTCTCCCCAAAACATCCTTAATTTTAAGGTCAATCTTCGGTCCGTAAAAGGCCCCGCCCCCTTCGTCCACTTCGTATGGGAGCCTCCTGGCGTCGAGCGCGTCGCGGAGGGCCTGAGTCGCCCTGTCCCACCCGTCCACTTCCCCGACGAACTTTTCGGGCCGCGTCGAAAGGTATATCTCGTAATCGTCGAAGCCGAACGTTTTAAGGAATAGCATCGTGAGATCGAGAACCCCTATGACCTCGCTTTCCATCTGGTCTGGCCGGCAGAATATGTGGGCGTCGTCCTGCGAGAACCCCCTGACCCTGAGTAGACCGTGCAGAACGCCGGAGCGCTCGTAGCGGTAAACTGTCCCGATCTCGGCCCATCTGAGAGGAAGGTCCCTGTAGCTCCTGACGCCGGTTTTATAAATCATTATATGGAAAGGGCAGTTCATCGGCTTTAACTGATATTCCGTGTTCTCCATTTCCATGCGGGGGTACATGTTTTCCTTGTAGAAATCCACGTGGCCGCTCGTCTTCCAGAGGTCTATTTTCGCTATGTGAGGCGTATACAAGAGATCGTATCCGGCGCGCTCGTGCTCCTTTCTCCAGAAGTCTTCGATGACCCGCCTGACCCTCGACCCTTTCGGATGCCAGAGGACGAGCCCCGCACCCGTTTCGTCCTGTATGGAGAAAAGGTCGAGCTCCTTCCCAAGCTTTCTGTGGTCGCGCTTCTTCGCCTCTTCGAGCTTGTCGAGGTAGGCCTTGAGCTCCTTTCTGTCCCAGAATGCCGTGCCGTATATGCGCTGGAGCATCGGGTTCTTTTCGTTCCCCCTCCAGTACGCCCCGGCGGCAGTCAGGAGCTTGAACGCTTTCACGTCCCCGGTGGACGGGGCGTGAGGCCCCCGGCAGAGGTCGTGCCAGGTTTCCTGGTCGTATATCGTTATCTGATCAGCTTCGGGAAGGTCGTTTATTATTTCGACTTTATAATTTTCGCCCTCGTCCGTGAAAATCTTTATCGCCTCTTCCCTCGAAACCTTTTTCCTGACGAGGGGCTTCTTCCGGCCGACGATTTCCTTCATCTTCTCTTCGATGCTTTCGAGGTCCTCGGGCGTGAAGCCGCGCGGAAAGTCGAAGTCGTAGTAAAAGCCGTTCTCGATGACGGGGCCTATCGTGACCTTCGCTTCGGGGAAAAGGGACTGCACGGCTTCGGCCATCACATGCGCCGCCGTGTGCCTTATGAGAGCGAGGCCGTCCTCCGAGCCCTCTTTCACAGGCTCGAGCGCAGCGTCGGAATCGACTTCGTGCCAGAAGTCTGCCAGCTTTCCGTTAACCTTGGCGCCTATGGCGGCTTTCGCTATCCCGGTTGAGTTTATTATCTCCCCTACGGTAGTGCCCTTTGGAAAGGCCTTTTCCGACCCGTCGGGGAGGGTTATTCGAACTTCTTCCATAATCTCCAATAATGTGTGGTGAGCACGGCAGGATTTGAACCTGCGACCTCTTGCGTGTCAAGCAAGCGCTCTCCCCCTGAGCTACGCGCTCCGAATTCAAAGAAGAGTGATATTTTCTTATATAATACCACGCCTGTCAAGCGCGTCCGCCCCGCGAATTTTTGCCTTGGACCCCAAATCTTGGTAACCTTAGGCCCTATGTGTTGGGGCGTCGTCTAATTGGCAGGACTCAGGCCTTTGGAGCCTGCTGTGGTGGTTCGAGTCCACCCGCCCCAGCCATATAAATCGAAGGTTTTCTCACCCTCGCCGCATCCTCTGAGCACACATGACGAAAGCAAAAAAAGATACGCTTAATCCGTCCCAGCACGCTGCGGTGACGCACCCCGGGGGGCCGCTCCTGGTTCTCGCTGGCGCGGGCTCGGGCAAGACGAAGATAATAACGGAACGAATCTCCCACCTCGTTACGAAAGAAGGCGTGAGCCCTCATCAAATACTCGCGGTAACGTTCACGAACAAGGCCGCGAACGAGATGCGCGAGCGCGTTTCGCACCTGATACCCGACCGCTCGAAGGGCCTCTGGATCGGGACGTTTCACTCCACGGCGCTGAGAATACTCAAGCGCGACATCGACAAGCTCCCCGGCTTCGACAGGAACTTCGCCATATACGACGACGCGGACCAGATAAGGCTCATCAAGGAGTGCATGGCGCGGCTCAACATCGGCGAGCGGGGGGGTGAGGGCAAGCGTGGAATAGAGCCCCGGTTCGTGAGAACACGGATAGACCGCGCGAAGAACAGGGGCGGGAAGCCGGGCGATACAGGCAACGACGAGCTCGACGACGACATCTCGAATATCTACGAGCTTTACGAGAAGGAGATGCGGAGGCTGAACGCGCTCGATTTCGGCGACCTTCTACACGTTACGGCCAGGCTCTTCGAGGAAAGGCCGGAGGTGCTGCAGGCCTATCAGGAGCAGTTCCGCCACATACTCGTCGACGAGTACCAGGACACCAACCACGTGCAATACAAGATCGTCCGGATGCTGTCGCGAAAGCACCAAAATATATTCGTGGTGGGTGACGACAACCAGTCGATCTACGGATGGCGAGGCGCCGACATCTCGAACATACTCAACTTCGAGAAGGACTTTCCGAGTGCGAGCGTGATAAAGCTCGAAAAGAATTACAGGTCTACGCAAAATATCCTCAATGCCGCGAATGGGCTCATCACGAAGAACCGGAACAGGCACGAAAAAAAGCTCTGGACGGAAAACCCCGAGGGCGAGAAGCTCTCTTACTTCGAGGCCGGAGACGAAAGGGAAGAGGCCAGGTACGTCGTCTCCGAAATAGCGTCCGAGGTCTCCCGGGGCGGGAGGTCATACAGAAACATCGCGGTCTTTTACAGGACAAACAACCAGTCGAGGGTAATAGAAGAAGAGCTTCTCCGTAAGGATGTTCCCTATACGATTGTGGGCGCGACGGGCTTTTACCAGAGGGCCGAGATAAAGGACCTCACTGCATTTCTCCGCGTGATAGCGAATCCGAACGACGACCTCAGCCTCCGGAGGATTATCAACGTCCCGCCGCGCGGCATAGGAAAGGGCACCATAGACGAGCTCACCCGCCTCGCCGCCGAAGAAGAGATTCCTTTCATCGAAGCGATACGAAAATCGATCACGGAGAACTTATTCCCGCAGAGAACGACACTCGCTCTCAAAAAATTCCTTTCGATAATAGATGGCCTCATAGAATTCGAGAAAGACCACGGCATCGGAGAAACGATAGACAGGATTCTCGAAAAAACCGGCTACCTTGAGCTTCTCGAGAAAGAGCCTGACAGGCGCGAAAACGTCGGGGAAATATTCAACATCGCGGCCGAATTCGAAAGGGAAGAGGAAGAGGCAGGGGTGAGGGAATTTCTCGATAGAATCACATTATCAAGCGACATCGACAGCTACAGCGAAAAGGAGGAGCGCGTCGCGCTAATGACGCTTCACAGCGCGAAGGGTCTCGAATTCCCTGTCGTTTTCATAATCGGCATGGAAGAAAAGCTCATCCCGCATTTTAACTCAATCAAGGATGACGGCGACGTCGAGGAAGAGAGAAGGCTCTTCTACGTCGGCATCACGCGCGCGAGGGAGAAGCTCTATCTCACAGGGGCCAGGAGCAGGAGATTTTTCGGGAAGGAGGAGCGGCCGACGCCTTCGAGGTTCGTATCGGAGCTCCCGGAGGAGCTGATCGAAGTGAAAAATTATTACGGCGGGCTTTTGAGGGAAAGCCCCCGCAGCTTTGCACCGAGAAGTAAAGTCATGGACAGGCCCAAGGCGGCCGTTTCGAGCGCCGCGTTCGCACCGCTAAAGACTGAAAACTCCCGCTACAAGCCGGGGCAGAAGATACACCACCCGTCTTTCGGACCGGGGACTATTACGAAGGTCGAGGGTGAAGGCGACACAGCGAAGGTAACAGTTTCTTTTCTTGCTCACGGCGTGAAGAAAATCATCGCCGCCTACCTCGAAGGTAAGTGACAGGTGCTCTACCCAGCACTGAGGCCGTATCTTATGACGAGCAGCTTATGACGAGTCCGCGCTCGGAAGGCGGAGCAGGTTTAGAGTATTCGTCGAAACCGGGCTGTTCCGAAAAGGGATTTTTGAGAAGAACACGCAGCTTTTCTATCTCCGAATAATCATCTTTGTCCTCGGCCTTCCTTATCGCCCTTTCGGCAAGATAATTTCTTAAAATGTACTTTGGATTCACGGAGCTCATCGCTTCTTTACGCTCCGCATCGACGCTCCCTTCGGACGCGAGCCTTCTTTTGTATGCGGCGGCCCATTCTTTAAACGCCGGGGACGTATGCACGTTTTCACCCTCCGCCTCAGCCGGGAAATTCCCGAGGCCTCTCATGAAATTCGTATAGTCGGTTTTAGTTTCCTCCAATATGGCGAGAAGTCCTTTTATCAACGCCGGATCTCCGTCGTCCTCTTTTAAAAGCCCGAGCTTTTGTTTCATGATTTCGAGATAGTATTTCCCGTAGAGGCCCCGGAACCCGAAGACTGTCTCCTGCGAGAGCTCCCTCGGAACGAGGCTCCCGAGGGCCTCCCCCAGCTTCTGGAGATTCCAGAGCGCGATAGCAGGCTGGTTGCCGAAGGAATATCTGCCGAAGTGGTCCGAGTGGTTGGGTATATATTCCGGGCTGTACTCTTCGAGAAATCCGAAGGGGCCGTAATCGAGCGTGAGACCTGTGATCGACATGTTGTCCGTATTCATGACGCCGTGCGTGAACCCGCAGGCCTGCCACTGCGAGAGCAGTTTTGCCGTCCTGTCCACTACCTCCGACAAAAACGAGGCGTATTTATCGTCTCCGTCTTTGAGATGCGGAAAGCTGTTCTCTATCACGTAATCGGCAAGGAGCTTCACGTTCTCTCCCCGGCCCGTGTAGTGAAACCCCTCGAAGGAGCCGAAGCGGACGTGGGTCTCCGCCATCCTGAGGAGCATCGCACCCCTCTCTGTCGTCTCGCGCTCGACCTTCTCGTCGCTCCCGACTATAGAGAGCGCCCGCGTCGTCGGTATGCCGAGGCCATGCATAGCCTCGCCGCAGAGATATTCTCTTATGGCGGACCTCAGCACCGCCCTTCCGTCGAACACGCGCGCGTATTTCGTCCTTCCCGCCCCCTTCAGATGAAGGTCCCACTTCCCGCCGCGCGCGTTTCTTACCTCGCCCAGAAGTATCGCCCTCCCGTCGCCGATGTCGGGATTGTAAACGCCGAACTGGTGACCGGTGTAATACATGGCTAGAGGCTCCGAGCCGGGTATCGCCTTTCCGCCCGAAAGATATAGCGCCAGCTCAGGATTATTTACCTCCCCCGGATCGAGGTCTATGAGCGCGGCCGCGTCCGGATTAAAGCTCACGAGCTGCGGATTCTCGAACGGCGTCGGGCGGACGGCATCGTGGAAATCCCCGGGAAGCCTGCTGTAAGTGTTGTCGAAATCGAGCTCCGTTATCCTTTTCATGAGATGCCCCGCTGATATCCTAATGGCGTGCCACTCGGATTATCCACCGTTAGGAAAGCGTCCAATGTCATTGTATAGTTAACCCCAACCTCGAATTCGCTCAAGGCCGATGAAGCACAGGAAAAATAAAATCAAGCGTCAGCACAGCATAATCAAGGGCCTTAGGCGCTTTCTCGAAGACAGGCTCTCGACGCTCGATTTTATCGAGTCGATAATCCCCGGGGAGATCAAGGTAGGCAAAAAAACCGGGGAGAATCTCGAAGTGAGGTACAGGTACAGCACAGTGAGCGGCGCGAAGCTTATCGCGAGGAGCGGCACGTCTGTACAGGAAGTTTTCGTAGTGACGAGCGAGCCCGAAAAGCTGAAGGAAATTATCGATTCCGCGCGCGCCGAAGATTAGGAAAGCCTGAGGCAGTTCTTACCCAGAAGCGACTCGACCTCGTATATAAAATTATCCTCGATATCTACCCTGCTATCCTCGACCTCTATAACGGCCTCGCCGTGGTCCGTTTCGATGTGAACGTGCACGAGCGCCTGCCCTGGATATGAATTGAATATCTCCTTCAGGCGGACAAAATTTTCCTTCCGGAGCGAGCCGTTCCCGAGGCTTATGTGAACCGTGGACCCGCTCCTCATTCCCTTTATCGGCATGATCTCGAGCGCCCTGATTTTCACCCTGTCCTCGCCGGGCTCGAGCACACCCTTTATGATTATGGGCTCTATCTTGTCCTCGAGGAGATCGAGCGACTTCCTCAGAAGATCGTTGAATATTACGACCTCGACGGACCCGTTGAGGTCTTCGATGATAAGGTTGCCGAATATTCCGGAGCCGCTCTTCGTGTGCTTGACAGTAAGCGTACGGACGACGCCTGCGACGGTGACTTCTTGTTTCTCTTTTATTTCAAGCAGCGACTCGGTATCGGTGATCGCAGCCCTTCCGAGCTCGGAGAGGTACTTCGTCAGCGGATGGCTCGTGACATAAAAGCCCAGCATATCCATCTCGTTCTTCAAAAGCTCTTTCTCCGCCCATTCCTCGGTTTCCGCGAGTTTGGGAAGCGAAATCGCGTCGTTAAGGGCAAACAGGCTGTGCTGCCCGTCGACCGAGCTCTTCTGTCTTATGGACGTGTAGCTTAAGAGCATGTCGAGAGACTCTATGAGACTCGCCCTGTTTATACCGAGCGAGTCGAACGCGCCGCTTTTTATGAGGCTCTCGAACGTTCTCCTGTTCAGCCTTCGCGCCTCGACGTGCTCGCAGAACTCGAAGATTGTCGAGAACTTTCCCTTCTCACGCCGGGCGCTGATTATAGATTCCACCGTCCCTTCGCCGACGTTCTTTATCGCCGCCAGCCCGAAACGTATGCTGCCGTTCGACGCAGTAAAACCGTCGAGGCTCACGTTTACGTCGGGCGCGAGGACGGGTATTCCCATTTGCTTACATTCCGTGATGCTGGATATGACCTTGTCCGTGTTACCCGATTCGACCGACATCAGCGCGGCCATGAACTCGGCCGGGTAATGCGTCTTGAGGTACGCCGTCTGGTATGTAATGAGCGCATAGGCCGTGCTGTGGCTTTTGTTGAAGGAGTATTCAGCGAACTTCTCCATCGCGTCGAATATCTCCTCAGCCTTCTTGTCCTTTATTCCCTTTTCCTTCGCGCCCTGGAGGAACCTCTCCCTCTGGGCCTTCATCTCCTCGGGCTTTTTCTTACCCATGGCGCGGCGGAGAAGGTCCGCTTCACCGAGGCTGTAGCTGGCGACGACGCTCGCCGTCTTCATAATCTGCTCCTGGTAGACGAAGAGGCCGTACGTGTCCTTGAGCACATCCCTGAGCTCCGGGAGGGGATACTGCGTCTTTTTCCTGCCGTGCTTCCTGTCGATGTATTCGTCCACCATGCCGCTGTCGAGAGGGCCCGGCCGGTAGAGCGCGAGGACGGCTATAATGTCCTCGAAGTCGGTCGGCTGGAGCTTGGTTAAAAGCTCTTTCATGCCGGAGGATTCTATCTGGAATATTCCGCGCGTCTTGCCGCTCGCGAGAAGGCTGTAAACTGCCTGGTCGTTAAGGGGAATTTTCTTGATATCGAAGTTGCCGCCGTCGCCGTAGTTTTCCCTTATCAGCTTCAGCGCCTTGTCTATAACCGTGAGAGTTTTGAGCCCGAGAAAATCGAACTTCACGAAGCCGAGCTCCTCGACTGTGTTCATGTCGAACTGTGTGACGATTTCGTCGTTCGCACCTTTGTAAAGCGGTATGTGGTCTGCGAGCGGCTCGTTCGCTATCACTATTCCGGCGGCGTGAGTAGACGAATGCCTCACCATATTTTCGAGAGGCTTCGCGAGCTCTATAAGCTCCTGCAGCGGAGGGGAACCCTCTATTAGTTTTCTCAGCTCGGGGACGCTTTCCATCGCCTTGTCGATGCTGAACACCTTGCCCCTGAAGCTCGGGATGAGCTTCGTCACTTTATCCACGTCCGCATATGGAATCCCGAGCACCCGGCCCACATCTTTCACCACGGCCTTTGCCGACATGGTTCCGAAGGTGCCTATCTGGGCGACCTTGTCCTCGCCGTACTTTCGTGTGACGTACCTTATGACCTCGTCCCGTCCTTCGGCGCAGAAGTCGATGTCAATATCAGGCATGCTGATGCGCTCGGGGTTGAGGAACCTTTCGAAGATGAGGTTATACGGAATCGGGTCGACCTCGGTTATGCCGAGTGCGTATGCGACGAGGCTTCCCGCAGCGCTTCCGCGCCCGGGGCCCACGGGGATTCCGTTGGACTTTGCGTAGTTTATAAAATCGGCGACGACGAGGAAGTACCCCGAAAATCCCATCTTCTGAATGATTTCGATCTCGGTTTCGAGCCGTTCGGTGTACTCCGCCGTTCTTTCTCCGGATATGTCTCCGTCCTTTATACGCTCGGCGAGCTTTTCCCTGGCGAGCTCGGCCATGTACTCGTCGAGCGACTTATCGCCCTCGACCTCGAACTCGGGCAGCTTGTATCCGTCGCGCTCGAACCTGAAATCGCATCTCTTCGCGATCTCGCCGGTCATCTGTATCGCATCTTCGAAGCCTTCGAGGTCGCGCATCATCTCGCCTTCGGATTTAAGATAATACTGGTCGCCCTGGAACTTGAACCTGTTCTCGTCCTGAAGCGAGGAGCCGGTCTGTATGCAAAGGAGCGCGTCGTGCGGACGTGAATCGCTCTGCCTGAGGAAGTGGCAGTCGTTCGTCGCGACGACGGGGATGTTGAGCTTCTCCCCGATCTCCTTCACCTTCTTGTTCACCCTCTTCTGCTCGGGGAGCCCTGTCGCCTGGACTTCGAGATAGTACCTGTCACCGAACATCTCCTTGTACATGGAGGCGACGCCCAGAGCGGCGTTCATATCCTTTCCGAAAATAGCCTTCGAAAGCTCGCTGTTGAGGCAGCCGCTCAGCACTATCAGCCCTTCCCTGTGCTGGTCCAAAAGCTCGTGGTCTATGCGCGGCCTCCTGTAAAATCCGTCGAAATAGGCCTTCGTAACGAGGCGGGAAAGGTTCCTGTACCCTTCCCTGTTCATGGAGAGGACCGTCAGGTGATGAGTCTTCCCGTCGGATGGATTGTCGCGGTTGAGCTTCTGCGTTATATAAAGCTCGCAGCCTATTATCGGTTTTATGCCGGCGCCCACGGCGGACTTGTAGAATTCATACGCGCCGAAGAGGTTCCCGTGGTCTGTAAGCGCCACGGCCTCCATGCCGAACTCCTTCGCCTGAGGGAAAAGATCCTCGAATTTTATCGCCCCGTCGAGGAGCGAGTATTGCGAGTGGAGGTGTAGATGGACAAAACCGCCGGACATTCCTTCTATTATATCCATGACGCCTTTGGCTGTTCAAGTATCGAAAAAACATCTTTACTTTCCCGAAGGTTAGGCGGATGTAAACCGCCTACTCGGAGGATATCCCCTGAAGCCGGGACGCGAATATTGAAAACGCGCCCCTTAAAAGTATATTAAAGCCTCTCTGGATGACAGGCGCGGAGGAGGCGGAAGACGCATATGTTATCCTAAATTGGCTCTGCGCATATTATGCGGCATAGGGCCGTATCGAACGGCGGTTTTAAGGAGGCATTATATAAATATGGAAGAAATATTTTCCTACTTGAACAGCATGCTGCCGAGCCCGTACTCGGACCTCGTCGCGGTTGCCGCGATATTCGCAGTTTTACTTATCGTAGCTTTTATAATCTCGTTTCTTTTCGAGCAGAAGCCCAAAGAGCCCGCACAGCCCGAGCCAAAGGCTCCCATAGAGCCTGAGCCCGAGGTAAAAGCGGTTCCGCCTCCAGACCTCGAAGTATTCAAGGCTCCGCCGCACGAGGTGGTGCGCGAGCCCGAGCCCGTACCCGTAAAAAGAGAAGCTCCGCCCGCGCCGGAGGTTAAGCGCGCCCCGGAGCCGGCACCACTGCCCGAGCCTGCCCCCCTGCCGGAAGAGCCGCGCCAGGAGACAATTACGGCACCGGTCGAGCCTGAAATTGCTCCCGCGCCCGAGGCATCCGCACCCGTTCCGGAACCCGAGCCTGAGTCCGAGGTCGAAGAAGTCCCTGAAACGAAAGAGGGACTCTTCGCAAGGCTGAGAAAAGGACTTTCGAAGACCCACACCGGCTTTCTCGGAAAGCTCGGGGAGGTGATTTCTAATAGAGAAATTAACGACGACCTCTGGGACGAGTTCGAGGAGACGCTCATAATGGCCGACCTCGGCATGGGAACGACTATGAAGCTGAGGGAGAGGGTGGAGTCCCGTCTCAAGAAGAAGTCGCTCTCCGACTCCGGGGCAATAACGGAAGCCCTCAAGGAAGAAATCCTCGCCATATTGAAGAGCGCCGAGGCGAAGCCGCTCTCGATCCCGGAAAAACCCTTCGTCATAATGATCGCCGGCGTAAACGGCGTCGGAAAGACTACGACCATAGGCAAGCTCGCCAACAGGTTCAAGAAAGAGAACAGGCAGGTCATGGTGGCAGCCGGGGACACCTTCAGGGCGGCCGCAACGGAGCAGCTCGAAGTATGGTCGAAGCGCGTGGGCACAGATTTCATAAAGGGGCATAGCGGGGCAGATCCGACGTCGGTAGCTTTCGACGCGGTAAAAGCGGCGTCCGCGCGCGGGACGGACATACTCATCATAGACACCGCAGGCAGGCTCCACACGAAGGGCAACCTCATGGACGAGATAAAGAAGATGAAGCGCGTTATCTCGCGCGAAATGGAAAAGGCCCCGCACGAGACGTTTTTGGTGCTCGACGCCACCACGGGACAGAACGCCGTTCAGCAGGCCAAGATGTTCAACGAGGCCCTCGGCGTAACGGGAATAGTCCTGACGAAGCTCGACGGCACAGCCAAGGGCGGCGTCATAATCGCTATAGCAGACGAGCTCAACATACCCGTAAGATTCATCGGTATAGGCGAGGCGCTCGGTGACCTGAGAGAATTTAACGCCGACGATTTCGTAGAGGCCCTCTTTTACGAGGGCGGGGAGACGGTTCATTGATGCGTCCGCACAGTTCCCTTTACCGCAGGGATTAGTAAACTAAAGTTAAGATGCCGAGGGATCAACACACAAAGTATATGTCGATCGCCCTTAAGCTTGCCCGGAAGGCCGAGGGCATGACGAGCCCGAACCCGCTCGTCGGGGCCGTGCTCGTAAAAGGCGGGAAGATCATAGGCGAGGGCTATCATAAAATGGCCGGTCTGCCGCACGCGGAGATAGAGGCTTTCGCGGATGCCGAAAGGAACGGGCACAGCTTAAAAGGCGCAACCCTTTACGTCACACTCGAGCCCTGCTGCCACGAGGGCAAAAGAACCCCTCCCTGCGTAAACGCCATAGTGGAAAAGGGCATATCACGCGTTGTCGTCGGGGCAGGCGACCCTAACCCTATGGTCTGCGGGAACGGCTTCTCGCTTCTGAGGGACGAGGGCGTCGAGGTCATACCGTTTATCCTCGAAAATAAAGCCCTCGAGCTCAACGAGGCATACAACAAATATATAACAACCGGCCTGCCGTTCGTTACCTTAAAGCTCGCGGCCACGCTCGACGGGAAAATTGCAGCCGCGACCGGAGACTCGAAGTGGATAGGCAGCGAGAGGCAGAGAAAGCTCGCCCATAAGCTGAGAAGCGCCTCCGACGCCGTCATTGTAGGCGTGGGAACCGTCCTCAAGGACGATCCGAAGCTGAACGCCCGGCTCACCGGCCGTGAAGTCCGCCAGCCCGTGCCGGTAATACTCGACAGGACGCTCAGAACTCCGCCCGGGTCGAGCGTATTCAAAGCCCACGGCGGCGTGATAATCGCGACCGTAAAACCGGCCAATCCCGGAAAGAAAAAACGCCTCGAAGAGGTGGGGGCCCGGGTGCTCGAAGTCGGGCACGATAGACGGGGCCTTCCCGACATGAAAAAGCTACTCCGCGAGCTCGGGAGGAACGAGATAGTGAGCGTCCTCATCGAGGGCGGCAGCAAGGCCGCCGCGAGCGCGCTTAAATCGGGGCTGGTCGACAAAATCGCATTCTTTTACGCGCCTAAAATCCTCGGGGGTGACGGCGTCAGCATGATAGACAGCCTCGGGATTAAAAGTGTAAAAAACGCGGTGCAGATAACTGACGTTAAAATTACAAGGCTCGGCGAAGAGCTCATGGTCGAAGGGTATGTAAAAAAGCGCGGAGCGGAGTGATGAACGTTCTTCCGGCGACGGACACGGCGGTAAAGGACAGGATAGGGCTTTTCGGAGGCACCTTCGACCCGGTCCACTTCGGGCACCTGCGCGCAGCCGAGGAGATAAGGGAGACACTCGACCTCAGCAGCGTGTGGTTCGTTCCTTCCGCCATCCCGCCCCACAAACATAAGGAAGTGACCCCCTCTGCCCACAGGCTCAGGATGCTGGAAATCGCCGTCGAGCCGAACCCCTATTTCGGGATAAACACCTACGAAATAGAGAGAAAAACGACCTCCTACACGATCGAAACATTGCGGCATCTTACCTCCGCCCATCCCGACGCCGAATTTTATTTTATAGTCGGCAGCGAGCTGTTTTCGCACATAGAAACATGGAAAGATTACAAGGAGCTCTTCACGCTTTCGAACTTCGCCGTCATAAGCCGGCCGGGGCGGGAAGACGAGGATTTTCCGCCTCTTCCGCTTGCCCTCAAAAAGGATTTTAGTTATCATAATAGAGAAGACAACGTGATATCTTATATCAACAGGTATTCGAAAATCATTGCCCTCACCCGGTTCACGGGACTTGAAATTTCTTCCACGGAAATAAGGACTTATGTAAGCGAAGGGACGTCCGTAAGGTATCTCGTGCCTGACGGCGTCGCGGAGTACATATCGGCTAACAAACTCTACGATACGGAGGCTGCCCTATAAATTCCAAGAAGAAAGCCATAGCCCTGGCCCACGCCGCATGGGAGAAGAATTCCGAAAATCCCGTGCTCATGGACGTCAGAACCAGAAGCGACGTAACCGACTACTTCCTCGTGTGCAGCGCCAACTCCACGAGGGGCGTAAAAACAATAGTAGACAACATCGAAAAAAAATTACTCGAGCTCGGCCAGAAGATAATCGGCATAGAGGGTTACGCCGAGGGTAACTGGGTTCTCGTCGACTCGGCCGACGTTGTCGTTCACGTCTTCTACGAGCCCTACAGGAAGTTTTACGACATAGAGAGTCTCTGGAGCGACGCACCGAGGGTGAAGCTGTCTCTGGAGCCTTCTATTCCCGGCCGCACGGGCTCTTTCGACCACGCGCCTGCTGTAGAATAAATATTCCTGAGAATAAGCGTTCCGGTTTTCTATCGGGTTTAGCCTGGAATAATCCGAAGATTACGGAGCCGCATCGAGCGGACGCAGCTTCGCCGCATTCTCTTTCCGCCTTGAATAAGCTTAACGGGAAAGTCCCTACCCGGCCCCTCTTACTGGCCTTCCTTGATTCCGCGCCTTCTGATGAACGCCGGTATCTCGAACTCGTCGTCCCCGATGTCGGTCGGAATCTTGGTCACGATTTTTCCGAATCTCGGCGCCGCTTTCGCTGCGCTCTGGATGCCGGTGGCGATGACTGTCAGCTGCACGGATTCCTTGAAATCGTGGTTGATGACGAGGCCAAATATGAGGTTCACGTCCTCGTGGGCCCTGTCCTTTATGTAGTTGCAGGCCTCGTTGAGCTCTTCGATTCCGAAGTCGGGAGAGGCGGTTACGTTGAGAAGTATGCCCGTCGCCCCGTCTATCGATATGTCTTCCAGGAGCGGGCTCGTTATGGCCGCCTCGGCCGCCTCTATGGCCCTGTTGCTGCCTTCGGCGAAGCCGGTGCCCATGAGGGCCTTTCCGCCGTTTTCGCCCATGATGCTCTTCACGTCGGCGAAGTCGACGTTAATGTAGCCGGTGCCGGTTATTATGTCCGAAATGCCGCGGACCGCCTGGTGAAGCACCTCGTCGGCGCGGGTGAAGGCGTCGAGTATGGATATCTTGTGCACTTCGGTGAGCCTGTCGTTCGGTATGACTATGAGGGTGTCTACTTCCTTTTCGAGGTTTGCTATTCCCTCGAGGGCCTGCCTGTTTCTCTTAGGGCCTTCGAATCCGAAGGGCTTCGTTACGACGCCCACTGTTAGAGCGCCAACGTCCTTCGAGGCCTGCGCGATTATCGGGGACGCCCCGGTGCCGGTGCCGCCGCCCATGCCGGCGGTTATGAAAACCATGTCCGCACCCTCGAGCGCTTCGGCTATCTTGATCTGATCTTCGAGAGCTGCTTCGCGCCCAAGGTTGGGGTTGCCGCCCGAGCCAAGGCCCTTGGTCGTTCTGTTGCCTATCTGAATCTTGGTGTGTGCGAAGGATTTCCTTAAGTCCTGAGAGTCTGTGTTGGCTACTATAAATTCGACGCCCTGAAGACCTCTTTCTATCATGGCGTTTACCGCATTTCCGCCGGCCCCGCCGGCGCCTATCACTTTTATTCTTGCTTTTTGTTCTAAGCCGGTATCTTCAAGCTCGAAATTTGCCATATATGGGAACCCTCCTCGTGCTACGTTAATCCATTTTAACCTAAAAAAACTCCTGAAACCAGTTTTTCATACTATCAAATATTTTTTTGAAAACATTCTCGTCCCGTATGCGGAGCTTCTTGTCTCCCTTGTAATCGACGCCGTACAGAACGAGCCCGACGCCCGTCGAATAAACGGGGTTCGCGATGATGTCCGTAAGACCGCCGACGTCCGTCGGAATGCCCATCCTGACAGGCATCTCGAGTATCGTTTCGGCAAGCTCGACGGTGCCGTTCATGATGACGCTCCCGCCCGTGATAACCGCCCCGGCGGGCGTCATATCTTCGAGGCCCGACTTTTTTATCTCACTTTTTACGAGCGAAAAGATCTCTTCCATCCTCGGCTCTATGACCATTGCGAGGTCCTTCCGCGAAATCTTCCTGAAGTGCTTCCCGCCGACGCTCGGCACCTCTATCATCTCGTCCGGAGAGACCATGTCGGAAATCGCCGTGCCGTACTTCTCTTTTATCCTCCTGGCTTCGGCGAGAGGCGTCGAAAGTCCGAGGGCGATGTCCCGGTCTATATTGTCACCACCGAGGGTCACGTTCTCCGTGTACCTTATACTGCCGCCGATGAATATTGCGATGTCTGTCGTTCCGCCCCCGCAGTCTATCAGGACGACGCCTATCTCCTTCTCGTCTTCGGTGAGTACGGCCTGGCTCGACGCGAGCTGCTCCAATACGACGTCGGCGACGTCCATCCCGGCGCCGTGTATGCATTTTACGAGGTTCTGGGCTGCCGTTACCTGCCCGGTTACAATGTGGACCCTGGTTTCGAGCTTTATGCCGTAAATGCCTATTGGGTCTTTGATACCGCTCTGCCCGTCTATCATGTATTCCTGCGGGATTACGTGAATTATTTCCCTGTCGGCCGGTATGAGGACGGCGTTCGCCGACTCTATAACCCTGTCTATGTCCCTCTTCGAGACCTCGCGGTCGCGTATCGTTATCATTCCGTGGCCGCTTATGCCCTTTATGTGCCCCCCGGCTATGCCGACGAAAACTGTCCTTATCTCGCAGCCGGCCATGTGCTCGGCTTCTTCGACCGCATGCTTAACCGACTGTATGGTGTTGTCGATGTTTACGACGACGCCTCTTTTGAGGCCGTATGAGGGATACGTCCCGACTCCGATTACTTCGACCTCTCCCGTCTTGGGATTGGCCTCGCCTACTATTGCGCAGATTTTGGTGGTCCCGATGTCGAGACCGACTACAATTTCTCTATCCTTACCCATCCTGTGCTCCAGCACTCTTTACCGGCTGTCTGAAATTCACGACCCCTTTCGAGTCAGAGCTCACGTTGATATACGACTCCGTAAGGCCGAGGGTGTCGGAATATCTGAGTATTCTTTCAACCTTGTCCCACTTCTCGGCTATTCCGTTTCTATCGAATTCAATTCTTAGCTTGTCGTTCGTGAATACGTTTATTCCATAAAGGGAATCGACGTGGACCTCCGATATATCCTTCCATTTCAGCGTGCTGCTATTCTTGGATAATTCCAGGATATCGAGGGCCTCGTTCAGTAGTTCCGGGTCCTTTATACCTTCGCCGATAAGGACCGGAAAATCAAGACCGACGTCGAAATTTCCGGTGTCGAGCATCTGCCCCTCGCGGCTCATATAGAGGGGCTTGCCCTCCTCCCCGAGCACTATGCAGAAAACCTCCGCTTCCTCGATATTGATGTGAACTTTTTTAGGGAATTCCTTCACGACCTCGGCTTTGCTTATCCAGCGGTTTTTCTTTATGTCTTCCTCGACCTCATGCTCGAAGAAGAATATGCTGCTTATGCCTTCCCTTATGCCGGAGCGCTTTTTTATCTCCTTCGTGTCGATGCGGTTATTACCCGTGACGACTATCTCCTCGACGGTGAACATACCGAGGTAGAGCGTAACGTAACAGGCCGCCGCTACCGTCCCCAGAAAGACGAAGACGGAGCATGCAATCAGAAGCTTTTTCCAGGAAAATCCGTTGTTCTCTTCCAAGCTATTTCTTCCCTATTATGCGGACTTCCGTTTCGAGATTTATTCCCCTTTTTTCGCGCGCCTCTTTTTTCGCCGTTTCTATCAGCGAAAGCACGTCGCTCGCCGTCGCGCCGCCGGCGTTGACTATGAAGTTAGCGTGGAGCTCCGAAAAGCGCGCCCCGCCGATGCCGTAGCCTTTCAGCCCCAGCTCCTCTATGAGCCTTCCGGCCGCTATTTCGGGCGGATTCTTGAATATGGAGCCGGTGTTCGACATTTTGATCGGCTGTGTGCGGCTCCTCTTTTCGAGATATTCCTTGACGTTCTTTTCTATTACTGCGCTGTCGCCGGGCTTGAGGCCGAACTCGGCCCTCGTGATAACGCTCCCGGCAGGTAAGTAGCTCTTCCTGTATTCGAACCTGAGCTCCTCCCTTTTAATCTCAATCTCGCGCCCGCCCGACCACACCCACACGCGCGTGAGACAATCCTTTATCTCCCCTCCGTTCGCTCCGGCGTTCATGAATATCCCGCCGCCGACGGTGCCCGGTATACCAGCCGCGAACTCGAATCCAGTGAGCCCCGCCTTTATCGTTTTATTGAGTATCGTTCCGAGTATGGCCCCCGTTTCGGCGTGCACATTGCCGTCGTCCCTTATTTCTATCTTGCGGAGTTTAGTCGTGGATATGACGACGCCGTTAATACCGCCGTCGTAGACGACGGTATTCGAGCCCGCGCCGAGGACAACCCACGGTATGTCCGAGCCCGAAAGGATGTCGAGCAGCCTGCACAGCTCGCCGACCGTGTTGGGCGTGACGACGAGCTCCGCCTCGCCGCCGACTCTTAACGAGGTGTACCTGCTCATCGGGTACTGTTTTTCGACCTCGCACCCCATCTGCTGCGCACTCGCTTCGAATGCCCTCATCCGATTTCCTCTGCTATCCTTTCCGAGATCATCCATACGTTCCCGGCCCCCAGCGTTATTACTACGTCCCCCGGCTTTACGCTCTTAAGAACGGTGGGGACGATATCCTCTCCGCTGCCGTTGGAGTAGAAAACATTTTTATGCCCCGATTCTTTTATCGATTCGTAGAGCGCCTTCGACGACACGCCCTCTATGGGCTCCTCTCCGGCGGGGTATATGTCGAGTAAATAAAGGACGTCGGTATTTAAAAGCGCGCGCGTGAAATCGTCGAAGAGAAGGCTCGTCCGCGTATACCTGTGCGGCTGGAATATGGCTACTATTCTCCCGAGCCCGGAGTCCTTCACGGCGTTCAACGTAGCCCTTATTTCGTTCGGATGGTGTGCGTAATCGTCGAGCACGATGACATCCCCGCCCTTTCCCTTTATCTGAAGACGCCTGTCTATGCCGGTGAATTCCGAGAGGCCTTCTTTAACCTGCTCGAACGTCATCCCGAGCTCCATGCCCACAGCTACCGCCGCGAGGGCGTTCTGCGCGTTGTGCATACCCGGGACGTTCAGGCTTATATTCCCTAAAGGCGAGCCGTCCAGAATAACGTCGAAATCCGTCCTGAAGCCGCTTATTTTCACGTTCTCCGCCCGAAGGGACGCGTCCTTGTTAAATCCGTACGTAACGGCTCTCTTCTCGAAGGATTCCGCTATCTTTTTTACATTCGGACAGTCGGTGCACAAAACGGAAAGTCCGTAGAACGGCACCTTGTTCACGAAGTCCGTAAACGCCTTTTCGAGCCCCGCGAATGTCTTGTAGTGGTCGAGGTGCTCCTCGTCGATATTGGTGAGGACTGAAATCACAGGTGAAAGGAGCAGGAACGAGCCGTCGCTCTCGTCGGCCTCGACGACCATAAAATTGCCTTTACCCAGGCGGGCGTTGGTGCCCATGGTTTTCACCTTGCCGCCGACTACTATGGTCGGGTCGAGTCCTCCGTGTGAAAGGACGGCCGAAACCATCGACGTCGTGGTCGTCTTCCCATGGCTGCCTGCGACCGCTATGCCATACCTCAGCCTCATGAGCTCGGCCAGCATCTGCGCCCTTGGTATAACGGGAATGCCCGCCCTCCTGGCTTCGACAACCTCCGGATTCCGCTCGTTCACGGCCGACGACACGACGACCACGCCGGCCCCTTCCACGTTTTCGGGGCTGTGGCCTATGGTCACCCTGGCACCGACCTCCCTTAATCTATTTACAGTGGCGGACTCCTTCATGTCGGAGCCCGTGATCGTATATCCCATGTTTACGAGGACTTCGGCTATGCCGCTCATGCCTATGCCGCCGATGCCTACAAAATGTATTCTTTTAATTCTTCCGTACACTAATTCACTCCTGCCAGCATATATATCCGGTCGACTATATCCGAAGCCGCGCCGGGCCTTCCGAGCGCCTTCGCCGCCCGGGACATCGTATGTAGTTTGTCTATCTGAAGCACGTTGGTCAATGCCTCCCTGAGATTGCCGGGCTCTGCTTCTCTATCTGCTATGACGACCGCGGCGCCGACCTTTTCGAGGGCCCGCGCATTGGCCATCTGGTGATCGTTCGTGGCGAACGGGTAGGGAATCAATAGGGACGGTTTTCCGAGGGCCGTTATCTCGGCGACTGTGCCCGCTCCCGAGCGGGCTATGACGAAGTCGGCCTCTGCGTAACTACCCGCCATGTCGTCTATGAACGGCAGGACGCGCGCGGATATACCGTAATTTTCGTAGGCTTTTTTCACGGTATCGACGTCCTTCGCGCCAGTCTGATGAATGACCGAAATATCGTTTCTTCCGAGCATCGAGAGCGCTTCGGGTACGGACTCGTTTAACCTCCGGGCCCCCTGGCTCCCGCCGAAGATGAGTACAGTAAGCCCGCCGGTCCTATCCCCGGCCGGCTTTCCCGTGAGAAGGTCCTTTCTTATGGGGTTACCCGTCATGACGACTTTACCCCTGGGAAAGAACGCCGCGGCGGCATCGAATGTCGTGAAGACCTTCTTCACGAATTTCCCGAGTATGCGGTTCGCGATCCCTGGATAGGCGTTCTGCTCGCATATAGCCGTCGGGATGCCCCGAATAGACGCCGCCAGCACCATCGGCCCGGATACGTAGCCGCCCACGCCCAGAACGAAGTCGGGTTTGAACGATTTCAGAATCGACATCGAATCGAGTATTCCGTTTGCAGCCGCGAATGCCGCCTTCACGCTCCTTATCATTCCGCTCCCCTTCATCCCCCGCGCGGTTATATGCTCTATCCTGTAGCCCCTTTTCGAGAGAATCCGGTTTTCGAGCCCCGTCTTCGTTCCGACGAAGAGCACCTCGTTCGAGCCGTCTCTCCCCAGAATCTCTTCGGCGACGGACACCGCGGGAAAGATATGCCCTCCCGTACCGCCGCCGGCTATTATCACTTTCATCTCGCACCCGAGCGCGAGACGTTCAATATTATTCCGATCGCCGAAAGGCAAACTATGAGCGACGAGCCGCCGTAGCTGATGAACGGCAGCGTCAATCCCTTCGTCGGGAAGAGCCCGACGGCGACGGCCATGTTTATACCCGCCTGAATCGCTATGAGGAGTATGCAGCCGAAGACGAGGTAGCATCCGAAGAGGTCGGGGGCGCGGAGAGAGACCCTTAAGCTCCTTATGAAGAGGACCGCGAAGCCCGCTATGACGAGCGCTATCCCGATGAAGCCGAGCTCCTCGCCTATTATTGAGAATATGAAGTCCGTATGCGCCTGCGGCAGGAAGAAGAGCTTCTGCGAGCTGTCGCCGAGCCCCGTGCCGTACACGCCGCCGAGGGCGAACGCTATGAAGGACTGTATCGCCTGGTAGCCCGAGCCGAGCGGGTCCTGCCACGGGTCCATGAACGACGTGACGCGGTTCATCCTGTAGCCCTTGGTCAAAACAGCGATTACCAGAAATATGACAGATATTACGCCCACCGGTATCAGGTACTTCATCTTCACGTCGCCGATGAAAAGCATGCCGAAAAGGACTGTCATCATTATCGTGGCGCTTCCAAAATCCGGTTCGAGCAGCACGAGGAGCACGTAAACCCCAGCGACGAGGACGTGGGAAGCGAAGCCGACTACGAAATTATCGAGCTTGTCCCTCTTTTTCGTGAGCGAGTGTGCGAGGTAAAAGACCAGTATGTACTTCGCGACTTCGGACGGCTGGAACGTGAAGAACCCGAGGTCTATCCACCTCCGCGCGCCGCCGACTTCCTTTCCTACCCCGGGTATGAGGACTATTATCAGCATCAGGAGCCCGAAGAGATACGCCGGATAGACGAACTTTCTCAGGAACCTGTAATCGATATGCATCAGAAAGAGCATCGAGATCAGGCCGATGCCGAGGTATATGGAATGCCTTATAAGAAAATAATTGGCGTTCCCGTACATCTCGAGCGAGTAGATCGAGCTCGTGCTGTAAACCATGAGGACGCCCACGGCTACCAGGAACGCGGCCGAGAGGATAACCCCCACATCGTAACTGCCACCTTTCACCGAATTAAATATTTGTAACAATGTCCTTATACCTCCTTCCTCTTTCTTCGTAGGAGCTGAACATATCGAAGCTCGAGCATGCGGGCGAGAAAAGAACCGTATCGCCTGGGGCAAGGCTTCCGAGGGTTTTATCGACGGCGTCTTCGAGAGAGTCCGCCAGCACAGAGTCGGCGTCCCCTCCCAGATCTTCCTTCATTCTGAATCTCGATTCACCGAAAAGAACCAGGAGCTTTACCTTCTCCCGTACGGAATTCCTGAGAGGGTCGTAGCTTACACCCTTGTCCTTGCCGCCCGCGATCAGGATTATCGGCGCGGGGAGACTTTCGAGCGCGCGGAGCGTCGCCCCGGGGCTCGTGGATTTGGAATCGTTATAAAATTTTGCGCCCCTTATCTCGCCCAGGTACTCGTTCCTGTGGGGGAGGGGACCAAACTCGACGACCGCCCTTCTTATAACCTCCGGCTCCGCTCCCATGACACGCGTCGCCGCTATGGCCGCCATAACGTTCTCGACGTTGTGATAGCCCGCGAGCTTCATGCCGGTGAGGTCGTAGGTCTCGCCGCCGAATTCGACCGAGGTACCGTCGTAGGAGACAGCGTTCCCCGGCCCTCCGAACGGGAACTTCTTCGATTTTACACGTTCTACATAGCCGGCAATTACCTCATCATCGACCTTGTAGATGCACCAGTCAGCGGCGGTCTGGTTGGCGAATATGTTCATCTTCGATTCGGCGTACTCTTCGAACGACGAATGATGGTCGAGGTGGTTCGGAGAGACGTTGAGTATGACGGCGACGTTCGGGCGGAATGTCTTCACACCCTGGAGCTGGAAGCTGCTGAGCTCTAGCACGAGTATATCGTATTCCTCCTCCTTTCCGACTATAGAGATAAGCGGCGTGCCTATATTAGCTCCTAGGAACACTCGCTTTCCGCTCTTCCGGAGTATGTCGGCGATGAGTGTCGACGTAGTGGTCTTGCCGTTCGAGCCCGTGACGGCTATGACGGGCTTGTCTATGAACCTCGACGCGAGCTCGACCTCACTCATGATCTCGACGCCTTTCCTCGCAGCCTCGGCGAGCGGCGGTATATTGAAGGGCACACCCGGGCTCGGAATTATGACGTCGGCCGAGAGGAATGTTTCGGTCGTATGCCCGCCCGTTTCGAGCTCGACTCCGAGGGCTTTCAGCGTATCCGCTTTCTCGCCGAGCTTTTCTTCGGAAGCGCCGTCGCTTAACGACACGGACGCCCCCTTCGCGACGAGGAACCTCGCGGTTTCCATTCCTGTTTTTCCGGCCCCTACGACGAGCACCTTCATTCCTTTAAGCTCCATAAGATTTCATTCACCGTGCCTTTTATGCGTAAATCTCCTTCCCCTTTATCTCAGCTTGAGCGTCGAAAGCGCGAACAGCGAGAGAACGAGGCATATGATCCAGAAACGTATCACTACCTTCGACTCCGACCAGCCGCTGAGCTCGAAGTGATGATGAAGGGGAGCCATCCTGAAAACCCTTTTTCTCGTGAGCTTGAAAGACGTGACCTGTATTATCACTGACATCGCCTCGGCGACGAAAATACCGCCCACGATTATGAGAATTATTTCCTGTTTTATTATCAGCGCGACGGAGCCTATCGCGGCGCCGAGAGCGAGAGAGCCGACGTCGCCCATGAAAACCTGCGCGGGGTGCGAGTTATACCAGAGGAACCCGAGACACGCCCCGCCCACTGCCGCCAGAAACACAGCCAGCTCGCCCGCCTCCGGGATATAAGGTATCTGGAGATATTTCGAGAATTCCGCGTTACCTGCTAGGTAAGCGAATATGATGTACGTCCCCGCCGCGACGACTATAGCCCCTATGGCGAGCCCGTCGAGCCCGTCAGTGAGGTTGACGCCGTTCGACGCCCCGACGACTGTAAGCACCGCGAAGGGCAGGTAGAGCCAGCCGAGATTGATAACGGCCTTTTTAAAGAACGGGAGCATGACGGACGTGAACGAATAGTCCGCCGTTTTGTCGGCGCTGAGGGCCATCTTGAAGCCGTCTATATCGGACATTAAAACGAGCACGAAGAGTATTGCGAAAAATATCTGGAGGACGAATTTTTCCCTCGCCTTCATCCCCTTTTTTCTCGTGAACTTGAGCCAGTCGTCGAGAAACCCTATGAGGCCGTAGCTCAGTGTAAAGAGAATCACGGCCCAGACGACCTCGCTCGTTATGTTGGTCCAAAGGAGGGCCGAGAACGTAATAGCTATGACTATGAACGCCCCGCCCATTGTCGGCGTTCCGGCCTTCGATTTGTGAGTCTCGGGGCCGTCGTCCCTTATGTTTTCCCTGAACTGCCTCCTCGTCAGGAACCTGATGAACACACCGCCGAGAACGAGGCTTATGAGAAAAGCCGTAACGCCCGCGCCGAACGAGCGGAAGGTGAGGTATCTGAACACGTTGAACAGAATAGAATCGCTATTAAGCAGATAAAGCAGGTAAAACATACCTAAGCTCCTTCCATGAGCAGCTTTGTTACTTCTTCCATGCGCATTCCGCGCGACCCCTTTACGAGCACCATGTCTCCCTCGCGGGCGGCTTCGGCGACAGCCCTTGCGGCCTCGCCGTAGGTCTTCGCGTGAACACCCTTCCCAGCCCCTTCGATGACGTCTCCGCCGAAATTGCCGTAGGCGACGACGACGTCAACGCCCGCGCCGGATATATATTCGCCGAGGGCCCTGTGCTCCGGCCCGCTCGCTTCCCCGAGTTCCAGCATGTCGCCTATGACGGCTATCGACCTTCCACTGCCTTTCAGCGCGACGAGCTCGTTTACGGCGCTCCTTATGGAATCGGGGTTGGCGTTGTAGGTGTCGTTGATTATGCCGAATCCCGCCGGGCTCCTTAGAACTTCGAGCCTCATCTTGCCGGGCTTGAACCCTTCGAGCCCCGCTCTTATCTCGTCCGGCCCGCAGCCGAGTGAATAGGCTATACCGGCCGCGGAGAGCGCATTCATCACGTTATGAAGCCCTATACCGTTTATGCGGAGGGGCATCTCCTTGCCCATAAAACTCATTACAAACCTGATGCCCGTAAGACCTTCCTGGACTATATCCTTTGCCCGAAGGGACGCGTTTTCGTTTTTTATGCCGTAGGTGAGCTTCTTGCAGTTTGTTTTCGACGCTATGCTTTCGACGCGGGGATCGTCCAGATTGACTACGAATATATTATCAGGGCCGAAGGATTCCACCAGCTCGCCTTTTGCCCTGGCTACGCCGTCGAGGCCCCCCAGCTTTTCGAGGTGAGCCCTGCCGATGTTCGTTATCGCACCGACGTCCGGACGCGATATCTCGGAGAGCCTCTTTATCTCGCCGAAGTCGTTCATTCCGAGCTCGACGACGGCCCTTTCGTAACTCCCGTCGAGCCCTAAGAGCGTCAGAGGAAGCCCTATCAGGTTATTAAAATTGCCCGTGTTCTTGTGCGTATGGAATTTAAGCGAGACGATAGCCGCCGACATTTCCTTCGTCGTCGTTTTCCCGTTGGAGCCCGTGATAGCCGCGAGCCTTAAAGACGGGAAGCTCATCCTCCAGGCGGAGGCGAAGTCGCCGAGCGCTTTTAGCGTAGATTGGACAACAATAAGCGGTTTTGACGAATCCGATTTACGGGAGGCCTTTTCCACGACTGCCGCAGCCGCGCCCTTCCCGAGCGCCTCGTCCACGAATCCGTGGCCGTCGTAATTATCGCCTCTTAACGCGAAGAATAACTCTCCCGGGCGCACCTTTCTCGAATCGGTCGAGACGCCGGAGAATGACTCCGGGCCGCTTCCCGAAACAAGCCTGCCTTTGGTAGAATCGAGAACAAAGCTAAGCTCGAACATCCTCCCACCGGAAACCCTAGTTTGATTTTTTCTTTATCGCCTCGGCCGCGGCCTTCCTGTCGTCGAAGGGGTGCTTCACGGTGCCGACTATCTGGTAATCCTCGTGCCCCTTACCGGCTATTAGCACTGTGTCGCCGGGCCGCGCGATGTCGATTGCCTCTTTAATCGCCGCGCGCCTGTCTTCTATTCTTGAATAATCTTTTCCCCCCGCACCAATGGCCTCTTTTACGCCCCGCTCGATGTCGTCGAGTATGCTCGCAGGGGATTCGGTGCGCGGGTTGTCGGAGGTTATTATGAGGACGTCCGAAAGCTCGATCCCTATCCTGCCCATGATGGGCCTTTTGGCCCTGTCCCTGTCGCCGCCGCATCCGAAGACGAGTATTACCCGTCCCGGCGTGAGCGGCCTTACGGCCGTGAGGACGTTTTCGAGCGCGTCAGGGGTGTGCGCGTAATCCACTAGCACCTCGAACCCGCAGCGGTTTTCGACGCGCTCGAGCCTTCCTGGGACTACCGAAAACCGGGCGAGCCCGTCCTCGACCTCTTCAGGCGTGGAGCCCGTGGCGAGCGCAGCGGACGCCGCCGCGAGAATGTTCGAGAGATTGTGCTCGCCGAAGAGGCGCGAGCTCACTTCGAGCCTGCCCCAGGGCGTATTGACGTCGGCCGATATGCCGCTTCCCGTGACGCTGTGCTCGAACGTATAAACGGCGGCGTTCGGATTATCTATGGAGTAGGTTATTACTTCGCCGGCCGCTTCGTCCGCGATCTCCCGCCCGGAAGGGTCGTCTATATTTATTATGGAAAATTTCCGCGCCTTGTGGCTGTCTCTCAGGAGCTCGGTGAACAGCCTCTTTTTTACGTTCCTGTAGTTCTCCATGCTGCCGTGGTAATCGAGGTGGTCTTGGGTGAGGTTCGTAAATACCGCGGCGTCGAATTCGCATCCGAGAGCCCGGTCCTTGTCTATAGCGTGCGAAGACACTTCCATGGCCACCCTGTCCACTCCGGAATCCCGCATCTCGCCGAGAAGCCTCATTATCTCGATCGATTCGGGCGTCGTCATCGGCGCGTCGATCTTCCGGCCCGAAAACCGGTAGTCGATGGTCCCGATAACGCCCGGATTTTTCTTTCCTTCTTTCCAGATAGATTCGAGGAGGTATGTTATCGTGGTCTTGCCGTTAGTGCCCGTGATGCCGACCATCGTAAGGGACCGGGCGGGCCGGCCGTAAAAGTTGGCCGCGGCCCCGGCAAGCGCAACCCTCGAATCTTCGACTTCAACCACCGTGACGCCGTCCGGAATATTGTCCGGAACGCGTTCGAGCAGCAAAGCTGCGGCGCCCCTCTCAAGCGCCGGCTTTATATAGCTGTGTCCGTCCTGCTTTTCCCCGCGCAGCGCGGCGAAGAGATACCCGCGTTCGACCTTCTGCGAATCAAGTGCAATCCCTGAAATCTCGAATCCGCCGTCGCCATGTATCTTCCTGATCTCTATTCCGTTCAGTAATTCATTTAAAATCATATGTTCTGCTTGAACTCTACCGAGCAGACCGTGCCGTCCTTTATCATGTCCCCTGGCGGAGGCGTCTGTCCGGTCACGAACCCGCTTCCGTTGACCTTCACCTTTACCCCCTGCTCCTCCGACCACTTGAGTATGTCCCTGACGCTCTTACCGCTGAGGTCCGGCATTATTTTCGTCCCCGCTATGTTCCTGCTCGGGGAAACGCCCATGTGAAAGAGAACCTTTTCCGCTATCTGCTTGAATATCGGCGCTGCGACGGAACCGCCGTGGGTGAGCTTCTTAGGGGCCTCGACTACTACTACCATTGTCAGCTTCGGGTCGTCCGACGGGGCAAACCCTATGAACGATGCAATGTACCTGTCTGAATAATACCCGCCGTTCACGGGGTCGGGTATCTGGGCGGTCCCGGTCTTCCCGGCGACTTTATACCCCGGTATGGCCGCCCTCTTGCCGGTCCCTTCCTCGACAACCCTTTCCATAATGCGCGTAACCTCGGCGGCGGTGTCGTACGAAAGAACCCTGCCCACGACCTCGGGCTCGTTTTGCCTTATAACAGTGCCGTCGGGGCCCGTTATCTTTTTAACGAGGTGCGGCTTCATGAGATACCCGCCGTTCGCTATGGCGGAGAGCGCCGAAGCGAGCTGGAGGGAAGTTACCGAAACGCCCTGCCCGAATGAAATCGTCGCGAGCTCGATCTTGCCCCAGTGTTTCGGGTTGTAGAGCAGGCCGCCCGATTCGCCGGGGAGGTCTATGCCGGTTTTGTCGCCGAAGCCGAATTTTTTAAGATATCTGTAGTAGCTCTCCTTCCCCAGGAGCTCGCCTATCTTAGACGCTCCTATGTTGCTCGACACCCTGACGACGTCCGCGAGCGTCAGCGTGCCGTATGGCTTAACATCTTTTATAGTTCTCCCGCCGATCTTTCGCCTGCCGTTTTCGCAGTAAAACTGGGTCTCGGGGGTCGCCTTTCCTTCCTGAAGAGCCGCCGCCGCGAGAAACACCTTCATCGTCGAGCCTGGCTCGTACGTATACCAGATGGGCAGGTTTCTTCTGTTTTCGAGCGGGTATTTCCGATACTCGTTAGGGTCGAGGAAGGGATACGACGCCATCGCCAGCACTTCGCCGGTTTCGGGGTTGAGCACTATGGCCATCCCCTTCTCCCCGTTCATCTGCTCGATGCCTTCCTTGAGCTCCCTTTCGACTATGTGCTGTATCTGGGCGTCTATCGTCAGTACTATTTCGTGGCCGGAGATTTTTTCCTCGCCGAAATCCTCTACTATATCGGGGTTGTTTACTATCTTCCTTCCGAGGGCGTCTTTCTTGAGCGTTATCTTGCCCGGCTTTCCTATGAGAAGGTTGTCGTAGCGGTATTCGATTCCCTCGATGCCCGTGGAGTCTATGTTCGTGAACCCGAGCACCTGGCCCATGAGATGGCCGTTCGGATAAACCCTTTTGGGCTCTTCTACGAAACCCACGCCTTCGAGCTTCATGGCTTCGAGCTCGGACGTGATTTCCGGCTCGACGAGCCTCTTCAGCCACACGAAGGACGCCTTCGACGAGAGCTTGTCCCGGGTCGTTTTATCGGCCATGTCGAGCTTGGCGGATAAGGTCTTCGAGAGCTCAGCCGGGTCCTTCACGGCGTAGGGATTCGCGAAAACGGATTTGATTTCGACGTTGACGGCGAGGTCCTTATTATTCCTGTCGAGAATCTTGCCCCTTCTGGGAAGGAGCGTCGAGCTTCCCTGGTGCTGCTTTCTGGCCAGCTGGAAAGCACGGTCCCTGTCGAGCACCTGGAGATCGAGCGCCTTTACGGCGACCATCGTAAAGAGAAGGATGACGAATCCCGCGAGGATGGTGACCTTCCACTTCGGCCTTTCGAGATCCTTTCCAAGTGAAATCCTCTTGGTGCTCTTTTTCGGTCTCATTCCACTCCGCTCACGACAGTTTTATCTTCCATAAGGACTTTATTGTCATTTATGTAGATAGTGTCTTCCTGCGTCGGGTATTTGAATCCGAGCTCGAGGGCTACGGCTTCGAGCTTGTCCGGCGACTTCGCCATCATGAGCTCCGACTGGAGAATCCTCTTTTCGCGGAGGAGCTCGTTCGCCGCCTTGTTATTGCGCGATATGTCGTAGCCGATCCTGAGCCCCTCGACCTTGAACCTCACGTAAAAGAGGGACAGGGCTACGACTATCAGAATAATTATGATGTGCCACGTCGATACCGCGGGCCTGTCCGACTTTACTTTTTCTCTCGATGTAAGCGCCTTTGCGTGACCCATGATTATATTTTCTCTCCCACCCTCATCTTGGCGCTTCGCGCCCTGGGGTTACTGGCAATTTCCTCTTCGCCGGGCTGCAGCGGCGAGCGGGTGAGTATCTCGAGCATCTTTTTCTTCCCGCATCCGCATACCGGAAGCCCCGGCGGGCATATGCATGGTGACGAAAGCCCCTGAAAGAAGTTCTTGACTATCCTGTCCTCGAGCGAGTGGAAGGATATTACGACCAGCCTTCCGCCGGACTTGAGGGCGTTTATGGCCTTCTGAAGAAATTCGTTTATATTTTCGAGCTCGTTGTTTACGGCTATTCTAAGCGCCTGGAAGGTCCTCGTTGCCGGATGTGTCCTCGGCGGATGGAACTTCACGGGAATCGCCTGCGATACGAGCTCGGCAAGCTCGGAGGACGTTTTTATAGGGCTCGTCTTTCTCTTCTCGACGATTCTCCTCGCTATCTTCGGGGCCCACTTCTCCTCGCCGTACATCCTGAGCACCCTCGATATCTCGTCCGCTCCCATTTCATTTATCAGGTCGTATGCGGTGAACCGGAGCCGCGGGTCCATTCTCATATCGAGCGGCTCGTCCCTCATGAAGCTGAACCCCCTTTCGCTCGAATCGAGCTGATAGGAAGACATGCCGAGGTCGGCGACAATGCCGTCGACCTCCTTTATTTCGAGGCCTTCGAGCACTTTATCTATGTTTGAAAAATTGCTGTTCTTGAAAATTACGTGGCCGTTGTATTTGGAGAGCGCTTCGCGGGCGAGAGACATCGCTTCCTCGTCGACGTCGAGTCCTATCACGAGGGACTTGCAGCCCGTGGCTTCGAGTATGGATTTGGTATGGCCGCCGAGCCCCAGCGTCGCGTCGACGTATATGCCCTCGGGGCGCGTTACGAGGTATCTCGTAACCTCTTCGGCCATCACGGGGACGTGAACGGGCCCTTCCATCTCCACGGCTGCGCTTTCCATGTCGCTATAGTCCTTGTCCCGCAAGTATGTCCCTGCTCTTTTTGAATTCGTCATAAGCACGCGCCTGCTCCTCTTCCTCCCACACCTCTCGGGCCCATATCTCTATTCGGGTCAGCATACCTATCATGATCAGCTCTTTGTCGATACGTGCATGGTTTCTGAGCGACTGCGGAATGAGAACACGGCCCTGACCGTCGAGAGGGCAGTCGACCGCGCCGCCCATGAGGTACCTCAGAAAGGAGATCACCTCCTGTTTGAACTGAGGCAGCTCGGAAACCCTTCGCTCGATTTCGTTCCACTCCTTCAGCGGATAAGCGACCAGGCATTTGTCGAAATTGGTGATGACGAACGTCTCTTCACCGTATTTCTCGCGGCATATTTCACGGAACTTGGCGGGGATGCTCACGCGTCCCTTATCCGTCATTGTGTGCTCGTATCGGCCTCGAAACATATCATACCATTTTATGCCACTTTATACCACTTAAAACCACTATATAAAAATATGTTAAGTTTGTCAAGTAAGTTTGTGATATCTAATAATTTTTTATGAATATTGTCTCCGTAGCGGAAAAATCCTGCCCTGCAGAGACGGGGATAATAATGAATTCCGATGGACTACGCAATATAAGCTTTAAAAGTGTATCGCAACAGTCTTATATTACTGAATATAATATTCTTAAATTTAGGCTTGGGGAACGTAGCTCATGCCACTTTCTGCCACACCGCTCCAGGGAGCGGGGAATCGAAACCCTGCGGAAACCGGAAAAAATAATAAAACTTGGATATAATCTACTAGAATTTAACAGGCGACATAACCTATGCCGACCATATTCATCAGGCTGAAAAACAACAGCGAAACCGTTTATTTTCAATCGATAATGGGCACTTACGCCCACATCGCATGGGTGAGGACGGAAAATCCCGCCTCCGGCGTTATGCACGTCATCCATACGCCCGACCTTGCCGGAGAAACGAGGGCCATTCTCGACAAGCTGAAAAGGGAGCTGGAATTCGAAGAAGTCATGGAAAACGGACAGACGATCTCAAACCCGGGCGCAGGCGGGGATGAAGGATAAGAGGGCATTCGCCCGCTCGGCCGGGCTCATAGGGTCTCTGACTTTCCTGAGCCGTATAACCGGATACGCAAGGGACATGGTGATGGCCTATTTCTTCGGGGCGACGGCCTTCACCGACGCCTTCTGGATAGCCTTCAGGATACCGAACCTCCTCCGGAGGCTCTTCGCCGAGGGCTCGCTCACGATCTCTTTCATCCCGGTATTCACCGACACGCTCGAAAACAAGTCGAGGGAGGAGGCCAAAAAGGTCTCTGACGTCGTTTTCACGATACTGATTATCTCGGTATCGATCATCTCCGTCCTCGGCATCATATTTTCCCCGTATATAGTCAAGCTCTTCGCATATGGCTTCGACGAGCCGACGTTCGAGCTCGCCGTAGGCCTCAACAGAATAATGTTCCCCTACATCTTCTTCATATCCCTGACTGCGCTCGCAATGGGTGTGCTGAACTCACTCAGGAACTTTTTCGCCCCGGCCTTCTCGCCCATCCTGCTTAACCTCGCGATGATAGGGACGATATTTTTCCTGTATAACAGGTACGAGCTGCCGATATATGCAGCGGCCGTGGGAGTGCTAATAGGCGGAGCGCTCCAGCTCGCAATACAGTTGCCGTACCTCAAGGCGAAAGGATTCCTGTTCAGCTTCAGCACGAATTTCAGAAACCCGGCTGTTAAGCGAATAGGGCTTCTCATCGTGCCCCAGCTTTTCGGCATGGCCGTTTACAACCTGAATCTCCTCGTAAGCTCGCAGTACGCGTCATTCATGCAGGAGGGCACAGTGTCGTATCTCTATTTCGCCGAGAGGCTGATAGAATTCCCGCTCGGCATAATAGCCGTTTCGATTGCGACAGTGCTGCTGCCCAGCCTTTCGAGTTACGTCAGCAAGGGCGATTATGATAAGTTCCACGAGACGTACACGTTCACGCTCCGGCTCATGCTGTTCGTGCTCATTCCGGCGCTGGCAGGGCTCATCGCCCTAAGCATTCCCATATGCAGCGTACTTTACCTCAGGGGCGAGTTCACTTACGAGGCGGCGGTATTCACGTCCCAGACGCTCGTCGGCTACTGCTTCGGGCTCTGGGCCGTCGGTGGGTTAAGGGTTACAGCACCCGCCTTTTACGCGATGCAGGATACGAAGACCCCCGTCGTAGTCGCGTTCTTCGCTTTCCTTCTCAATGCCGCGCTCGGGTACGTGCTCGGGTTCACGCTCGACCTCAGCCACACGGGCCTCGCCCTCGCGAACTCGGCGTCCTCGATATTCAACTTCCTCCTCCTGATTTACCTTTTGGAGAGAAGGACAGGGGAGCTCAGGGCCGGGCCTATAATAAAATTCGCGATGCTGGTGACAGCCATCTCGGCCCTTGCCGGGGCTGCCGCGTGGAAGATATCGACTTACGCCGACTGGGCCGCCCCCGCGCTCACTTTAGAAAAGGTGCTCGTGCTCATTGCTTCCATGGCGGCGGCTGTGCTGATATACGTCCTCCTGGCAAAGGCTTTCAAAATAGACGAGTCTCGCTACGTTTTCGCCATACTGAAAAGAAGAAGACCCACTATCAACAATAGTTAACCGCCTGCGCGCCGGTAATACATGAGCCGTGCACCTAACGCGTGGCGCAGAAGCCGAAATTCACGGTGCCGCGCGCCTTCACGATATTGTTCCACGACACCCCTCCTGCCGTTATCCGGTTCCCGTTCTGCGTATAAACGGCGTTCCAGATATTTCTCATCGTGCCGTCTATAGGGAATGTCACGAGCCAGTCGACGTCCGTCGCGCCGGAGTTCCTGACCGTTACCTCGGCGCAGTATCCCGTGCCCCAGTCGTCGTTAATGCGTACCGTCGTCGTGAGCCCTCCTCCCGGGGCAGGCGTCGGTGAGGGAGTAGGGGTCGGCGCCGGTGTTGGAACGGGCGTCGGGGTTGGAGTGGGCCTTGGCGTTGGCACAGGTGTTGGGACCGGAGTAGGCATCGGTGTCGGAACAGGCGTGGGGACGGGCGTAGGCGCTGCCGTCGGCGCCGGTGTCGGGGACGGACCCGTCCTGTCGGCGCAAAAGCCGAATTCAACGGCCTGTGACGGGTTTACGATATTATTCCACGAAACCCCTTCGGCGGTGACTGTGCTCCCGGATTGGCTGTACACCGCGTTCCAGAGGTCCCGCACCCTGCCCTCGATATCGAACGTGACGAGCCAGTCGACCGCCTGAACGCCGTCGTTCCTGACCGTCACCCTGGCGCAGTATCCCGTGCCCCAGTCGTCGTTGATGCTGACATCGACTTCCACCCCGCCGCCGGGCTGCTCGTTGCGCTCGTCGTCATCCTGCACCGAAGAGCACCCCGGGTCGGCCGGATAGTCGGTAAGCCCGTCGCCGTCGTTGTCCGTGCCGTCTGAGCACTCGGGCTCGCCGGGCGGATTCCCGGTCGAGCCGTCCATCAGCTGTGAAAGAAGATCGACCTTATCCTGCCATACGCTCCTCCAGTCGTCCTGAAGGACGCCGCCCGTGTCTGTGCTGTTAGGGTTCCACGACCAGTAAAAGAAATCGGTCATGCCCTTCTCCTTCATATAATCCACGATTGCGTCGTGCCACGCCTTATCCCTCGGGTCGCCCCCGTGGCCGTACCTCCCGCCGAACTCGCCGATGATGACGGCATAGCCGAGGTCCTTCAAATAGCCGAAGTGCATGTCCCAGATGTCGGACATGTTGGCCGGGAAATTCGGGGCGTCAAAATAGGGCTGCATGTAGACGTCCGGGCCATAGACGTGCGGACTCAGCACGAGCTTGTCCGCCGGGATGTCGAGCGGATAACAGCCGGCGGGCTCTAAATTCCCGCCCCACCAGTGGCTCGTCTGACTGCTGCACGTGGGATTGTCCTGTATGCCCTGGACGAATATGAGAAGGCCGGGATTTACGTCGAGCACCGCCCGCGCAGCCTTTTCCGCGGCGAGCTTCCAGTCCGTCGCCGGATTGCCGGTGCCCCACGTCGCCGGGCCGTGCGGCTCGTTTTTTATATCGATGCCGACGAAATAGTCTAATCCCTCGTACCTCTCGGCCACGAAGACGAGGTCCGCTATCCAGTCCTCCTCCGAATAGCCGGACCAGTACCAGAGCTCGTTTATGGAGGCGCAGTCGTAGTTGTGGAAATCGAGCAATATATAGAGCCCCTGCCTGTCGAGCTCGTTTAATACACGGTCGAGTATGTCGAGCGAGCGGAGCCCGGAGAGGTCGGGGTTAAGGGCGTAGTTTATGCTGGATACGCCTGTATTATCGAGCGTCGCCGGGCAGAAAGGCACCCTGACGGCCGTGAATCCGAGGTCCTTTATCTGGGTTATCATGTCCTTCCAGTTCCGTGCCCAGAGCCCGTGAGCCACGTGATCGCCGGTCTCGAATCCGAACCAGCTTACGCCGTATAGATTGACCTTTTCTCCCTCTTCGTCGTAGACGCTCCCGTCGTCGACGTTATAAGCGAGGGAAGTTCCGGAGACCAGGAAAATTATCGAAAATATAACCAGTGCGGAGCGCATCGATGAACGTCCTCCTCTAAGCGTATATGAGCATTAATTGCAATATGGAATGTCTATATATAAAGAATTATAACCACGATAATTCCGGGCGGGGGATTTCGCGGACCCTGCGGGATACGCTCACACCCTGCCGGGCGCAAAGACCTAACATAAAATATGAAGCTGGTTCGGTTATCCGGTAGACGAGAGCAGCGTCCGCTCCCTTGACTCGGATTTCCTTTATAAAGTAATATCGGAATAATCATGGCCGGAGAAAAGCAGCCGCAGGAAGACCTTCAGATATTCGCCGACAAGTACGAGAAGGTTCTAGCCGACGATCCTTCTTCGGTCGCCTTCATATTCCTCGCGCAGGTACTCTACAAGCAGGGGAAGGTGGACAAGGCCATAAATGTATTAATAAACGGATTGAGATATAATAAGAAAAGCGTTACGGGGAGATTCCTTCTCGGCAAGATTTACTACGACAGGTGGATGATAGACCAGGCCCGGAAGGAGTTTAAAACCGTCGTCGAGCTCGCCCCCGATAACCTCGCGGCCGCAAGAATGCTCGTCGAGATATACAGCAGCGAAGAATCCTTCGGGAAAGCGGTAGAGGTGCTGAAGACGGCGCAGATGTATCATCCGCACGACGAGGCCATCGCCGCCGACATTCGGGGGTTCGAAGAACGCCTCGGCCGGAAAGGCGAAAAAGAGGCCGAATTCCGCGCCGCCAGGGAGAAAATACAATCCTCACTCGGCAACAAGAGCGACGCTGAGCTTGCGGCGGGCCTTAAAAGCGGCGACGGAGAGATCGAGACCCTGACCATGGCCGGTCTCTACATAGACCAGGGCCTTCTCGATAAGGCCTGCGAGGTGCTGGAGAAGATACTGGAAAAGGAGCCGGGGAACAGGCGCGTCAAGGAAAAGCTCGAAGAAACGAGGCTCCTCCTCATAAACAAGACAGCGGGATTTACCGCAAAGGAATGAACGGATGAAGCAGAGAATACTTGTCATACACGGACCCAACCTCAACATGCTCGGAAAGCGCGAGCCCGAAATTTACGGCTCTCTGACGCTCGGCGACATAAACGAAAAGCTCGGCCGCGAGGCTAAAGAGCTCGGCGTGGAAGTCGAGTTCTTTCAATCGAACTCCGAGGGCGAAATCGTAGGACGCATACAGGGCGCGATGGGCTCCGCGGAAGGCATACTGATCAACCCCGGGGGCTACACGCATACGAGCGTCGCGATAAGAGACGCGATACTTTCGACGGGGCTCCCTGTCGTCGAAGCACACATATCGAACATCTACAAGAGAGAAGATTTCCGTCAGAAGTCTTACGTTTCCGGTGTCGCACTGGGAGTAGTGTCGGGGTTCGGCGCGGAAAGCTATTCCCTCGGCCTCAGGGGACTGGTACATTATCTTAACGAGAAGGCGGGAAGCTGACGTCGTCCCGCACCTTGCCGCGTATTTTCACCTTCGGTTACAATAATCTCAAACCGCCTTTGCTTTATCAGTGAGATGAAAAAGAACTGGTCCATAAAAAAGGAAAATCCGAAGCTGAGGGATAAGCTCTCGAAAACCCTGCAGGTCTCTCCGATAACTGCGCAGATACTCATAAACCGCGGAATAGAAAACGAGGCGGAAGCTTCTTTATTCCTCAACAGCACGCTCTTCGACCTTCCCTCGCCATACCTCATGAAAGGAATGGACAAGGCTGTGGAGCGGATTAAAAAAGCCCTCGACAACCGTGAGAAAATTGCGATTTACGGTGACTACGACGTAGACGGCGTAACCTCGACCGCCCTCTTCTACACCTTCATGAAGGGCCTCGGGGCAGACATAGCGTATTACAACCCCGACAGGATGAAGGAAGGTTACGGAGTAAACGCCGAGGCCGTGAGGAAGCTCGCCAGCGACGGCGTTACGCTCATAATCTCGGGCGACTGCGGCATCACGGCCGTGAAGGAAGTCGAGGAGGCAAGGGCGCTCGGCGTGGATTTCATAGTCACCGACCATCACAAGCCGCCCGAGGAGCTTCCGAACGCCGTATCGATACTCAACCCGCAGCTTTCCGACTGCAAGTATCCCGGAAAGGGCATCACCGGCGTCGGCGTCGTTTTCAATCTGGTGATAGCCTTGAGACGCGCGTTGAGAGAAGACGGATTTTTCGGTAAAGAGGAACCTAATCTCGCCGAGTATCTGGACCTCGTCGCGCTCGGGACGGTGGCCGACTGCGCACCGCTCATGGACGTGAACCGCATCTTCGTCAGGGAAGGCATAAAGAGGATGGAGAAGCCCAAGCGCATAGGCATACAGGCGCTCAAGGAAGCGAGCAGCATAAACGGAGGCATAACGTCTTACGACCTCGGCTTCAAGCTCGGCCCCAGGATAAACGCCTCGGGCAGGCTTTCGAGCGCCGCGAAGGCGGTCGAGCTCTTCATCTCGGAAGACATCGAGGATGCGAGAGAGATAGCGAAGGCCCTCAGCAGGGAGAACTCGAGCAGGCAGAACATCGAAGGCGAGATACTGAAGCAGGCGCTCGCTCAGGTCGAGCTGGATAAGAACGTTCTCCGCGAGAACTCGATCGTGCTCGCATCCCGGGGATGGCATCCCGGCATCATCGGTATCGTCGCGTCTCGTATAGTCGAAAGGTACGAGAGACCTGTAATAATGATCGCCGTCGACGAAGGCGGCACGGGAAAGGGCTCCGGACGGAGCGTGAAGGGAGTGAACATATACGCCGCCCTTTCCGAATGCAGGGAGCTTCTTCTCCAGTTCGGCGGCCACGAGCAGGCGGCGGGGCTCTCCATAAGGGAAGAGAGCATCGGAGAGCTGAGAGACATGTTCGAAAGAGCGATTTCGAACATCGGCGCGGATTACATGGCGACCCTCGACATCGACTGTGCGGTTACGCTAGACGATGTAACCGAAACCCTGGTATCCGAGCTCGGCCAGCTGGAACCCTACGGCATCGGCAACCCCGAGCCCGTGCTTCTTGCCGAATCGGTCGAAGTCATCTCGAAGCGGGTCTTTAAAGACAAGCACATCGGGCTTAAGGTAAGGCAGGGCGGAAAACCCCTCGACGCGGTATGGTTCAACGCTGCGGAAGACACTGACATCGCAGACAGGGTAGACCTCGTTTTCACGCCGGAATTCAACGTCTGGAACGGGAAAAAAGAAATACGGCTGAAAATCTGGGACGCCGCCCGCTGACTCAGTATAATTTATAGTCCATTAAAAAATAAAAACTGTATCCGGACGAATCGACCTCCCCGAGGTGATAAGCCGGAGAGGGGGGTTTCGTCATGTCGTCGGTTAAGCCAAAGCTGGAAAACCTGAATTTTCTTTATCCGATCATTATCATAGTCGTAATCGTGCTCGCGACGAGCGCTTTCGTCATAGTCGATAGCGGACACGTGGGCGTCGTGAGAACGCTCGGCGCCGTGCAGCCCATTCCGCTGCCCGAGGGCTTCCATCTGAAAAAGCCGTTTCTGGATAACGTCGAGCAGATAGACATAAGGCTGACGAAGGCGCAGTCGAAGTCGGCGGCGGCGTCGAAGGACCTCCAGACCGTCCAGACGCAGGTAACGGTTCAGTACTCCATCACCGGGCCAACGGCTCCGCAGACGTTCCAGAAGATAGGAACGAGAGACATCGTCGCCGCGACAATAATCGAGCCTGCAATACAGGAGTCGGTAAAGGCCGTAACAGCGAAGTACACCGCCGAGCAGCTGGTGACGAAAAGGGCCGAGGTGAAGCTCCAGATACAGGAAGCCATAGAAAAATTCATAAACATCACGCTCGCGGATAAGGAGGTTCCAACGGCTCTCCAGATAGCGAATGTCGCTATCACGGATTTTGAATTCTCGGACGAATTCAACAAGGCTATCGAGCTCAAGGTGAAGGCCGAACAGGAAGCGCTTCAGGCACTTAACGAAAAGACGAAGAGGGTGACCCAGGCCGAGGCCGCCTACCAGGAGCAGAAGCTCGCGGCCGACGCAGCCGCCTACGACATCGAGGCGAGGTCCAAGGCCAAGGCCGACGCGATAGAGAGGGAAGCGAAGGCGCTCAAAAGCAACCCCGAGCTGATTCAGCTCCGGCTCTCCGAAAAATGGGACGGCACGCTCCCGAAATTCACGGGCGGCGGTGCAATACCTTTCATCAACGTCGATTCGGCTATAAACGATAACCAGTAAGGATGATTGCTGGGCCTTCCGTTAAACCGGTATGGCCCTTTAATCGTTGTAGGATTCCGGATCGGGGCAGGTGCATACGAGGTTTCTGTCGCCGTAGGGGTTGTTGATGCGTCCGACGGGGGGCCAGAATTTATTCTCCGCAACGTAAGGAAGCGGGAACGCCGCCTTCCCCCGAGAATAGGGGTGCTTCCAGTCGTCCCCCGCGATCTCCCGCGCTGTGTGTGGGGCGTTCTTTAGGACGTTGTCCTCGCGGCTGTATTCCCCCCGCGCTATCTCCCGGGCCTCTTTTTCTATTGAAATCAGGGCTTCGCAAAAACGGTCGAGCTCGTCGCGCGATTCGCTCTCCGTGGGCTCTATCATCATCGTTCCGGCGACAGGCCACGATATCGTCGGCGCGTGAAAGCCGTAGTCCATGAGTCTCTTGGCGACGTCCTCGACCTCGACACCGGCATCCTTCTTTAACTGCCGCATGTCGAGTATGAACTCGTGGGCGACCCGGCCTCCGGGACCTGTATAAAGGATGTCGTAGTGTTTTTCGAGCTTCGATTTTACGTAGTTGGCGTTCAGGATCGCGTATTTCGTGGCGTCGGTTACGCCCTCGCCGCCGAGCATCTTTATATACGCGTAGGAGACGAGCAGTATAGCAGCGCTCCCCCATGGTGCCGAGGATACCGCCGATATGGATTTCTCTCCTCCGACCTCGACGATCGAATGCCCCGGAAGATAAGGCGCGAGGTGCGGTGCGGCGCATATCGGCCCCGCACCCGGTCCGCCTCCCCCGTGGGGTATGCTGAAGGTTTTGTGAAGGTTGATGTGGCAAATATCCGCCCCGACGATTGCCGGGTTCGTGATACCCACCTGCGCGTTCATGTTCGCCCCGTCCATGTATATCTGCCCGCCGTTTTCGTGAACTATGGAGCAGATTTCCTTTATGCTTTCCTCGAAGACCCCGTGTGTCGACGGGTACGTAACCATTAAAACTGCGAGGCTGTCCCTGTGCTTTTCGGCGGCTTCCCTGAGGGATTCGACGTCTATGTTCCCCCGCTCGTCGCAGGCTACGACGACGACCTTCATCCCCGCGAGCGCAGCGCTGGCCGGGTTCGTGCCGTGCGCTGAAGACGGTATGAGCGCGACGTTCCTTCCGCCCTCGCCCCTGTCCTTGTAATACGCCCTTATCACCATGAGCCCGGCGTATTCGCCCTGCGCCCCCGAGTTGGGCTGGAGCGATACGGCCGGAAGGCCGGTTATCGTCGAGAGGCTGCGTTCTAACTCCGAGAACACCTGCATATAACCCTCGGCCTGTGCCAGCGGGACGAATGGATGTATGTCTGCAAACTCGGGCCACGTTACGGGGATCATTTCAGAGGTTGCGTTCAGCTTCATGGTGCAGGAGCCGAGGGGTATCATCGACGTCGTGAGCGAGAGGTCCTTCCCTTCGAGCTTCTTTATATATCGGAGCATCTTCGTTTCCGAGTGATAGCTGCTGAAAACAGGATGGGTAAGGAAATGGCTTTTGCGGCTGAGCGGCTCGGGATAAGAAATCTCATCGCCGGAGAGGCCCTCGCCGCCCTCCGCAGGCTTTTTATCAAGCGCCCCGGCGAAGAGCGCGACTATCTCTTCTACGTCCTCTTTTTCCACCGTCTCGTCGAGCGATATCCCAACGTGTCGGCTGTCTATGTATCTAAAATTAACGCCCGCTTTTTCGGCGGCGTTTTTAAGCCTCTCCACCCTGCCGTCCGAGCCGAGGTCGATCTTAAGTGTGTCGAAGTAATATTCGTTCTGCTGTTTAAGGCCGAGTTTTGAAAGCTCCGTTTCGAGGTCGCGCGCGAGAAGCGCTGTGCGGCTCGCGATTTCGCGGAGCCCGCGGGGGCCGTGATAAACTGCGTACATCGACGCCATTATCGCGAGGAGGGCCTGGGCAGTGCATATATTCGACGTCGCCTTTTCGCGCCGTATGTGCTGCTCCCTCGTCTGAAGCGCCATTCGGTAAGCGGGCTCGCCGTGGGAGTCTATCGAGACGCCGATGATCCTCCCCGGAATCTGCCTCGCGAATTGTTCACGCGCGGCGAAATACGCCGCGTGCGGGCCGCCGTATCCGAGCGGTACACCGAGCCTCTGCGTTGAGCCGACGACGACATCTGCGCCCTGCTCACCGGGCGGCGTCAGGAGCGTGAGGCCGAGAAGGTCTGCCGCGACGGCGACCAGCGCGCCCGAGTCATGCGCCCTGGATATAAATTCGGAATAGTTCCGCACGGCGCCGTCCGCGTCCGGGTATTGAACGAGCGCGCCGAAGACGCCGTCACCGAATTCGAGCTCTTCGTGGTTTCCGATTACAACCTTTATTCCGAGCGGCTCGGCCCTCGTGAGGACGACATCTATCGTCTGTGGAAAGCATTTCTCCGAAACGAAGAAGACAGGCTCGCTTCCGGCGGCGGATTTTTTATCGACCGCCCTCAGCATCATTGTCATGGCCTCCGCCGCCGCTGTGCCTTCGTCTAAAAGCGAGGCGTTCGCGATGTCCATGCCGGTGAGGTCCGAAACCACCGTCTGAAAGTTAAGAAGCGCCTCCAGTCGGCCCTGCGATATCTCGGCCTGGTACGGCGTATACTGCGTATACCAGCCGGGATTTTCGAGGATGTTCCGCTGTATGACGCCCGGGACGACGCAGCCGTAATACCCGAGCCCAATGTATGATTTGAATACCTTGTTCTTTTTCGAAACGGCCCTCAGCTCACGGAGGAGCCTGTGCTCGCTGAGCCCGGGAGGAAGGTCGAGGGGCGCTTTAAGCCTTATCGACGCCGGGACCGTTTCGTCTATGAGCGCGTCCAGGGATTTCACCCCCACCTCGCCCAGCATCGCGGACGTATCGTCTCCGCCCGGCCCTATATGTCTTGCCGAAAATCTGTCGTATCTATCCCTTCTGTTTTCCATTAAAGTGCGTGACCCCGGGAGCTGCCCTTTAGTTGTGTAATGATACCTTAATCTCTAAAGTCCGGTCCCGCCGACCGTTGCGGCGGCGCGGGGAACAATTCGCCCGGATAGCGTTCTCCCGGGCGGCAAGGAACCGGGGAGTGGTCCCGTCCGGATTATTCTTCCGATTCTTTTTCGGTGTATTCCGTATACTCCTCGAAGTCCATCAGGTCCTTGAGCTCTCCGGAATCGTAAGGCCTTACCTTTATCATCCAGCCTTCGCCGTAAGGGTCTTCGTTTATGGTTTCCGGCGCATCCAGTAAAACCTCGTTAACCTCCACCACGTCACCGCTCACAGGGGCGTATATGTCTGAAACCGCCTTCGTCGATTCCACCGCGCCGAAAGGATCTCCCTTGGTTATTTCGTCGCCCTCGCCCGGAAGCTCTATGTATACGATTTCGCCGAGCGCGTCCTGGGCGTAGTCAGTAATCCCGATGATTATCAGATCGCCTTCGTAACGTACCCATTCGTGATCGGAAGTGTACTGCAGATCGTCCGGTATTTGCACCATGACTCAGTCTCCTTAATTAAACAGCCTTTTTATAAAAGGGGAAATCCACTATATCGGCTTCCCTCACCGTGCCCCTGATTTCGATTTTGACCCTGCTTCTGCCGGCGGCCTCACTCTTTAAATAACCCATACCTATCGATTTATCAAGGCTGGGCGATAAAGTCCCGCTGGTTACGCTGCCGAGAATGTGGCCGTCGTTGTAAATCCCGTAGCCCTGGCGTGGTATCCCACGCTCTATCATTTCGAATCCTACGAGCTTTTGCGTGAGCCCCTTTTCGAGCGATTTTTTAAGCGCCTCCCTTCCGAGGAAATCCCCGCTTTCGAGCTTTATGTACCTCCCGAGACCGGCTTCGAGCGGATTTATGTGCTCGTCTATCTCGTGCCCGTAAAGGGGATAAGCCATCTCGATCCTGAGCGTGTCGCGCGCGCCGAGCCCGCAGGGTTTTATACCGTAGCCGCGCCCCGCGTCCGTGAGGCTCTCCCACAAGGCCGGACCGCCGTCCCACGGAAGGAATATCTCGTAACCGTCCTCGCCCGTGTAGCCTGTCCTCGCGACTATTATATCCATCCCCTGCCAGTGAAACGGCCTGAATCGGAACCTGCCGACTCCGGAAAGCTCGTCGCCGAGCAGCTTCCCGAGGATTTTACCGGAATCCGGGCCCTGAATCGCTATCTGGGAATACTCGCGGCTCCTGTCGTCAACGCTCACGTCGAAACGGCCGGACTCTGCTTTTATCCATTCGTAATCCTTCGACGTGTTCGAAGCGTTCACGCAGAAGAGAAACTCATCGTCCGAAAATTTATATATTATGACGTCGTCCACGACGCCGCCTTCACGGTTGCAAAGGAGCGTATACTGCGCCTGAAAATCCTTGACGGCCTCGACGTCGTTCGTCGTCATCCACTGAGTGAAGGCCTTCGCTTCCGGGCCCGTGACGAAAATCTCGCCCATGTGGCTTACGTCGAAGAGGCCCGCCGAGGTCCTGACCGCCCTGTGCTCCTCCCTTATCCCCTCGTACTGGACCGGCATTTCCCACCCGGCGAATTCGACGATCTTCGCGCCGAGCTGTTTGTGGATGGGGTATAAAGCAGTTCTACTCATGGTAATTGTTTAACAACACAAACGGGGGTTGTCAATAACGGCGGGACCGGCAGCCGTAAACGTCGTCGGACGCGTGGAAATATTCGCGAATAAGTACAGCCCCTCCACAGAAAATCCGTGGAAAAAGAGTCTTACGGATGCTTACGAAACATGGGTATACACAGGATTTCTTCCGGCATGAATGACCGGAGAAAAAGTTAAATGAAATTTAATCCCCGAAGATTATCCGTACGTTTTCTCTCTGCGCGGGCGGCACGAGACCCGGGTCGTTCACGTAATTATCGACGCCGTTCTCGTCCGTCCATATGTATATGGTCCGGCTCTCCGCAGGCCGTCCGGAGGAACCATACGCTTCGTAAGAGCCGGCAGAATAATCCGTATATACCTCGACGTCCTCGTATGTCCTGACATTATTGGGCTGCCCGGGTTTCGCTAAATCCCGGTTGGCGTCGATGTTGCTTTCCCTGGAAAGCGTCGTGCCGAGGGTGGTGCCGTATCCGAGCGGGTGCTCCGGGTCGGAATATGAATAGTCGTTGGGATAATAGTATCCGTAATAGCCGTATACGGGAGAGAGAGGATTAGGAAAGAATGGGGGCTTATGACGGTGCTTGTGGCGGTCTCCGTGCTTTTTCCCGTGCTTTTTCCCGTCCTTTATTTCTCCGCCGCCCTTGCCCTGAACGGACGAAGGAGCCTCGCCGCCGGGAGCTGCCGCCGCCTTATCCGGCTTCCCCGATTTCATGCCTATTTTTCCTCCCGTATCCGCAGCGTAAAGCGCCCCGGTCATGGAGAAGACCATCACGAGAGAAAATAGATAATATCTGAAACCCATACGGACACCCTCGGAAAAGTATACAGTGCGCGGGACGATAAATGAAATATTTATCAACTGAAGGAACGAGGGGTTTAACTGTCACTCACGGCCGTAAACAGGGCGAGTACGTCGGGCTTTACGACCTTCCCCATCTGGTTTCGCGGAAGCTCCTTGACTGCGAGAAATTGGGACGGCACTTTGTACGGGGCAAGCCTCTCCCTGCACCATTCACGAAGCGCAGCGGGCGTCGGCTCCGCGCCGGCAAACACGAGCGCCGCCGAGACGCGCTCTCCCCATTCCTCGTCCGGGACGCCCACGACGGCGCAGTCGGCGATGGAGGGATGCTCCCTCAAAACCTCTTCGATCTCGAGCGCCGAGATCTTGTAGCCGCCGCTCTTGATTATGTCGACGGACTTCCGCCCGAGTATCCTGTAGACTCCTTCACTGTCCCGCTCGGCGGCGTCTCCCGTCCTGAACCATCCGCCTGGGGTAAATGACGCGGAAGTCTCCTCCGGTCTCCGCCAGTATTCGAGAAATACGTTCTTTCCCCTTATCACGATCTCCCCTTCCGCAGCACCGGAGAGGATTCGGCCTTCTTCGTCTATGAGGGCGACTTCGACGCCGGGCAGCGGCGTTCCGACCCTGCCAGGCATTCGCTCCCCGGCGAGCGGGTTCGAGAGCGCCATTCCTATCTCCGTCATGCCGTATCTTTCGAGGAGAACATGTCCGGCTATCTCCTCCCATTTCCGGAGCGTCCCGACGGGGAGCGCCGCAGAGCCCGACACCATGAGCCTCATCCTCCGCGCGGCTTCGGACATTACCTTTCTCTCGCCGGGGGACACTTCGTCCCACGCACGGATGAGCCTCGAATATATGGTGGGGACAGCCATGAAAACGGTATAGTCGTTCCGTACGAATTTCTCCCACACGACCGGCGCGTCGAATTTCTCCAGCAGCTCGCACTTCGCCCCCGACCACAGCGCACACAAAAGCACGTTCAGTATCCCGTGGAGGTGGTGGAGGGGAAGCGGATTGAGTATGAAGTCGTTCTCCGTCCATCCCCACGCTGAGACGAGCGAGGTTATCTGGTGCCTTATGTTTGCGTGGGTCGTGACGACGCCCTTCGGCCTGCTCGTCGTCCCGCTCGTGTATATGATCATCGCACGGCGGCTCTCGTTCAGTTCGGGCAAGGGAGCAGCGACCCCGGCTTCGATGACGTCTTTCGCAGTGAAAAAAGCTGTGCCGTGGCTCTCCGAAATCCTTTCCAGCCTGTCCCTGAATTCCTCGCCGGCGATGACGAAATCTGCCGCACTGTCCTTGATAACATATTCGAGCTCGGGGTCGGGATGAGACACACAGAGAGGGACGGCTATCCCCCCGGCCCTCCAAATGCCGAGGAGTATCGCCGGGTAGTCGAAGCCGGGCCTCACGATAAAAGCGGCCCTCTTTTCATTGAGGTCCCCCCTGCCCCCGGCTTTGAGGAGATGCGAAGCTACAGACGCCGAAGCCGAGAGCAGCCTGCCGTAAGTGTATTCCCCGGCCCTGTCGACTATGGCCGTCCTGTCTTTATGAAATTCGAGATTCTCTATAAGCCTTATTCCGCTCAATTACAATTCTCCTTGCGGTAACTTTACCGAAGAGCTGCTGAATCTCCCGCGCTAATTATAATTTCCCGGGGATATTTGGTAAAATTAAGCATCGCATCAGGGGGCTGGAAAGAGAACCCGGAATGGCAGACGAAAAAAGAGGAAATGTGCTTGAGATAACCGAGCTCGGGAATCCCGTCCTTTGGGAAAGGGCGCGGGAAGTCAGGGACGTCAGCGACCCCGGCATACAGACGCTGATAGACGATCTCATCGAAACCGCGTATCACGCGAACGGCGTCGGCATCGCCGCGCCCCAGGTCGGGCGGACGGAGAGGATATTCATAATATCGTCCCGTCCCAACACGCGATACCCGGACGCCCCGGAGCTCGAGCCGACGGCCATTATAAACCCCGAGATCGTCTCGAAGTCGGAGGAGGCGGTCAAGGACTGGGAAGGCTGCCTCAGCATACCCGGGATAAGGGGGCTCGTCCCGCGCGCGAAGGCGCTCCGCGCCAGGTACGTCACGAGGGACGGCAAGACGGAGGAGGCCGAATTCAGCGACTTTATCGCCAGGGTTTTTCAGCATGAGCTCGACCATCTGGACGGCGTGCTCTTCCTTGACCGCGTGGAATCGACACGCGACGTCGTCACCGAAAGAGAATACGCAAAGGTTCTGGCATCGAGGGAAGGGGGCAACCTAGAAGAAGACAACCTATGAGATACGTTATTCCGGCATTTATCCTGACGATTCTCTCCGCACTCCCTGCGACATTACTTTACGCGCAGGACAAGAGCGAGACGGTATTCCAGACGTCCACGCTGAGCGCGCTCATGGAAGGGGTTTACGACGGGAACACGACGTTCGCCGAGCTGAAGAAGGAGGGCGACTTCGGGCTCGGCACGCTTAACGGCCTCGACGGCGAGATGGTCGGATTCGGCGGCGCGTTCTACCAGATCACGGCCGACGGCAAGGCTCACGAAATCCCCGACGACGCTGTCACGCCTTTCGCCGTAGTCACGTTCTTCGAGCCCGATAAAACAGTGTCCATAGATGGACCGCTCGGGTGCGCGGAGCTCGAAAAATATATTCTGGAGCAGCTTCCTTCGGACAACATCTTCTACGCGATAAAAATCGACGGCAAATTCGAATCCATCAAAACGAGGAGCGTCCCCAGGCAGTCGGAGCCCTATCCTCCCCTCGCCGAGGTCGTAAAAAAGGAGTCCGTATTCGAGCTCGAAAACGCGGAAGGCACGATTGCGGGCTACTGGTTCCCCGAGTATCTTTCCGGGGTGAACGCGGCTGGATTTCATTTTCACTTTCTGACCGCCGACAAAAAAACGGGCGGCCATGTTCTCGACTGCAGGGTAGGCAAGGTGAAAATGGGCATCGATTACAACGACGACCTCCAGATATCGCTTCCGAAGACGGAGAATTTCCTGGACGCCGATCTTACAGGCACGACGAAGCAGCAATAACAAAGAGCACAGTATTAAAGAGGCGGGGAATGAAAAACGATAACGAATCCATAATATCGACCAAGCGCTTCGGCTTGTATCCGACGTTGAAATTACTCACCGCCGTAGTCCTTTTTTCGCTCGGCTACAGTGCGAAGCCCATGGCCCTCGAAATGCCGGCAGGGAAGTGGGTCGACCTCACGCACGACTTCTCGTCCGAAACAATATACTGGCCGACGGGCGAGGGGTTTAAGCTCGAAACCGTATTCGAAGGAATGACCGATAAAGGCTATTTCTACGACGCGAAAAAATACTGCTCCGAAGAGCACGGCGGGACGCACATAGACGCCCCGGTTCATTTCGCCGAGGGCAGGCAGACGGTGGACGAGATACCACTCGACAAGCTCACAGGTGCGGCTGTGGTCATCGACGTATCCGAAAGAGCCTTGAAAGATCCGGATTACCTGGTGAGCGTCGAGGACATTACCGGGTGGGAAACAGTTAACGGAAAGATACCTGAAGGCGCCATCGTTCTCCTCAATACCGGATACGGCAGGTACTGGCCCGACAGGACGAAGTACATGGGCACCGACAAAAGGGGGCCGGAGGCTGTAAAGGACCTTCACTTTCCCGGCCTCTCACCCGAAGCGGCGGAATGGCTCGTCGATAACCGGAACGTTAACGCGGTGGGCATAGATACGGCGAGCATCGACTACGGGCAATCGAAGCTTTTCGAGACGCACCGCACGCTGTCCAAAAACAACGTGCCGGCGTTCGAGAACGTAGCGAACCTGGATCAAGTGCCCGCGAAAGGTGCGCTCGTCTTCGCGCTGCCGATGAAGATAAAGGGCGGGAGCGGCGGGCCGCTCCGCATAATCGCTCTCGTGCCCGGGAACCGGTGACAAGGAGATTCGCATAATGAGCAGCCCGAAAAAGACGAGGAAACAAGCCCTGGATGAGGGTAGGCAGAGGGACATCTCGGACGCGGCGAGGGAATCCGGCCTGATGGTGCCGGTGTTTATAACCTCGGACGTCTGGGACAATTGGATCGTCCCCGACGAGGAGAGCATGAAGAGAGGAGAGGACCAGAAGATAAGGCTCAAGAGCCTCCTCGACAAGCTCCTCTATTTCATAAGGGTTCACAGGCAGACGAGCAAGTCTAACGTCATTTACTTCCCCATTCCCTTCATGAAAGGCGGTGAAGAGAAAAACGTCCAGCTGATGTCCCTTCTCGGCCCCGTCGAGAGCTCGGACAAAAGGCCGTGCATTACAATCATGACCCCCGAAGAATACGAAGCCGAAAACCCGGCTATGTAGAACACGGCCGCCCTTCATGCGGCCGTGGCCCCCGGAAATCCCCTGCCCCGAATAAATACCTGAAATAATGTATAATAATCGGTAGACTGTCTCTTATGCCGCAAAGGGAGATATACCTCGATAACAACGCCACGACGAGGCCCCTGCCTGAGGTCAGGGATGAGGTATGCAGGATGCTCGGGGAGGAATTCGGAAACCCTTCGAGCGCCAACGGGGCGGGCGAAAGGGCGAGGGCCCACCTCGCCGCCGCACGCGCCAGGGTCGCAGACCTCATAGGCTCCCCGCACTCGAACCTGACATTCCTCAGCTCGGGGACGGAATCGAACAACATGGCGTTCTATTCCTGCACTCGTAATAAGGGGAAGAAGTGCAGGGTGATAACCACTACCGTCGAGCACTCGTCCATACGAAAGATGTGCAGCTACCTCTGCATAAACGGCGTCGAGATAAGGCTCGTAAAGGTCGACCGGAACGGGATAGTAGACCTTTCCTCCCTCGAAAAGAATATCGACGACACCACCACCCTCGTTTCCGTCCAGTGGGCAAGCAACGAAACCGGCGTCATTCAGCCCATCGAGGAAATCGGCGAAATGTGCAGGAGATACGGCGTCCCGTTCCATACGGACGCAGCCCAGGCCGTCGGCAAGATAGACATGACCGTCCGGGACATGCCCATTGACTTTCTCTCCTTCACGGGGCACAAGTTCCACGGCCCGCAGGGCGCGGGGGCGATATACTCCCGCGACAGGTTCATGCTCGCGCCGATATTCTTCGGCGGTTTTCAGGAAGAAGGCTTCCGGCCCGGGACAGAAAACCTCCCCGGCATAGCGGGGTTCGGCAAGGCCGCAGAGATAAGAAAGGCGAACCTCCGCCGCGACACCGAATACATGAAGGAGCTCAGGGACGGATTCGAGGCCCGGATACTGGACTTCATCCCAGGCACCAGGGTGAACGGCGACACTCGAAACCGCATCTCGAACACCACCAACATTCTTTTTAAAGGAATCGACGGCAGAAAGCTCGTCGCCGAGCTCGACGCGGCGGGAGTAAGGTGCTCCCAGAGCTCGGCCTGTACGAACTTCGAAGTCGCACCGTCCTACGTCCTCTGCGCGATGGGGCTCTCCGAAGAAGAGGCCTATTCGAGCGTGAGATTCAGCTTTTCGGTTGAAAACACCTTTGAGGAGGCCGATAAAGCGGTGGAAATAATAAGGGAATCCTGCGGGAAGCTGAGCTCCTGAGACCCCGCCCCGGGCAGACGTCATTCACCTGCCGCACACTCCCCACGCCACATCACCGACTCCACCTGAAGACACCGCACACGCCGAAAACCGCGGAATGGGAAATCTGAAAAAGAACTTTCTCATATCGGGCCTTCCCGGAATTGGAAAAACGACGCTCGTCAAAAAGCTGATCGCAAGACTGGCCGAATACGATCCCCAGGGGTTTTACACCGAAGAGATACTCCAGGACGGGGAGAGGAAAGGCTTTCACCTTGAAGGCCTCGACGGGCGGCGCATAATGCTCGCTCACGTCATCAACGACAGCCCGCATAAAATAGGAAAGTACAGGGTGGACGTGGACGCCTTCGACGCCTTCCTCGACGAGCTTCACATAACGCCGTCCCCCGAAAGGCCTGTCATAGTAGACGAGATAGGGAAGATGGAATGCCTCTCGCCGAAATTCGTGAGGAAGGTTCAGGAAATACTCGACGGCGTGAATCCGGTGATCGCGACGATAGCCCACACGGACGGCGGAATAAAGGGGAAAGTCAAGGCACGTGAGGACTCGGTGCTCTTCAGAATGAACCTCATTAACAGGAATTCGCTCGAAGGGGAGATACTCGACGCCTTGAGAGCTCTCCCGCAGTTTAAGGACCTGTGACCGGCCCACTGCACGGAAAACCCGCTTGTTCGCGCAGCCCGCGGTCGTTATACTTCCACCGGTGAATATAGACAAGCTCAGAAAAGATGCGGTCTCTATATTCGAGGCCGGCGTTAAAGCCGCAGACCCTGTAACCGCCGTTTTAAATCACTTCAGCAGAAAGGGCGACACGCTGGACATCGCCGGGAAAAAATACGCCCTCTCGGAATTCGAGAACGTCTACGTCGTAGGCATGGGCAAGGCCGCCGCGTCCATGGCGCTCGCAGTCGAGGGCGTACTCGGAGAGAGGCTCTCTTCCGGCATAGTCAATGTGAAGTACGGGCATACGGCGCCACTCCACAAAGTCAGCATCAACGAAGCAGGGCATCCGCTCCCCGACGATGCAGGGCTCAGGGGGGCGAGGGAAATAATCGATCTCCTCAGGGGAACGGGAGAGAACGACCTCGTCATATGCCTCATATCCGGCGGGGGCTCGGCGCTTCTTCCCGTGCCGGCGGAAGGTCTCACGCTTGCCGACAAGCAGGGACTGACTAAAACCCTTCTCGAATGCGGGGCGACGATTCACGAAATAAACGCGCTCAGGAAACACGTCTCCGCCGTCAAGGGCGGGAGACTGGCGCGCCTCGCATATCCGTCGACGCTCGTCTCGCTCATACTCTCGGACGTGATAGGGGACGACCTCGACGCCATAGCCTCCGGGCCCACTGTTCCCGACAGCGTCACGTTCGCCGGATGCGGGGCCGTTATCGATAAATACGGCCTCCGGGGGAAGATACCCGCTTCGGTCGAGTCCTATATAGACAAGGGCATAAACGGCGGGGCCGAGGAAACCCCGAAGCCGGGCGACCCGGCATTCCTCAAAACGCAGAACGTAATCGTCGGGAGCAATATGCTGTCAGCGATTGCGGCGAAGAAGAAAGCGGCAGAGCTCGGGTACGAGAGCCTTCTTTTATCGACGTACATACACGGGGAGACGGAAGAGGTCGCAAAGGTTCACGGCGCGATCGCGATAGAGATTGCACACTCGGGAAACCCGCTCCGGCCGCCCGCGTGCATAGTGTCCGGCGGAGAGACGACCGTTACGATAAACGGCCCGGGCCTCGGAGGCAGAAACCAGGAGTTCGTTCTCGCCGCCGCGATAGAGATAGACGGGCTCGATAACGTCGTCATACTAAGCGGCGGCACGGACGGCACGGACGGCCCCACGGACGCCGCCGGCGCGATAGCCGACGGGAGCACGATAAGGAGGGCCGCCGGGCTCGGGCTCAACGCCAGGACCAGTCTATCGCAAAACGATTCCTACAATTTCTTCGCCCCGCTCGGGGACCTTCTGATAACAGGCCCCACGAATACGAACGTTATGGACATCCGGCTCATTCTCGTCGGGTGACGGAGGATGCGGGGTTATATCGATAAGTCCTTATAAGCACCGGGCATTATGTTGCAATCGGATAAATTACTGTGAGACTGCCCGGCCATCTGCTATAATAACCCGAAGGGCCTAAAGAGTTGAATCCCACGCAGTTCGTTACTGACATTCTAAAAGAGATCGGCGTACCGGGGCTGTTCGACATAGCGTTCATGTCGCTCTTCATCTACGCCATACTCGCCCTTTTCAACAAAACCAAGGCGAGATTCGTCCTCACCGGCATAATAATCATGAGCGTCGTGTATCTCCTCGCGCGCCAGTTTAACCTCATCTTGACGACGTCCGTCCTTCAGACATTCTTCGCCGTCATATTCATAGCGCTGATTATCATATTCCAGGAAGAGATACGTCAGTTCCTCGAGCAGATAGCGCTCTGGAGCCTGAGCCCCCAGCTCGCCATCGAGAGATACAAGGGGTCCGTCCGCGAGGAGATAGACATACTCGTAAACACTATCACGGACCTCGCGAAAGAGAGGATTGGTGCTCTCATAATCCTCCCGGCAAAGACATCCGTAGAAAGCGCCGTCGAAGGTGGAACGGTGCTCGGCGGAAAGCTGAGCGAGCCGCTTTTAAAGAGCCTTCTCGACCCGCACTCGATCGGGCACGACGGAGCGATCATCGTGGACAAGGGGGCCATCGTCAAGTTCTCGTGCCACCTTCCGCTCTCGAAGAACTTCGCCGCGCTCGTGAACAAGGGCACGCGGCACGCGGCCGCCCTCGGGCTGTCCGAGATAAACGACGCCCTCTGCCTCGTGGTATCCGAGGAAAGGGGAACTATATCCGTCGCCAGGAACGGGGAGCTGAGAGAGGTCGGCCCGGAGCAGCTCTCGCTTATCCTCGAAAAGTTCTACAGCGAAGTTAACCCCATAAAAAAGAGGCGGCACTTCTTCACCTTCTTCACAAAGAACTTCAAGGAAAAGGCGATAGCCATCTTCATGGCCGTAGCCCTCTGGTTCGTATTCGTTCACGAATCGAAGCTCGTCTACAGGACTTACAGCGTACCCGTCAAATATACGACTCTCCCGGCCGAGCTCGCGGTCGAAGACATAAAACCCGACAGGGTGAAGGTCACCTTCCTCGGGCCGAGGAGGGCCTTTTATTTCTTCAACGAAAAAGAGGTCGAAATATTCCTCAAGATTCCCGAGGCAAGGAAGGGCCTGAAGACAGTCGACATATCGGAGTCGAGCCTGAAATTCCCGAAGGATATATCGCTCGAGAATATCGAGCCGAGGCGAGTCCTCGTCAGGATAGATTCGACCGCCCCGGAAGAAAAGTGATTTCCGCAGCACAGCGAAAGATTCTCTCACGGGTAGTGAGCCCGCCCGTTTTCTCACGCCTCGAGGCCGCTCAAAAACCTGACCTGTTTTGAAAGCAGCTCTTTCGTGACGATGAAAATGTCGAACGTTTTTGAAAGGGTGACCATACGTATATTCTCGGCGACGAGCCGGAGGCTTCCCTTTACCCAGTAGACGCAGATTATCATCTCGACACCGCCCGGGTGTGTGATCATAATGGAAGCGTATCTGCCTAGGCCGGTTATCAGCGGGCTGTCGGTAACGTATTTCGCGCCGTAGCCGCCGGGGCCTTCGTACTCTTCTATGAGCTCGTCAAAGACGGGGAAAACAATATCATCGAAAATTCCGTCTATTCTCTCTTCGAGCTCCCAATCCGTTTTTCCGGTCATGGCTCGTGCACCCTCTCGCAGAATAATCCGGCCAATTCAGCCGCCTGGAGATTACGATAGCACACTCCCTCAGGCAAGGTCGAGGGCATATTTCTTGAGGTCTTCCAGGGAAACGATCTCGAGAACCGACTCGTGGGTCGATGCAAGAATAACCGGCGGGGCGTAGCCGTCTTCGAGGGCTTCCCTCCATCTGAGCGCGCATATGCACCACCTGTCCCCGGGTTTAAGTCCGGGAAAATCGTATGCAGGGTTAGGTGTGGTAAGGTCGTTTCCGCGGGCCTTCGAAAATTCGAGGAAGCTCTCGGTCACCTCGGTGCATACTACGTGAAGGCCGAGGTCCTCGGGGCCCGTTCTGCAGCACCCGTCCCGGTAGAATCCCGTCATGGGCGACGTCGAGCACGGCTGAAGCTCTTCTCCGAAAACATTCTTTTCAACCGGCATGGTCTTAACCTCCGTTCGGAATTTATGTTCTGTTCAGCTTAAGAACGACATTCCGGGATTAAGGCGCAGTGGTCCCGAGCGAATTCACGGGGGCAGGCGTTTATCCCGAGGGAGACTATTATAAATCATCGCGAGAATAAAGCACCTCGCCCAGGCGTTGAGCGTCCACTCTTTCGTGAAGAGCGCTCACTGAAGAGAGGTTTTTAAAGTCTTTGGAGGGAATCAGAATTTGACGTTTTTTACTGCGTAGGAAAGCTCGCCCGTGCATACCGTAAAAGCGTCTGTCCATTCTTCGGCTATCTTGCCTGAAGAAAAAGCAGAGCTTATGGAGCCGAAGATATGCTCCAGCATTCCGACCATGCTCATGGCTATGCGGCCGAATACGAGGCTCTTTTCATTTTTCGGTCCAGTCCAGCCCTTGTAGAGGTTTATGACTGTCTGGGCGGACAGGCGGCCGTTATCGACGTGCAGAAGCGCAGCTTCCGATACCGCCGCAGAAGATTTCGACACAGCTTCGGCGAGGACATGATTACCGCTCTTATCCATCCCCGCCGCGGAGACGAATTCAGCTGCGCGGTTCACTACGTCAGCCAGTACACCGAGCACATCGACCGGATTCCTGTTTCCGGATTCGTTTATCTCATCCGCATGCCCGGCGATTTCGGAAAGGAGAAGCACGAGCCCGGATTCGATAGCGGAATCGTTTGCGGACCCCTCCGCGGAGCCGCTTTGTCCCGTGGCCTCGGTATGAGAATATTCGGCGTCGCCGTCTACAACGAAAAATTTACGCATCTCTTTTTGCAATCCTTAACTTAAATATTTCTCTGCCGCGCCTATGATGTCGCCGGCCGCGAACGGTTTCGTTATGTAATCGCTGGCGCCGGCCATCCTGCCCTTCACCTTGTCCATCATTCCAACCTTGCCTGACAGCATGACGACGGGAATGTCCTTCGTAAGGCCGTGCCCCTTTATCACCTTGCAGAGCTGGTAACCGTCCATGTGGGGCAGGTTTATGTCCACGAGTATCAGGCCGGGCGTTATGTCCTTAAGCGCCGCAAGCGCCTGCATGCCGTCGCCCGCCGCATAAACCCTGTATCCCTCTCTTTCGAGGGCGAGCGCCGCTACCCTCCTTATAGTAGGACTGTGATCCACTATCAGGATAGAGCCTTTCGGGAGCTTCACTCCGGCTCCGTTCTTTACCTTTTCGACGCCCGAAGAAACGTTCCTGTCAGCGAGCTCCTCCACTTCACCTTCAGACCCCGGCAAAGCATCTTCCTTCGTGTCCGGAAACGTATAAAGCCCGCTTTCGTCAAGCTGACCTTCTTGTTCACTGATAGCTGTATGCTCCGTCGGACTCGTAACGCTGTCCCCGGCTCCACTCGATATATCCTCATCCGCGGAGGCTTCAGCACTCCGACCGTTCCAGGGAAGGGAGATTTCACTCGCGCCCGTTTCTCCTCCGCCGTTCATGCTTGCTTCTGCAATTCCCAGGTTAAATCCCTCGTCATGCCCTTCGAACCGATCGCCCTCTTCGATACGGCCCTCGATCTCCGGCTTCTCGCCCTTGCCTATATCCGCCGCAAATCCGGGTACGGAGTCGCTCCCGGAAAATTCCATTTCGGTAAATCCGATTTCAATGTTGCGTGAGCCCGAAGCGCCGTCGTCTCCCGATTCAGAACCTGTCAAATCGAAAACAGCGTTATCTATGACTGCAGCGCTTTCTTCGTCCATGATTTCCGCGCGGCGCGGTAAAGTCTCGTCGCCCTCGCTCACATCGGTTTCAGCGAGGCTTTCTTCCGTCGATACAGCGCTTGTAAATTCTCTATTGTCGTTAGTGTACTCTTCCAGCCCGCGTAATATCTCTTCTATGGAACGGAGCTTCCCTGCCCTGGGTAATCTCCCCCCGCTGTCGGATTCCCGGCCTGAGCTTCCCTGGCCCTCGCCGTAATACTCGGCAATCTTCGCCGATATCGCGCGCTCCGACGCGATTACGGGAACTATGTGTTTGCCCGTGATAAATCCGAGATCGTCTATGAGAAGAATATTCGAAGGGTCGCTCACGGCGACGATCAGGTCGGCCCCGACGAGGCTCACAGGTATGAGGCACTCCTCGGCCGCGGTGCCCTGCGGGATGAGCTTGAGCACGTCGGGCTCTATTGAGCGGCTGCCCAAGTCCATGACCGGCATGCCGTAGTATTTGCCTAAGAATCCCAGAAAATCGGTTTCGGTTACGTGTCCGAGCGTCACGAGCGAATCACCAAGCCCGCAGCCCGAATTCCGCTGCACCTCTACAGCTTCCCGCACCTGGTCTACACTGACCAGACCTTCTCCGACCAGCAATTTTGCCAGTTGCAGTCCCATATAATTATAGATCGAGCAAATATCATGCCATGGCTGTCAATAAAGATAAGTATCCATAAATTCTTCATATTTAATCCGCCCGAGCTGCATCTGCGAGCCCGCTCCATGTGACAAAAAACGTCATCTGAGATAATTTATGCGCACCGGCGGCGATGTATGTTACAGAACGAGCGATCGTCCATCCGGATTCGAGATATTTAATACGACATCTATAACATGATCTCCGCACCACGCTCAACGCAGATGAGAACACGGAAGGCTCGTTCGCCTCACCCCTCTGAAACCGGGGAGCCGAGTATAAAAACAGCGTACGGCACGGCCTCGTCCGGGACCGCTTTTTATATCCAAGGCCTTTGAAGGGAATCCCGCTCGTTTGCCTCCGTCAATGTTTAATTTTTGGTATCATTTGCTTAAATATTGGGCAGTCAAATCCCGAAACTTTTGATATAAACCCTTAATATCATTGATTGAAAAGGTTTTTGATAAGTGGTATGTTGTTTGCATCACTGGCATGGGAAGGAGGAATATCTCATGAAAAAAGTAGAAGCGATTATTAAGCCTTTCAAGCTGGACGATGTAAAGGAATCCCTCAAGGAAATAGGGGTTCAGGGTCTTACGGTTACGGAAGTAAAAGGTTTCGGAAGACAGAAAGGTCATACGGAACTTTACAGAGGCGCAGAATACGTCATAGACTTTCTGCCCAAGATCAAGCTCGAGATCGTTGTGTCCGACGATATGGTATCGAAGGTCATAGATGCGATAATGGACAGCGCGAAAACCGGTAAGATCGGAGACGGCAAAATCTTCATATTGCCGATGGAAGAAGTCATAAGGATAAGGACGGGGGAAAGAGGCGAGGACGCCTTATAAGTTGTCGCTTTACAGGTGATACAAAAACAATAATAACAACACAGGAGGAGCTATAACGTAATGCCCACTACAAGCAAGCCTAAAAGCAAAGGAGGAGGAGAGGATATGTTTCCGAAAAAACCGGCGGAGGTTTTAAAGCTCATTAAAGATAACAATGTAGAATTCATCGATTTCAGGTTCCTCGATTTCATAGGCACCTGGCAGCACTTCAGCGTACCGTCCCACGAGCTTGGGCTGGGCACGTTCGAAGAGGGCCTCGGGTTCGACGGCTCCAGTATTCGCGGATGGCAGTCGATTCACGCGAGCGACATGCTCATGATACCCGACCCCGAGACCGCAAGGATCGATCCCTTCACGACGCACCCGACTCTCGCTATAATATGCGACATAGTCGATCCGATCACGCGCGAGCCCTACTCGCGCGACCCGAGGAATATAGCCAAGAAGGCCGTCGCCTATCTCAAGAGCACGGGCATCGGCGATACGGCGTTCTTCGGCCCCGAGCTCGAGTTCTTCGTCTTCGACGACGTAAGGTACGACCAGACTTCCAACTCCGGGTACTACTTCGTCGATTCCATAGAAGGCATTTGGAATTCCGGCAGGGACGAGAACCCCAACCTCGGATACAAACCGAGGCACAAGGAAGGATACTTCCCGACGCCGCCGACCGATTCGCTTCAGGACATACGCTCCGAGATGGTGAGCCTGCTCGAAAAGCTCGGCATAAGCATCGAAGCCCATCACCACGAAGTCGCGACGGCCGGACAGTGCGAAATAGACATGCGCTTTGCCCCGCTCATTCAGATGGGCGATCAGATGATGTGGTACAAATACGTGATCAAGAACGTGGCCAGGCAGTTCGGGAAGACTGTAACCTTCATGCCCAAGCCCCTTTTCGAGGACAACGGCTCGGGTATGCACGTCCACCAGTCCATATGGAAAAAAGACAAGCCGCTCTTCGCCGGAAACGGCTACGCAGGCATGAGCGACCTCGCCATGCACTACATAGGCGGCATCCTGAAGCACGCAAGGGCGATATGTGCATTCACCAACCCGACAACGAACTCCTACAGAAGGCTCGTACCGGGCTTCGAAGCGCCGGTTAACCTCGCCTACTCGGCAAGGAACAGAAGCGCATCGATAAGGATCCCGATGTACTCGCCGAGCCCGAAGGCAAAGAGGCTCGAGTGCAGGTTCCCCGACCCGTCCTGTAACGGCTACCTCGCATTCTCCGCGATGCTCATGGCCGGTCTCGACGGCATAGAAAAGAAGCTCAGCCCTGGAGAGCCGCTGGACAAGGACATCTACGCACTCGGGCCGGAGGAGCTTGCAGGTATTCCGAACGTTCCGGGCTCTCTCGAAGGGGCGCTCGAAGCCCTGGAGGCGGATCACGAGTTCCTGCTCAAGGGCGACGTATTCACCGAAGACGTTATCGAAACCTGGATCGAATACAAGACGGACAAGGAAGTAAACCCAGTAAAACTGAGACCCGTACCGTACGAATTCAAGCTCTACTTCGACGTGTAATAGGTCTTAACCTAGGATAATAAAAACCGGATGACTACAGGCGGCGGCCTTTCTCAAGGCCGCCGCTTTTTTTTATGTCTGTTATTCCTCTTTCCTTTTCAACACACAACTGCAGAAAACCCTACCGCGCGCCGCAGGCCCCGCACACTTATGGGTTCGCCTGACTTCCTGATTTTCCCCGAGTGGCTCTAAGTTAAACCGTATGTTGGGTGGAGACGTTTCGACTGAACGGCACGGCACGAAGCCGCATGAGTTCCTTTCGGGTTTTGCTAGGGGATAAAACAATCAGAACTTCTGCCAGAGGACTATGAAGACGAGTATCGCAAGCGCGCCTATCGCCATGAGAGTGGCGTAGCTCCTGAGGACACCCGTCTGCGCGGCCTGGAGAGTGAGCGCAGCTTCACGGAGAATATTCGCGACGCCGTTCACGGCCCCGTCGATAAACTTTATATCGAACCAGGCGGCGAGATTGCAGAGATACCTGAAGGGCTGGACTATGATGTAGTCGTAGAGCTCGTCCACGTACCACTTGTTGTAGGAAAGGTTGTAAAGCGGCTCGACGTTTTTGTTGGCCGCGATCCTGTCCGCCGTCCCCGGCTTTACGGAATAGAGATAAAACGCTATCGCGATACCGGTGGCGGCAGCGGCTATGGACAATATCAGAAGCGTAACGTGATTCAGCAGATGATGCCCCGCGGCGACGAAATTATCGAGAAGTATCGCCGGCGAGACGAATTTGTCGAAAAGGTTGGATTCGTGGATGCCCACGAGCTCGCCGATGAACTCCGGTACTCCCAGGTATCCGCCGAATATCGACAGCACCGCAAGTATCATGAGAGGTATCGTCATTGAGAATGGCGACTCGTGCACGTGATGCTTGACCTCGTCCGTCATCCTCGTCTTGCCCTCGAACGTCAGGAGGTAGAGCCTGAACATGTACGCGGCCGTCATGACGACCGTGATGAGCGCCAGTAGCCAGTGAAGCGCGTATCCCCTGTCGTAGACCTGCCCGAGAATCCCGTCCTTACTGTAAAAGCCCGAGAGCAAAGGGACACCGGCTATCGCGAGTGTTCCTATGAGGAACGTTATTGCGGTCGTCGGGATATATTTCCGTAACCCTCCCATGCGCCTTATGTCCTGCTCGCCGGAAAGGGCATGTATAACGCTTCCCGAGCCCAGGAAGAGGAGGGCCTTGAAGAACGCGTGTGTGACGAGGTGAAAAAGCCCCGCCGTGTATGCACCTACGCCTATGCCCATAAACATATAGCCGAGCTGGCTTATCGTGGAATATGCGAGGACCTTCTTTATATCGTTCTGCGTGAGGGCTATTGTCGCCGCGAGGAATGCTGTCAAAACGGCCACGGTTACGACGACCGTTTGCGCAGTTACGGACTGCGAGAATATGGCGCTGCACCTGGCCACCATGTATGCGCCGGCGGTGACCATCGTGGCCGCGTGTATGAGCGCGCTCACGGGCGTAGGGCCGGCCATTGCGTCCGGTAGCCACACGTAAAGCGGTATCTGCGCCGATTTTCCAACGGCGCCGACGAATAGAAGGAGCGCTATGCCCGTAATCACGGCGGCCGGGACTGTGCTCATGAAAACGGGGTCGAGCGCCTTTCCGAAGACCTCCTGGTAACCGACGGAGCCGAAGACGAAAAAGATGAGAAATATTCCGAGCAGGAATCCGAAGTCCCCTATCCTGTTAACGACGAACGCCTTTCGTCCGGCGTCGGCGTTGGCCGGATTTTCATACCAGAACCCGATTAAGAGATAAGACGCAAGACCCACTCCCTCCCATCCGACGAACATAAGCGGGAAGCTGTTACCGAGGACGAGGGTGAGCATGAAAAATATGAAAAGATTGAGGTACATGAAGTACTTGGCGTAGGCCTTGTCGTCGTGCATGTAGCCCGTCGAATAGACGTGAATGAGGAAGCCTATCCACGTTACGACCAATGCCATTATGCAGGAAAGGGTGTCGAAGAGCAGGTCGAAGCTCACGGTGAACGAGCCCGACGGTATCCATACGAAGAGCTCCTGGATTATCTGCCGCTCTCCCGGCTCCATGGAAAGGAGCCTGAGAAAGAGCGAAGTCGATATAAGCGCCGAGGCAAGCACCACTCCGCAGCCGACCAGGCTTACGATCTTCTTTTCCGTGTGCTCGTCGCCTTTCAGAACCTTTCTCCAGAGGCCCGATACGAAGAAGAGCCCGTTAAACGCCGCCCCGAGAAGAGGTATGAGAACAATCCAGAGTATCATTGTATGCTAACCCTTAAGCATCCTTAATATGTCTACGTTAAGCGAATCCCTGTGAGAATAAACAGCCACCACGAGCGCAAGCCCGACGGCCACCTCGGCGGCCGCGACCGTAATCGACATTATCATGAACACATGCCCCGTCATGTCGCCGTGGAGCCTCGAAAAGGCGATGAACGCCAGATTCGCGGCGTTCAGCATGAGCTCGAGCGACATCAGAACTATTATGAGGTTCTTCCTCGCTATGACCCCGAAGGCCCCTATGACGAAAAGTATCGCGCTCAGAACGAAAAAATGCTCGGGGGCTATGCCGGACATCTCAGCTCTCCCTCCTTTTAGCTATCGCGACGACGCCGATAATAGCGGCGAGAATGAGCACGGAGGTAAGCTCGAACGGAAGGAGATAGTCCGTAAAGAGCGTTTTTCCTACCCCCTCGACGGTACCGAACCCTTCCGGGAGGGCCGCTGTGCTTCCTTCGGGAAACGTTTTGCTGTAGGCAAGAATGGCGAAGTAACCCACGAAAAAGAGGCCCGCCAGAAGGACGCTGCCCTTAAAGGCCATGTTCTTGGAGTCGAAATTGAGCGCTCCGGGCTTGAGATTAAGGAACATGACGGTGAAAAGGAACAGCACCATTATCGCGCCCGCGTAGACCAGTATCTGTATCGCGGCTATGAAATGCGCCGAAAGGAGCACGAAAAGCACAGCCGTCGAGAACAGCGTCAGAACCAGAGACACGGCGCTCGACACCGGATTTTTATGAATCACTACGAGGAGAGCGCCCGCCACGGCGAGCGCCGCGAAGAGATAGAATAGTACAGTCTCCAAGCTGTTAAAACCTCCCGGATAAATAGGCGACTGAGCTTTAAATCGAGGTACATGAATTATATGTGGAACAGGGCGATAGTCAACGTTTGCCCCATAAAACGGGATTAAATCGCGCCGGGCTCACCTGCTTTTGCCGACGCCCACCCTATCGCACCAGACCGATACAGGACACAGGGTGCACATCGGGGAAATCGGCTTGCAAAGGTGCTGTCCGAAGGCTACCAGGAGGCTGTTGTAGTCTATCCAGTATTTTTTCGGGAGTTTTCTCCGGAGCGCCATCTCGGTGTCGTGCGGATTCCTGGTCTTTATGTAACCGAGCCTGTTTGAAATCCTGTGCACGTGCGTATCGACGCATATACCGGGCTTGTTGTAGCCGAGGGTCAAAACGAGGTTCGCGGTCTTCCTTCCGACTCCCTTCAGCTTTAGGAGCTCGTCGAGGTCGTCGGGGACGCGTGATCCGTAATTATCGACGAGAGTCCGGCAGATGTCGAGCACGTTCCGGGCCTTTACCCTGTAAAACCCGACGGGATAGATCGCCTTTGCAATTTCATCCTCGCTCAGCTCGAGCATGTCGGAAGGGTTATCGGCGAGGGCGAAGAGCCTCCGGGACGCGGCTGCCGTGGTTTCGTCCTTAGTCCTCAGGCTGAGAACGGTGGATATAAGCACCCTGAACGGGTCGCGGGAGGTCTCGGCGACGAGGGTTACAGCGGGCACGTCCCACGACGGGGCGGCCTTCGTCAGAGCCTCGATTACAGGATGGATGTCGTCAGCTTTCATTGGAAATCCGGAAATCATAATATACACAAAACTCGTAGGGCAGGCAGGAAACAGCGCTATATCAAAATGGAAAAGGGCGAAAAGATCGCCGGAAGGTTCTAATATTTAATAATGGAGCCGGCGCGCCGCTGTGCATGACGGCGCGCCGGAAAATGAGTTAGTTATACACTTCCATAAGGCTTCTCAGGACAGGTGCCGATTTCGACCTTCTTATCCTGTCGAGCGCCTTCTTTTCGATCTGTCTTATTCTTTCCCTCGTGAGACGGAATTTTCTCCCGATCTCGTCCAGCGTGTAGGGGCACTCGTAACCGATACCGAATCTCATTTTTACGACTTCGCGCTCCCGCATGGGGAGTATGAGGAGGGCGTCGTTTATGTTCCCCGGGATGGATATCTCCGCTATGAGGGAATCGACTTTGAGAGCGCCCGAGTCCTCTATATAATCCATGAACGTCGCCTTCTCTCCGTTCCATATGGGCGTATCCAGCCTGACGACCCTGTTGGCACCGGATTCGAGGATTCTTCTTACGTTCTCGACGCTCATCTCGGCCTTCTCCGCGATCTCTTCAGCCATCGGCTCCCTCTCGTTCTCGCGCGTGAGCTCCCTTTTTACGTGCCTGACCTTGCCTGCCTTTTCGAGAAGGTAAGCCGGCATTTTAACGGTGCGGGTCTGGTTGAATATACCCCTCGTCATCGCCTGATTGATCCACCAGCAGGCGTATGTCGAGAATCTGTACCCCTTCCTGTGGTCGAACCTCTCGACAGCCTTTATGAGGCCGAGGTTCCCTTCCTGAATAAGGTCGAGAAACGGCACGCCCCTTCCGGCAAACCTCTTGGCCATGCTGGCGACGAGCCTGAGGTTGGCCTTTATAAACCTGTTCCTGAGCTCGAATCCCTTTTTCTGGTAGGCCTTATGAAGACCCGCGAGTGCGCTCAGCCGGCAGCAGGTTTCGAGATGCTTTACCCTTTCCGCCGCCGTCATGGTCGCGGCATCCCGGGTGTAAAACTCGCTTATGGCCTCGGCAAGCTTTTCGGGCTCCTGGCCGAGTCTCTTCCCTAAAAGCTTTTCGATCTTCTTCCTTATGCTTATGGCCTTGTCCTCGCAGCATTTTATCTTGGCCGCCACATGCGCCTCTTCGTTTGGCGCAAGGAGTGTCTCCGTGCTGACTTCCTTAAAATAGGCGTTTACCAGCCGGAGGTCCTGATTAATTTCTTCTTTATTAGTTTTAATGTTGCTGACGTTTTCCTCTTCCTCTGCGGTCTCGACGGTATCCTCTTCGAAATAGTCGTCGATCTCGTCGAATTCGTCACCGCCGAAGTCGTCCACCATAGTCTCGGCCTGGCCGTGACCGTAATCATCGAATATGTTCGCAAATTCAGGCTTTTTTAGCATTATCGGCCTCCTTCGGGTCATCTGATCCCGGATATGGGTATTCCCACACCCGTTCCGACCTTATACCTATTAAACCAGTACGATCACGAAATGGTTTCAGATTCATTCGAACTGTTTTAAGCAGCCCGAATCATTTGGAAAGATTGTTATTTTGGAGCCTCCCGAGGGCAAGCACCGCTCCGGTTTTTCCGGATTTTCGTATGAAACTCGTCTTAAGATTTATACGGCCTAGAAGCCAAAACCATTCGGTACTTATGTGTCGGGACGAAAATGCCGGTTTTCAGATTGTAGGAAACGCCGGGAGAATTCCACTCTATATTATTAAGGGACGCGTACCGATACGCGAGGGTGTTTCTCGAAAGGAGCGGCCTTCGCGAGGACGCCGGATAAATCGCGACCGATCCCGGCTCCCGAAGCGAAGTCACTGGAGAGTCGAGTCGTCTGCTGCACCGGCGGAGGCTGTGCTCCGTATGTCGTCCCACTTCTGCAGAAACGCCTTGAGGGACGAGGCGGCCTCGTCGAACCTGCTTTCTCTCAGCTGACCGATGAATGCCCACGCCTCTTCGACCGAGCGCTCCCTTTCGAGAGAGTATGGATTTATCAGGGCACAGAGCTCGCCGTAGTTAAGAACTATAAATCCCGATGGGTCATATCCCGAAAGCCAGCTTTTCAGGTCGCGGAGGCTCATAAGGAATGTTTCCAGGTCGAAGCCATACTCCTTTCCAATTCCACCACCACCGCCTTCAATGGATTCCGATACGACTGCCGCAGCGTCGTCGAGGCGCTCGATGGCCGTACCTATCCGTGTATTGTAATAAAGCGCGTTGAACCCCCAGTGCGTGTAGAGCGTTTGCCTGTCTTCGGGGCTGAACAGAACGAACCATTCTAGCGGGATGAAATTCTCTGAGAAGAAGAGATTTGATTTCGAGCGGAACGGGGCGATGTAGTATTTGCCGTCGTCGTCCTTCGTGAAAAAGCAATGCTCGACCTCGTTCTTGTCTATGCCTAGGTGAGCGGCCATAGCCTGAACGAAGGACTCGTACTCGTTTCCGAACCATACGCCGAAGGGCGACGTAGGGCCGCCCCAGTACTTTTCATAGAACTCCGCGTACTCCTTCCAGTAATAAGCCTTGTCCGTCATTTCGACAGGTTCGTAGACGACGAGCGTACTCTTGGCCATATGAAATTAATAAACCATCCGCTATTCAAAATCAATCCGGTATGACGGGCGGAAGACTTCGGAAAGGCGCTACGGCGGCACAGGTTCACGTGTCTACCTCAGACCTTGCGCTTCTCGTGATCGCGTCTGCCGGAACGCTGAATACGCCCTTGAATACGGGACAATTATGGATTGACAAAGGCTCTCCAACCTGCGTAATATCTTGTCATGGCAGATGTATCAATAGACGAAATTATAAAAGAAGCGAAAAAAAGAAAGGTAGACCTCGGAAGCGACCCTGAAAAAACGATCAAGATATGCGCCCGGCTCGGGCTCATACCGAAGCCGCGGAGGAAGAGGGTTTCCTCGGGCGGCACGTCGAAGACGCTTTTACTTTTCCCCGAAAAAACCATCGAAAAGCTCGCCCATATAAAGGCGCTCAAGTCGGAGGGGCTAAGCCCCGAGGAGATAAAAGACAGCTTCGCTCTGGAGTACGTTCAGGGCGCCCTCAAGGACCTTCTCAACAACGCCGACGACGACAAGGTCAAAGAGCTCGCGAATATCATCAGCAAGGAAAAGGAGCTCGAATCGATAGTCGAGGCCCCGCTCGTGTATCTAATCGAAGGCATGTCGCCGGACGAGGCGAAGAAGCTCCTGACCCTTTTCTGCGGAGTGGGTTTTTACGCGCTCATCGAGGCCCAGAAGCTCCTCGAAGAATTCAAATTCAACGACGCCAGGCGGGCGCTTTTCAGGGCGATATTCTATAATTCGATCGCGGTTTTGAGGCTCGCGCGGACTACAGGCGATACGAAGCTCGAAGCCACGGCTTTTGAATTTTACGAAAAGACGGTAATCGAGCCTATAGGAAGGGCCAGCGAGCGCGTCAGAAAGGAATTTATAAACTCGTTCGAGAAGTATCTCAAGGACAAGGGCCTTACGAACTGAGCCGTCCCCATTTCCGCTATATGGGGCCGACCCTGAGTTTTCCGCTTATGTGGCGCGACATGGCGCCCACCGATTCGAAAAATTCCGGCGTGATCTCTTCCTCGTCCAGCCTTATTCGGAATTCCTGCTCCAGCGCAACCAGAAGCTCGAGACGCGCGACGGAATCGATCCCCACGCCGAGCTCCACGAGCGGAAACTCGTCGTCGATATTTTCTGTTATTACGTCAGGAGGCAGGCTCGTTCCGAGCACCTTTCGCACTCTTCCGGCAACGTCATTCATATTCTTCACCATGAAGCTACTTTAACCGCTCTTTGAGAACCTTGCCCGCAGGGCTTCTCGGAAGCTCTTTCCTGAACTCTATCGAAAGGGGGATTTTATAATCGGCGAGCTTTCCCCTGCAGTGCTCTATTACGTCGCCGGCCGTGACGGGCCTTTCGGAAACGAGGACGGCCTTCACGTGCTCCTTACCGCTCTTGTCCTCGACCCCGAGGACGGCGGTTTCCGTAATCCCGGGCATACCCAGGAGAACGTTCTCGACCTCCGCCGGGTCCACCTTGTACCCGCCGGCGTTTATGAAGAACTTCCTCCGGCCGGTTATGTAGATGTATCCCTCGCCGTCTATTCTTCCGAGGTCCCCGGTGAAATAGTACCCGTTCCGGAAAACCTTTTCCGTCTCCTCCGGAAGGCCGTCGTATCCGCGTGTCATCGAAGGGCTCCTGACGGCGAGCTCCCCTTCCGCGCCGGTTTCGAGCTCCTCCCCGCCGTCGCCGAAGACCTTTACAGTCACGTGTTTCACAGGCCGTCCGACGGAGGCCGACCGCCTTTCGATATCTTCTGCGAGGTTGACGGATATGACCCCGGTTTCCGTGGAGCCGTAGAGCTGTCGGGGGTATATCGAAAATCTCTCGTGGAATTTCTTGAAGGTCTCTTCTCTTAACGGAGCGCCCGCCGAAATCACGAGCCTGAGATGGGAGAGGTCTTTCTCTTCGGTGGTGAACGTGCCTGCCAACGCGTCGAGCATCACGGGCACGGCGGGGAATATGGTTACGGCTTCCCTCTCCAGAACGTCCAGCACCCTGTTTCTGTTAAACTGCTCGAGCATTATCGAAGCCGCGCCGCCGCGGACGGCGCTTATGAAATTCCCGAACGCGTAGGTATGAGAAAGCGGCACGACGAAAAGCACCCTGTCCGTATCCGTAAACCCTGCCGTATAGGAATGGTTTTGAGCGAGGGCGGCGAGATTGTAGTGAGTACGTGCAACCCTCTTTGGTTTCCCCGTCGAGCCCGTCGAGTAGAGAAATATCGCGTCGTCCCCGGCCTCGACTTTGACCAGTGGCGGATTTCCGGCTTCGCCTTTAATGTAAACCCAGTCCGCCGCTTCGCCCCTTATTATCGCGACAGATGCTCCCGAACCCGAGGCCGCCTTCTCCGCTATCTCCCTTGATGCGGCGTCCGTCAGGAGAACCTTCGCCCCAGAGTCCGTCACGTAAAACCTTATCTCGTCCTCTTTACAGAGACTGTTCACAGGCACCGATACGGCGCCGAGAGAGGCCGAGGCGTAAAAGGCGGCGGCAAACTCCATGGAGTTGGGAAGGAGTATCGCGACCCTGTCCCCCCTTCCTACGCCGCGCGAGGCGAGGAAAGAGGCCAGGGATTTCACGGCCTCACCGAGCTCGGCGTATGTCAGTGTTCTGTCTCCGTCAATAACCCCCGGCCGGCTTCCGAACCTCTCGACGCTTTCGAGAAATAAATCGTTCATCGTCTGCATAAGCTGCACCCGTTTATGGGAACATCCCCTGAAGCCCGAGGGCTTCGGTTTCGGGGAACCCGAGCATCAGATTCATATTTTGCACCGCCTGACCGGACGCCCCTTTTACGAGATTGTCGAGGGATACGACGGTCGTTATGACACCCCCTTTTATCGTGACTCCTATACCGCACAGATTCGTATATTTCGTATCCTTGATGTCGGGGAGCTTCCCCTCGGCATATACGCGTATGAAAGGCTCGTTTCTGTAAAATTCCCTGAATGCATCGAGCACCCGGCCCGCATCCGCTTCGGATTTCAGCCGGGCGTATATAGTCGTCAGTATGCCGCGGTTAACGGGGATATTGTGGGGTACGAATGTTATGCCCACCTCCCTCCCGGCGACGAAAGAGAGCACCTCCTCCATCTCCGGGCCCTGGTGTGAAGCAGCCCCTGGATTGAGGCGCGCATTCTCGTTCGATTCGGGGAAGTGGTGCTCAAGCGATGGGGCCCTTCCCGCCCCGGATTCTCCGGATTTTGCGTCAGCAATTATGGAGGTTTCCTTTATCAGACCTTCCCTCAGAAGGGGCAGGAGCCCGAGTATCACGCCCGTCGCATAGCACCCGGGATTTGCAACGAGGCGAGCGTTTCTGATATCACTCCTCGATATTTCGGGGATGCCGTAAACAGCATCGTCTATGTATTGAGGCATCCTGTGTTTCGCGCTATAAAGGCTTTCGTAAAGGTCTGCGCTCCTGAACCTGAAGTCGGCGCTGAAATCTATTACACGGACTCCTTCGCCAAGAAGCCTGCCCGTGAAATGCATCGCAGTCCCGTGGGGAAGGCAGGAGAAGACGAGCTCAACCCCGGGCAGACTTTTTAATGCGGATACGCTCTGGCATTCGAGCCCGCAAAACCCCCTGAGCCCCGGAAAGACGTCGCCGATATTCTGACCCGCAAACTTTTCCGATGTCAGCCACTTGACTGAAACTCCGGGATGGCGTAGAAGAATCCGGAGGAGCTCGGAGCCCGTGTAACCCGTCGCACCAAGAATGCCAACGCTTTTTTCAGACAATGCATCACCTCTCGACGAGTCTTTCTCCGAACGGCTGTTCAGACCGACCCGCCCACTAATACTATAGTAAATAAACACATTCCGAAAAATCAAACCCGGGCCGGCCGAAAATCATAGCCGCTATGAAATGGCCGGGCCAATTCGGATGCCGCGAAATGAATGGACCTGCCCCGGGAGCACTTCCACGGGCGGCGGCCAACCGTATCTTCAAGTAGTCGATCCACAGGCCCGACTGTCAGTATTTTTTCGACAGGACGCAAGAAACCCTATATAAAAATCAAGCGTTTCCGGTTAATATTGAAATAATATTTGCTGTGTATAGAAGACGGCTATACCCAACATATGCATGGAGGATAGGATCATGGTTAAATTTCTGAATAAACATTCATTCCTGTTAATTCTGCTTTTAATTACATCGTTTATATCATACGGTTTCTGGGGCTGCGGCGACGATGGCGGTGGCGGCGGAAATAACAGAACCAGGATAAACGGCACGGTTCTCCAGGTCATAGACGGCCCGGTCTCGGACATAAGAGTGAGCATCTTCGAAAACAACAGGAGAAAACAGTCCACGCGGACGAACCAGTTCGGGGAATTCAACCTCAGGTTCAAGCCTGATTTCAACACGGTCAGAATCGAATTCGAAGGGCCCGACTACACACTTTCGAGAATCATATCCGTCACGAGGGACAGCGACGTCGAATTCGACGTCATACTGCAGACGTCCCCCGGCGCGATATTCGTCGAGAACTGGGCGGTATTCCAGAATCGCATACGAGCCAACGGCTTTGACGAGGTACTCTTCGATTCCCTCGAAGCCGACTTCAACATAGACGGGAACGGAAACGACTGCATAAGCGTCAAGGGCGACGCAAGGGTCGAAATCGCTGCCCGTAACGTAACACTCATCGACTGCAGGGAAGGCATCCACGCCGAGAACTTCGGTCTCGTCCTTCTCGAAGCCGACGAAGACATAAGCGTAAGCGCCAATCGGGACGGCATAAGGACTAACAACAACACGTTCGTGAGGCTGGCCAGAACGGTCACACCGGTGGACAACAACATATTCATAACGTCGCTCAGGGAAAACGGCATAAGGGCCTCCGGATCTTCTGCGGTCGAGATAGACCCGCAGAACGAATGCACCATAAGCGGCGCGAAATCGGCAATCGATCAAAGTGGAACGTCGAACGTGAACCCGAGCAGTTGTACGCTTATCGACGGATAGAAGATTTATTCACACACGCATACGAACCGGCAAGAGCTAGTGCGCTTCGGCCCAGTTCTTGCCGGTCCCCATTTCTACGATAACAGGGACTTTCAGCTCCCACGCCCCTTCCATCTCAGACTTCACCATGCGGGAAAGCGCTTCGACCTCGTCTTCAGGGACCTCGAAAAGAAGCTCGTCGTGCACCTGTAGTATCATGCGGGATTTAAACCCCCGGGCAAGCTCGTCGTGGATTCTTATCATGGCGATATTTATGATGTCGGCTGCTGAGCCCTGAATGGGGGTGTTCATGGCGGCGCGCTCGCCGAACCCCTTTCTATTCCTGTCTCCAGACCTTAGCTCGGGGATCGGACGGCGGCGGCCGAGTATCGTCTCCGCGTATCCCTTTTCGACGGCGTCCGCTATCGTTTTATCTATGTATTCCCGGACCTTCCCGTAACGCTTGAAATACTCGTCTATGTAGCTCTTGGCTATCGATACGGAGGTCCCCAGCTGACGCGCGAGACCGAACGCACTTATGCCGTAGATGATGCCGAAGTTTATGCTCTTCGCGAGCCTTCTCATGTCGGGCGTTACGAGGTCCTCGGTCACCCCGAAGATCTCCGCAGCAGTTCTGCTGTGAATGTCGCTTCCCGTGCGGAACGCCTCTATCAGGCTCTCGTCGTCCGAAAAGTGCGCGAGGAGCCTGAGCTCTATCTGCGAGTAGTCCGCCGACAGGAGAACATTCCCCTCGTCGGGAACGAATGCCTCCCTTATGCGCCTTCCCTGCGCCGTTTTAATCGGTATGTTTTGCAGGTTGGGGTCGCTCGAGCTCAGCCTACCCGTGGATGAGCCGACCCTGCTGAAGGAGGTGTGAAGCCGCCCGGTCGCCGGGTTAATGAGCTTGGGTAGCGCGTCGAGGTACGTCGATTTCAGCTTCGAAAGCGTTCTGTGCTCGAGCACTTTTTCGGGGACGGAATGAAACTTGCTGAGGTCTGTCAGCACTTCGACGTCCGTAGACGACTCACCTGTCTTCGTGACCTTCTTTTTCGGAAGACCGAGGGTATTGAAAAGGACGTCCCTAAGTTGAATCGGGGAGTTGAGGTTGAACTCGTACCCCACTTCGGCGTATATATTCTTCTCCAGCTCGGTGAGGCCGGCCTCGAATTCCCTCGAAAGCTCTTTCAGCTTAACCGGGTCGACCCTGACGCCGTTCATCTCTATTCGCGCGAGCACCTCTATGAACTTAAGCTCGGTCTCGCTGTAAACGCCAAGGAGGCCCGTTTCTTCGAGCTCCGGCGCGAGCTTTTTGTAAAGTATCATCGCGACGTCCGAGTCTTCGCACGAGTAGACCTTTGCCTTCTCGATCTCGACCTCGTCGAATGGAATCCTGGTCTTTCCGGAGCCCGTGACGTCCTTGTACGTTATCATCATGTGGCCGAGGTAAATCCTTGAAAGCTCGTCGAGGCCGTAGCTGAGCCGAGAAGAGTCGATCATGTGGGCGGCGATCATCGTATCGAACGATATGCCCTTGAGCATGATACCGTTTCTTTCGAGGACGACGATTTCGTATTTCAGATTCTGACCGATCTTCCTGACAGCCCCGTCCTCCAGTATGGGTTTTAACTTCGAGAGCACCTGGGGTAGCGGGAGCTGCTT
>CAZUDM010000011.1:0-87393 GCA_964618635.1 uncultured Spirochaetia bacterium
TACACGGAGAACCACAGGAACCACTTCAAGCTCTGGCATCCCGAGATACCGGACCCGTTCGAGAAATAAACGGCATGAAAAAGGTTTTCGTAAGCCTGGAATATCCGGGCGACGCGGTCGAAAGGCTCGCCGGGAAGTACGACGTCACTGTGTTCAGGGAAGAGCGGCTCCCGACACGGAAGGAGCTGCTCGAAGGAGCGAAGGGCTCTTCCGCCGTCATCTCCACCGTCGCCGATTCCATAGACAGGGAATTCATCGACCTGCTGCCGGATTTGAAGATAGTTTCCAACTGCGGCGTCGGGTACGAAAACGTAGACGTCGCGTACGCCACGGAGCGCGGGGTTATGGTTACGAACACACCGAACGTGCTCACCGAAACCACGGCGGACCTCGCGTGGGCGCTCATGTTTTCAGTCGCGCGGAGGGTGGTGGAGGCCGATGCGTACGTCAGGAGCGGGAAATTCAAGACGTGGCACCCGTCGCTCCTCATGGGGCATAACGTCCACGGAAAGACGCTCGGCGTATTCGGCATGGGCCGCATCGGCTCGGCCGTCGCGAGAAGGGCGTCCGGATTCGGCATGAAGGTCCTCTACCACAACAGGAGCAGGAACGAGGTGGCCGAAAAAGAGACGGGGGCGGAGTACGCGGAATTCCCGCGGCTTCTCGAAGAGTCGGACTTCATCGCCATCACGTCGCCGCTCAACGAGGGCACGCGCGGGCGGTTCGGCGCGGAAGAATTCCGTAGAATGAAGCGGAGCGCGATAATCGTGAACGTGGGGCGGGGTCCAATAATAAAAGAAAACGATCTCGCGGCGGCCCTGAGGGACGGGACGATATGGGGGGCGGGGCTCGACGTTTACGAGAAGGAGCCCGAAATAGATCCCGGGCTGCTCGATCTCCCGAATACCGTCCTCCTGCCCCACATCGGGAGCGCAGCGAGGGAGACACGGGAGAGGATGATCGACATGGCCGTTACGAGCGTGGAGCTTGCGCTCGAAGGCAAAGCCCCGAAACACCTCGTCAATCCCGAAGTGCTCGAAACGTCGAAATAACTCTGTGGGTGGTGAACTCTCCGAATGGAGGCCGTGCCCTCCTCTTTACTGAGAGTTCAGTGTCGGGAAGAGGTTCTTGTTCCCCGTGAGCTTCTTTATCGTTTTGAAAATATCGCTCTCCTCGAACTGGGAGGGGTGTATCGGCTCGGACTCGTCGTCCTCGAACAGCCTCCAGTAGGATATGAGAAGCGCCTTGGCCTTGGCTATCTGGAGCTTGGGCGACTCGTGCGGACCGCCGAGAAGGAGCTCGATGAATTCACGCCCCTTGTCCTCGCCGTATTCCCGTATGCCCTCTTCGAGGAACTTCTCGTAGATGCCGACGTGCGGGTCGTTGTAGGATCCTGAGGTCTCGTAAATGTCGATGAGTTTGGTGGAAAGGTCCTTGATCTTGTCCATGTCCTCATGGATGATGTCTATCTTCTCCATGAGCCCCGAAAGATCGTTATAATCTACATCGGAGAGATCGAAGCCTCGATAGTTAACTGGAACGTCAGAATCGAACTCGTCGAAATTATCTACCATTGCCGGTTACCCTCCTTCGCTGGATTATATATTAAGAGTTTATGAATTATTCCCGGAACTTTCAAGCCCCATTTCTTATAAAGGGGCTGCAGGAGAGACCGTGCGAAGAGAGGTCAGCGGACTGCCCGCAGAAATTTCGCTTTAATCAGCGCTGGTTGGAGCCGAAGAGGGATTTGAACGGCAGCTTGAGCAGATAGAGAATTACCGCGGGCCTGAGAAAAATAGAAGCGAACTGCCATATGTCGGACGGCGCCATGTAGATCTTGGAATCCCAGACGCCCATCTGCCCGCTCAGCACGACGAAGTCGCCCTCCACAGCCGAATCGTTTACCTTGATTTCAAAATCACCCGCGGGACTTACGACCTTCATTGAATGGGCCTCCTTCGATGCGTGCTTGTAAAAGTCATTATCCCACAAAGGGGGCGGATTGACCAGAGCGTTGAGAAGCCGGAACTGGGATTGAAATGATTAGCGCTTAAGATATGGCTTTTCGCATGACGTCCACGGGCGCGCTTTCACCCGTCCATATCTCGAAGCTGAGAGCGCCCTGGTAAAGGAGCATCCCGAGGCCGCCCACGGCCTTGTGACCGCGGAGCTTCGCCTCTTTGACGAGGCGCGTTTCCCTCGGCTTGTATACGAGGTCGTACACGGCGGCCCCGTCTCCCAATGCCTCGATATTAATTTCGAGCCCGGAAGAGCCTTCCATGCCGCCCGAGGTGGAATTCACCAGTATGTCCGTTAGCCCGAGCTCTTTCGTCATCGCGCCAGCGTCCCCTGAATCGACGGCGGATATCTCCGTGCCGGGAAAAAGACTGCCGAACTCTTCTGCCAGCTTCCGGGCTTTGTCATGCGTACGGTTGGCTACGGCTATTCTCTTCGCGCCGTTCATGCCGAACGCTGAAATGACGGCCCGCGCCGCGCCGCCCGCGCCGAGGAGAAGTACGCTCGATCCTTTCGGTGATATGCTGAGCTCCTCGCGGGCGTCTCTCATGAAGCCGCCGACGTCGGTGTTGTAGCCTGAAAGCCTGCCGCCGTCGTTCTTTATCGTGTTGACGGCGCCCGTGTGCCGCGCGTCGGGCGAAACTTCGTCCAGATACGGGATAATAGCCTGTTTGTGCGGTATCGTGACGTTCACGCCGCTTATGCCGAGGGCCCTTATCGCGTCGGCGGCCCTGCCGATGTCGTCCGGGTGAACGTCGAACGCCGTGTATACACAGTCGAGCCCGAGGGCCCGAAAGGCGCTGTTGTGCATGAGTGGGGAGAGGCTGTGGCTGACCGGATGGCCGAATATGCCGTAGATTTTAGTGGTGGCTTTTACCTGCATCTCGCGTCGCCCCCATTTTGGGTGATCTATCACTTCCGCGAAGCCTGTAGGGCTTCCTTGACCTGCTCGACGTCCCTTCCAATCTGCGCGACGAGCGCATCGACGCCGTCGAAACGCCTCTCGTCCCGTATGCGCTCGACGAACTCGACGGCGAGCCTCTTTTTGTATATGTCGCCCGAGAAATCGAATATGTGCGTTTCAATGAGGAGCCTGCTCTCGCCGAACGTCGGGCGGTATCCGATGTTCGTTATGCTGTCGAATTTCTCGCCGTCTATGCGCGACCTGGTTGCGTAGACGCCTTCTTTGGGGAGTATCTCCCAGTCCGTTTCCAGGTTAGCCGTGGGGTAGCCTATCTGCCGCCCCCTTTTTTCGCCCTCGACGACGCTGCCTTCGACGTAGAAATCATACCCGAGAAACGCCGCCGCCTTTTTCATGTCGCCTTCCTTCAGAAGCTTTCTGATGGCCGAGCTGCTGACGACCTCGCCGTCTATGAGAAGCGGCTCTGCGACCTCTATCTCGAACCCGTGCTCTTCGCCGAGCTTCCGGAGAAGGTCGGCGTTGCCCTCCCTGTTCTTCCCGAACGAGAAATCGGGGCCTACGATGAGATGCCTGATGTGGAGCTTGCCGACGAGTATCTCGTTTACGAACTCTTCGGCCGTCATGGCGGCTATTTCTTTCGTGAACGTATAGCAGGCGGCGAAGTCTATTCCCTCGGCCTCGAGGAGCCGGAGCCTTTCACGCATCGGCAGGAGTAAAGGGACGTCGATATTCCTGAGGACTTTTTGAGGATGCGGGTGGAACGTTATGACGCACGAGCCCACACCCTTTTCCATGGCCGACTGCTTTACGGCCGCGAGAATTCGTTTGTGCCCCATGTGCACGCCGTCGAAGTTCCCGATGGTTGCGGAAGTAGGGCTGCCTATCGGCTCATCTGCGTCGAATAAGACCTTCATGCCTGAAATATAGTGAACGTAAACGGCGGGGCGGCCGATGTGCGGACTGGCAAGAGGTCAGACTCTTGCAGCCGCCGTCCCGCGCCGGGCTATGCGAATGCGCCGGGGAACATCCCGGCCCCGGCCGATAGCGAAGTGAATAGTACCATAACCTTCTTAAAGTAAAAGCTTTAATCAGGGGGACAATGCGGCAGGTGGAGATCACCTCCGCCAGAATGCGGCCGTGAAGAGTACGAGGACGGTGAAGAGCTCGAGCCTCCCGAGAAGCATGAGGAGCGCGATGACGATCTTGCTGAAATCCGTGAGCCCGGCGAAGCTGCCGATGGGGCCGACTTCGCCAATCCCGGGCCCGACGTTGCCGATGGCGCTCGCGCTGGCCGATACCGCCGTCATGAGGGGGAGGTTTTCCGCGGCTGTCAGGAGCAGGGTTCCAACGAGGAATACGAACAGGTAGAGCAGGCAGAAGGTGGCGACGCTGGACAGGACCTCGGGGGCGACGGGCTTGCCGTCTATCCTTATCGGGAGGACAGAGCGCGGGTATACGAGCTTCTGCATCTCCTGATATACCTTCTTGACGAGGACGACTATCCTGATGTTTTTGATGGCCCCGGACGTCGAGCCCGCGCACGCGCCGGCGAACATGAGGAGCAGGAGCATCCACTGCGAGAAGGCCGGCCACAGGTCGTAGTTGGCGGTGGCGAAGCCCGCGGTCGTGCTTATGGAGACTACCTGGAAGCTCGAATACCTGAGGGCTTCGAGAAAGCTCGGATAGACGGTTGCACGCAGCTCGAGCGCGACGAGGATTATGGCGGTTAAATTGAAAAAGAGATAGAACCTGAACTCGGAGCTCTTCCAGAGCTTGCCCGGCTTGCCTTTCGTGAGCCAGTAAAGGAGGACGAAGCTCGTCCCGCCGATGAACATGAACAGGGTGAGTATGTAGTCTATGACGGCGCTGTTGTAAGCGGCGACGCTGGCGTTCTTTATGCCGAAGCCGCCTGTAGAGAGCGTGGAAAAGGAGTGGAGAACCGAATCGAAAAGCGGCATCCCGGCAAGCAGTAGAAGGACGACGAGGAGGGCCGTGAGCCCTACGTATATTATCCAGAGGCTCTTCGCGGTTTCGGCTATTCGCGGCGTGATCTTTTCCGTCGTGGGTCCCGTCGCCTCGTGCCCCATGAGCTGCATGCCGCCCACCGCAAGCCGGGGGAGTATCGCGATGCCGAGGAGTATTATTCCCATGCCGCCGAGCCACTGTGTGAAGCTCCGCCAGAAGAGTATGCCGTGGGGAAGGGTCTCGACGTCCCTGATGACGCTGGACCCTGTAGTGGTGAATCCCGAGACGGACTCGAAAAACGCGTCGACCGGGTTTGTGAGGGCGCCGTAGATGAGGAACGGGAGCGCGCCGAAGACGCTGCAGGCGAGCCAGGCGAGCGTCGCGACGAGAAACCCTTCCTTCCGTCCGAGCTCGGTCACCGCGCCGTCGGGCTTCGTTATGCGTTCGAGGGCGAACCCGAATACTGCCGTTATAACCGCCGACGCCAGAATGGCGAGGAGGTCGTCCTGGCCGTAGAGAAGGGGGAAAGCGGCCGGTATAAGCATTACGGCGCCCAGCAGCTTCAGCATATTGCCGATGATGTGAAGTACGAGCCTTATATTCACTGGCCTAATATGCTCTCGACTTTTTTAACCGCTTCGGGAAGGCTGAAAACGATTACCCTGTCGCCCGGGGACGGCGCGTAATCGCCCCTCGGTATGAAAACGTCTTCCCCCCTGAGCGCTATCCCTATTATAGCCCCCTCGGGGAAATGCGCGTCCTTGAGCGGGACGCCGCTCAGCCTGGTTTCGCTCGTGACGTTGAATTCGAGGACTTCGGCCCTTCCTTCCTCGACGAGGGCGACGTGGGCAACGCCGCCTATGTGAAGGAGGCTGAGTATTTCGTTCGCGAGCGCGAGCCTGACGCTTATCGCCCTGTCCACGCCTATGGTTTCGAGGAGATCGATGTAATCCGGCTTGGTGTAGAGGACGGCCGTCTTCCTGGCCCCGAGGCTCTTCGCGAGAAGGGCGCTGAGGACGTTTTCCTCGTCGTCCCCCGTAAGCGCGAGGAAATAGTCGGCCGATTCCACGCCGGCTTCCTTGAGCGCGTCGCTGTCGGTGGCGTCGCCCCTGAATACGAGAACCTTTTCGAGCTCCTCCGCGGCCTTCCGCGCCTTTTCGGCGTCGCTGTCTATGAGCTTGACCTTTATGCCTTCCTTCGTGAGCGTCTCCGCTGCGCCTTTGCCTAATCTTCCGCAGCCCATTATCACGGCGGTGCGAACGGCTTCCTCGGCGACTCCGAAAAGCTGCTTCAGCTTGCCCAAGACTTCGGGAACGCCGAGCGCGAAGACGTAATCGCCTTCTTTAAGCCGCGTCTCGCCCGTGGGGATCGCGATTTTGCCGTTTCTCGAAACGGCGACGAATATCCATGATTTCGCCGGCCCGAGGTCGGCCAGACGCTGTCCGGCAAGAGGGGTGTTCGGCTCTATTCTGAGCTTGAAGAGCTTGATCTTCCCCCGGGCCAACGTTTCCGTTTTCCACGCGAACGGGGAGCTTACGAGGCCGGCTATTTTCTCCGAGATGATGTCGCCGGGATTGACGACCGAGACGTCGGCGTTTTTTATCAGATCGGGATACTGCACGTAGCTGTGGTCCCTGACCCTGAGGATGATTTTCCTGACCCCCAGGGCGGCCGCCAGCGTGGTCGCGAGGATGTTCGTCTTGTCGTCCCCCGACACAGCGAGGAGGACGTCGGCCTTCCGGATGCCGGCTTCTTCGAGGACGGCAGGGCTGTCGCCGTCGCCTTCGAGAACGAGGGCGTCGTGCGACTCCTTCAGCCTCTCCGCCGTTTCGCGGTCTTTTTCGATTATTACGATGTCGTGCTCGCTGGAGAGGTTCCTGGCCAGGAATGAGCCGACCTGGCCCGCTCCGATAATGACTATGTGCATCCGGCTTCGCCTCGCTTACGCGGTGCGGGGTCCTGTGGCCGCAGGGCGTTTTTTAATCTTCCTGAGCATTATGATGCCGATAATCACGAGGACGATGGAAATGAACTGCGCCTGGGAGAGCCCCGGTATGAAGCTCGGGGTCGTTTCCCTGAAAAATTCGACGAGGAACCTCTGTGCGCCGAGCGCTATGATAGTCACCGCCGTGAGCCACCCTGTAGGATAATCCCTCTTTCTTATCTTCCAGAGGACGGCGAATAGAATCAGCATGCAGATGGTGTCGTAAATCTGTGTCGGGTGTACCCTTTCGAGCGTAGGCGGCGAGCCGTTGGGGAACGCCATTCCCCACGGGAGGTTCGTGGGAGTGCCGTAGTCGTCGCCTACGAGGAGGCAGCCCACCCTTCCGACGGCGTACGCTATTACCAGGAGCGGCGACGCGAGGTCGGTTATGACGAGGAACGGCACCCGCTTCATCTGCGTTACGAGCCACGCGAGGAATACCGCCCCGATGAGCCCGCCCTGGAACGTGAAGCCCGAGGACATGTAGCGGAGCGGGTCGTGAATGAAATCCGTGAGCGGGACCTGTTGATAGAGGAAGAGGAGCTTCGCGCCTCCGAGGCCGCCTACGACAGCGGCGATGAGGAGAAGGTCGACCAGACCCGCGTCGAGGCCCTTCCTCTTGAATTCGGGCTCGGCGAGTATGTAAGCGACGAGAAAAGCCAGGAGAACCATGACCGAAAACGAGGACACGGCTATATCTCCGATAGTGAAAAGTACCGGGTACACCCATCTCTCCTTTTTAACTGGATTGAGGAATAAGTCTTACATGCTTTAACTCTATCCGCAAACAAAGCTGCGGCGGGGCCGGACCGGTTTTAAGAGACGGGTAAGCGGCCGGGGAGGGGACGGCGTTATGCGAAAGCCAAACTTGATATTGGGGTTTACGCGAACGTTCCCGGGTGGGGGAGGGGACGGCGTTATGCGAAAGCCAAACCCGGAAAAGCTGTGGTAATTTTTTCATGATGATCAGGTTCATCGCCCTGCCGGTTCTTCTTGCGGCGCTTGCCTCGCTCCCGTCTTCGGCGGAAGAGGTCGGAGCCGCCGCGGAAGACCCTGCTATCACGTCTGCCGAAATAATTTCGCACATCAGGTACCTGGCGTCGGACGCCCTCGAAGGACGCGAGGCGGGAACCCCGGGGTCGGAAAAAGCCGCCCGCTACGTCGCCCGCATGTTCGAAAAAGCGGGCCTCCGCCCGGCGGGCGACGACGGAACGTACTTTCAGACTTTTCCCATACCTCCCAGAGCCGCCATGGGCGAGACGAACTTTTTTCTGCTGTCCGTTAAAGGCCGGACCGAAGGTCTCAGGCCCGGTGTGGATTACTCTCCGCTGGGGGTCACGGAAGACGGGCTCAGGGCAGGGGAGATAATATTCGCGGGCTACGGGATAAGCGCGCCGGAGCTCGGATACGACAATTACGGCGGGCTCGATACCAGGGGGAAGATCGTCCTCGCGCTGAGATACGCCCCGCCCGGACTCGACAGGCGCGGCAGGTATCGCGAATATTCATCCCTCAGGCACAAGATAGCGACGGCGATGGATAAGGGGGCGCGTGCGGTTATATTCACGACTCCCGCATCGAGGAGCGAGGAGGAAGACCTCGCCTCGGCCGCGCTCGACGTGCCGCCTGCGGTGCGCGGGATGCAGGCCATTATCGTGAGGCGGGACGTGGCGGAGGAGATTCTGTCGGCGTCGGGAAGGTCGCTCGGCGAGATGGAAAAAGCGCTTGCGGGAGGCGTGGGGAGCCCGCTGCCGCTGCCCGGGGCCCGGGCCGAGATAAGGACCGAGCTTTTAAGGAGCGGGGGCGGCGCCTCGAACGTCCTCGGGTATATCGAGGGAAGAGACCCGGCTGTCAGGGGAGAGGTGATAGTAGTAGGGGCCCATTACGACCATCTCGGAATGCGCGCATCAGGCGGTGCGGAAACCGCTGATTACATATACAACGGGGCGGACGACAATGCGTCCGGAGTGGCCGGGCTCATGGAGCTCGCGGAGTACTTCGCGTCGAAGAGCGAAAGGCCGAGAAGGAGCCTCGTGTTCGCCGCTTTTTCGGGTGAGGAGAAGGGGCTCCTGGGCTCGTCGTACTACGTCTCGAACCGGAAGCATGCGCCCGGAAGGATAATCGCGATGGTCAATCTCGACATGATAGGCAGGCTCGGGGGAAACGGGATCACAGTTTTCGGCTGGACTTCGTCCCCGGCGTGGATGCCCGTCGTCGAAGCCGCGTGCTCGTCGGCGGGCCTCGCCGTCGAATACGGGGGCCGGGCTCCCGGCCCGAGCGACCAGCATGCGTTCCTGATGAGCGGTATTCCCGCGGTTCAGCTATCGACAGGAATTCACGGGGATTACCACACCCCGTTTGACGAGTGGCCCAGGATAAACCCCGAGGGGACGGCCGCCGTTATAAGGGCTGCAGCGGAGCTCGTGGGCTACCTCGCGAATGCCGGGGAGGCCGGGGAGTTCTCCCGGGAGGCGTTTCCGGGCGAGGGGATGTCGGGGGCCGGAGTGTACATAGGGGCCCTTCCCGATTATTCAGGGGGCGGGGGGGTGAGGCTGTCTGACGACAAGGGTGTGAAGCTCCTGGGCGTCGTCGAGCACAGCCCCGCGGAGAGGGCCGGTCTCAGGGCCGGGGACAGGGTGGTAAAACTTTCGGGCAGGGAAATCGGCGGCGTCGAGGACTACATCGGCGGCGTGAAAGAGGCTTCTCCGGGGGAGCCGATTCAGGTTACGGTAGTTAGGCAAGGGGTGCCTGCGTCTGTGAGCTTCGTTCCGGAAAGGCGTTGAAGTCGAAGCCTGTTCAAATCCGGCGCCCGGTTTCGACGCGCCGGCTATTTCCCTTTCCACGGCGAGTAGTCGATGTTGTGTATGATGCCCATCGAGCCCGCCACGGACCGCGAGAGCTTCTCGCCGTACTCTTCTATCCATTCCTCCGGGGCGAGCGAGTAGAAGTGGTTGAGCGTCATCCATTCTCCCCCGCTTAAAATCTTCCCGTCGACGACGCTTGCGAGAAACGCCGTCATGTCGCCGCCGTCCATCGCGTTTATAACCCTGCATTCGGCGTAGGAATGCGCATCGAGTAAAACAGGGCTTCCCGTGACGCCTGTCCTGTATTCCACGCCCAGGAACTTTTCCCTTTCCCTTCCGGTGTAGAAGCCGAAATTCCTTACGAGCCCGAGCTGGTCTGTCCGGAGGAGGTGGATCGTGAACGCGCCGCTACGCGTTATGAAGCCGTGCGTGTAGTTGCCCTTCCAGATGCCGACGAGGAGCCGGGGGACGGAATGGACTATCGAGGAGGTGACGGCCGTTACCGCGACCTGGCCGTTTACCGCTTCTCCCGATGCGCTCGTTATCACGACTACGGGTGAGAGGGACCAGAAAATCCCGGCTACCGCGGAGGCTTCGTCCTTGCTCATGCTGTTTTCCGGGAGGCCAGGGAACGCAAGACGTCACCAATGAAATCCTATCACTACCTGGCCGCTGATGAGAGGGGTTACGTTAACGTTTTCATTGTCCGGGACTATGATCTTCACGGGGTTTATGACGTAGCTCACGGCGTGAAGGAAACCGCTGTTCGTCGATTCGAGCCAGTTGGAGGTTTCTTCGAGCACGATTCCCGCCGGAACGCCGATCCCCGGAGTGATTACGAGGTCGTGCACGGAGGGGGATTGTATCACTCCCTCTATCGTGTACTCGAAAAGGGTGCTCTGAATAACCGAGCCGAGGGCGGACGTGAAGCGGTCGTACCCCTTGGCCCTGTAGTAGAGATAGGAATAGGCGCCGAAGGCCGGGTGGGCTATCCAGTTGGTCGTGAACCTGTCGCCGTCCTCCCACTCGAATCCTCCCCTCCTTTTCCCGTCGTTCTGGAACCCGAAGAAGTTCTTCCACCACCTGACCGGGTTTATCAGCACCTGGCTTTCCTTTCTGTTGATGTCCATCATGTTGACTTGGGCGATGCGGACGAGCCAGAGCGTGAAATAAACGTTTCGTGTGTTTCTCACAAAGTCGCCGAAATCGGCCAGGGATTTGGCGTCGGCTTCCTTTCTCAGCTCGATGTCGGGTTTTCGGTAATCGGTGATGTCTATGAGCGCGGCTTCGTTTATCGGGACGACGGGCAGGGGGCGGGGAATGTTGTCGCTGTATATGATCTGGGAGCGCGCCGGCTGGACGTTCAGGACAAGGAAACAGGAGACGGCCAGAAATCCCGCGCCGGTGATTTTCGCTGCCTTCCCCGAAATTCTCCTCAGCCGTCCCATGGTAAAAAATAATAACATTATCGAAGCCGCAATGGTAGCATATATATCGGTTTCGAAATCATGCATTCTCTTCGTGATTTAGAGCTTTTCGGATTAAAATCTCTTGACTATACAGACAAAATAATGTAATAATCTCAGGTATAAGTTTCATTTCCAAGAGGAGGAATTTGATGGCTAGGCTTTGGTCTGTGGCGGCAGGATTCTGTTTGGTAATAACTTTAATGTTTGCCGTAGGTTGCGGCTCTAACCTTGACAAAGAAATGGCGGACGCCGAAGCGGCTCTCCAGGCTGCGAAGGATGCGGGTGCCGAAGGGCTTCCCGAATACCAGGCCGCCGAGCAATTGATCGAGCAGGCGAGGCAGATGATGGCCGCAGGCGACAAGGACGCCGCACGGGCACTCCTCGAGGAAGCGAGATTTAAAGCTATAGAGGCCGAAGGAAAGGCCAAGAATCAGGCATATGCGTCGACTGTCGACATAGATACGGCGGAGCAAAACCTGCAGAGCCTGAGTCCGGCCGGCTCTCAATACGGCTTGGTCGATATATTCTTCGACTATGACCAGTCGGCAATCACTTTCGATTCCAAACCCGTTCTGGACCAGAATGCGAACATAATCCGCAGCAGCGGGAACAAGTTCCAGGTCGTCGTTATCGAAGGATACTGCGACATCAGGGGCACCGAGGAATATAACCTCGCGCTCGGGCAGAGAAGGGCCGATTCTGCGGCCAACTACCTCATAGGCCTCGGCATTTCCCCGTCGAAGGTTCAGGCTGTGAGCAGGGGTGAGACGGACCAGTTCGCTCCGGGCACCTCGGAATATGACTATCAGCAGAACAGAAGGGCGCATTTCGTTCCTGCTGTGGGCTCGCCCAGTTTTTAGGAACGGTCTATGCGTATTCGCAGGGTATTTAGTGTAGTTGTTTTGGTAGTGTCCGCGGCGTCGGCGGGTTGTGTCGCCACGCAGGGTGACGTGAGCAGTGTTTATGCCCGGCAGACGAGGCTCGAAGCAAGGATGGACAGGCTTACGAGGGATATGCAGTCGCTGAGTCAGAAAGAGGCGACTACTTCCGGGACAGACGTCGAGCTTAGAGAGAAGGTTTATCAGCTGGAGCAGGGCCTGAGAGACCTGAACGACGCGTACTCGAAGCTCTCTGCCAGGGTGAATCAGATGAGTCTGGGTTCGGCCCCGGCTCCCACGACGGAGCTCGGTTCGCAGCAGCAAGCGGGTCCCGGGCCTGCAGGCCCGGCGGCTGAAGTTAACGAGGCGGACGCGATTTTTAACAACGGGTATACGGCGCTTGGCGACGGCAATTATCAGGACTCGAGGGCGCAGTTCAAGGAGTTCCTGGCCAAGTATCCCAAGTCGCCCAAGGCAAGCGATGCGACTTACTGGGTTGCGGAATCGTACTACAGAGAGGGTGAGTTCGAGGAGTCGATTCTGGAGTATCAGAAGTTCATCGATACCTATCCGAAGGACGGACGGGTGCCGCTTGCATACCTGAAGCAGGGGCTCTCCCTTGTGGAGATCGGGAAGAACGAAGAAGCGCAGTTATTCTTTCAGACTTTGATAGATAAATACCCGAATTCCGACGAGGCCAGAACGGCAAAAGAAAAAATTACAGAGCTTGCAGTTGAGCGTTAAACTGTTTATTATTATGTACTCGTTAAGTACTCAAAAAACTCTTAAAGGAGGTGCAGTAGAATGAAAAGGGATAGGCAGATAGTTTTTCTGGGTCTACCCGTATTCCTCGTTGCATTGCTCTATTTAGCTAGCTGCGCGACACCCCCGCCGACGAATGAGTTAGCGGCTGCTGAATCTGCAACGGCTGAAGCAACAGCTACATGTGAGCAGTGTAAACAGAGAGTATGCGGAGACGATCCCACCAGAGGGGATTATTGTGGAGCCCCCTGCGGTGAGGCTGAGCTTGCAGCTGCGCAGGCCGCTCTTGCCAAGGGTAAGGCACTCGCCAGCGAATTCTGCAGCGAGCTTGAAGCACGCAGGATGCTGATCGACGCGAAGGCAAAGGCAGACGAGGCTAAACTGAAATGTGCAGTTCCGCCGCCGCCGCCGCCACCGCCACCGCCGCCGCCCGCACCTGAGTTGAAGGACATATTCTTCGACTTCGACAAGTACAACATCAGGCCGGACGCTGCAGCGGTTCTCGAAGAGAACGCCGCTACCTTACAGGCCGACGCGAACCTTACGGTTCTCATCGAAGGTTATGCCGATATCAGGGGTACCCCGGCTTACAACCTTAAGCTTGCGCAGAGAAGGGCCGATTCTACGAAGGCGTTCCTCGTCCAGCTCGGTATCGATCCTGCCAGGATCACGACCGCAAGCGGCGGTGAAACGACTCAGTTCGGCGCAGGTACGACGGAAGAAGCCTACCAGCTTAACAGAAGGGCTCATTTCGTTGTAACGTCCCCGACTGCGAAAGTAGGTGCAAGGCTTATTTTTCAGTACGCTAACTGATAGAAGCCTTCGCTGATTGATATAGGAAAAATCTCATCCTTGTAATTCGAGGGTGATGAAACTTAAAGAATGGAGAGAAACTCTTCCAAGGGTTTCTCTCCGTTTTTTTTGTGCTTTTGAAGAGCTTCCGATACTTGACAGTATTTTCTAATCCATGTTTACTACCTCCGGGTTTTCCGGCGTTGGAATGGTCCGATCTCAATGAAATTAAAACTCTCTAAATCGAAAGCGCTTTACAAGGCAGCCGAAAAATTAATGCCCGGCGGGGTGAACAGCCCCGTAAGGTCTTTCAATGCCGTGTCCGGCTCCCCGGTATTCGTTGCGAAGGCAAAGGGCCCGTACATATACGACGAGGACGGGAATAAATACATTGATTATATGTCTTCGTGGGGGCCTCTCATCCTGGGACATGCCGACCGGGACGTCGTTAAGGCTATAAAAAAGGCGGCAGAGCTGGGGACGAGCTACGGTGCGCCGTGCAGGAACGAGATAGAGCTTGCAAAACACGTCGTCAAGGCCGTGCCGTCCGTCGAGATGGTAAGGATGACGAGCTCGGGAACGGAGGCGACGATGAGCGCCGTCCGTCTCGCCAGGGCATTCACCGGGCGCGATTATATAATCAAATTCGAAGGATGCTATCACGGGCACGCCGATTATCTCCTCGTGAAAGCCGGCTCCGGGGCGACTACGTTCGGAACGCCCAGCAGCCCGGGAGTACCTAAGGCCTTTGCCGACATGACGCTCCTTGCGACCTATAACGACATGGCCTCGGTGGAGGAGCTCTTCGGAAATTATCCGGACAAGATAGCCGCAGTGATCCTGGAGCCCGTAGCCGCCAACATGGGAGTCGTCACACCGGAAGAAGGATTCCTCGAAAGCCTTAGAAGGATTACACTTGAAAACGGCTCGCTGCTTATTTTCGACGAGGTCATAACCGGATTCAGGATGAGCCCGGGCGGGGCGCAGAAGGCGTACGGCGTCGCACCCGACATCACGTGCCTTGGGAAAATCATAGGCGGCGGTCTGCCGGTTGGGGCATTCGGGGGAAGGCGGGACATAATGAGCATGGTCGCGCCTTCGGGGCCGATGTACCAGGCGGGGACCCTTTCCGGGAATCCGCTGGCGATGGCCGCGGGGCTCGCGACGCTCAAAAAGCTCGACGACAAGGCTAATTATGAAAGGCTCAGGGAGCTTACGTCCGCGCTCGTTTCGGGTATCACGCAAATAATAAAAAAGCTCGGTGTTAAAGCCCGTATAAATTCAGTGGAATCGATGTTTACCATCTTTTTCACCGGAGAGGAGCCGAGGGATTATAAGTCGGTGCTGAAATCGGATACGAAAATGTATTCGAAATTTTTTGAAAATTTGCTCAGGGCTGGTATTATGTTTCCGCCTTCTCAGTTCGAGGCGGTTTTTCTGTCGCTCGCGCATACGGAGAAGGACGTCGATAAGACGCTGCGCGCGATACATAAGTCGCTTGGTGCGCTTTGACTTTATACAGAGGAGAATCAGCTCCCACGAGGCAAGGCAAGTATAAATGGCTTACGTTTATCGTAATAGGGTTCGAGCTCGGGTTTTCGGTGGTTGCGGGTATGTTGCTCGGGCATTATGTAGATAGATGGGCCGGAAACGAAACCCCGTGGTTTACAATGCTCGGAGTTTTAGCCGGGGGCTTTGCAGGGTTCAATCTTCTTCTGAGGATGATAAAGAGAATTGACAACGGAAAGGACGGTCAGTCTGATTAACCTGCCTGCGGTGGGGACTGTAGAGAAAGCCGGGCTGGTTGTGACGGCCCTGCTGACAGGCGTCAATTATTTGATAGGCTCAAAAGAGCTCGCTCTCGGAACCGCGGCGGGCGGCCTTTTGTTTACGGCCAACTTCATGGCTATAAGGTTCCTCGTGAACGCCATAATAGGCAAGGCCTATACGAAAGGGTTCGGCATCTTCGCGTTCGTTATAAAGATGGCGGTGTTTCTGGGACTGGTGGCCGCCATGTTCTTATTCGCGAAGGTCGACCTGTTCGGCTTTTTTATAGGCGTCACGGGAGTAGTGATAGTTATAATCGGAGTAAGCTTGAAAGGGAGTAAAGATGGGACACTTTAGCTGGTTCACACTGGTCGGGATGGATAAATACGATTACATCCTGGGCTCTATTCTCGTGCTTATAATACTCACGCTCGCGGGGCTCAGCATCAGGAAGGCCCTTTCGAAAAAGGATGCCGTGCTTCCGGAGGAAAAGTTTTCCTTGAGGACGATATTCGAGATTCTGACGCTCGATTTCCTGTTCGACCTTTTTACCAACATGCTGGGCTCGAAAAAACAGGCGAAGAAATATTTTCCGCTCCTCGGGGCTTCCTTCTTTTTCATACTGTTCGCCAACCTTTTGGGTATCCTCCCCGGGTTTCTTCCGCCGACCGGCAATTTCAACGTGCCCGTGGCGTGCGCCCTCGTTATATTCGTCATGTACAACTATTATGGCTTTAAGGAAAACGGCTGGTCGTACCTGAAGCATTTCGCGGGGCCGGTCCTCTTCCTCGCACCGCTGATGTTCCTCATCGAGGTCATAAGCCATTTCGTCCGCCCGATCTCTCTATCGCTCAGGCTTTTCATGAACATAACGGGTGACCACCTTATACTGGGAATCTTTACGAACCTCGTGCACTACATAATCCCCGCGCTTTTCGTCGGGCTCGGAATTTTCGTATCGTTCTTGCAGGCGTTTATTTTTACGGTGCTCTCGGCGATATACATTGCGCTCGCGACATCGCACGAAACTGATATTGAATAAGTTTGATCGAAGCAGGAAAAACATTAAACAAGACCTACTCTACCAGGAGGTAAACAAATGAAGAAGGCGCTATCGATTCTGTCGATATTCGGAGTGGCGGTGCTAGCCGCGCTCGTTCCTGACGCCGCTTTTGCGCAGGAAGGCACCGGCGGAGAGCTCACGAAGCTCGGACTCGCTCTCGGTGCGGGGTTGGGTATAGCGATTGCAGCCGGTGCTGCAGGCCTGGGCCAGGGAAGGGCGACGGCAGCTGCTCTCAGCGGTATTGCCAGGAATCCGGGAGCTAGCTCCAAGATTCTTACGCCGATGATTATCGGTCTCGCTCTTATCGAGTCCCTCGTTATCTATGCTCTTCTCATAGCATTTCTGCTCCAGGGAAAAATCTAAATACGTCTGCGGGGAGTCGGCCTACGGCTACGGCTCCCCGCATCACGTATCTGGCATCTTAAGGGGCGCTTTACGGGGTTTGCTATAACTTCGGGACGGTATTACCATACTGTTATGAGAAGCGCGCTGTTTTCACTTCTTCTGCTCGTCGCGCTCGCCGGGTGCGGCGGGGCGTCGGGTCTTATCCAGAAAGACGAGCAGGAGTCCCTCGCCAAATCGACCGACCTCTATTATAAGCTCGTAATGTGGAAGTATTACGAGAAGGCCGCGCAGTTCGTCGACCCGGAGAAGTACGCGGAATACGAAGCGTTCGTATCGGCCAACGAGAAGGACCTCAACATCACGGGCTACGAGATAAAGGAGATCACATACGTCGTGGAAGAAGTGCCCGGCGCCGGGGGTGAAACGCCAAGCGCTGACAGCGAGAAGGCCGAGGCAGACATCAGGGTGGTATTCACTTACTACAAATACCCCTCTGTCTCCGAGAAAAGCGTTACGTCCGTCGACAGGTGGGTGAAGAAGGGGAAGAAGTGGTACATTTCCTCCGACTTCGGCGGGGTGTTTCAGTGATTTAACGGTTGGAAAGAGCATGCAGACAGAAATTCTTTCGGGTAGTGAGCCTTTAGATAGGCTGCCCTGTATAAAAGAACCGCCATTGCAGCCGCGTGGCTTCTATTGTAAGAATATTCGGCGTATTCGGCCATTTGATTGAATAGCTCCTCGGCTGCGGCCATGTCTATCATTTTTTCAGCGGCTCCGCTGATAAATTTTTCCTTCTGGGATTTTATCTCTTCCGGCTTTTTCTTTCCAAGCGTGCGTCTCAACAGATCCGCATCCGCGAGATTGTAACCTGCTATCCTATTGGCCGTTTCCATCACTTGCTCCTGATAGATATATAGTCCGTAAGTATTTTGAAGCATCTCCGTCAGTTCGGGGACAAGGTAGTTTGCCGGTTTTATCCCATGCTTCCGGTTAATAAAATCATCGGCTAATCCTTCTTCGATAGGGCCTCTTCGGTAGAGAGCCGCGAATGATATTATGTCTTCGAACGTAGATGGCTTCAGTCTTTCGAGGAATTTTTTCATGTCGTTTGACGAACCCTCGATTACACCGTCTACATCCCCTTTTAATAACAGGTCGTAAACTCCAGGATCGTCGAGCGGAATATTCTCCACATCGAATTTCATCCGGTATTTATTATCGTAGTTTGAATGAATAAGGTCTGCCGCCTTTTTTATTCTTGTCAGAACCGGGGAGCCGACAAAATATATTCTTTCAAAACGTAACTCGTCTAAAGAGTAATCGTCGAACTGGGTCGTCACCACGTTACCCGGGTTTTTGTAAAGAGGCACCTTATTTGAAATTCTTTCAGAAGATATCGCAACGCCCTCTTCATCATGGGGGTAAACTACTTGAGGACTGCTAGAAACCTCCTTGAACATGTCTTCGAATTCATACGCCAGCTCGATAATATCTTTTAGAATTGGGGAGCGTTCCAGCAGCAATTGTGCCTGAGGCATGTCCATGCCACAGCGAATCGGATAGGAGCCGCAGATATCATTTGCTGAAAGAAGTTTTATAAACTCGCCGGCTTCCGGGCATGAAGCTCCCAGTGCCTTGCATGATTTTTCAATGGCTTCTATGGAGGTTATCCGGTGATGGTACCCAATTAAAGATACTCTATCATTCCTATACCTCTCTTTTAGATATTCAACAACGGGTGCCCTCTCCTCGGGGTCCAGCAAGATGTAAATAAAATTCCTGGCCGATACTCTTGGATTGAGATATCTCTCGAACAGCAGGTTGTATCGTATGGGATCGATCTCTGTAATTCCTAACAGGTATGCGGCAAGACTGCCGGGCAGGCTTCCGAATCCCGGACCCACCTGTATGCCGTTCAGTCTTGCAAAACTAACGCAGTCTGCGGCTATCAGTAAGTAAGCGCATAGCCTTTTATCGCGGATAATTTCAATCTCTTTTTCCAATCTTACTGAATAAATCTGAGAGTCTTCTGCCTTAATGATTCCACCGGCGATTTTCTCCATTAATTTCACGCGCGTGATATTTTCGAGATATTCATCGGGCGGAACGTGACCCTTGAAGGTAATCTCAGGGAGCTTGTAATCGTTTGATTCAAACTCATAGTTGCACCGATTCGCTACCTTTTCCGCTTCCGCCAGAGCTTCTTCAAAACCTTCCATGCCTTTTAACATCTCTTCCTTGGATTTTACGTAGCACTCATCGCTCTCCGATTTGGACCCGCTATTGTTAAGGGGCATACCGGCTTGCGAGTGGAGTAATGCGTTATATGTTCTTGAATCCCCTCGTCCTAAATAGTGACAGTCGTTTGTTGCTACAAGCGGTATCTTCAGCTGCCCGCCGATTTCCTTCAATTTTTCGTTTATGATTCGCTGCCCGGTGCGTTTAGTTGCCTGCACCTCCAGGTAATACCTGTTGCCGAAGACCTCGCTATATGACCCCGCGACGCCAAATGCCTTATCGGAGGCATTGTCGATGAGGCATTTCGAGAGCTCGCTTTCCAAGCAGCCGCTTAAAACAATGAGCCCTTCACTGTGATGCGTCAAAAGCTCTTTATCCACCAGCGGTGAATCTTCTTGCTGTTTGTATACTTGAGAGATCGATACTATTTCCGATAAATTACGGTACCCTTCCTCGTTCATTGCAAGGACAGTCAAATGATATGCGTCCTGTCCGATGGAATCTTTGTCATTCAATATTGAGCCCACATATAGCTCGCACCCGATGATCGGTTTTATTCCGGCAAACTTGGCTTCGCAGTAGAATTGGTAGGCGCCGAATAGATTCCCGTTATCTGTTAAAGCTACGGCATTCATCCCTGACTCCTTTAGCTTTTTGAAGAGCTCGTGGAATCTGATTGTGCCGTTTCCCGGAGAAAATTCTGAATGCAGATGCAGATGGACAAAGCCCATTGCTTTATTTTTATGCATGTCTGTCCTCGCTAAGTTTTTCAACCTCGAATCTATTTCGCAATTTTGACAGGCATGGAGGGCCCGATAAAGGTCCTGCCATCCACCTTTTCTATGTTCACGTCTATGGTTCCATACACCCTCCTCCCGTCTATCTGTTTTATATTGACGTCTAGTGTGGAGCTCGAGGCCTTCGCGCTTTCCGTTACGAAAACCGGCCTCAGCAAAATGCCCCAAAGCGATATTGCTATGGACAATAAAATCAGCTTTGTGTAGATATCGATCTTCATTTTGATGCTCCTCTTTGTGTGTTAACCGACTCCGGCACGTTTTTTTACTGCGCGGAGCCGTGTTAAAGGTACGAAGCTCTTTTCTATGTATTTTTTGTCACGGTAGACTCTGCTGGCGCAAAAGCCTCCTTCTTCATACCACCAGATGCCCTGTATATAACCGATGCGGAATCTCTTTCTGTCTCTGTCCAGAGCCCAGCCCTCCGCGCTAAGCGCGGAGGGTATCTCGGCAAAGGAATTTGCAGATTCGTGTTCTTTCTCAATTTTCATTCTCATATCAAACCCAGTTTCCTGTGATCCATAATCGAGATTCCATTTATTCTCGTTTCTTTCCACCGATTCGTCAGCTGGCTGATTTCTTCAGAATGGGGGAATTCAGCGGTGCTTAAAAATTTCATGACCACGTGCTGAAAGGCCCCTTTCAACTCTGCAAAGGTCTCGGATTCCTCAATCAGTTTTTCGGCTAACTCTCCGGGAATCTCGATATCGACTTCCTCAATCAGATTGGATAAAGCCAATTCTTTTGCATGGTTGGAGGGTTTTTGTATCTCAAGGAGATAATCGAACCTCCCTGGACGGAGGAGGGCTTTTTCTATAACATCCACGCTGTTCGAGGTCGCGATAAGCACGACGTTTTCCACCTGATGCATTCCTTCGAATGTTTCGAGCAGTTCACCCGCTATGCTTTCGCCGAAATTGGCTTCATGCCGGTCCTTAAACCTGAGGTCTATATCTTCGATGAAGAGGACGCACGGGAAAAGGGATTTGCAGCTGTCCAACAGCTGGGACAGACTGAGCTTCGAGATCGACCGTTGATAAATCTGGACTACCGTAAAATCCTTTTCGCGAATCATCTTGTTCAAAAAGCTTCTCAGTATGAAGGATTTCCCAAACCCCGGCGGCGCATAAAGCAAAATGCCCAGGGTGTTTGACAAGCCTTTGTCTGAAAACCTAGCGCAGAACTCCTGATAGTTCCAAAGCCGGTTCTCAAGTATCGATACGACCGGTTGGGATAACGTGTGTTTGATTTTCTCGAAGTCCGGCGCGTTAAAACCGGTTTCTATTTTTCGTGATAAGCCCTGAATGAGCACGTACTTGTTTTTGTACTCCCGGTTAAAGGCTTCCAGGAATAGTTTCTCCAAGTTGGAATATTCCAGGGTTGTAAATATCTGAAGCGAGAAAGAATTATCATCTCTGATGGCATATACGAGTTCTCTTTCGCTCCGAAGAAAATACACGCCTTCCGGGTGTACAATCTCGTAGCCGTGCTTGAGCAGGATTTCATGAAGCTTCGACGTCGAGAAATAGTGCAGCGGGCAGCAGATATTGTATTCCTCGATTTGCTTGTCGAAGAAGGGGGAAATATATTCCTTGATCTCGGACGAATGGATCATCTTTGTCTCCTTTAAATGTTTTCTGAAATAATACGGACATAAATGGACAGAAATTGTCCATTCAGGTGTATAATCTGAAAAAATATTAGAGGAGCTTTCTGAATGAGTTATCTGCCGGAACCGATAGCCAAATATGACGCTGTTTACTATTTGATCGAATACCTGACCGGTCTCAGGTATGGAGCTACTGTCGAAGACATGGCCCGGAAGCTGGGTAAAAATGAAAAGACGATCAGGCGTTATTTAGACTCCATAGATTATCTGGAAGGGGTTGAGCTGATTAAAGAAAGAGGCCCCGACAGGAGATACAGGTACAGGATAAACAAGTTGGCCGCGCCGTTCAGGCCGCTTTTCCTGAGCGCCGAGGAAGTCATTTCTCTTTACTTCATAAGGGGCTTTGCCCATTTCAGGGACATTCCTCTGATCCACAACAGTCTCGCGGAGGTCTTTAAGAAGATTCAGGTTTCGGCCGACCAGGCGCGAAAAAGAACGGGAAACGAGTTTTATAAAAGAATATCGGAGCTGTTTATTCTGCCCAGGGAGTTGGGAGGAAAGGCATATCACAAAACTGATTATTCCGACTCCCTGAATAAATTAATAGAGGCAGCAGTGGACTACAGAGTCTGCGAGCTGGATTATGGAACGGACGAATACGCGAAAAAACTACTCATCGGGCCTCTTCATTTCTTTAACTACAGGGATGCCATTTATATCCTCTCCAGAAATATGGAGCTGTCCTCGAAATATAAAAAGGATATCTTTACTAATCTGGCGCTGCACAGGGTCAATGGGGTAAGGGTTTTAGACGATAGGTACGAATACCCGAAAGGTCTGAATACAAGAGATTTCTTTTCCAAGAATGCATTCAACTTCGAGGAAGATGTTTTTACCGTTGTGTTGAAATTCCCCCCACATGCGAAAGATTACATTGCCGAGAGGGAGTGGTATCCGAATCAGAAGTTGAAGCGGCAAAAGGACGGAAGCGTTCAACTGAGCTTCGAGAGCGACATCAACATGATGCTCCTCGGTTGGATAAGGGGCTTCGGCCCGGATGTGGAGGTATTGGAGCCGAGAGAATTGAGGGAGAGGGTGGTTGGGGATTTACAACAAAACCTTGGACATTATAAAGAGCATGAATTATAGTGTTAGATAATACATTATCAATATGGAGGAGTGTAGAAATGGAATTACCGAAAATAGTAGTCATCAGAACCGACGATAATGTGAAAAAATGGATTTGGCAAGAACTTCAAAATGGCAAATTAAGACAAGGTTGGGGCATACCTGAATTACAACTAATGGAAAATGATCGTAGAGTTGTAGGGCTAGATGTCTGGAAAGAACGATATAAAAATAGTTCAAGAGAGCATTGGAATCATAATCCAGAAGATCATGAAGCGATCAAAAGATATTGGATACTTTATCCAATGGTTGAATTGAAAAGAGGTGACGTTATCGTTGTACCGAAGGTCCCAACCTACGATGCTTTCGCAATAACTACCGTAACCGACGGTTATGAATTTGATCAGCGGCCTTCCGAAAATAGAAGTGGCTTTGATGATTATAGGCATGTAATCCATATTGATAGTAATTTTCTAAAAATTTTTAATTACTCGAGTTCTCTGGAGACAAGAATAGTTTTAAAGAAAATGAGAGCATATCAATCTGCAGTAAATAAGGTGTTAAATGATGAGTTCGTGCAAACTATCCAAATTTTGCTCAACAGGGATGGAGATATCTCAATAAGAAGCACATCGGACTTATTCAAAGATATTAAGAAATCTACTTTAAACGACATACTCAAACAAATTAGAAAGCTAACTCCTTTTGACCTAGAGAGCTTACTTAGAAAAGTTTTTGAAAATGTAGGCTATGTATTTCTTGAGTCTCACAAATCCGATGGAAAAGGGGGAGATGCGGATATAATTTTTACTTATAGTTTACCACTTTTGAGTGAGTTTGAAGGAATAGATTTAAAACTTTACGTTCAAGTGAAGCAGAAAGATGGGAAAGATCAAAGTGATATCGAAGGAGTAGAGCAACTTATTAAAATTTCGGAAGGAGATGTTAGTAGCATAAAGATACTTGCTTCAACAACAGATGATTTTACAGATAAGTGTAAAGTTAAAGCACAAGAAAACAACGTGCTGCTCATATCTGGTGAAAACTTGGCGGAGTTGATTCTAAGGTATTCATAGCTGGCTATCATCGATAATATAAAATCAATAGACTGGATTTGCTTGTGCGACTAAAGCATTAAATCAATTTACTTACTAGTTTTCTCCAGTCGATATTTGACCGTTATGAGGTTCTCGGCTTCGCTTGAGTCTTTTATCTCCCCTTCGAGCTGGGCTTCCTCGACGAGGCTCAGTATTTCCTTGAACACCGGGCCGGGTTTGTAGCCCATTCTGATTAAGTCCTTTCCCGTGATGAGCGGCGCGGGCTTTATCTCCTCGCCTTCGAGCCTGAACACTTCGAGCCTTTCCATGACGAAATCGTAGGCGTCGAGCATGCCGTGGCTCGCGAGGCAGTCGGCCTTGTGGAGCGCCATGTGCTCTTCGAAGTAGGGCATTCGTACGAACCTCTTGAGTGTGCTCTTTTTCATGTGGAAGACATCCTTGAACTTGAGATGCTCCCTTACGAGCTCGCAAATCGTGTCGATCTCTTTATTCGAGAACTTGAGCCTCCTGCATATATCCCTCGACATGTCGGCACCGAGCTTGTCGTGGCCGTTGAACCTTATTCTGTCGGTTACCGTGAACGTCAGCGGTTTTCCGACGTCGTGAAGGAGCCCGGCCATGGCGAGCGTCGTCGAAACGTCGCCGTCCTCGTTTTTGTATATCTCGTCGAGCACCATGCAGGTATGTACGAAGACGTCTCCCTCGGGATGGAATTCCGGGGGCTGCTCGACGCCGCGCATTATCTCCACTTCGGGGAGTATGTATTCCAGGAGCCCGCTTTCGCTGAGGAGCATGAGACCCGCCCCGGGATTCCGCTGCGAGACGATCTTTACGAGCTCGTCGCGTATCCTTTCCCCGCTCACCCGGATTATTCCGTCGGCCAGCGATTTGATGGCGCGGAACGTTTCGTCCTCTATCTTAAAGCCGTACCTCGCAGCGAATCTGACCGCGCGCACGAGCCGGAGCTTGTCTTCGTTAAATCTCTCTTCCGGGTGGCCTATGGTGCGTACGATTCCCAGCCCGAGGTCCTCAAGCCCCCCGGTATAATCGATGACCTCTTCCGTGAAGGGATCGTACAGCATGCCGTTGATGGTGAAATCCCGCCTGAGGACGTCCTCTTCCTCGCTCGCGCTGTATGTTACGGCGTCGGGGTGGCGGCCGTCGGAATAGCTCTCGTCCCTTCTGAACGTCGCTACCTCGAATTTGCAGCTCCCGACTATGACGAGCATGACGCCGAAGCTCGCGCCTACGGGTATCGTGTGCTCGAAGAGCCTCGAAACTTCGTCGGGAGTGGCGCTGGTGGTGATGTCGTATTCTCTCGGAGGGAGCCCGAGGACCATGTCCCTCGCGCACCCGCCGACGAAGAATGCACGGTGCCCGGCCTCTCTCAGCCGGGAGAGGAGAATTTTTCCTAAATCGTATAGCTCGCTTTCGAAGGGCTTTACCCCGAGGGTCTTTTTCATCGTTTGAAACTGCCGTTTTTGTAGTATATTTTACACGCTGTCCGGAAAGGGTATCTTTTTAGATTACCCGAAGCAAATAATCATGAGCGAAAACACAATACCTCTGCTTTTGAAAAACAGGGTCAAGGAATTCGGTACCAAGCTTCTCTACCAGAGGCGGGACGGCTGGAGCTGGAAGCAGATTACCTGGCTCGATTTCGACAGGAAAGTGAAGAATATAGCCTCTTTCCTGATGGACCTCGGCCTCGGCCCCGGGGACAGGGTTATAGTCGCGTCCTCCAACCGGCTGGAGGCCATATCGGCGGAAATAGCCGTTATGCTCGTCGGCGGGGTAGTCGTTCCGCTCGGGCTGAACGCCGCACCGGAAACGGTTACGGCGGCAGCGAACGAGACGGGGGCCAGGTTCATATTTATAGAGCAGGGGGCATCGCTCGACGGCGTTCTGAATTCGATCGGGCTTTTGCCGGGAGTCGAGAGGATAATCGTCTTCCCCGACGCGCACATAAAGAACGAGAAGGTCCTCGATTTCAAGGCCGTGCTTAAGTTCGGCCTCATGAAGAGAAAGAAGCTCGAAGACGAGCTCGTGAAAGTATCGGGCGGCGTCGGCCCGGACAGACTCGCGGCAGTTTTCATCGGCGCGGGAGGAGCGGCCGCCGAGTTTACGCAGGAGGGAATTCTGGATGCCCTCCGGACGATTTCCGGAAAGTATCACCAACTCGGCGCGGAAGACCAGTCGTTCTCTTACATGACAACGGCGAGCCCGTTCTCTAAATTCATAAACTACCTCACGCTTTACAGGGCCAGCCGCGCCGCCGTCGCGGATTCGAGGAAGGATTTTTACATGGACATAGTCGAGGTAATGCCGACGCTTCTTTACGAAACCGGGGCGGACCTCGAAGTGATCTCCCGTGATTTGATTACCGGAAAAAACGGTATATCGCCCGCGAAGAAGCTCCGGCTCGACCTCGGAAACAGGGTAGGGCACATATTCGTCGACCGCCTGCCCGGTGAAAAAACCGATCGCCTCTTCCGCGAGGCCGGCGTTACGCTTCACGAGATTAAAGAGCTTTCCGGGCCGGCCGACTAATCTTCCGTTTCCTCAACCGTACAGCGGGCATTTCCCCTGTCGAATCCTATAAGCACCTCGTCGCCCTTCTTAAGCTGCGAAGAGTCCTTGACGACGCTCTTTTCCGGTAGCTTGTACGTTATGCTGTAGCCGCGGTCGAGAACCTTGAGCGGGCTGAGCGCGTCGAGCTTTCCGGCGAGCGCGCCGTGCTCCGCGGAGACAGCTTCCAGCTTTAAACGGAGGAACCCATTCATGTCGGACTGGAGCTGGTCTACTTCCCTAGCGTGGAGCTCCACGCGGCCCTGGAGCGCGAGGGCGAGCTTGGCCTTTATCTCGTCTATCTCCTTCTGAACCTCGACCTTCTCCCTGACGGCGATCTCGGCAGCGTTCGATGGTGTCGCGGCGCGTACGTCGGCGACGAGGTCGGCAATCGTTATATCTATCTCGTGCCCGATGGCAGAGATGAGCGGCACGGGGGACTTCGCTATCTCGCGTGCCAGCGCTTCGTCGTTAAACGCCCAGAGGTCTTCCTTCGAACCCCCGCCTCGTGCGAGTATGATTACCTCTACGCCGGGGACGGCGTAGAGCTTTCTCAGCGCAGAGATTACCTCCCGGGGGGCGTCTACTCCCTGCACCCGTGCGGGGGAGATTACTATTTCGAGGTTCGGGAACCTTCTGTCGAAAACTTTCAATATGTCCTTGAGCGCTGCACCAGTGGGTGAGGTTACAATCCCTATCCGGAGCGGGAGGAACGGCAGGAGACGCTTCCGGGCTTCGTCGAAGAGTCCCTCAGCAAGCAGCTTCTCTTTCAACTGCTCCAGCGCGAGTGCCTGAGCGCCGACGCCCCTGGGCTCGATGTCCCTGACATTGATCTGGTACGCGCCCTGCTTTTCGTAAACCCCGATTTGCCCGGCGCAAATGACCTCCATGCCGTTTTCGGGGAGGAATTTTATTCTCTGGTTCGACCACTTGAAACAGACGGCCGATATCTGGCTGCCCTCGTCCTTGAGCGTGAAATACCAGTGACCGCTCGTGTAGTTGTTGCGGAAATTCGAGACCTCGCCCGAGACCCATACGTATTCGAATCCTATCTCCTCTTCGATGGCTTCCTTTATACGGTCGGTGATCTCGGAGACGGTATATATTCGGGCCCGGAGAAGGTCTCTGAACGATATATATTCTTCCATCGAGAGAAGTATTTTGGATGGGGGAAGGATAGTCAAGCCGGTGAGGGTGTCCGCGCTTGTGGGTCAGTCGAAAAGCACCGGGCTGGATTCCGCTACCTGCTCCAGAAGATGCGCGTCGAGCTTTGCGCCGCGGAGCGTCGCCGCCTCCGAGAGCTGCGCCGCCGTGAGCTTCGAGCTTCCCTTCAAATCCGCGCCTTCGAGGACGGCCGACCTCAGGTTGGCGAGCTTGAATGTGCTGCCGCTCATGTCGGCCCCGGAGAGATTCGCACCTATGAGGTGAGCGCCTTCGAAGTTAGCGCCCTCCATGACAGCGCCGGTAAGCGCAGCCCCTTCGAGGTTGGTGCCGTAAAGATTGGCTCCCTTCAGGATAGCCCCGTCCATCCTGCACCCCTTGCAGAAGGCGAGCTTCATGTTCGCGCCTTCGAGGTTCACGTCTGTCATGTCGACGCCGACGAGGTTGGCCCAGGAAAAGTCGGGCTTTACTCCCGGATTTTCGGCACGCCATTTGTTCCATTCGGCGGCGCCGCTTTTCAGAATGTTAACGTGTTCCTGGTTCGCCATTTCGGGGTTGCCGCCGTGTTATTGTCCGAAGAATTTCAGGAGCGAGCGGATGATGGATATCGCGATCAGTATGAAGACGAGCTTCTGGAGGAATCCGCCTGTTTTCGGGATTTTCATCCCTATAGGCTCTCCGCAGTTTATACAGCTCGGGGTTTTCATCCCTATCTCGAAGCCGCAGTTCTTGCATTTACTCGTTTCCATTTTTTACTTCACCCTTTTGAGCGCGGGGGCGACGAGGTTGGGATGGCGTCTCCCGACCTCGGCTGCCAGCGTGGCCGTCACGTTCTTTATGTCCCACTGCGCCCCTTCGGACATCCTGAGGTTTATGAGATGATAGAGCTCCCAGAGCGTGAAGCTCCCGAGAACGCGCCTGTTGTGGGCGTTCGTTACGGCGTAGACGGCGGACTCGGTGAAGCCTTCGCCGATGAGCTTGCCGTAAAGTCCTTCGCTTTCTCCGGTCGCCTTCAACAGAAGCTCCGTTACGCCGGCTCCCTCTATATTCGGGGGAACGGTTATGCCGTGAGAGACGGACGGGTCCTGGAAGAACCAGTCGGTCTTCCTGTGCCGGAGAAGCTGATGCCAGCAGGCCTCGCTTATGACGAATTCGGCCGTGTAGCCGACGAGTCTCAGCGCGGGCACAGGATTATCGTATTTGCCGAGCTTCTCGACCGATCTTTTGAATACCGACAGCTTTTCCTCCGGGCTCATGCGGCCGAGCTCATCGTTTACGGATTCGTAAGACCTTCCGGAATTCTCATAAAGAAGAGCGCCGGCGATCTTTTCCAGGGCCGCCTCTTCCGCGTCGGGCGCTCCCTTGCCTGTCCAGTCGATGAGTGTTACCTGACGTGTAACAATACCCTTGGCGTCGCTCCCTCTGTCCGCGAAAGAGGCTGTAATCTCCGACAGGGCTTCCCTGGTTTCTGTGATGTACTTATTTTCGTTTGCGTACTTTACGAGTGTGGGGACGGAGAACCTGACCTCGTCCTTTATCTCCTGCGCCCTCGTCCGCACTTCTTCGAACCTGCCGGAGAGGAGCTTCGTCAGGGAGTCTTCCATAGCGCGGGCGTTGCCTGTCATGCCGAGATTCGTGAACGTGGCGAGCGTGAGTGCGTAGCGGGCGTCTTCGAACGCAACCTTTTCGAGCGCGCGGAAATGGGCCTTTTCTTCGCCTCCCGCGGGAACGGGCTGCGTATCTTTAAGGTAGACGAAGAGCTCGTCGTTGATTTTGGCGTAGATGTCGTAAAGGCCGTTATTCAGTCGGACGAATTCTTCTTTCAGCTTCGGATGAGAGTCGAGCTCCCTCGGGACGAAGAAGTCTCCCTTCTTCGGCTTCTGGTAGCGCTGCGAATATTCGGTGAACGACAGGTATTCGTTCGAGAGCTCCAGCAGCGACGAGAAGTGCCGGGAAACCCTTTCTATGCCGACGTGAACCGCGGCGTGCTCGGCGACGGACGCGTGGCCGTAGTTGAGCACCCACTTCTCGTGGAACTGGGCGGCCCTTTCCCGGCCGTGCTGCTCTTCCTGTATGACTACACCTATATTATCCCGGAAGCTTTTCGCGCTCCGGCTGACGTAGGCGAAGATGACCGCGATCACCTCTTCGGGGATGTTGCTTACCGTGTAAATGTCGCGGTCGGTGTTGGATACGTATTTTTTAACTTCGGCGTTCAAGGGACTTCCTCGGTCGTTTATTCTCCCCGGGGACCGGGCGGCAATGCCGCGCCCGAAAGAGGAGTTTCGAGAACTCTAGTATACACGTCAGGTGATGGTAATGCTTTCTTTCATCTTCTTTATGATGTAGCTCAGGACCTGTCCGGGCCTGCCGTATATGACGGCGTCGACGTATTCGTCGGCTGGCGTTTCCTTCTCGCCGATTATCACGACTTTCGCCTTGTTCTCCCTTGCGAGAAAGGGGTAGGACGCTATGGGCTCGTTGTCGAGGTTCGCGCCGACGATGATGAAAAGGTCCGCACTGTGGAGCCTTATCCACGCCTCCCTCGCCTCCCAGTGAGGAGGGGGCTGGCCGGGGAAGGATATCATGGGCTTCATCTGATCGCTTCCGCATTCCCTGCACACGGGAACGTCGGCCCCCTTTTCGAGCATGTCCACTACTTCGTCGAGTGTGTAGTCCTTCCCGCAGCTCGTGCACGTTACCCAGAGTATGCTGCTGTTTAACTCTATGACGGCCGAGCTTCCGGCCTTGTGGTGGAGGCCGTCTGTAGTCTGCGTGAAGATGCAGTCGAGGCTGCTGATAAGCTCCAGCTCCGCGAGGGCCTTGTGCGAAGGGCCGGGCTCCGTCGAGGAAAGAAGGGGATAAGCTTCCCTTATCTTCTTCCAGTACTCCGCCCGCACAGCCCTGTCTTCCCGGAAATCCCTTATGTGCGGGTTGATCGCGGGGTCTGAAAAATCGGGCAGGCCGCATTCCGCCGAGAGCTCGGCGCCTGTGAGAACGACGATCTTCCGGGCCTCCGTTATCCACTCCGCCACCCTGGATGCAGCATCAGTAGCCATGCCAAGGATTATACAATTTCAGTGCGAGGCAAGTCAACGTAAAGAGGATGTCGGCGATGTGCGATTCAGCATTTCCGCTGCGTGCCGGTATAATAATTTATCAGCCTGATTGCGCGGGGAGATGAGAACGAATGAGTCGTAAACCGGCACAGATTACGGAGTTCAGCGACAAGGTGCTTTCTATCGTCTGGGACGACGGGCACGAGAGCCTTTACATATACGAGGACCTCAGGCAGGCCTGCCCCTGCGCCACGTGCCGCCAGCAGAGAAAGACGAGCAAGAACGGGAAGCTCCTCTTCAAAAAGACGATTCCGCTTCGCACGAAGCCCGACGGAATAAAACCGCTGAGCGTGGAATCCATCGGGCAGTACGCGCTGAAATTTCACTGGAACGACAAGCACGACACGGGCATTTACAGCTTCGAATTCCTCCGCGACCTCTGCAGCTGCGAGGCCTGCAGCACGCCGGCCGAGGAAAGCTGACCCCGCCTTATTCTATCTCGAAAACTATGCTGACGGTCGCGTTTATCGTGAGGTCTCCCGGCTCTATCGGCGTGGCCTGCGCGGCCGATTCCTTGGCCATGGCGTAGTCCCTGTAGACCGGAACGGGGAAATCGTAGGACGGCGAGAGCTGGAGTATACGGGTTATCTTCACCCCTGCCGCCTCCGCTAATATCTCGGCCGTGGCTTTTGCATCCTTCACGGCTTCGGCGAGGGCCTTCTTCCTGATCTCGGCGCTCTTCGTGGTGTCGAAAGTCAAACTCGAAATGTTGTTGAGCCCGGCTTCGGCTGTCGCATCTATTATGACGCCGATGTCTTTTAAATTATGGGCCTTGACCAGTATCTGGTTGCTCGCCCTGTAGCCCTTGAATTCGGACTTGTTCGTCTGGTTGTTGTATTCGTATATCGGGGAGAGGCTGTATCCGGCTGTCGATACCTTGTCGTTCTCGCCCAGCTTCGCCTTTATCGCCTCCATCACCTTGTTCGTTTTTTCAGCGTTGTCCTTCACGGCCTGGGCGGCGCTCTTGGCCAAGGTTTCTACCGCCAGGTTAAGGTACGCGACGTCGGGGGACGCGCTCATCTCGCCCTTGCCTGTGACTGTCAGCGTTCTCTTGTCGTACTGGACGTTCTGCGCGTGGGAGGGCAGGCTTAACGCAAGCCCCAGGACGGTTGTCGAAAGAAAAAGCGCAGTTCTCAAATTCATGTCTCACCTCGGCTGTCTGTTTTCGTAACCGGCACGCCCGCCGGAATAATTATACTCTATACGTACGATTCACACGGGGAAAAGATTTTCCGCCCGCTCGCGGGCTTGTAAGTCTTTAAATCCCCCGCTTGCGGCCTTGTAAGTCTTTAAATCTATTGTAAAATCAAATATCATAGACACTTATATAGATGCCGCTTGTCAGGGCGGCGAGAATTATGAAAACCGTATAGGCAATGATCGAGAAGAAGTTAGGATATAAATTCAGGGACGAGGGGATACTCAAAACAGCTCTGACACACAGCTCCTACGCCAACGAGACTTCGGTCGAGAGCAACGAACGGCTCGAATTCCTGGGCGACGCCGTGCTCGGATTCATCGTGGCGAGGGTTTTGTACGACCTCTTCCCCGAGGCGGCCGAGGGGAAGCTCTCGAAGATGAGGAGTGCGATAGTGAGCCGTATGAATTTCGCTCATTTCGCGAAAGAGCTGAAGATAGACAAGCAGATACTCCTCGGGAGGGGCGAGGAGATCACCGGCGGAAGAAAGAGGCAGTCGAACCTCGCCGGGGCCTTCGAAGCTGTTATCGGGGCTGTATACATCGACGGGGGATACAGGAAGGTGTACACCATCGTCTCCCGGCTCCTGAAGGATTGTTTAAACGGCAAGGAAGAGATTTTCAAAGACTACAAGACGAGGCTCCAGGAAATCGCCCAGAGGCAGTTCAAGAAGGTTCCGAAGTACAAGGTCGTTTTAGAGGAAGGCCCGCCCCACGACAAGTGTTTTCACGTCGAGGTGAAGCTCGGCAGAAGGACCATCGGAAAGGGGATCGGGAGCAACAAGAAGCAGGCCGAGCAGGCGGCGGCGAAAGAGGGGCTCGAAGAGGTCGAGCTCCATATGAAACAGTCCTGAGCGTTTACTCAGTCGTCTCCCTCGGCGTTGAGCCCGAGCTCTTCAATTTTCTTGGAAAGAGTATTCCTGTTTATTCCCAGCACCTGGGCGGCTTTTTTCTTGTTGCCTTTCGTGACGAGAAGGACGGATTTTATGAGCGGCTTTTCTATCTTCTTAAGTATGATGTCGTAAACGGAGCCCTCGGCCTCCGCGTTCGCCGGCCCTAAAAGGTATTTCACCTCGCTCGATATTATCTCGGAGAGGGTTTCGTCCTCGCGCCTCCCGCCGTCTTCCATGTGAGGCGCGGCGACGAGGAGCGTGTCTTTCGTTATCACGCTGTCGGACGTGAGTATGAGGACCCGCTTGATCATGTTCTCGAGCTCCCTCACGTTGCCGGGCCAGTTGTAGTTCTTCACCATCTCCTTCGCTTCGTCGGAAAGCGTTCTCGTGCCGACCCTGAGCTCTTTTGAATACTTGTTCAGGAAATGCTCGATGAGCGGAATCACGTCTTCGAGCCTTTTCCGGAGGGGCGGGATTTTTATAGTGATCGCGTTCAGCCTGTAGAAGAGGTCTTCCCGGAATCTCCCTTCAGCGACTTCTTTCTCGAGGTCCTTGTTGGTAGAGGCGATTATCCTCACGTCGACCGGCGTCGGCCTTTCGCTTCCGAGGCGGTAGAACTTTCTCTCTTCTAAAATGCGGAGGAGCTTCGTCTGAAGCTCGGGGGGCATGTCGCCTATTTCGTCCAGGTGCAGCGTTCCCCTGTGAGCCTCTTCGAATCGCCCCTGCTTCGAGAGCGCGGCCCCTGTGAATGCGCCCTTCTCGTAACCGAATAGCTCGCTTTCGAGGAGGTCTTTCGGTATGGCGGCGATATTGACGGATACGAGCCTTTCGTCTCGCCGGGTGCTGTTGGAATGTATGGCTTTAGTGACGAGCTCCTTGCCCGTGCCGCTCTCGCCGATGATGAGGACCGTGATGTCCCTTTCGGCCACCCTTCCTATCATCTTGTATATGTTGAGCATGGCCTGGGATTTTCCGACTATGTCCTGAAGGGAATCCGCTTCCGCGGTTTCCTGCTTCAGAAAATCGAGCTTCTTCGAATTCTCGTAGCTCTCTATGGCGCGCTGGACCGTTATCCGCACCTCGTCGAGGTCGAAGGGCTTGGCTATGTAGTCGTATGCCCCCTGCTTCATCGCGTCTATGGCGTTCTTGACGGTGTTCTGGGCCGTTATGATGATTACCGGGGGGTCTATGTGCCTCCCCCTGAGCTCGTTAAGGACGTCGAACCCTGTCATGTCGGGCATGGTTATGTCGAGAATAATGGAGGAGAAGAGCCCGGAGGATGCTGTCTCTATGGCCTGGGCGCCGTTTTCGGCGTACTGGACTTCGAAGCCCGCCTTTTCGAGGCACTTGCCCAGCACCCATCTTATGCTTTCTTCGTCGTCCGCTACGAGTATCTTCTTTTTCATGACGTTGAGTTCCGGCTGTGGTCGCTCGGGTGCGTTTGTCCGCACGTATTTAATCATAACCGCAATCCGGCGGATTTGGCATCAGCTTCCCGAAATCGGGAGAAAGACCTTGAACGCCGCCCCCTCGCCGGGCTGACTGTCGACTATTACCGCGCCGCCGTGCTTCGCGATAATCTGGTAGGCGAGGAAGAGGCCGAGCCCCGAGCCCTCTTTCTTCGTCGTGTAAAACGGGCTGAATATCTTTTCGGCGGCGTGCTTCTCTATGCCCTCCCCGCTGTCTCTTATCTCGACGCACATAGTCTTCTGGCCTTTGAGGTGCTCTGTCATCCACTTCGTCGAAATATCTATGCGCCCCTTTTCTCCCACGGCTTCGTACGCGTTCTTGACGAGGTTGAGGAAAACCTGCTTCAGGGAATTCCTGTCGCCCTGTATCGGCGGAATGGTTACGTCGTAGTTCTGGCGTATCTGCACCCCTTCTCTCGACCTGGGTATGGATTCGAGGTAGATGATTTCCATCAGTATCTCGTGTATGTCCACCGGGATGAATATGTCCTTCGCAAAGGGTTCGAGCTGCTTCAGCGTGTCGAGGAGCTCCTTTAGCCTGTCGGCCTCTCTTATGATGAGCTCGGCGCACTTGATCGTTTCCCTGTTGTCGCTGTCCTCGGCTATGAGCTGTGCCGCGCCGCGTATGCCGCTGAGCGGATTTTTGAGCTCGTGGGCGAGGCCGAGAATGAGGTGCTCGAATTTAAATGCCGATATTTCCTGCGTGCTCTTGCTGCTGAGAAACTTGCTTCCCGAGAGGTCCTTTATCTGGAGTATTACACCCTTAAGCTCGCCGCTCAGGGCGAAGAGCGGGGTGGCGACGGGCTGGATGGCGATTCTCTCGCCGCCTCGCAAAAGAGGGTTTATCTCGTCGCCGAATATCGTGCGGGATTCCGCCATTGCCATGAGGGCGACCTCTTCCACCTCCACCGGCATGAATGTGCTGGAGCGTTTCCCATACGCCTTTTCCCTCGAAATTCTGAACGTGCTCTCGGCAAAGTCGTTCATTTCGAGGACTGTGAAGTCTTTATCCACGATGACTATGGATTCGGGTAGTGTGTCGAATAATTCCTTATGGCTGACTTTCTTTCTCATGGATGCGCCGCCCGTTACCTTCCTCTCCGGATTCCGTCTCTCACAGCGGGCACGTCAATACGGCATTTATGGGGCACGGTGCAGCGAGGGGGTTAAAGGTCCTCGATGCGTATGAACATCGTGCCCGGCTTTACGCGCGAGAGCCTCCCTATCTGCCTGAGCGCCTTGAGGAGGTCCTTTTCCCGGGCTTCGTGTGTCATGATAACGACGGGCACGTCGCCGCCGCCGTGATGCCTTCCCTTCTGTATGACGGATTCTATGCTTATGCCGTTGGCCCCGAGCCCGCCCGTTATCTTTCCCAGGACCCCCGGCCTGTCCTCCGCCTGGAACCTGATGTAGTACTTGTTCATGGTGTCGCTCATCTTTATGAGCGGCCACGAGCCCTTTTCCGCGTAGAGCCTCGGCGGGGAGAGGTGAGCGTTTCCGAGAGAGAGGTGTTTCGCGATTTGGAGCGCGTCGCTGACGACGGCGCTGGCTGTAGGCATCATGCCCGCGCCCTTGCCGTAGAGCATGGCGGGGCCGAGCGCGTCGCCGACCACGTATATGGCGTTGAACGCCCCGGAGACGTCGGCGAGCTGGGTTCCCTTCTTTACGAGCGCCGGGTATACGCCGGCTTCGAGCCCTTCACCGCTCGCCTTGGCTATGGCGAGGAGCTTTATCTTGTATCCGAGCTCGTCGGCGAAGGAGATGTCGAGCGAGGTGATGTTCCTTATTCCCTCGACGTGAATCCTGCCGAAGTCGATGAACCTCCCGAAGGCGAGCATTATGAGGATCGAGAGCTTGTGCGCGGCGTCTACGCCGTCTACGTCGAACGACGGGTCGGCCTCGGCATAGCCTTCCTCCTGGGCCTCCTTGAGGACGTCGCCGAATTCGGAGCCCTCGTCCGTCATTCTAGAAAGTATGTAGTTAGAAGTGCCGTTTATTATGCCGTGTATCGAGATTATGTTGTTCGCGGCGAAGCTCTCCTGTGTGGATTTGATTATCGGTATCCCGCCGCCCACGCTGGCCTCGAATCCTACCTCGACGCCGTTTTCGGCGGCCGCGGCGAATATCTCTTTGCCGTGGTGAGCGAGGAGGGCCTTATTGGCCGTGACGACGTGCTTTTTCTTTTTGAGGGCGGAGAGGACGAGGTCTTTGGCGATAGTAGTCCCGCCTATGAGCTCAATGATTATGTCTATCGACGGGTCGTCGATAAGCTCCCGGGCGTCGCGGGTTATTTTGCCCCTGGGTATCCTGACGGGCCTTTTCCTGTCGGGATCGACGTCGGCTATCTTTTTGAGGTTTAGGGTTATTCCGGTCCTCTTCTTTATGATCTCGTTATTCTGGTCGAGGACTTTTATAACACCGCATCCTACTGTGCCTGCGCCTATGAGGCCGACGTTTACAACGCTCATGAAACGGTCTCCTTGTTTTTTCCCTTGGGGCTTCAGGCCAGAAATTATACATTATTATATTTGACTTTAAACGAACGGGCGCTTAAATTATTACCGTTTCCGCGGGGCCGTAGCTCAGTTGGGAGAGCGCATGAATGGCATTCATGAGGTCGAGGGTTCGAATCCCTTCGGCTCCACCAGTAACTTATCCATACTGCCAGACTTCTTCATTTTATTGTTCTTCACGATTCGGTTAGAATTGTTATAGAGAATCCGGGCAGACACTATCGACATGGAAAGAGCGGTAAAGCATATTGAGTCAAGGGTAAAAGACAAGCAACTTATAGAAGTCCGCAGAATGGAGATAGTAAAAGCTGCGGTAGAGCTCTTCGTTCGAAAGGGATTTCACAGAACCACTGTGCGGGAAATCGCACAAAAGTTCGGAATGAGCATAGGAACGTTGTATGAATATATTAGAACCAAGGAAGATATTCTCTACCTTGTCATCGATTATATTCATTCGAGTGTCAGCGAGCGGGTGAGGCCTTCGCTCAAAATTAACGGCACCGCCAGAGAGAGACTCGAAAACGCTATCAGGTCTTACTACGCTATTATAGATGAAATGCAGGACTACGTATTATTTCTATATCAGGAAACAAAATCCCTGTCGTATAACGCGAGAAAGTACATATTCAAGTCCGAGGAAGAAATGACGTCGATATTCGAGGAGATCATTCTCCAGGGTATCGAGGACGGAACATTTTCCATCAGCAAGAAAGACGTCAATTTTCTGGCAAACGAAATCATGGTTACCGGACAGATGTGGGCTTTCAGGCGCTGGATAGTGCAAAAGAACTACACTCTCGAAAGGTTTATAGAGTTAAAAAGCGCCCTGGTCATAAAGGAATTAGCCTCTCGTAATTAAGATCCCGATCCGTGATCCGTTTATAATCTCACACCTGAAATAATTTCGTTTTACGCATAAATCATGCAGGTGAATAGATAGATTATTGACTCTATACGACTAATTGAGTGATTGTTCGGTCAGTATTCCTGGAATATAAAATCAATCCCGTCACGTGTTTTCTCTCCCATAATCCGATATTCGGGCGCGCCGTCTATATGGTATAATTGACTGTCAATACTGTATTATTTCATACGCTTCAAATTGTCGCCGAAAAAAACGCTTGACACGCGGAAAGGAAATATATTAAGATGCGTATACTGAACAAGCGCTCAGTCGCTGAGCGCCGGTTGAGAATAACACAGGGAGGGTTAGTAACATGGGATTGCAAGCCAATGAATACAGTAACCCTTGGTTGAGCGATGGGGAGGTGCCGCCTCTTCCGCTCGACAGAGAACGAATTCACATTATTAGTCAGGGTGTCGCGGACCCGCAGTATGATTACGATGTCATTCCTCTTACGTACACGGAAAGCCGCTGGATGGCATTCGTAATCCGGGCCGACATCGAGGCCATGAAGGCCGTCGTGCCGGACCCGATCAAGGTGGAAGACGACGTAATAGAGTTCTGGTACGTGATACACCGGAATACCATGATCGGGCCATACATGGAGATGGGCGTAACTTTCGCCGCTTCTCTGGAAGCGAAGGATGGTAAGAAATATCTGGGCGGATACTATCCGTACATGTACCTTTCAAACGATTCGGGTATATCTGCAGGAAGAGAGCCGTTCGGGTTTCCAAAGAAGGCTGCGTATATCGCTGCGTACGAGCATGGAATCAATGGTAACTATTTTAATATGCTTATGGAAAGACGCGGTTATATTCTTCACACTGCCAATGGCCGTTATTCCGATAGATCCCTCTCGGCGAGACCGGCATTTTACGGTAAAACCGACTGGGGTCGTATGAACTACCGAATTACTACGTCTCCTGATGTCACGAACAGCATTCATGAAGTCACTTATCTTCCGTCCGATCTCCCCCCGGGTTTCGGTTCCGGTCACCGCTTTATGATGGACGCTTCAAGCATCCGTACCGCAACCGGCGCCGATGTTCGTTCCTGGTTTATGCAGGGGACACCTTTTGATTATATGGGCGGCCAGATACCGGCTACGGAAGTCGTAGGGCTCATCAGCTTTACCTTTAACCTGATAATCCCGGGGGCTCAGACTATATGGTCGAGGAAGGTTGAAAGGGAGGAGAAAGATATAGGTCAGATTCTTTATTCGACTCCCTTCAAGTATACGATGCGTCACCGCTTTCTCCTCCCGCAATACAGTCAGGGGGGAATGTTGTGACAGGACGTGCGGATGATTTGAGCTTTATTATGGACTTTCTGCCGTAAGCCCATTGCCGGATTGCTTCTGGTTTCTGTCCTGCAGCGTCCCCAGGGAGCTGCAGGACAGGAGTTAACGTGGGTCGGGGCTGCGGACATTGCGAAAGTAGAATGAAAGAAAAGCAGAATGAAAGAAATGTTTCGCGGACATGAAAAGTTAAGCTCAGGATGCATTTTCTGCGTACGGGGTTATCTTCGAAGAAGATGACGGCGTAATCCGGCCTGAGATAATTCCGACGGGTTCTCGTATCGATCCGGCAATTAAATCAAAATTGCTTTGAAAATAAGCTGACGGAACGTTGCTTCGAGTCGCGATTATGCGATTGACAGACGAGTTTAACATTTATATGGAGAGGTGTTCATGAATTTAGAAGACAGGACGGTAGAAAGACTGAAGAAGGCCAGGGAAAACTGGGAAAACGAGTACCGGAGCGGACGGAAAAGGGAGGCTGACTATACGACGATCTCGGGAATGGAAGTCCCGCCCCTGGCGACGCCCCTCGACCTGAACGGTTTCGATTATGAAAAGGACCTCGGTTTCCCGGGCTCCTATCCGTATACACGGGGCATACATAGCTCCATGTATAGAGGCAGACTCTGGACGATGCGCCAGTTCGCCGGCTTCGGAGCGCCGGAGGACACTAACAGGAGGTTCAAATATCTACTTCAACACGGCCAGACCGGCCTCAGCACGGCATTCGACATGCCCACGCTTATGGGCTACGATTCGGATCACGAGCGGGCGCGCGGGGAAGTCGGAAGAGAAGGGGTCTCGGTTTCATCGCTTCAGGACATGGAGGTCCTCTTCGACGGCATAGACCTCGACGTTGTAACCACGTCCATGACTGTTAACTGCACCGCCTCCATTATCTTAGCCATGTATATCGTTATGGCGGAGAAGAAGGGGGTGAGCCGGGACAGGCTGGGGGGGACGCTTCAGAACGATATGCTGAAGGAGTTCATAGCCCAGAGGGAGTGGATATCGCCCCCGGTGCCTTCCGTAAAAATAAACGTCGACGTAATAGAATTCTGCGCCCGGAATGTGCCGTTATGGCATCCGGTCTCGATCTCCGGTTATCACATCAGGGAAGCCGGCTCTACGGCGATTCAGGAGCTGGCTTTCACACTCGCCGACGGCGTCTGTTACGTCGAGGAAGCGCTGAAGCGCGGCCTCGATGTCGACGCGTTCGCACCCCGCCTCTCCTTTTTCTTCAATGTCCATAACGACTTTCTGGAAGAGATAGCCAAGTTCAGGGCCGCCAGAAGGATGTGGGCGAAGATAATGAAGGAGCGCTTCGGGGCAAGGAGCCCCAAATCCATGATGCTGAAGACGCATGCCCAGACCGCGGGCGCAAGCCTCACCGCGCAGCAGCCCATAAACAACGTGGCCAGGGTCACGATTCAGGCCCTCGCCGCCGTGCTTGGCGGCACACAGTCGCTTCATACGAATTCGATGGACGAGACTCTGGCCCTCCCGACCGAGGAGGCCGTGACCGTCGCGCTCAGGACGCAGCAGATCATCGCCGAGGAAAGCGGAGTCGTGAATTCCATAGACCCGTTCGGCGGGAGCTATTTAATGGAAGCCCTCACCGATAAAATGGAAAAGGAAGCTTTTGCATATATAGACAGGATCGACAAAATGGGCGGGATGATAAAGGCCATAAATGAAGGTTATCCGCAGAAAGAGATAGCGGACGCCGCCTACAAGTATCAGAGAGAGCTGGACACGGGGATAAAGACGATAGTCGGGGTTAACAAGTATTCGGTGGACGAGGAGGTCCCGATACAGATCCTCAAGATCGAGGAGAAGGTGGAAGCGGACCAGAGCGAAAGGCTGAGGTCGCTTAAAAGAAGCAGGAATAACAGGGAAGTCAGCGCGAGGCTCGGGGACATTCTGCTCGCCGCCCGGCGGGGGGAAAATCTGATGCCTTACATTATCGAAGCCGTAAGGGAATATGCGACTCTCGGTGAGATCAGCGACGTCTTCAGGGAAGCTTACGGCGTATACACCGACCCCGGATATTTTTAGACGGAGCATGCATCGATACGAGGGAGAGTCATGAAGAACGAGAGAGCCGTGAGAATTCTTATTGGAAAAGTCGGGCTCGACGGCCACGACAGAGGGGTCAAGATAATTTCGAGGGCATTGAGAGACGCCGGCTACGAGGTGATTTACACAGGGCTCCATAACTCTCCTCAGGTGGTTGCGGAAGCGGCTGTTCAGGAGGATGTCGATGCGGTCGGGATAAGTATTCTTTCCGGTGCGCACAACTACGTATTCCCGGAGCTGATAAGGCTCTTTAAGGAGAAAGGGATCGACGACGTAACGTTATTCGGGGGCGGCATAGTGCCGAAGGAAGATATCGAGCGTCTCAGGGAGAAAGGCGTCAAAACGATATTCGAGCCCGGCTCTTCGACGGATGAAATCGTCAGATGGGTGAGAGAGAATGTGACGGTCAGGGAATTATGACCGCATCCACAGTCGCAATCCGGAGTACGCGCCCTGCGAATTTCTATTGCTACTTCTTTATGTTCCTCTTTATCGGCTGATACTGCCTGCTCTGCCTTCCTGCCGGCAGCGGCTTCGAAGCGGGAGCGGCTTTATTCCTGCAGCAACTCCGGATAAATATTTCGCCTCGAAATAATGATACTAAAAGAGGCTTTATCGAGTACACTAAATTCTATCGGCATGTGGGTTCCAGACAGATGACGCCCGATCCCGATTATCGGGACGGAAGCGTTGACGGTCGTACGAATTTAATTTCAGACCGTCATCGGGGGATGGACGGGGGGAGCTTAATGTCATGGAAGACACGTCGGTATATCCGGTTTCGAACCAGATTGCCTTTATCGGTAATTATCTGCCCCGGCAGTGCGGTATCGCGACATTCACTACCGATCTCTGCCAGGCCGTAGCGGCCGAGTATCCCGAAGCGGCGTGTATCGCCGTTCCGGTGAACGACGTTCCGGGCGGCTACCAGTATCCCGAGTGCGTGCGGTTCGAGCTTACGGAGAGGGATATCGAATCCTACCGCCGGGCCGCGGATTATCTCAACATCAATAATGTCGACGTCGTGAGCCTCCAGTTCGAGTACGGTATCTTCGGCGGGCAGTCGGGCAGCCACATACTGGCGCTCCTCCGCGAGCTGCACATGCCCGTGGTTACGACGCTGCACACGATCCTGCGCGATCCCGAGCCCGACCAGAGAGGGGTGCTGGAGGAGGTCGCGGCGCTGTCGGACAGGCTCGTCGTAATGAGCGAGCGCGGGGCCGAGTTCCTCCGCGAAATCTACTGCGTCCCCGGGGAGAAGATAGACGTCATTCCGCACGGGATACCGGACCTGCCGTTCGTCGACCCGAGCTACCACAAGGATATTTTCGGCGTCGAGGGAAAGCTCGTCCTCCTCACCTTCGGGCTTCTTTCTGCGAATAAGGGCATAGAGACTGTCATAAACGCTCTGCCCGAGGTCGTAAAGCGCTACCCTGACGTCGTATATATAATCCTAGGCGCTACGCATCCCCACGTTCTTAACCGCGAAGGGGAGGCTTATCGTCTCTCTCTCCAGAGGCTCGCGTGCGAGAAGGGAGTGAAAGACCACGTTATATTCCACAACCGTTTCGTGAGCAACGAGGAGCTCATGGAGTTCATAGGCGCGGCGGACATTTATATAACGCCGTACCTCGGCGAGGCGCAGATAGTTTCCGGCACTCTCGCCTACACGCTCGGGGCCGGAAAGTCCATCGTCTCGACGCCTTACTGGTACGCCGACGAGATGCTGGCCGACGGGCGCGGCGTCCTCGTGCCGTTCGCAGACCCGGGCGCGCTGGCGAAGGAGCTCATTTATCTTATCGAAAATGAATCCGAGCGCCACGCAATGCGGAAGCGCGCCTATCTCTTCGGACGCGAGATGACGTGGCCGAGGGTGGCCGCGCTTTACATGGAAAGCTTCAAGCGGGCCAGGACAGAGCGGCGGAGCTTCGTTTCGCGGGGCTTCGGCCCGGTGACTTACGAGACGGCGCGGGGCGAGCTGCCGCTTTTAAAGCTCGATCATCTCCGGCGCATGACGGACGATACCGGTATCCTGCAGCACGCGCTCATGACGGTGCCGAATTACGAGGAGGGATATACGACCGACGACAATGCGAGGGCTCTTCTGGTCGCGGCGCTCCTCGACGAACTCGGGGTGGCCGGCGCCCGGGAGCTCGAAAGCCGGTACATGGCGTTCGTCGCATACGCTTTCAGCCCTGCTACCGGACGATTCAGAAATTTCCTCGACTACAACCGGCGCTGGCTCGAGGTCATCGGCTCGGAGGACTGCCAGGGGCGGGCGCTTCTTGCACTGTCGGTCGTGCTCGGAAGGTCGGGGATAGAGCCGATGCGGAACCTTGCCGGGCTCATGTTCGACCGTGCGCTGCCGTCCATACTCGAAACGACGAGCCCCCGCGCGTGGGCGTTTACCCTTATAGGGATTCACGAGTACCTGAGGCGGTATTCCGGCGACAGAAGGGCCGCACAGGTGAGGGACGAGCTGGCCAGACGTTTGTTGAAACTTTACAGGAGGGTTCGCTCCGGAGACTGGTTCTGGTTCGAGGACTCGCTCACTTATTGTAACGCCGTTCTGCCCCAGGCCATGATAATGTGCGGACAGTGGATACCGGACAGCGAGATGACGGCGGCGGGTCTGGAATCCCTCGGGTGGCTCGCCGAGATCCAGTGCGCCTCTCCGGGAGGGCATTTCGTGCCGATTGGATCGAACGGTTTTTACGTGAGGGGCTCGGAGAGGGCGCGGTTCGATCAGCAGCCTGTCGAGGCCCAGGCCATGGTGTCGGCGTGCCTGGAAGCGTACCGGAGCACGGGGGAGCAGAAGTGGTACGAAGAGGCTCGGCGTGCGTTCGAATGGTTTTCAGGGAGTAACGATTTGAATCTTTCCGTTTACGACCCCTCGACCGGCGGCTGCCGGGACGGGCTTCATTCCGACCGTCTCAACGAGAATCAGGGAGCGGAATCGACTCTGGCATTCCTCCAGGCTCTCCTGGAGCTGCGGATGGCTGAAACTACTATTCTTTCAAGGAAGGCGAGATCATGAAGAATGTAAAATACTCGGAGCTCTTTCACAGGCACAAGAAAAATCCCATACTGACGTCGGCCGATTGGCCGTATCCCGTGCACAGCGTTTTCAATCCCGGCGCAGTCTCGATGCCGGACGGGACGACGCTCCTTCTATGCCGCGTCGAAGACCGGAGGGGGCATTCGCACTTCTGCATCGCCCGCTCGGAGAACGGCGTCGATAACTGGCGAATAGACCCCGAGCCGACTCTGATGCCCGATCCCGAAAACTACCCCGAAGAGCTCTGGGGGATAGAAGATCCGCGCATCACGTACGTAGACGAGTTTAAAAAATACGCTGTCGTTTATACCGCATATACACGGGACGGGCCCGGCGTGGCGCTCGCGTTTACGGAGGATTTTTCCCGCTTCGACCGCCTGGGAGTGGTAATGTCGCCCGAGGATAAGGACGCCGCGCTCCTCCCGCACAGGATAGGCGGAAACTGGGCGCTCATACACCGGCCCATGACAGCCCCGCGCGCGCACATGTGGATATCCTATTCCCCGGACCTCCGGCACTGGGGGAGCCACAAGCTGATGCTGGTCGCCCGGCGAGGCGCGTGGTGGGACGCGAATAAGATCGGCCTTTCGCCTCCACCGATCGAGACGCCCGAGGGCTGGCTCGTAATTTATCACGGCGTCCGCATCACGGCGGGCGGCTGCCTTTACAGGCTTGGCCTCGCGCTCTTCGCCCTGGATACGCCGGAGCGCTGCATCAGGCGAAGCAGGGAGTGGTTTTTCGCTCCCGAGGAGCTCTACGAGCGGGCGGGGGACGTCGGCAACGTGGTCTTTCCATGCGGCTATACGATCGCGCCCGACGGCGACGGAGTAAATCTCTACTACGGCGCCGCGGACACGAGTATAGCTCTCGCTACGGGGAAGATAAGCGAAATGCTCGACTGGCTGGAAACAGACGGCGACGTAATCAGTTAAATTCGGCCGGCACCACGGTGTCTGAATTCATCGCTCCACCATCCGCGGGGATATGGCGCTCCGCGCGTAATTATGAAATAATAAAACCGCTGCCGTAGAGACTTCTCAGGCCAGGAGTGCGCCCGCGTTGAGCTATTTCATAAAAAGGCTGTGCCTTGCGGCTTTCGGCCTTCTCGTTACCCTGCTGATAGCCGAGGGGATAACCAGGATTTTTCTCGACCCCGTCGATTATCTCTGGAGGAATCTTTCGCACGACCCTGTGCTCAGGTACAGGATAGAGCCGCATTCCGCCGGGCACGACGCCTGGGGCTACAGGAACAGGTATGTACCGGAAAGGGCCGACATCGTCGCCCTGGGCGACTCCCAGACGTACGGCGAGAGCGCGCCGGCGAAATATTCCTGGCCGTCTATGCTCGGCTCTCTCACGGGCAAAGAGACCTACAACATGGGCATAGGCGGTTACGGGCCTGCCGAGTATTTTTATCTCTTAGGGAACAAGGCGCTCGAGCTGAAGCCCGAGGCCGTGGTCGTGGGTTTTTATCTCGGCAACGACCTTGCGGACACGTACAGCGCCGTCTACACGGTAGAGCGCTGGCACGACCTCAGGAGTCCCGGGATAATCCACAGCCGGGAGGACGAAAATAACGAGGCAAAGGCGAATGAAAAACCGCCTGTCGAAGAATCCCCGACGGTGAAGAAACCGCTCACGAGCGAGCTCAGGGGCAAGGTTTACGGCGCCGCGGGCTGGCTTGCGGAAAACAGCGTTCTGTACAGGGTCGTAACCGCGTCTTATCTCGGGGACAGGATGAGGCAGAACATGATGCTCGATTTCGGGGAAAAGATCACTATGCTCGAAGCCCCGGAATACAATATAAATACCGGATTCACGCCTGTAAGACGGCTGGAAGCGCTCGATCTCGAAAAGGAAGACGTCAGGGAGGGGCTAAGGCTGGCTCTACAGTTCTTCGATAACATGAACAGGCTGGCCGAAAAAAACGGCGTACGTTTTCTAGTCGTCATACTGCCGACCAAGGAGAGCGTCTACAGTGAGTTTATAGAGGGGAATACCGCTCTTCAATACTCTGCCGAGATAGACCGCCTCCTCCGGAACGAGAGGCAGGCGAGCGCCGAAGCCCAGTCGTATTTCAGGGAGCACGGCATCCCGTATGTCGACCTTCTCGGACCGCTCCGGGAGGCTGCAAGGCGCGAGCAGATATATCCCAACAACTACAGCGGCCACTTCAACGAGAACGGCAACCGTATAATCGCCGAGTCCATAAAGCAGTATCTGGATGAGATGCGGTAAAAGAGACGGGCGAAAAAAACGGGCACCCGGCCGAAAACCGGACGCCCGCTCGATGTTTTCCGTATTTTATATACCGCTTCGGTTTTACTTCGTTATGTTCCTCTTTATCGGCTGGTACTGCTGACTCTGCCTCCTTGCCGGGAGCGGCTTCGGAGCGGCCACGACAGCCTCTTCGGCGCGGGCCTTTCTGACCTCGTGCTCGGCGAGCATCGCCAGCGCCGGAGCCGCGAGATATTCGCTGCCCTTGAGCACTATGATGCTGGCTAGCATGAAGTGAAAGCCGAGCCCCGGGAGAAATACGAACGTCGCGCTTCCGGCCAGGACTATGAAGAGGCCGACGAGCGCCTCCGTCTGCGCTGAGCTGAGCGCTCCCAGTCCTAACGGGAGCGACTTGAACTTGTTCGTTCTCTGCCACGGTATCTCTTTCGTGAAGAGACACGTTATGCTCGCGACTATGTACGTATGCGTGAGCGCGCTGTTGGCTATGAAAGCGCCTATAGTGTCCTTTAACGGGCACTTGAGGTAAACGTGGTACACGAGCCATCTCAGTATGATCCCGCATATAAGAACGGCCAGGGACGAAATCCAGAGCGCCTTGGGCACTGCGACGATTTCGTTCTGTATTATCATCGAAGCGAGGGCCGCCAGGCCGAACGGGATGAACAGCGCGCCGAGGCCGATGTTTAAATAGCCGAGCCCGTGGTTCAGGTGATGAACCTTCTGGAGCGTCGTCATGGCCGAAGGCGCTGCCAGGGATTTCGGCAGATAAAGCCTGAAATGGCGCTTTAGCTCCTGTACGGGGCCGTATGTCCACCTGTAGCGCTGCTTCTTGTAGCCGAGGAACGTTTCGGGTATGAGCCCACGCCCGAAGGTTTCGTTCGTGTAGACGGAAGAGTACCCCGCCGCGTGTATGCGGATGGAAAGCTCGGAGTCTTCCGTCTGGCACCATTCCGCCCAGCCGCCGGCGTCTTCGAGCGCCTTCTTCCTGATGAGGCACATGGTGCCTACTGTGAGCCCCGCGTCGCGCTCGTTAAGGCTCGGCATGACCGTTTCGAAGAAATATTTATATTCCCAGTAGCACATCCTCTGATAGAGGCTCGCGCCCCATTCTCTATAATCGTGAGGGGTCTGGACGAATCCCATTTTCGGGTCTTCGAAGTACCCGACGAGCCTGTCGAGAAAATCGGGCTCGACCTGGTAGTCGCTGTCGACCACTCCTATGATTTCGACCTCGGACGACGTGTGCCTTAAGGCGAAGTTGAGCGCTCCCGCCTTTGCGCCCTTTATCGGGTCTACGTGGAAGAACCTGAACTTCTCGCCGAGCCTGGCGCAGTGCGCCTCGACCGGTTTCCAGAGGTTCGGGTCTTTAGTGTTGTTGTCTATGACCATGACTTCGTAGTTCGGGTAGTCGAGCCTGGCTATGCTGTCGAGCGTGGCTATGACCACGTCCGGCGGCTCGGAATAGGCCGGCACCTGTAAACAAACCCTCGGGTAGCTTTTGAGGCCTCCCGGGGGAAGGGGGCTGTTGGGCCTGCCCCACTTTACCTTGCCGAGGACTTCCCACTGCTCGAACGCAGTGATGATTCCGCCGAAAAGGGTGATGAAGAGGAGCGGATAACCGATGAACATGAGCACCCTCGTCACTGTGCTGACTTCTATGGTCGAGATGAACCAGAAGCCCCAGACTATCCCGAAAAGGGAGAGAAGGGAGTACGTGACGAGGAGCAGGCGCCCCGCAATCGTGAAATTCCTGAGCACCCTGTGCGCCGCGGCCATCAGAACCATGCTGCCTGCCGTGACGGCCAGTATTTCCGGGACCGGGTAGCCGATAAGCCATACGACGAGACCGGAAACCACGTTTACATTCAGGTATTCGAGAACGCTGAAGTAGTGTTTATCCTTTCCGATAAGGTTTTTAAATGTGATCAGCAGGGTCGAAACTACGAAAGCGACCGCTGCGTATATGTAACCGATAGTGATTAACTCACCAAAGTTGAACATCTGAGCTCAAGCCTCCTGTGACTTCGCAGTCGAACATAGAATTAGTGTTGATTGGTTGCATAATCCCTTTATTCAGATTGTATTTGTTGTTTTTGATCTAATAACCGGGGACCCATCGCCCCGACAGTATGAAAAGGACGGAGGTAATCATAAGATGGCGGATAGCCAGAGCGGGACGGCCGATATCGTCTGAAATCCGAAAATGGTAGTCTGGCTTCTCACGGCTCTTATTTGCATTTGCGCAGAATAGATTGCAAGCGCTGTGCCAACCCTTAAAAAGTATATATGTTGAATAATCACAGCTGGTTATGAAAAAATGCCGATTGTATTAGTACACAACTGTGTAGTATTACACTAAAATTCTGTGCGCAATTACACAACCGGGGCTGGAAACCGGGGAAATCGCGGCCTATTTACCTTAAATTAAAATATTTTTTCTGATTAAAACCGCTTTTTAAAGTCAGGAGCGCCTGTTTATCAGGAGGACCGGACGGGGACTTTCGCGCAGGATGCGGAGGGCGAGCTCTCCGAGAGACCTCCGGCGGTTCCGGGACTGGCTTATGCCCATTATTATCAGGTCGTTTTCCCCGGCAAGGGTTGTTATCCGAGTGGCGACGTCGTCCGACTTCTCGATCTTCACCTTGAAGCTCACGTGACCGGCATGGTCTTCGGCGTAGCGAAAAAGCTCGCCCCGGGCCTTTTCGCAGGCTCTCCACTCCGTATCCCCGGGCAGGATGCGGAGGAACGTGACCTCCGTCCCTCCGGCGCGGGAGATGCTGCCCAAAACGCGGGCGAGGAGCTCTCCGTGACCGCCCCTGCCCCCTACGGGGACGAGTATGCGCTTTGCAGTGTGTATGCGCCAGTCTTTAGGGGCTTTCATCATGACTACGTTACTCGGGACGGCGTTTACGAGCCTTTCGAGATTCTTTTCCGCCGCCCTCTCGGTGAGGGAGGAGAAGCCGATTAAAAGGCTCTCGCACCTGTACGTCCTCGCGACGCGGACTATTTCAGGCCAGGGCCTTTCCGCGATCGTGATGAGGGCTTCGGGGCTGAGTCCGATCTCGAGCGAGGCGGATATGGCCTCTCTCAGGACGGCCTGCGAGTTGAGGACGCGGTCTTCCTCGAACGCCCGCGTTTCTTCCGCCGTCGTAACCACCGAAAGGAGGAGCACCCTTCCGTATTTCGGAGGGGCGAGGGCGGCCGCGACTTCGATCATCGCCTTCGCGTTGGTGGGATTGGCGACGGGGACCAGGAAGAGCGGGTTTCTGCCGCGGAGCCTGACCAGTTCGGGGTCGAATCCCTCGGAGGAGGCGTCGAATATCCTGGCGCTCCGTCCGAAGTGTATGAAATAGAGGACCCCGCCGATGGCCAGCCAGACGGCTGCGATGATTCCCGCAGAGGGGACTTTTACGCCTTCGAATATCGCGATGCCCGAGCAGATCGCGATGCCCGCTATCGGTAGATATGGAAAGAGCGGGATACGGAACGCTCCCGGCGCCGGGGTGCGCCGCCTCCGTGAGAGAATGGCTATCGCCTGAGTCAGGGCGAAGGCCAGCAGAAATATGAGGCTCGCGGCCGCGCCCGCTGCGCCGATGTCGGGGACTATTATCAGCGTCCCGATTATTATGGCGGAAGTCGCCACGAGCGCCTTTTCCGGGGTTCCCCATTTCGGGTTGATATCGCCGAGAGGGCGGGGAAGCGTCCTGTCGCGCGCCATGCTCTCCGCTATACGCGACGGGGCGAGTATGTTCGCGTAAAGGGCGGACAGCATGGAGAGCAGGCCCGCTATGACGACTATCCAGTATCCGGCCCTGCCCATATACCTTTCCGCCGCGACGGCTATGACGGATTCGGGATTTTTCATGCTGAGGTCGACTATGGACTGCCCGGCTTCGGTTCCGGCGACAGTGACGATGAATACGAGAGGGACGTATATCGCGACCGATACGAGTATCGATATTATCATCGCGCGCGGTATGGTTTTGTCGGGGTCCTTGACCTCTCCGGCGACGGCGGCTATGAGCTCGAAACCGTGAAACGCGATGAACGTGTAGCCCATCGCCTGAACCACACCCGCGAATCCGAACGGAAGGAGGGGTGAAAAATCTTTTCTTATGCTCTCTGCGCTCTCGCCCGTCATCGCCCACAGGCCGCCCAGTATGAGAACCGAGAAGGCTATTATCTTGCCTATGTTGGCGAATGCACCGCCGCTTGCCGGCTTTCGTATAAGGCTTACGGAGTAAAAGACTATGGCCGCCCCGGCCATGAGCTGGGCGGCGAGAGAGGACGTGAGCCAGTCGATTGCCGCACCGGGGAAATAATCCAGGATTCCTTTGATCAGCAGAGTCGCAAAATACCCGGCCCCGAGCGCGTAGAGGACCGAGGCAACCATCGAGGCGAACCAGAGGAGCCAGCCTATGGCGAAGGCCGCTTTTATGGACAGCAGCTTCTTCGCGTACACGTAGGGGCCGCCCGATTCCGGAAAGGCGGCTGCGAGCTCGGCGAAGCTGAACGCCGTTATTATGGCGATAAATCCATTCAGAATGAAAGCGAATATCGCACCGGGACCCGCGGCCGAATAAGCGACGCCGGCGAGGACCAGTATGCCGCCCCCGATTATGGAGCCGACGCCTATGCCTACCGCGCCGAAGAGACCTATGGTGCGTCTTCCGCTCGTGATTATCTCAGCCATTTCCAGGGCCGAAGGAGAGTGGGACGAAAGATTCAAGCTCCGTCAGCAGTCGATGTCGAATACAGTGATACGTCTAAAACACGTCTTGAGCGGCCGGTCCGAACGTCGCGGGAGTCCTCGGAAACCGGCCCCGCTAATTTTATTCGTCCCAGATGTCGAACCGTTTCAGGAGATAGGACTTATTCTGCTCGAATACCTTCGCCTGGTCCTGCACGACCTGCTCGGCCTCGTCGCTCGTCATGTTCATGACCTGCTGGCAGTAGCTCTTCACGCGCCCGAAATAGAGCGGCGTTACGATGTCGACGAGCCGCCTCTTGTTTCTCTGCCACTGCTGGTAGATGTAGGCGAAGTCGTAGAGTATCCTGCTCCATAGCTCGGCGTCGAACTCCATCTCCTTGTTCGAGGTCCACGCGTTGTAAATTTCGTCGAGCCGGTCGAGGTTGTTGTCGTTCAGAATCTCGTCGTACATGGGCCTGAACTGCCGGAAACCCTCGACGAATTCTTCGTGGAGGTCGTTCATGCTGACGGACACGGCTTCGAGCTTGGGCTCTTCGTCTATCTTGTTGTTTATCTGAATGGCCCGGAAGGGGTTGTCCCTGTCCCAGTTGCGCTCGTATTTACCCATGAGGTAAAAAACGGTGCTCACCACCTGCCTGAACATAGGGCCGAGGTCGGACGCAGGGTCTTTCGCCCCGTGTATCTTCGTGCCGAGGTAGGTCTGCACGACGTTGAATCCCTCGTTTATGGCGCAGGTCGTCATCCATATGTCGATGCCGAACCGGGCGACGTCCGTATCCCAGACGTCTTCCTTCATGAAGAAGGCCGCGAGCTCCGGGCAGAACCCGAAATCCCCGCCGATGGGCTGCCTGATGTCGACGCCGTAAAGGGCGCGCGTCATCGGGTAGACGATCTGGTTCGTGATGGTGCCGTCGAACTTGTGCCTTCTGTAATACGGGGCGACGAACCCGGCGGAGCCGTCGAGTATGGGCTCGACGATGAACTTCACCCACTCCGGCGTTATGCTCCTGAGGTCGGCGTCGAAAACGGCAATCGCCTTTGCCTTCAGCATTATCGCGAGCTCGAACACGGCCCTGAAGGAGGTTCCCTTCCCCGGAAGACCCCTGTAGATCGTGACCCTCCGGAGGACATTTTCGGGTATCTTGGCCTGATAAGCGTTTTCCCTCGTGTCGTCGAGCGACCCGCCGTCGCTTATGAATATGGCCGAGGTATGGTTCGGGAAGTATTCCGCGAGCCCTTTGGCCACCTGCTCCACGACAAAGCCTATGGAGTCCTCGCAGTTGTAACACGGTATCCCGACCAGTATGTCTACCGACTTGATTTCGTCCACCCACCAATGAACGTTCTTCCTGATTGCGGACTCGTATTTTCTCATCTCTAAATCAACCCTCGCTGTTTTAATAACAATAAATAATATAGCATTCCGTCTCCAGTATAAATTCCGGCGGACCTTTATGCTGGCCTCCGCGCGGTTACCTGCGAATCTGTCGGATTTATTCAGGAAGAAGGAATATCTATAAGATTATTATACATAATGCGCTTAGAAACCCGGCCCGGCAGCGGCGGTGCATGGGGTCTTTTAACCTCCGGGGAAAAGGCCCTTATAATAGGCCAGATACTCCCTGCTCGACCGTTTCCACGAAAAATCCTGCCCCATGGCGTTCTGGATGAGCCGCTTCCATTCCGGCGGGTTGTGGTATATGGATATGGCCCTTTCTATGGTATTCAGCATGCTACGTTCTGTGAAGTGATCGAATATAAAACCGTTCGCGTGCTCACGGCCTTCGTCGTAGTCTGTGATCGTATCGAGGAGGCCGCCTGTCGCCCTTACGACGGGAATGGTGCCGTACCTGAGCGCTATGAGCTGGCCGAGGCCGCAGGGCTCGAAACGGGAGGGCATGAGGAACATGTCGCTCCCGGCGTATATGCGCCGCGCCTTGGCTTCGTTGTAGCCTATGACGGCCCTGAAGTTGTCTACATAGTCGTCCGACACCTGCTTCAGAAGCCTTTCGTATCCCTTGTCTCCCGCGCCCAGTATGACGAGCTCGGCGCCGAGGTCGAGTATCCTGTGGAGCGTCCTTACGATGAGGTCGATGCCCTTTTGATGGGCGAGGCGCGAGATGACGCCTATGAGCGGGACGTGCCCGTTGGTGCTGAATCCGAGGAGATTTTTGAGCTTCGCCTTGTTCTCGTATTTACCCTTGAGATCGGCTGCGTTATAACGTGCGTAAAGGGCCTTGTCCGTCTCGGGGTTCCAGTCCTCGTTGTCTATTCCGTTCAGAATTCCGACGAGCTTTCCCGCGTGGGCCACTGCCCGGAGAACCCCGTCGAGCCCGTAGCCGTACTCCTTCGTCTGTATTTCACGTGCATAGGTCGGGCTTACGGTCGTTACCAGGTCCGACGTCAGAATCCCGCCCTTCAGGAGATTCACCCTGCCGTAGAATTCGAGCTGCTCGGGATTGAACAGCGCGCCCGAGAGGCCGAACTTGTCGAGGAGGTCCTTTCCGAAGATGCCCTGGTAGGAGATGTTGTGTATCGTGAATACGACCTCCGAATTCTTGAAGAAGGGGTCGTTGTTGTAGTGCTTCTTCCACTTGAGGGCAATCGGGGCGAGGGCGGACTGCCAGTCGTTACAGTGAATGATGTCCGGCCTGAAATCGAGGGCCTTGGCGATCTCGAGCGCACCCAGAGAGAAGAACCCGAACCTTACATCGTTGTCCTTGTAATCGCCGTTGGCGGCGGTGTAGAGGTGGTCGCGGTCGTAAAAGCCGTCGTGGGCGAGGAGGTAAACCTTTACCCCTTCGACCGTCGTTTCCTTTATTCGGCCCTTGTAAGGAAGCCAGTCTATCGTGACGATGACGTCGCGGTTAAGGTCCTTTACCTTCAGCTTGAGGCGCTTCAGGTTCTTCCTGGTTTCCTTGTAGTAGGGAAGGATGACCCTTACGTCGCATCCTATTTCGTTGAGCTTTTTAGGAAGCACTCCGATGACGTCCGCGAGGCCCCCCGTTTTCGCCAGGGGCTCCATCTCGGAGGCGATGAATAGAACCTTGATCAACCGCTTTCACCTTCTGCGCCGCCCGACCCTGAGGCAGCCGCAGTAACCCACATCCTAGATGATATTAACGCATTTTTTCAGGAAATAAACTAAGGAACGGTTAAAATCTGCCGCTTTTCCTCGTAATTTCGAGAATCCGGTCCCGAAGCTCACAGGCCGAATAACCCGGCTGGAGCCTCCATTCCCAGTTCCCCTTCCTGACGGCCGGCCTGTTCATCCTCGCCCCGCCGCCGAGGCCGAGGACGTCCTGCATCGGTATGACGGCCGTATCCGCCGGGGAGAACATGGCGAGCTTTATGAGCTCCTGGCTGATTTCACCGTCGTCTACCTCGCGGCCTATATATTCGAAAACGCGGTTCTTCTCCGCCTCTCCGGCCTCGTCATCCCACCATCCGCGGACGGTGTTGTTGTCGTGTGTGCCCGTGTAGACGACGCAGTTCTCACCGAATACCGACGGGAGATACTCGCCGTAGGGGAAATCGTCTCCGAATGCGAAGAGGAGAATTTTCATTCCGGGGAGGTCGTAGCGCTTTATTATCTCCTTAACGTCCGGGGTGATGTCGCCGAGGTCCTCGGCGATGAAGCGTTCCTTATCGTGCCGGGAGAAAAGCGTGTCGAAAAAGGAGACGGCGTCGATTTCCACCCATTTCCCGTCGAGGGCCGTTTTCTCGGACGCCTCGATTTCCCAGTAGGCGACGAAGCCCCTGAAGTGGTCGAGCCTGAGCACGTCGAAGAGGGAGAGGTTGTGGCTTATCCTGTCTATCCACCATTTGTAGCCCGTCCGCCCGAGCTCGTCCCAGTCGTAGACGGGATTGCCCCAGAGCTGGCCCGTTTCGCTGAAATAGTCGGGCGGGACGCCGGAGACGTAGACCGGCTTCTTTTCGGCGTCGAGCTTGAACACTTCGGGGCTGCTCCAGACCTCGGAGCTGTCGTAGTTGACGTAGTACGGGATGTCGCCCACGAGCTTTATTCCCCGGGAGCCGCAGTAGTCCTCGAGTGCGAACCACTGGCTGAAGAAGAGGTACTGGACGAATTTGTGGTAAAGGGTTTCGCCGCGTGTTTTTTCGCTCCATTCGGCGAGCGCGCTTTCGTCCCTGTCTCTCAGCTCCTTCGGGAAATCGCGCCACGTCGCGGAGAAGAGCTTTTCCTTTAGCACCATGTAGAGGGAGTAGTCGTCGAGCCAGTGTTTATTCCTTTCGGTGAATTCCAGAAAGGCCGCGTTTTCCGGGAGGCTTTCGCGAGCCCTCTCGAAAGCCGATTTTAGAAGTGCTGATTTATACGAGAGGGCTGCTTCGTAGTTGACCTTTTTCCGTCCGAAGCGGGGCTTCTTTTTGATCTCGTCCCGAGTGATGTAGCCTTCGTCGGCGAGTAATTCCGGACTTATGAAGAGCGGGTTGCCCGCATAAGATGACGGGCCGCTGTAAGGCGAGTTGCCGTAGGGGAGCTCCGTCGGGTTAAGCGGCAGGACCTGCCAGTACGTCTGCCCGGCTTCGTGTAGAAAGTCCGCAAACTTAAACGCCTCGGGGCCGAGGTCCCCGATGCCGAAAGGGGAGGGGAGTGAGGATACGTGAAGCAGGATGCCGCTTTTTCTTTCTCTCATGACGTGCCGGAAGGGAGCCGTGTATAAGGGAAATTATTATCCGGGTTTAGCGGCCGGTTTCAAAAGCGCGAGCGACCTTCCCTCCATCGCGTAGTGTTTTCCGGCGCCGACAGTCTTTCCGCCGGGTTTATCGTTTTTCGTGTCGAATATAACCTGCCATCTCGGGGAGAGCCGTCCGTCCGGTATGGTGAAGACCATGCCCGCGGGCTCGGCGTTCAAGAGGAGCATGAGCGTGTTGTCGTGCATGTGTTTTTTCGCCTTTCCGGTTTTTTTGACGTTGTTCTCGACCTTCACGATGCTGAGCGAGCGGAGGCGCGGATTCTTCCAGTCGTCCTCCGTCATCTCTCTTGCGTCAGGCAGAAACCACGAAAGGTCCTTGTGGCCGAACATGGCGTGCGGCACGCCTGTGAAAAAGAGCCCGCGTCTCAAAACCGGGTACGCCTTCCTGAGGGCGGCCAGGAACCTCGTGAATTCGAGGAGCTTTTTGCCGCGGGGGTCGAGGCTCCACCTCATCCACGATACGTCGCTGTCCTGGCAGTAGGCGTTGTTGTTTCCCCTCTGGGTTCTTCCGGCCTCGTCGCCCATCAGCAGCATCGGCACGCCCTGGGATAAAAAGAGCGTCGCGAGGAAATTTCTTTTCTGCTTTTCACGAGCCTTGATTATGGCGGGGTCGTCCGTCGGCCCCTCGACGCCGAAGTTGAGGCTGTAGTTGGCATTGTTGCCGTCGGCGTTTTTTTCGAGATTGGCTTCGTTGTGCTTGTGCTCGTACGAAACTACGTCGTTAAGTGTGAAGCCGTCGTGAGAGGCGACGTAGTTTATGCTCGCGTAAGAGCCTTTTTCCCTCATGCCGTAGAGGTCGCTCGACCCGCTTATCCTGTAGGCCATGTCCGGCGTTACGCCCTCGTCGCTCCGCCAGAAGCGCCTGACGGTGTTCCTGTACCTGTCGTTCCATTCGGACCATGGATCGGGGAAGTTGCCGGTCTGGTAACCGCCCGGGCCGAGGTCCCACGGCTCGGCTATGAGCTTTACGCCGGAGAGTACGGGGTCGTCGGCTATGTCCTTAAACAGCGGGTGAGACCTGTCGTAGCCATTACCGTTTCTGAAAAGCGCAGGGGCGAGGTCGAGCCTGAAGCCGTCTACGCGCATCTCTTCGGCCCAGTATTTAAGGCTGTCGAATACGAGCTTCCTGACGGCGGGGTGCGAGGAGTTAATCGTATTCCCGGTGCCGGTATAGTTCGTGTAATCCTCGTTATTCCCGGGCTCGAGGCGGTAGTACGTCCTGTTATCGAGGCCCCGGAGAGACAGTGTGGGGCCGCCGCTCCCCCCTTCGCAGGTGTGATTGTAAACGACGTCGAGTATCACCTCGATGCCCTCCCCGTGAAAGGTCTTCACCATCTCCTTGAATTCGCTCACCTGCCCGCCGTCCGCACCGCTCCGGGAGTACCTGATGTCCGGCGCGAAGAAGCCGAGTGTGTTGTAGCCCCAGTAGTTGACGAGGCCGTTTTCGAGGAGCCTGCTCTCGGATACGCTGTGGTGGACGGGCATGAGCTCTATGGCCGTTACGCCGAGCGAGCGGAGATGCGATATGACCGCAGGCGAGGCGAGGCCGGCGTACGTCCCCCTGAGCTCTTCGGGCACGTCCGGATGGAGCATCGTGAGGCCCCTTACGTGGGCTTCGTAGATCACGGTTTCCGACCACGGCACCTTCGGATGCGAGTCCTTCCCCCAGTCGAACGAGTCGTCTACTACGACGCATTTCGGCATGTAGGCTGCGCTGTCCCTGTCGTCGGCGACGAGCTTGTGTGAGCGTCGGAAGAGCCTGTGGTCGTAGTGTATGCTGTCGAGCATCACGGCGCCGGATATGGCCCTGGCGTAGGGATCGACGAGGAGCTTCCGGGGGTTGAATCTCCGGCCGGAGGGAGGATCGTAAAGCCCGTACGCCCTGTAGCCGTAAAGCTGGCCGGGCGAAAGGCCGTGCACGTAAACATGATGAACGTTATTGGTCCTTGATTCGAGCTTTATCCTTGCGGTTTCAGGCTCCGGGAGCCCTGGGGCGTAGAGGCAGAGCTCGATATATTCCGCATTCTCGGAGAATACCGCGAAGTTTACACCGCGCCCGTCCCAAGTCGCCCCGAGCGGCCGGGGAGAGCCGTGCGTTGTCTTCAGCTTTACCGGGGACGAGCTATGTTTCTTCAAAACTTTCCGTTTGCCGCTTCTCCTGCTCGGAATAAGGGTGAATTATACTCCTAACCTTCGTGTTTGAAAAAGAGGACTCCGAGCGGCGGGAGATTTATTTCGAGGCTGCCCCGTGAATTCGAGGGCCCGGCCCAGACGCCGCCGCTGTTGCCGACGCCGCTTCCGCCGTAGTAGTGTGAATCACTGTTCAGCTTCTCCGCCCACCTTCCCGCGCGGGGGACGCTCAGCCTGTAGCCCTTTCGCGGGAGTGGCGTAAAGTTGCAGACGACGAGGATCATCTCGCCCTTCGTGCTCTTTCTGACGAAGCTGATGACGCTCTGGTTGTAATCCCGGAAGTCGACCCATTCGAATCCATGATGCGAGAAGTCGAGCTCGTAAAGGGCAGGCTCCCGCCCGTAGAGCCCGTTGAGGTCCGACACCCACGACTTGAGGCCGGCGTGGAGCGGGAAATCGAGTAGGTGCCATTCGATGCTGGAGTCGTGGTTCCATTCCGTCCACTGGCCTATCTCGTCACCCATGAAGAGGAGCTTTTTCCCCGGGTGGCCGAACATGTAGCCGAAGAGCGCTCTCAGGTTCGCGAATTTCTGCCATACGTCGCCGGGCATTCTCCGAATGAGCGAGCCCTTGGCGTGGACCACCTCGTCGTGGGAAAGCGGGAGGACGAAATTTTCGGAGAAGGCGTAGAGTATGCTGAACGTGAGGGCGTTCTGGTGGTGCTTTCTGTATAAAGGGTCCCTGGAGAAATAGTCGAGCGTATCGTTCATCCAGCCCATGTTCCACTTCATTCCGAAGCCGAGTCCTCCGACGTAGGTCGGGCGCGACACCATCGGCCACGCCGTCGATTCCTCGGCTATCGTCTGGACGTCGCCGTGCTCGGAGTAAATGGAAAGGTTAAGGTTCTTGATGAATTCTATAGCCGGGAGGTTTTCGTTGCCGCCGTACTCGTTGGGCACCCATTCGCCCTTTTCCCTGCTGTAGTCGAGGTAGAGCATAGAGGCCACGCCGTCGACCCGGAGTCCGTCCGCGTGATACATGTCGAGCCAGAGCATGGCGCTCGAATTGAGGAAGACCTTTACTTCGTTCCGGCCGTAGTTGAATATGCAGGATTTCCAGTCGGGGTGAAACCCCTTACGCGGGTCGGAGTGCTCGTAGAGGTGCGTGCCGTCGAAAAAAGAGAGCCCGTGCTGGTCGTTCGGGAAGTGTGACGGAACCCAGTCGAGTATGACGCCTATGCCGTTTTGATGGAGCGTATCGACGAGGAACATGAAATCCTCGGGCGCGCCGTACCTGCCCGTGGGCGCGAAGTACCCTGTCACCTGGTACCCCCAGGAGCCGTAGAAGGGGTGCTCCATAACGGGGAGTAGCTCGACGTGCGTGAAGCCCGTCGATTTTACGTAGTCCGCGAGCCTCGGGGCGATTTCCCTATACGTGAGCCGCCTTCCGCCTTCCTCGGGGACCCTCATCCACGAGCCGAGGTGCACCTCGTAAATGGAGAGCGGGGAGGAAAGTGAATTCGGGCTGCGCCGTGTTTTCATCCACTCTTCATCACCCCATTTGTACTCGGGCTCCCATACTATCGAGGCCGTTTTCGGCGGGGCTTCGTTCCTGAAGGCGTAGGGATCGGCCTTGTCCACCTTGTATCCCTTTACTTTCGAGGAGATGTGATATTTGTAAACTTCGCCCCTGCCTATGCCCGGAACGAATCCTTCCCATATACCGGATTCGTCCCACCTCGGATTGAGCGGGTGCTTTCCCCTGTTCCAGCTGTTCCAATTCCCGATGACAGAGACGTATTCGGCGTTAGGGGCCCATACCGCAAAGCGTACGCCTTCTTTACCGTCCTTCGACGCCGCATGCGAGCCCAGCTTTTCGTACATTTTGCGGTGCGCGCCCTGCTTGAAAAGGTAGACGTCGAAATCGCTTATAAACCCCGCGTCCCCGCTTGTTTTTCGTGTGTCCGACATGGCCTTCCGGTACCTGCGGTTTGTTGGTATTTCAAATTTTTATTATACACTGTTAGCGTTTGCACGGAACAAAAAATCCGGTGTTCGCGTCTGCAAATAACCGTATAGTTATCTGTAAAAGAGGGAGGCCGGGATAATCCCCCGGCCGGGAGCACCCGAAGGATGAAGAGGCGAAATGAGCGAGCGTAGTCCCTACCTTAAAGATTCGGCCGATTCCTCGGCCTTCAGGACAAGGATTCTCTATCATCTTAAATACTCGATCGGAAAGAGGCTGCAGCAGGCCTCAGGCGACGACCTCTTCCGCGCCGTTTCGCTTGCCGTAAAGGAGCTTATCATAGACGGTATGTTCGAGACGTCGGAGAAGTACGATAAAAACGACCCCAAGCGGGCATACATACTCTCGCTCGAATATCTTACAGGACGGGCCCTCACGAATAACCTGATTAATCTCGGTGCCTACGGTATGTGCGCCGACGCGCTCAAATCCCTCGGCGTCGATCTCACCGATCTGGCCGAGACGGAGGGCGACCCCGCCCTCGGGAACGGGGGCCTCGGAAGGCTCGTCGCGTGCTTCCTGGATTCGATAGCCACCTTAAGGCTTCCGGGGTTCGGGTACGGGATAAATTACGATTACGGAATATTCAGGCAGACGATAGTGGACGGCTACCAGGTGGAGCAGCCCGACCACTGGCTCGGCGAGGAATCGCCGTGGCTCATCGAGAGAGGGGACGAAATATGCGTCGTGCCTATATACGGGCGCGTCAAGATCGAAAAGGACGTGAACGGCAACTACAGGCCCTCCTGGAAGGACTGGAAGTTCCTCTACGGCGTGCCCTACGACATGCCCGTCGTCGGTTACGGCACGGGGACGGTGAATTATCTCAGGCTCTACTCGGCGAGGTCCTCGAACGAGTTCGACATGAAGATTTTCAACAGCGGGGACTACATGAAGGCCGTCGAGCAGAAGATGACGTCCGAAACAATATCCAAGGTGCTCTATCCTTCGGACACTGTCGAGCAGGGAAAGGAGCTCCGGGTCATACAGGAATACTTCCTCGTCGCGTGTGCCGTCCGGGATATCGTGAGGCGTTTCTCGGCAGGCCATTCAGGGTTCGGCAGCTTTCCGGCCAAGGTCGCCATACAGCTTAACGACACTCACCCGGCCCTCGCTATCGCCGAGCTCATGAGGATACTCGTCGACGAGAACGACATGCAGTGGAACGCCGCGTGGCAGATTACGGAGTCGACGTTCGGCTTCACGAACCACACGCTCCTTCCAGAGGCGATGGAGAAGTGGCCGGTGTCGCTCTTAGAGCGCGTGATCCCGAGGCACCTCGAAATCATATACGGGATAAACGACAGGTTCCTCCGGAAGATTAAATCGAGGTGGCCCGATTCGGTGGACCGCATGAGGAGGATGTCGCTCGTCGAGGAGGGGTATGCGAAGCAGATCCGCATGGCTCACCTGTCGATAGTCGGAAGCCATTCCGTGAACGGCGTCGCCGCGCTCCATTCGGAGCTTATAAAGACCGAGCTCGTGCCGGATTTTTACGAGCTCTGGCCCGAGAAATTCAACAACAAGACGAACGGCATCACGCAGAGGAGGTGGCTCCTCATATGCAACCCAGGCCTCTCGGAGCTTATAGACGGCACCATAGGAAACGAATGGGTGACCGATCTTTACAGGCTAAAGGCGCTCGAGCCCTACGCGGACGACGCGGGTTTCCGGGCGGACTTCATGGACGTCAAGAGGAGAAACAAGGAGGCGCTCTCGGGGCTGATTCAGAAAATGACCAGGATCGCCGTCGACCCCGAAAGCCTGTTCGACGTTCAGATAAAGAGGATTCACGAGTACAAGCGCCAGCTCCTCAACATAATGCACATCATTCACCAGTATTTCAGCATCGTCGAGGACGGGAAGGAGCTTTCCGTCCCGAGGACTTACATCTTCGCGGGGAAGGCAGCCCCCGGCTACTGGGCGGCAAAGCAGATCATAAAGCTGATAAACAGCGTCGCCTCTGTCATAAATGCAGATCCGAAGGTGAAAGGGCAGATAAAGGTCGTATTCATGCCGGATTACAGGGTTACGCTCGCGGAGAAAATCATTCCGGCGGCCGACCTCAGCGAGCAGATATCGACCGCGGGGAAGGAGGCGTCCGGAACGGGCAACATGAAGCTCGCCCTGAACGGCGCGCTGACTATAGGCACGATGGACGGCGCCAACATAGAGATAAGGGAGGAAGTCGGCGAAGAAAATATCTTCATCTTCGGACTCCGGGCGGAGGAGATAAAGGAGCTCAGGCAGACGCACAGCTACAACCCGAGCCAGGTCTGCGCCGCGAACCCGAATCTGAAAAGGGTGATGGAGTCCTTCGAGTCGGACGTATTCTGCAGGGACGAGCCCGGGCTTTTCAAATGGATATACGAGTATCTCGTCTTGAACGGGGACGTATATTTTCACGTCGCGGACTTCGAGCCCTACAGGGAAACGCAGGCGCTCGCCGGGGATGAGTACAAGAAGCGAGAGGAATGGGCGCGAAAGGCGATACTCAACGTCGCGCGCATGGGGAAGTTTTCGAGCGACAGGACGATCTCGGAATACGCAGGCGATATATGGGGCGTGGGGCCGCAGGACGAATGAGACGTCACAGCGCCGCCTCGGCGCTGCTGTAAAATTCACATACGCGTGCAGGGATAATGACTACGAAAAACAGGGAAAGACTGAAAGAAATACTGGTCCGGAACTCTATACTCAGGGGAAAGTTCAGGCTCGCCTCGGGTAAGGAAAGCGACTACTACATAGACGCGCGGCTTACGACGCTCGACCCGGAGGGGGTGAGCCTCGTCGCCGGAATATTCCTCGAAGAGATACTGAAAGACCCGGGCATAAACGCCGTCGGCGGCCCGACGATGGGGGCCGATCCGATAGTGGGCGCTCTCATAGCGGAGAGCCACAGGACGGGGCGGCCGCTTAACGGGTTTTTAGTGAGGAAGCGTGAGAAGGAGCATGGGACGGGGAAGGTCGTCGAAGGGGGGCTCAAACCGGGAGACGTTACGGCCGTCGTCGAGGACGTCGTTACGACGGGCGGGAGCGTTTTGACGGCTATAGACGCCGTTAAGTCTATAGGAGCAGAGGTGAGAAAAACCCTCGTAATCGTGGACCGCGAGGAGGGAGGGGACGAAGTGTTTCGGGAGATGGGAATAGAGCTTTACTCGATATTCAAGATATCCGAGCTCTTGTGAGCAGAACGTCTCCGGGCTAATCGCCTTCTATCATCTGCTCGTTTCCGCCTATGCCGTACTCTTCGAGCTTTCTTCTTAACGTCAGCCTGTTTATGCCGAGCACCCTCGCCGCCTTGGAGCGGTTCCATCCGCTGGCCTGGAGGGCTTCTTCGAGGAGAATTATCTCGGCTTCCCTGACTATCGTTCCGTAAACGTCCTCGCTGTCGCTGGAGACGAGGAGGTTTTTTACGGAGCTCCTGAGCGCCTCCTGGTAGGAAACTTCCCCGGAGGCGGCTTCGAGAGACGGGGCGCGCGAGCCGAGGTCGAGGTCGTAAGACGTAAGATAAGGCGTCTTTGTAAATGCGATCGCTTTTCTGATCACGTTTTCGAGCTCCCTCACGTTGCCCGGCCAGTCGTACTCGACGAGCGTCTTCCGGAACTTCGAGCTCGCTCCTTTTATCTCTTTTCCTATCTGGCTGCTGTGCCGCCTCGTGAAGCATTCGAAAAGTAGCGGGATGTCCTGCCTTCTTTCCCGGAGGGCCGGGAGATGTATGCGGACGACGTTTATGCGGAAGTAGAGGTCTTCCCTGAACTTCCCTTCCTTGACCATCTTGTCGAGGTTCTTGTTCGTCGCCGAGATTATCCTCACGTCCACCGATATTTCCCTGTTGGAGCCGAGCCTGTGGAAAGTGCCGCTCTGAAGGACTCTCAGGACTTTCGCCTGGAGCGCGAGCGGCATGTCGCCGAGCTCGTCGAGGAATATGGTGCCTCCGTCGGCCTCCTCGAATTTCCCGATGCGGGCGGAGTTTGCGCCTGTGAACGCGCCCTTCTCGTATCCGAAGAGCTCCGCTTCGAGAAGCGTCTCTGGTATCGCCGCGCAGTTGAGAATAACGAACGGCTTTTCCCACCTTGTGCTGACCTTCCACACGGATTCGGCGACGAGCTCCTTGCCTGTCCCACTCTCGCCTGTGATAAGCACGGGGACGTCGACCCTTCCGACCTGGCCTATGAGCTTGCACACTTCCTGGAGCATGGGCGAGTCGCCCACTATTGCGCAGGTTACGCTCGTCGATCCCTCGACGTGCCCGTGAAAATTCGTCAGGTTCTCTTCGAGCTCCGTGCGTATGCCGAGCGCGCGCTTTATCGATTCTTCGAGCCCCGAATTCGCGAACGGCCTGAATATACAGTCGAAAGCGCCGAACGTCATGGACTCGATGAGGTATCTCGTCCCGCGCTGGCGCGTGACGACGATGACGAAATGATTGTCCTTGAGCGCCGAAAGGTTGCCTATGCCCGACGTGTCGGCGTCGAGTATTACGACGTCGGCCTCTTTGTCTTTAATGTCTTCTGCGCTGGAAAAAACTTTCAGCTCGGAGAAATCGATTACTTCCCTGATTTCCTCCGGCAGGCTCTGGTCTTCTGTGAGGATTCCTATTCTTCCTGTCATATCCCGGGTCTGTTCCTGAGTTTTAATTAATTGTAGCAAAAATATACAGGTTGATTATGTTGTAAACAAGGTGTCGAAGTCGGATTCTTTGTATATCCCTGTAATCACTCGATATTATAATGGCATCTAAATTGCGAAAACTACTCTGTAACCACCTTGTACAGAGAGTGGCATGCACAAATTTGTGCAGAATTATTTATCGGGTCGGGTATCCGGACAAGCCCGGTGCGGCGGCGTTCGCAGCGCCGGTTCGTCCGGCGGCGCTCGAAAAATACCCGGGCGCGCGGTGAAAAAGCGGCGTGGGATTTCTTCCGGTGATGAATCACATGCCGCAGCGCTTTCATCTCATCAAGGGTATGGTGGAGGCTGGGCCGCTCGCCCGGAAAAAGAGCTGCCGACCCCTAGGCCTGTTTCTGGTATAATACGATTCACAGGCTGAGGGGAATTCGGGAGTAAGTCACCGGCGAATATGGAAGCGGCCCGGGAGTATTTCCGCCGGATCGGTAACGATGGCAGGGGCTCGCGTGAGTGACGAATCCGGTAACCCCCGATTTTTAATATATAATAGATTATCGACTGTGTTTAGAGGGAGGTAAGCGGCAATGGGCGTTTCGACCACTGCCAGTAAAAACCAGCGGATAGACGCGAACCCCAAGAGGGACTTCATCCTCGACGAGGTAGCGGCTCTCAACGCGGAGTTCGAAGGCAGGGACGCGAGAGAGGTGCTCAAGTGGGCCGTGGACAATCTCCATCCTAGGGTCGCCCTCGCGACGAGCTTTCAGGCGCAGGGCATGGTGCTTATAGACATGATAATGGATATAAGCCGGGACGCGAGGATATTCACTCTCGACACGGGGCGTCTTAATCAGGAAACGTACGACGTTATGGACGAGGTGAGGAAGAGGTACGGCGTTAACGTGGAGGTTCTCTTCCCGGATGCGCACGACGTCGAGGAGATGGTTAGGGAGAAGGGAGCCAACCTCTTTTATTACGGCAAGGCCAACAGGATACACTGCTGCGACGTAAGGAAGGTGAGGCCGCTAAGGAAATATCTGCTGGGGCTCGACGCCTGGATAACCTCGATAAGGCGCGACCAGACGGAGAGCAGGGCGCAGGCGGAGAGGTTCGAGATCGACGCGCAGCACGGCGGTATCCTCAAGATAAACCCGCTCGTCGACTGGACCAACGACGAGGTCTGGGCCTACATACGGAAGAACAGGGTTCCATACAACAAGCTCCACGACATGGGGTATCCCAGCATAGGGTGCGCCCCATGCACGCGCGCCGTGAAGCCCGGCGAGGACGAAAGGGCCGGGAGATGGTGGTGGGAGTCGGGCTCCGATAAGGAGTGCGGACTTCACTTCACCCACGAAAAGAATTCCTGATTCATTTCTGAATCCGGCGCGGGCAGAATCCGCCCGGCCGGAAATTCTGCTATGTAAATTAAACGGCTGTAAATTTGCGCCCGAGAGGGAAGGAGCGCTGGGGAAATCTCTATTGAAATTTTCTTTCCGCGGGTTCCTTCTCGTTTACGAAAGGGACGGGCGAGGCGTGGTGAATCACCATGAGCCAGCCGGAATCGGTCTTCTCGAATAAATTGGTCGAGACGGAGACGTTCATCGTGACGGGGTCGCGCCGTATATACGTCAGCTCCTGTATGCAGGTGACGCAGGCGGCGTCGCCCACGATGTCGACCGTAACGTTATGAAGCCTTATGCGGAGCCTGTCGTCGGGGTCGAAAATATTCTCCCAGCTCTGCATGATGGCTTCCCATCCCCTGAGCATCATCCACCCGGGGTGCATGCAGCCCGCCCTCTCGTCCCTGACGAATACGGTTTTCATGAGGGCGAGGTCCCTTTTGCCGAGGGCTTCGTAGAACCTCTTGTTGGCCTCGAGTATTTTGTCCTTTTCAGAATCCGCCGACATTTCAGTAAGTCTATTTATACCTGAATTTGACCGGGATTTCCTGTCCGGGTGCGGTAAAGCACGAGCGCTGCGTCGTAGAGAGCTTACTTGCCGAATAACGCGAGGTAGGCGAGAACGGGACGGGGCGACCTGCCTATCTGCGCCTGTGAGAACTTCCTGTCGGGAGCGATGAATTCAACCTCGAATCCCCTTTTCAGGAGCTCGACAACGAGGGAGGCGAGGCGGCTTATCTGGTGCTCGAGCCTCCTTTCGTCAGTCTCCGGATTGAACTCGATCACGGCACCGGGGGATTCGCTCTGCTCCATCTCCTTCACCATGAGCCTTCCGGTTCTTGCTGTCGTCTTCCAGTGAATGAGCCTTGGGTTGTCTCCCTCGCTGAATTCCTTTATCGACCTGAGGTCGTCACCGAAGCCGGATTTTTCGACTTCCCTCTCGCCGTACTGCTCCCTGTATCCCTCCGTGCCCGGGTCTACGTTTTCGATCCTCGGGTAGACGAGAATCTTCTCGTCGCCGAGGTCGGCGTTAATCCATTTTTTAAAGAAGCCGAACGGGAACCTCGTCGAAATCCTGGCTGGGGGAGGGAGGTTGTATCCCCTGCCTGCGAACACGTGGTTTATCGTGACCGTCTGCGCGCCGCCCTGGGGAATGTGAGGCACGTAGGCGCTCTTGTCGTCTATCTCGACCGTAAGCGAGTATGAGGGAAAGAGCCTCTTTTTATTTGTCAGCGTTATCCTGAGAGGCGCCGGGGTCATGGCGAAAACGTCGCCGGTGTGTTTCAGCGACACCTCTATCCGGGAGAGGTCTATCATGGAGATGATCCCCGAGGCGACGACGAAGCTCATCATTATGCCGAACGTCAAATAGAGGAGGTTGTTGCCGGTGTTGATCGCGGCAAAGCCGACGAAGAGGCTTATGGCGAGAAAGCCGATTCCTTCTTTTGTCGGGCTCGTACGGGCCCAGTTGTCCTTACCGAGGCTGAATATTTTCATGTGAAACTTCGGGCGGGCCGGTCGTTGTATTCCGGACCCGCCGGGAATAAGTATATATCCCGGCGGGCGGCAGGAGCTTTCTATTCGGTTTGGAAGATCTTGTTGACCGAGTTCACGATGTCGCCCTTCACCCTCGATATGTCGTTGTATATGGCGAGGAACATGATGAAGATGAGGAGCGTGAGACCTATCCTCTGGCTGATTTCGAGCGACCTCTGGCTGAGGGGCTTTCTCTTTACCGCTTCGATCGCGAGGTAGAGAACGTGGCCGCCGTCGAGCATCGGTATGGGGAAGAGGTTTATCACCGCGAGGTTGATGCTTATGAAGCAGGTGAACTGAAGGAGCTGCGCTATGCCTGTTTCGGCCGCCGAGCCCGAGACCTTGGCGATGAGTATCGGCCCCGCGAGGCTCTTGCCCGCCGTGCCGAGCGCTATCTTGCCCGTGACGAGCTTGTAGAGAAAGCCGAAGAGGAGCGTCACGACCTCGACAATCATGTTGAAGGCCTCTTTAAAGCCGTTCACTATGGCCTCGAAGAACCCGTACTTCTTCACTATCTCGTCCTGGTAGGGAGAGATGCCTATAGCCCCCTTGCCCGTTTCGGGCGAGGTTTCGGGGATTATGTTCTTCGTTATCTCGGTTCCGTTCCTCTCTATGAGGAGGGAGACCTCCTTGCCCGCGCTTTCCTTGATTATGCCGGACATCTGCTCCCAGTCGGCTACCGGCGTTCCGTTTACGGCGAGAATTTTGTCGCCCCTTTCGAGGTGGGCCTGATCGGCGGGGGTGCCGGGCACGACGCCCCCGACCTGCGCCTTTATGGGCTCGCCGAAGCCTATCGCCACTATGCCTTCGGGCGAGGCGACGGCCTTCACAGGGATCGTTTCGAGCGCACCGTCTCTCTCCACCGTGATATTCAGCATCGCGTCCGGGTTGGTCTGGAGCTGTATGTTGACGTCCTTCCAGTTGGAAACCTTGCCGCCCTCTATCTCGACTATCCTGTCGCCCTTCTGAAAGCCCGCCTCGGACGCCGGCGAGCTGGGAGCGACGAAGCCGATGACAGGGGCTTGCTCCAGATACGCCGGGACTGTTATTCCTATCATGAAGACTATCGGCAGGAATATGAACGGGAGAAGGAAGTTCATGAAGGGGCCGGCGACGACTATGAGAAGCCTGTTCAGAATCGGCTGGTTCGAGAACCCTCTCGGATATTCCTTTTCGGAATACGTGTGGCCGGGGAGGCTCTGCGGCTTCGCCTTTATCTCGACTTTTTTGTCGTCCCTTTCGATCGCGAAGAGGAACTCCCTTTCGGGCTCCTTTTCGAGCCTGGCTTCGAGCGACTTCCACCTCTCGAAGGACTTGAGGTCTACTCCGTCGATGGCGACTATCCTGTCGCCGGACTGAAACCCGGCCCTTTCGGCGTCTGAGCCCGGGTCGACCCTGTCGACTATGAAGTTGCCCTCAGAGCCCTCGCCGTACATCTTGACGTAGCCGCCCAGGGGAAGCATGCAAACGAGGTATTCCGTTTCCCCCCGCCTGAATCCCAGAAGCCTTTTGCCGAAGCCAAGCGAGAACTTCTCGACCCTGACGCCGCTCCACTTGGCGACGAGGAAGTGCCCGAGCTCGTGTATGAATACCAGTATTCCAATCACGAATATAAATGCGATAATCGCGGTCATTTGTTCTATTCTCCTAGTTTCCGATTATGGCGAGCGCAGCTTCTCTCGCCCAGGCGTCGCTTTCGAGGACGGCTTCGAGCGAATCCGCCGGTTGTGTTTTGTGAAGCCCCATGACTTTTTCGACGGTATTAACTATACCAGTAAAGCCGAGCCTTCCCGAAAGGAACTCGTGAACGGCGACCTCGTTGGCCCCGTTCATAACGGCGGGCATGGTGCCCCCCTCTTCGAGCGCGCTGAAGGCGAGCGGTATCGAGGGGAATTTTTCCCTGTCCACCTCGGCGAACGTGAGCTCGCCGAAGCTGCCGGGCGTGGCCGCGCCGCCGTTGAGCTCTATACGCCCGGGGTAGGTGAGCGCATAGGCTATAGGTATTCTCATGTCGGGTTTACTCATCTGCGATATCAGTGAGCCGTCTATATATTCTACCATAGAGTGAACGATGCTCTGGGGATGAATCCAGACGGATATCCTGCCTGCGGGAAAGCCGAAGAGCCAGCGGGCCTCTATTACCTCGAACCCCTTGTTCATGAGGGTGGCGGAATCTATGGTGATCTTGCTGCCCATTTTCCACGTCGGGTGTTTGAGCGCCACTTCGACGGGGACGTTTTCCATCTCCTGCCGCGAGGCATTGAGAAAAGGGCCGCCCGAGGCTGTCAAAATTATACGCTTTACGTGCTCCCGGCTCCCGCATTCGAGGGCCTGGAATATGGCGCTGTGCTCGCTGTCGACGGGGATTATTTTAGAGCCGCTCTTCTCCGCCTCGCGCGTGATTATCTCGCCGGCGACGACGAGGGATTCCTTGTTCGCCAGCGCAATGTCCTTCCCGGCCTTTACGGCTGTGAGCGTCGGAAGGAGCCCCGACGCCCCGACTATCGACGAGACGACCTGCTCCGATTCCTCCATGCCCGCTATTTTGCAGGCGCCGTCCCTGCCGTGGAGTATCTCCGTCCTTTCGCCTGTAATAAGCTCGCGGAGCGAGTCTGCCAGGGCTTCGTCTCTGACCGACACAGCTACGGGCCTGAACGCGCGAACCTGCTCCGCCAGGAGCTGTATATTCTCGCCCGCGGTCAGGCCGACGACGCGGAATTTGTCCGGGTGCTGTGAAACGACGTCGAGGGTTTGTTGTCCGATCGAGCCTGTCGAGCCGAGTATGGAGATATTCTTCAAATGACTTCCCTTATCTTCACCTGCTCGCCGGTCAGCCCGAATCTCCTCTCTCGCTTCTGGTAGTTGAGTATCGCTTTTATGAGGTGACCCTTCCGGAAGTCGGGCCAGAGGGTTTTCGTTACGTAGATTTCCGTGTACGCAAGCTGCCAGAGCATGAAGTTGGATATCCGCATCTCGCCGCTCGTGCGGATGAGGAGGTCGGGCTCGGGCAGGTTGGCCGTGTATAAATAGGATGAGAAATTGGCGGTGTTAAGGTTCTCGGACGCCGCCGCGCCTTCGGATGCCGCGCGCTTCACGGCGTCGATGATCTCCTCCCTGCCGCCGTAACTTAAGGCGAGCGTCAGGGTCATGTCGCGGCAGTGCCTCGTTTTTTCCATCGTGTCGTCAAGCGCGGCGTGAACGTCTTCAGGAAGCTCCCGGAGCCTGCCTATCGCGTTCAGCCTGATACCGTTTTCGATGAGCGTGCCGCTCTCTGTGGAGAGGTAGTGCTTAAGCAGCCCCATGAGGGCGTCGACCTCTAGCTTCGGCCTCTGCCAGTTCTGGGCCGAGAATGCGTAGAGGGTGACGTAACGGACGCCGAGGTTGCGCGCGGCCCGTACGACGGAGCGGACGGACTTCATCCCTTCCCTGTGCCCGCTTATGCGGTCGAGGTTCTTTATCTCCGCCCACCTGCCGTTCCCGTCCATTATTATCGCTATGTGAGCGGGCAGCTTTTCCGGGAGTATCGACGATTCGAGTTTCCCCTTCATTGGCATAAATTATAACACCTCACGTTTATTAAAAAAGTGAAATCGGGGGCCGCCGGAAAGGACTGTGAAACCGCTCCTCCGCTATTGATTAAAGAGCGCCTTCGAGGCGTAGGAAAGGGGGCAGGCGATGAAGATGACTATAAGCATTACAGTCGAAACCACGAGGAAAGTAAGGCAGTAAAAATAGAACGAAAGCGGCACGAACAGTATCCTGAGAGGCAGGGGCCAGTGCCTCGCGAGCTGGAGCACGACGGATGTGTAGCTCTTTATGAACCTGCCGAGGACTGTGTATATCATATCGATCATATGCCTTGCATAAATCTATACGATTCCCTGTGCCCTTACAACCTGTCCCGTATCCCGGCGCGTCTGCCGGAAAGGTATGGCGCCGGGACAGGGCGGAAACAGTGCCTGGAGAGTCGGTTCAGATGTGCGGCCGATGCGCCCCCGTGCTTCGGTGAATGGGCCCTTCCCGGGCCGCCCTAATACTATTTGCCACTGATTGCTTGTTTAGTTAATCTCTAATGCAGGGGTGAACTCAGGTGAAGATGAAAAGAATCACGTTCGTTCTTTTACTGTTACTGTCTTTTGCTGCAGGGGCGGGGGCTGACGACGCCACATACCAGGGCCTTTCCAACTTTACGCGCGTTCTCGACCTCGTCGAAAGAAACTACGTCGAAGAGGTGGATTCCGAGGAGCTTACCAACAGCGCCATAGACGGCATGCTGAAGACGCTCGATCCGTATTCGGCCTACCTCAGCCCCGAGCGCTACAGGGAGCTCGAAATAGGAACCTCCGGCGAATTCGGCGGGGTGGGGATGGAGGTTACGGTCGAGGAAGGGGTGCTTACTGTCATCGCGCCGATAGAGGGCACGCCGGCCGAAAAGGCCGGGATAAAACCCCGCGACCAGATCCTGGAGATCGAAGGGAAATCGACAGAGGGCATGGACGTTCAGGAGGCCGTTAAGCTCCTTCGCGGACCAAAGGGCAGCCCCGTCAAGATTACGATTAAAAGAGAGGGGGAAGACTCGCCGAGGGTGGTTACGCTCGTCAGGGACAAGATTGTCGTAAAGAGCGTAAAAGCCGAGCTTCTCGACAACGGCATAGGATATATAAGGCTGACGCAGTTCCAGGACCATACCGCCCAGGATCTCCGCACCGCCATAGAACAGCTCGCGGCCCAGAACGGAAAGGATCTCCGCGGGCTCGTGCTCGACCTCAGGAACAACCCGGGGGGGCTTCTGTCGGAGGCGATAGATGTTGTCGACGAGTTCATAGATAACGGGCTGATTGTGAGCGTGAAGGGAAGGGCCGCCGACCAGACGCGTGAATATTACGCGACCAAGAAGGGCTCCTTCCAGACATTCCCGCTCGTCGTTATCGTCAACGAGGGAAGCGCGAGCGCGTCCGAGGTCGTGGCCGAGGCGCTCCAGGACAGTCACAGGGCTACCATACTCGGAACCAAGACATTCGGAAAGGGCTCGGTTCAGACGATAATCAAGCTCGAAGACGGCTCCGGGCTCAAGCTGACCACGGCGAAGTTTTACGCCCCCAGCGGAAGGTCTATCAATGAAGTCGGCGTGACGCCTGACGTAACCGTCGAGATTACCGAACAGGACAAGGGTGACAAGCAGCTCGAAAGCGCGATAAATATCATCAAGAGCCCGCAGCAGGCCGGTAAGGCCGGCCCGAGGGGTTAGGAGCGTTTTGGCACGGTCACGAAGAGGCGGCGGGAGGCGTAGAGGGCGCAAAAGGGGGAGCGGTTCTCCAGGAAAAATCCTGGCCCTTTCGCTCGTTTTGATAGCCGCCGTCGCGTTAGGTCTCTATGCCCTTTATATCTCGAAGGATGAATCTCCGAAGATAGCCGAAAGGACTCCTGTCTCGGAGACTGTCAAAAAGTCCACACCAAAAAAAGAGGCTCAAAAGAAACCCCCGGCCCAGGCCAGGGAAAAGGCCCCGAAAAAGGCAGACGAGAAGAAGCCCGCTCTTAAGGCCGAATCCCCGAAGCCGACCGATATACCGGACGATACAGATAAGAAAGCGGTTACGCCGGACGGTCACAAGCCTAGGGTCGCGATCATCGTGGACGACATCGGCCAGCACAAGGAGCCGATAGACAGGCTTCTCAAGCTGGAAGGGCCGCTCACGTTCGCCATACTGCCCAATCTCCCTTATTCGAAGTACGCCGCCGAAAAGGCGCACGCCCGGGGATGGGACGTGATCCTCCACCTCCCGATGGAGCCGATGGAGTCTTCCGGTTATTCCGGGGAGGACGCGGGCGAGGACGCGCTCCTCGTCGGCCAGTCGAAGGAGGCGATACTGGCGAGGCTCGACAAGAACCTCTCGTCAATTCCCTATATCGAAGGGGTCAACAACCACATGGGTTCGAAGTTCATGGAGAACGACGAGCTTATGGACCTCGTTCTCGAAAGGATAAACTCGAAAGGGCTCTATTTCGTCGACAGCATGACGAGTGCTAAAAGCGTCGGATACAAAAAAGCCGCCGGCATGGGTATGAAGGCGGTGAAGAGGGACGTATTCTTAGACCTTTCCTCGAAGGGGCCGGATTACGTTAAATCGCAGCTGAAAAAGCTTGTCGAAATATCCGGAAAGAAAGGGTCCGCCGTCGGTATCTGCCACCCTTATAACGCGACTATAGAGGCGCTGACGGAGTATATGCCCGTCATGGAGGGCGAAGTCGATCTGTCGAACGCTTCCGACGTGCTTTCGAGCGGGAAAGAAGTCAGCGGGAGGTAGGAATTTCCGCCGTGTGGAGTATAATTAAAAGATAAGACGGAGGGCATAAGTTAATGGGACTTGTTGACGACGTCAGGAACAGACGCGATTCGTGGACGAAGAGATTCGAAGAGCACAGGGATTTCGACGACAGCAGGTGTGAAGACGACCCTGAAGCCGAGGAAAAGCGAATTCTGGAGAACCGGAGAAACGTCGGGGTTTTCGCCCCAAAAAAGCCCGGCGACAAGTAAAAACGCACCCCATTCGAGCGGGGGCCGCGACCTTGACAATTCAGCCGTAATAATTTAATTTTTTGAGATGATGTATAAAACCGGGAGGAGTATTAATGCCAGGAATTGTTGTCGGAAATAACGAAAGCATAGACAGCGCGCTTAAAAGATTCAAAAAACAGGTGGAGAAAGGAGGTGTACTGTCTGAAGTAAGAAGAAGGGAATACTACGAAAAACCAAGCGAAAGAAAGAAGAAGAAGCTTTTTGCCGCGAAAAAACGTGTCATCAAGCGTTCGAGAAGAAGCTAGCATTACTCATATATTCATATAGACGTAACGTCGCATTAATACTGGTAGGGGGACACTACTTTGTATTCAGCTATTCATGAGACACGCGCTCATGCATATTCCTGCTACAGTCCTATTTCCACGTTAAAATTAAAAGTCAGCATAGATGGCGAATTTTAACGATGACGGCCTTGTTAACGAGATAAAAAGGAGGTTGAGCATTATAGACCTCGTCGAGAGCTACACATCCGTAAAAAAAACCGGAAGAGGTTACGTGGGGCTCTGTCCGTTTCATGACGACCGTAACCCGTCCATGCACATAGATGAAGAGAAGGGGCTTTTCCATTGTTTCAGCTGCGGGGCGGGGGGAGATATCCTCGGGTTCTACATGAGGTATAACAATACGACATTCCCGGAAGCCCTCGCGGAGCTCGCCAAGAGGGCGAACATCCCGATAGAAAAGACCGCGCCGAAAACCAGGGGAGCGCGCGGAGCTGGGACACTTCTAAAAATAAATTCCATCGTTTCGAAATACTATCAAAAGACGCTCGAGAGCCCGAAGGGTAACCAGGCCCGGCAGTACCTCGAAAAGAGGGGCATCCCGAAAGAAGTCGCAGTGGAATTCGGCCTCGGTTACGCGCCCGACGGATGGGACAACCTGACGAAATTCCTCACGAAGCATAAAGTGCCGCTCGGGTTTGCGGAGAAAGTCGGGCTCCTCGTGAGGCGAAACAGCGGTGACGGTTATTACGACAGGTTTCGGGGACGGCTGATGTTCCCAATAGTGAACGTCGACGGCAAGGTTATAGGGTTCGGCGGGAGAGTTATCACGGGCGAAGGAGAGCCCAAGTATATAAACTCGCCGGAATCCGAAATCTATCACAAGCGGAGCAGCTTCTACGGGCTCGACAAATCGCGGGATCACATAAGGCGCGCGAGGCGGGCAATAATCGTAGAGGGGTACATGGATTTTCTCTCTGTATATTCGTCCGGTATCAAAAACGTCGTCGCGACGCTCGGGACGGCTCTTACGAGGGAGCACGTCGGCGTGCTGAAGAGATATACAGACAGGTACGTCGTCATATTCGACGGCGACGAATCGGGCATCAAGGCGGCTGTGAGGTCTCTCGACGTATTCCTGGAAGAGGGGCTGCTGCCGAACGTCGTCATACTCCCCGAGGGGACCGACCCCGATTCGTTTATTTCGGCAAGGGGAAAGGACGAGCTCCTTTCGCTCATAGAAAACGCCCCCGGGCTCCTGGATTTTTATATAGATAATACTGTAAGGGAATACAGGTCGGGTACGCTTACTTTAAAGAGGAGCGTTAAGGAAATCGCGGACGTGCTGGCGAAGGTTAACGATCCCATAGCGAAGAACGGGTACGCGAAAAAAGCTGCGGAAAAGCTCGGAGTCAGGGAGAACGAGCTCCTGTCCCTCATAAGATTCGGCAAGGGGCAGGCGGCGAAGCCGGGAGAAAGCGCTGCTGCTTCTACGCAGAGTAATCATGAAAAGACGCTTCTCGCGGCGCTTTTAAAGTTCCCCGAGCTTTCGGGAATCGCGCGCGAGAAGGATATAACGGCTGATATATCCGATCCTGAGGTGAAGGCAGTCCTCGAAGAGATACTTGTAAACGGCGTACACGACGCTTCTGCGCTCCTTCTGATATTTCAGGACAGCCCGGCGCAGACGCTTATCACGGGAGCGCTGTTTTCTTCTCCCGGTATTTCAGACAGGGATACCGCGGGCAGAATGATCGAGACGTGCGTAAAGAAGGTCAGACAGAAAAAGCTCGACGACAGACTTAAAATTCTCAGGCTCAGGATCGACGAAGCTGTCAGGAACAAGGATTCTGCGCTCGAGAAAGAGATACTTAAGGAATACAGCGAGCTCAGGAAGTTAAAATAACCGGAAGGCAGGAGAGCCCGATGCGAGACAAGAAAAAGAAAGATTTCCAGATCGAGCTGATAGACGACGATTCCCTTTCCGGCCCAGCGATCGATATAGAGGACCTCGACGACAGCGACGACGTCGATACCGCCGTGTTCTCCGCCGAGGAGGAGGACTCCGCCGAGTTCGACGCCGACGAGGAGATCGAAGTCGAAGAGGGGGAGGCTCAGTACGGGCTCAAGCCGAGCGAAGCGCGGGAGAATGCGAACGAATACGATTTGATAAGGTTTTATCTTCACGAGATCGCGGACCACTCTCTTCTCACCCGGGAAGAGGAGATAAAGATCGCGAAAGAAATAGAAACGGGGAAGAGGGTTATAGCGCGGGCCATACTCAACTCGACGCTGATGCTGAGAGAGATAATCAGGCTCGGCGAAGACCTCCAGAGGGGAAGCCTCAACATACGCGACATCACGAGCTCTCTCGACGACGCCGACAATATCGCCGAGGAGGACGTTCAGCAGGGGATAAGGAACTCGCTGAATGCTATAGTCGGACTATACGGCGACAACGAGCAGGCCAGGGCCCAGCTCGAAAAGGCCTCTCAGAAAAACAGAAAGCCGCTCCAGGACAGGATTAGAAAAAATAATAACAAGATGCTGATATATCTCGAGGACATTAACCTCAAGGGCACCCAGATGGAGAAGATACTCTCCGTCGCGCGCTCGTATATCGAAAGGGTCGAAAAGCTTCAGAGGGAATACGACGCGCTCCAGAAGCAGAAAGGCGCGGCGGCGACCAAGGCCAGGAAAGCGCTCAAGCAAAAGCTGGAGGAATTTTTAAGAGCCTCCGAAACAGATACAGCGACGCTCAGGAAATCGCTCAGGAGGATAGAGCTCGGCGAGCAGATGACTCACAGGGCGAGAAGGAAGCTCATAGAGTCTAACCTCCGCCTCGTAGTCAGCATCGCGAGGCGCTACATCAACCGCGGCCTCCCGTTCCTCGACCTGATACAGGAAGGCAACATGGGCCTCATGAGGGCCGTCGAAAAATTCGAGTACAACAGGGGATACAAGTTCTCGACGTACGCGACGTGGTGGATAAGGCAGGCCATAACGAGGGCGCTCGCCGACCAGTCGCGGATCATCAGGATACCCGTTCACATGACGGAAACTATTAACCGCATAGTAAGAACGTCGAGGCTCTTAGTGCAGGACCTCGGGCGCGAGCCGCTCCCCGAAGAAATCGCCGACAAGGTCGGCATGACGGCCGACAAGGTGGCGCGCGTGCTCAAGATATCGAAGGACCCGATATCGCTCGAAACCCCGATAGGGGACGAGGAAGACAGCAAGCTCGTGGACCTCATCGAGGATGCGAACACGACGTCGCCCGTGAAGGTGCTCGAGATGAGCGAGCTTAAGGAGATAATAAACAGCGCGCTTTCGTCCGTCCTCAACACCAGGGAAGAGAGCATCGTAAGGCTCAGGTTCGGCATAGACGACGAGAAGGAGCACACGCTCGAAGAGGTCGGGCAGGAGTTCAAGGTCACCCGCGAGAGGATAAGGCAGATTGAGGTGAAAGCCATAAAGAAGCTGAAGCGCGCGGGCAGGGTCTATCCCATAAAGAGCTACCTCGAAAAGGCGTAAAAATTCTACATCCCCCGGCCGCAATCGCATAGCGGCTGCACCGGGATCATCTTTTGAAAAACTCTTTCGCTTCCTCGAAATATACGAGCGCGGATTCAGTGGTCTTAAGGTGCATCATGCGCATTATGTCGGACACCGTAGCGCCTTCGGCGATCGCCAGTATAGCCGCCGTGTGTCTTAAGCTGAGAGGCTTTATTCCCTTTTTCCTGAGTCCTGAAAGGCCGAGGTAATGATTTACGCGGGCCCTCACGCCGCGCGTCGTAATCCTTTCGCCTGAGGCCCTGTTGCCTATGCCCCAAAATAACGGCTCGCCGCCCGAAGATGTGCCGCGGTCTTCGATATAATTGTGAAGGGCTTCCGAAGCGGCCGGGTTCAGAATGACGTACTCGTCTTTTTTATCCCTGCTCTTCCCCTGAACGTATATCGCGGTTTTTCCTTCCTTGCGTGTGACGTCGCCAAGGTCCGCGCGGACTATTTCGATTTCGCTGAGGCCCCCGAGCGCCATGAGGCTGAGTATCGCGAGGTCCCTTTTCCCGAGGGGCGACGATGCGTCGACAGCGTTAAGCAGGGCGTCCAATTCGCCGCGCGTGAGAGGTGGCGTCAAGTGTCTTTCAGGCCGGGCGGCGCCCTTGATTTTCCTCGCGGGGTTTTCGGCGGTCATACCCTTCGAGACGAGGTGATCGTAGAACCGTCTCACGGCAGTGAGATAGGCGGACATTGACGTCGGCGAAAGATTTTTCGACAGTATATAGTCCTTATATCTCTGTATGTCGTCCGGGCTCAGCTTCTCGGGCGGTGCGCCTCCGAGCCACTTCGAGAATTCGCGGAGGGCCTTTCTGTAGGTGTCTTTCGTGGTGTCTCTTCTCCTCAGCGAAGAGATGAAATCGTCTATCAAGGACTCCATTTACATGATTAAATCATCTTTATTCTTTTTATTCAAATTCCGCCTTGACAAGCTTCCGGGATCGGGTAATTTAATACTCCAGAATCCAGGTGGTAATACTGAAGAGGTCACACCCGGTCCCATTCCGAACCCGGAAGTTAAGCTCTTCGAGGCCGATGATACTGCATTCTATCGAGTGTGGGAAAGTAGGAAGCTGCCTTGGTTCTTTTTTTTTGCCCTTTTCAGTTTCTCCGACGATTATACAGGATGTCACTATCACTGCTGAAATTTATCCCGGGTGGGTTTGACCCCCAGGACCGGTCTTGAGTTGTGGTATCCGCTTGTGTAGTATCTTCGTCTGAAGATGTGCCCCGCCGGATAAGGAAATCACGATGAAGAAAATGCGCGTTGCCGTATTCGTTTCGGGGAGCGGCTCCAACCTCCAGGCGATAATAGACGCCTCCATACCGTCCATAGAAATAGCGCTCGTATTCAGCAACAACCCGGACGCCTACGCCTTAAAGCGCGCCGAGAAGCACGGCATTCCGACGCTCGTCATAAATCACAGGGATTATAAATCGAGGGAGGAGTTCGAAAGGGAGATACTGAAACATCTCGAGCCGCTCGGCATAGAGCTGATAGTCCTCGCGGGATTCATGAGGATTCTCTCGCCGCTCTTCGTGAGGGAATACAACAATCGCATGATAAACCTTCATCCGGCGCTCCTGCCGTCGTTCCCGGGTATCCACGCCGCGAGGCAGGCCCTGGAGGCGGGCGTGAAGTTCACGGGCTGCACCGTTCATTTCGTCGACGAAGGGGTGGATTCCGGGCCTATAATACTCCAGGCCGTCGTGCCCGTTCTCGACGAGGACGACGAGGACAGTCTTCTCCAGAGAATTCACGAAGAAGAGCACAGGATATATCCGGAAGCTATAAGGCTAATTTCAGAGGGAAAGATAAGGATAGAAGGAAGAAGGGTGCTGAGGAAGCCCTGAGCACCCCCGTTTCAGTTTCAGATTTCCCTTCCCACGGCCTTCGCGACAGGCGCCGCCTTTTCCATGAGAGCTGCAAACTTCTTCGGCTTAAGTGACTGACCGCCGTCGCTTATCGCTACGGCCGGGTTGTTGTGAACCTCTATAATGAGGCCGTCGGCCCCGGCGGCTATCGCTGCGAGAGCCATCGGTATGACATACTGCCAGTAGCCCGTTCCGTGGCTCGGGTCGGCGAATATCGGGAGGTGCGTCTTCTCCTTCAGCACGGGTATGGCGTTTAAGTCGAAGGTGTTTCTCGTCGCGGTTTCGAATGTCCTGATTCCCCTTTCGCAGAGTATGACGTTCTCGTTGCCTTCTGAGAGTATGTACTCGGCGCACATGAGGAATTCCATTATGGTCGTGGACATGCCTCTTTTAAGGAGGACGGGCTTCTTCGATTTTCCGACCTGCTTTAAGAGGGCGTAGTTCTGGGAGTTGCGCGCTCCTATCTGGAGGACGTCTGCGTATTCGACGACGGCGTCGAGATCGTGCGGGTCGAGTATCTCCGTCACTATCGGGAGGCCGGTCAGCTCCCTCGCCTTGGCCAGGAGCTTAAGGCCCTCGATGCCGAGGCCCTGGAATGCGTAGGGGGACGTTCTCGGCTTATACGCGCCGCCTCTAAGCATTGTCGCGCCGGCTTCCTTCACGGCCTTCGCTATTTCGAGTATCTGCTCTTCGCTTTCGACAGAACACGGGCCAGCGATGACGGGCAGCTTGTTGTTGCCGACTACTGTGTCCCTGATCTTGATTTCGGTGGGTTCGGTCCTGAATTCGCGGCTTGCGAGCTTATAAGGCTGAAGAATGGGCATCACCTTCTCGACGCCCTCTAAAATGCTGAGTGTTTCTACGTCCTGCGGCTTTCCTCTTTCGTCACCGACGGCGCCGATCACTGTCCTCAGCACGCCTTCTATGAGGTGGGCCTTGTATCCGAGCTCGTCGAGAGTGGATACGGCCTTTTCGATCTGCTCCTTCGATGCACCGCTCTTCATTACGACAATCATTTAAAATTCTCCTCCCCGGCTGTTCAGGGCTGCATATTATTGAGTGAAAATGTTATGCTACATGAAGGCCGGTTGATGTCAACATTTTGAAAAAGGCGTTTCAGAACGGGGGAATCGGCGGTAAAAGGGGCTATGCATCGATTGGATACCGCCTATTGATTCTTGCCGCGCTACATAGAATAATAATCTTCCGCATTACCGGGCAGGTGGCGGAACCGGCAGACGCGACGGCCTCAAAAGTCGTTGGGCTCACGCTCGTGAGGGTTCGACTCCCTCCCTGCCCACCAATTCGAGCCGGGGTAAGCCGCTAATCTACGTCCGCACGGCGTTTACGAAGACTTGCACACGTGCCGGAATATAAACCAGCGTGCAAATCCGGAATTCAGTACAATTTCTCAGGGCATCCGGTTTCGCTGTCCAGTATTTCATTTAGAATGTGATCGTCCAGAATCGATCCGCTTAATGATTTGGCCTTGCAGAGCTGGGGTATAGTCAGCCCGACTGCAAGCCTCAGATCGGTGTCCCTTAAATCCGCTCCGGTGAAATCGGCGTTGGTCAGATTCGCTCCGTAAAGATTCGCCCCGATATATTGATTCTCCCAGGCCTCGGGCGACTTTACCTGTTCAAAGTTTTTGATAAACATCCGCCTGAAAATGGGGCCGTAGTCGTGGTCGTTTATAACAAAGTTCTTTTTGCTGGATTCTATAAGCTCCAGTATGGTCTCCGCGACATTGCCGTGTTTGAATTGTATCTCGTTGAACTCTATACCATATAGAGACAGCCAGCCCGGGACCCCGGAAGATTTTAAAATCGATATGAATGAATCGTCGTCGTCCGGATTCGAGAAATCCGCGTTACGAAAGTCCGCGCCGCCCAGGTTCGCATAGGATAAATTGACGAAGGCCAGATGCGTTTCGCTAAGGTCGGCGTTGGTGAGATCGGCGTTGGAAAAATCGGAGGCCTGGAGGTTCGCGCCTTTCAGGGAAGAGCTGTGAAGGCTGGCGCTCTGAAACGACGTATTGAACGCGGTCACGCCTGCCAGCTCGGAGCCCAGTAAATTAGCTTCCCGGAAATTCGCCCACGTGATAATCGAATCCGTTAGATTTACCCCCAGCATATTAGCGCGCCAGAGATTTGCATTGTTTAGATTGGCTTTTTCCATATTTGCGAAATTAAAGCTGCTGAGCTCCAGATTCGATTGTTCAAAAAGGGCGTGTTTGAGCTGAGAGGCCGAAAAGTCTACCTTTGTGACAATCGAATTATCCAGATAGGCTCCGTTGAGATTAATATCTCTCAGATCGACCCATAATGCCTGATCCGGATTTTCGAAAACCGTTACGGGCCTGGCAAAGCTTTCGCCCGAAAGGTCTACGTTTAAAAGGTTAAATTTCCCCTCGTTGATTTTGCTTAAGATGGCCCAAATAAGAAATGCGAAAAGTACGACCATTACGGCTGAAACTGATAACAGCTTTTTGCCCTTCCAATTCCAATCGCCGGCTGTGTTGAGCCTTGCCCAAAACCAACCGATAAAACACAGTGAAAGAAGTATGATGATCGATATGGCCACCGAGCTGAGAGTGTCGTGTCTCTTGTAAATTTTGAATGCAAATAAAAGCAGCGTGACTGGAAGGGACAGGTAGAGCAGCAATAGTATTATAAATTTCTGAAGTAGTAACGGGGTATCGGGCCCGGAATCCTTCGGGGTGCCCAGCGCCCCCGGAAACAAGATTCTGATAAATGCTTCACTTCCTGTCAGGTTCGTAACGTTTTGAATCTGGATGAGTATCAGAATGAAATACGCGAATATGATTACGGTTATGACCGGGGCCGCGAATAAAAATCCAAGTATGGAAACATCTATGTTAAGGACGGGTAGACGTGCTCTTTCCCAGGGCAGCACTAATTGAATATCCTCGATGCCCGCTACCGTCAGGAGGCAATAAACCAGAAAAACCAGGTAGAGAAAATAAATCGATTTTGCATGTTTGAAGGCAAGCTGGATATCAGGCTCATCCGAATCCTTACGCATTGTCCCAGCTTCGGCAAATTGTGATAAAAATTCGCGGCCGCATAGTATGAAATCCGGAACTGAATGTATTAAATTCAAGATAAACTACATGAATAATAACTTCAAGCGTGAACCCGGATATCCCACCTAAAAGACCCGGCGACGCAAAGAGCGCTCATTGTAAAATTCCCTTTCCTTATTAAATACGATCCGGGCCCGCATCTGTAGTCGAAGACCCTGCCCGGCTATTGCCGGGGACCCTATGCTTATTATTTAATATCGGGAATATTGACTATTTTAACGAAGGGTGATTATATTAGGCAGTCCTGAAACCAGGAGAAAATTTTCGCCTGAGGGAGAGTGGCCATGAAGCTGCCGACCGGCATTCTAGTTTTAATCATGTTTTTCCTGTCTGCAGGAGGGGTATTTACACACGCGGAAGACGGTACCGCCTCCGGAACCCTGACCGCTAACGATAAGACCTATCAGATGAAATATGCGTATGTGGACGAGGGGCCGGACGACATAGTGCTCGTGCTCACGGACAGCCCTCTCGAAAGGGAGAACGTTCCCTTCGGGCTTCAGCAGCCGTCCATGGAAGGGAAGGTTCGCGGGCTCGTAGTTACGATATCGAAGGCGACGAAGGCGCAGGCCCCCGGGCTCAACGCCATATACGACGAGTCCTGGGGAGGGCAGCTCGGCACCCTCGGAAACGCCGTTCTCACGATAGACAAGCTCGACGGTCAGACGATAGAGGGGCGGATATCGACCCCTGAAAAGAACACGTTTTCGGATTATACATACGCGTTCGACGTGAAGTTTAAAGCGGCTCTAGGAGTGCCGAAAGAGACGACGCCTGTCGAAGTGACCGTCAAGAGCGACGGCTCTCCTGCAGCGGCGGCCTACGCCGATTATTACAAGGCTCTCATGGCCGGCGACATACCTACCGTAAAAAAGCTGATAATCAAGGAGAACGCCGAGCGGCTGGACGACGAAACCGCCGGGATGATCGTCGATATAGCGCAGATGTCTCATCCCAAGGAAATCGAGATCAAAACGGTGAATATCTCCGATACATCCGCCGAGCTCACGGTCACCGGAAGCGGCGGCGTCTCTCAGGGAACCGGGACGGCTGAAATGATCGTCGAAGACGGGCAGTGGAAAGTGGTAACGGATAAGTGGAAGTTCCAGGATTAGCTCGTTGATCCCGAATTTGTGCCGCCGACATTGAACGTAGATACTGGGGGGGCGAGGAAGAAGGGAATTTCTCTAGAGGACCTGCCGGCCAAGGCTGGTAGCGGATCGGCAGACGCGACGGCTTCAAAAGTCGCCGGGCCCACGCTCGTGAGTCGGGGCTCCTTCCCTGCCCATTCAATTTCCGAAGAGGCGATGATTAACGGCTTGCCCGAGGGCCCGGGGATCAGTAAAAGTCGGAATAAGCCATTTTGAAGTCCCAGTTATTGACATCCAGAAGGTTGAGCCCGCGGAATTCGATTTTATCGTTGTCTTTATCCGTGGTGCTGATCAGGACCGTTTCGTTGAATTCGGCCACGCTCTTCGCCGGGCTTTTTTCCTTAAAGCCGGAATCCATTAAATATTGGCGGACATTCTCGTCGAGCATCCCGGACCATATGGTCGTCGATCTGAAGTCGAGCAGTGACAATAAGGCTTTCATCAACTCCAGCTTGATCTCCGGGCTTTCTCCTTCGAGCTCGAGCACGTTGAAATTGCTCATGGACCCGGGCATGAACAGCGGAGTTTGCGCTACGAGGTAGCCCCTTAGCTCACTGTCCTGCCAGTAGAGGAAAAAATAATCCGAGAGGGGGTTTCTGTATCTCCACCTGAAATATTTTTCGTCCCTGATGAGCACTATTCTGTCGTTCGTATCCAGCCCCGAGAGGAGGCGGGCCATTTCGCCGGGTTTCGGATCGTAACCGAATTTGACGTTGGCGGGCAGATTATTCGTGCTTCCGCGAATCTCCTCGCGAATCTTCGGGGGTTTCAGAGGTCTTCGCAGGATTTTTGTCGTTACGACTCTTTTAACGAGCTTGTTTACAGTGACGGGGTCCGTCAGTTTTTTTGTCACGGGTCTCATGTAAAACTGCTTGCGGATACTTTTCATCCTGCCGATAACTTTCCAGCCCAAAGCGAGGGCGTTGATTAACGCGGTCGGGCCTGCGCTGAAGCTTAAGAGATATGTATAGCCCTGATCGTGTAGATCGCTCATGATAAAATTCATCAGCTCCGGGTATAGTCCCTTGCTGCGGTATTCGCGGTGTATGACTAAATCAGCGGAGCATAAAGCCGGGAAGCTGTCTCCGTTCTTTCCGAACGGCCATTCGTAAAAGCCCCTCACGGCTACCAGCTCCTCGTCGTGCAGAGCTAAATATAATTTGGGCGGATCGGAGGAATAGGGGTTCTCGAGATATTTCCACTGGAGATAGGATTTGTTTATGTCGCAGTCCTGGCTCCAGAGCTCTTTTTCGAGCTCGCATATCTGCTCGTCGTAAACGGGATCGTACTTGACTATACGGTAGCTCATTCTTTCCCGCTTGCAGGCTTTATTATAGAGAGGCTACGACCTGTAACGCTCCACGAAATTCGAAATTGCGTTTATGCTGTCCCATTCCTTGTCTATATTCAAGGCGGCCAGGTCCAGCGGAGAGCCGACTTCTTCTTCGAGAAGCAGCGCCAGCTCGAGAAGGTGTAAAGATTCCAGAAGCCCGGAAGATATGACCGGCGTATCTTCGTCGAAATCCGGAGGAACGGGTTTTCCCGACTCTCTGATCTTCGTCTTTATGAATCCGAAAAGCCTTTCTCTTAGACTGTCCGATAGACTATCTGACATTTCAAAACCGTCGTATTCAGTTCTTTCCATCTTGCAGGCTCCGTCACTTACCATTTTTCTCTTGACCGAAAACGGCTTCCGCCGGGGGCGACAAGCATATTGTCGAGCCGGCATATAGCCGTATTCCATTTGAAAGCTCTGTCGTTATAGTGTGTAAAAGCTCCGCAGGAAGATTCGACGGTGCTCTCGAAATCCTCGACGCCGTCTAACAGGAATCCCCTCAAAAGAAATCCTCCGTATTCGAATAATTCCCTGTCGAGCACATTCTTGTTTCTGGAGATGAAGTCCCTCAGGCCGAAGTTACTATCGAGCGGAGTCAGCAGGAGGGGGAGATTCTTTCCGTCCCGAAGAAAGGACGAAGCAGAATCTTGAAGGTAACCGGATTCATCCGCAACCGAGATCAAAACCTTACCACCCCGTTAACTGGATACTAAGTATACTCTGGGACACGGATTAACATAGTAAAAAATAAAGAGACTTGACAGATAATATCAGTCCTGCAGGCACTTAATTACATTTGGCATTCTCGATTAGTAAATATCTAATGAATCTGCCCGCTTATGGAACCCCGGCCGGTTGCTTCGTTTCATGGTGACGGCGTGCAAAATATCCATATGCTCAAGCTCCGGCCGGATATCGTTCAAGATAAATGCTTATTGCAGAAACGTCGGGAGAATGCATCGTGCAAAAGACTGCCGGTCGGGGGATATGGCTGACCAGCAGCAGCGACGGCCTCAAAAGTCGTTGGGCTTACGCTCGTGAGGGTTCGACTCCCTCCCTGCCTACAATCAGGCCAGGCTTCGTATGCATTCGCTTATGCTGTTCTGTTCATAAATGGTAAACAACTCATTCCCTTCCGTTTTCCTGTGCCACTTAACTAGCTTTATTATGTCGTTGTCAATTTCAATAAGAGTCGTCCCGTCAGAATATAAGCCACAACCCGTATTAAAATAATTTGGGGCAGGATTCTTCTCGCCTAGTTCGATATTTCTATTTAAGAATGCTTCATCAATGAGTTGATTTTCGAGTTTCTTCTTATCTTCAAGCATTGGTCCCATCGTTCTAACATCTGCACTGATAGTCTTGGCGATTTCAGTGAGTTCTTTCCTTATATTGTCGATCTTGGTTCGTGAACAGAACACGGCTCGGTGAGAATGCCCGCAGATAAGAATCAGCTTATTCTTTTTTGCCCACTTATATCTTTCTCTTTCGTAGCTTGCGAGTATGGGAGAACGTGGAAATGCAGGTGTTTTATCTATTTTTACATAGGGTTCGATATCTCTATAAATTCTTACGAAACCCCTGCTTATTGCGCTGTACTTATCTGAATCTTTAGTTCCTTGATGTCCATGTATAAGCAAGATTTTCTCATTACCCTTAACATCCCTTAATTTTATAGCCTCATAAATCTGGTCGGTTTTAGCTTTTCTTATGGGATCGGGAGTTTTCCAGTCTATATCGTGGTTTCCAAAGACACGATAGACAAGGCCGTCTCCAAAAGCTCTGATGGTTTTATAAATAGTCTTATCGTATTTTTTTACTATTTCGTCCGCTGAGAATTGCCACAACTCTTCAATGTCTCCTAATAATATCAAACCATAGCCATGTTTCTGATAGTGCTTCAGAGCATTCATTGTTGCCTGTTCGTTTGCTTTGAAATCGTCGGATTTACGGCCATCGCCCATATGTAAATCACTAATGATTGCATATCTTCTATTTCGAGTTGGCAGAGTAATAACAGAGCCTTTATTTGCCCAAAGATTATCTAATTGTGCTTCAAGACTCGTTTCATCAAAGCCCATATTCTGCCCCCTGTTCGATAGTTTCTATGCAACCACCAAACTATAAATTCAGCATACAAGATAATTATACGATTTTTAAAATGGATTATAAAAGGTGGCGATGAAGTTGCAGTCGGGCTAATGTTGTGTGAGTGTTTGCAAAAGACTGCCGGTCCGGGTCGGGTAGTTCGGCCCGCTCGTTGGGGGGGGAGGGCCGCACTGTCAGGTCCCGGGACCGGCGTCGATACTTTAATCTTA